>JAAELQ010000001.1 GCA_024226515.1 bacterium
CGCATCGGTCGTGCGCGCCTGCGTCACGACACCAGCGCCGTCGCGGCTGACGTAGCCGTTGTCGCCCAGCACCGTGTTCGTGCCGCCGCCCAGCGTGATCGTATCCTCGCCGAAGCCGCCGACGATGATGTTGTCCGCGCCGCCCGTGATCACGTCGTTGCCGCCGAGGTCGATCTCGGTCGTGTAGACGTCGCCGCCCACGTTGACCACGCCGTTGTCGCCCAGCACGATGTTGCTACCGAGCGGGGCGTCGAGGATGTCCCCGCCCACGCCGCCGAGGATCACGTTCATCCCGCCCTGGCTGGTGATGCGGTCCACACCGCCCGTGGAGGCGTCCGTGTCGAGCGTCCGGGCCTGCGTCACGACTCCTGCAGCGTCGCGGCTGATGGACCCGTTGTCGCCCAGAACCGTGTTGAACCCGGAGCCGAGCGTGATCAGATCCTCGCCGAAGCCGCCGACGATGATGTTGTCCGCGCCGCCCAGGATCACGTCGTTTCCGCCGAGGCCGATCTCGGTCGACTCGATGTCGTTGGAGACCGGATTGTTCAGGTTGACCACGCCGTTATCGCCCAGGACGATGTTCGATCCGCCGGAGGCGTCGATCACGTCGCCCAGCACGGCCGGCTCGCCAGGCTGCGGATTCGGGTTCGGCCGCGTGCCGAGACCGCCGAGGATCACGTTCGCGCCCGCGGCGCTGGTGATGATGTCGGCTCCCGCCGTGGACTCGTCGGTGTCCGTCGTACGCGCCTGGCGCACGACCTCGTTCTCGTCGCGGAGGACCTCGCCGTTGTCGCCGAGGATCACCGCGCTGCCGCTGCCGGTCGTGATCGTGTCGCGGCCGAAGCCGCCGATCAGGATGCTCGAGCCCTGGCCGCCGGTGATGATGTCGTCACCGCCGATGCCGGGGGAGATCGAGCGGATGTCGTTCGAGCCGCCCGCGTTCGGGTTGTTGAGGTTCACCTCGCCGCCGTCGCCGACGACGATGTCGCTGCCGAGACCCACGGTGATGATGTCGCCCTCGGCGCCGCCGAGGATGATGTCGTTGCCGTCGCCGCTGTTCAGCGTGTCTACCCCGCCCGTGGCCGGGTCGATCGAGCGTACCTGGCGGTACTCGCCCGCCACGCGCGTCACGTAGCCGCCGTCGCCGACCAGCACGTTGTCGCCGTCGCCGCCGGTGAGCGTGTCGCCCAGGGCTCCGCCGATGATGATGTTGCGCCCGTTGCCGCCGGTGATGATGTCCACACCGCCGACCGTCGGCGAGGTCGTGTAGACATCGCCGCCGACCTCGACCACGCCCGCGTCGCCAAGGATGATGCTGCCTCCCAGGAGCGCCGTGATGCTGTCGCCTGCCGCACCGCCGAGGATCACGTCGTTGCCCTGGCTGGAGGACAGGATGTCCGTCGCGCCCAGCGCGTCGTCTTTCGTCTCGATGCGGACAACCTGGTAGTTCGGCAGGCGCACGATGCGCGCCCGGTCGCCGAGGATCACGTCGTCGCCCAGGCCGCCCTCGATGATGTCGCCGTCGAGGCCGCCCACCAGCACGTCGGCCTGGACGCCGCCGGTGATCGTATCGATCCCCTCCTCGCCGAACACCGTCAGTCCGCCGAAGGTCGGATCGGCATCCGGCGGCTGGGCCACCGTGATCGTGTCGTCTCCGGTCTGCCCGTGAACCTCCAGATAACGCGGGTCGGCGTCGAGGATGTACACCTCGTCCTCGAGCACGCCCGTGTTGACGCGGGTCACCTCGACCACTTCGTCGTCGTTGCGCGTGCTGGAGATGAAGATCCGGTTGCCGAGCGGCGAGCCCGGGGCGCTCGTCAGGTTGAAGATCGACGCCGCGTCCGAGCTGCCGTCACTGTCGGGCCCCGTCGAGCCCTGGGCTGTCAGGGAGTCGCGATCCGACTCGGACGGGGAAGTCAGGACGCCGGCGGCAGAGATCGTGATGCCGGCCGTGAACGAGAACTCGACCGGGTCGTAGTGACTGCCGTAATGGCCATCGGTCGCGCGGTACGTGATCAGGCCGGGCGCCAGTCCCGAGATCGATGTCGACGTGATCAGGCCGTTGAGATCTCGGTCGGGGTCCCCCGAGTCGTCGACGATCAGGACGTTGTGTGCGCCGCCCTCTCCGTCGGTGCCGCCATCGTCGGCGAACACGCCGGCGTCGATATTGAGCGTGCCGAGGACGTCGTCCAGCGAGCGCGTTGCGTTACCGACGCGCAGCGTGTCGTCGCCGGGGCCGCCGAACAGGTTCGTCACGGTCGTCAGGACCGTGCCGCGGACGTCGAACTGGTCGGCCGCCGCGCCGAGGCGGATGTCGAGTCGATCGACGCCCGTGTACTCGATGCCCTGATCCATACCCAGGCCGGTGAGCGTCGAACCATCGAGCAGGCCGTAGTTGACGTCCGGGTTGCCGGTCTCGACCACGAACAGCTCGTCGTGGCCGCCGCCCAGGTTGACGTTCAGCTGGGCGCTGATGCCGTCGACGCTCCAGTAGTCGCCGGCCGGGTCGTTGATCAGCTTGCCGACCGTGACCCTGTCCTCCGCGGCTCCGGTGTTGATGTTGACGGTCTGGACGTCGACGAAGTCCTCGACCGAGATCTTGTAACCGGCATCCCAGATCAAAAAGGGTGTTGCCCTGAGGTTGAGGTCGAGGGTCTCGAATCCCTTGTAGAAGATCGCCCGCTTGTTGTCGTCGGTCGTGTTCGGGTTGATCCCGAAACCCTCGATCGCGTCGTAGGTCACGGTCGCGCTCTCGTACTGCTGGACGACGAACGCGCTCGGGATGACGAGGTTCTGGACCTGTTCCGCGGCGAAGATGTGGATCGCGTCGAGGACACCCTGGGCTCCGGTGGTGCTGCCGGCGTAGGAATTGACCACCTCGATGCGCCGCACGATGCCCGACTGCGCGCTGGTGTAGACCTGCTTGTCGATTCCCGGCGTGAACAGGCCCAGTTCGGAGTCGCTGAGGCCGTACTTGGCCTTGACGTAGACGTCGACCGTTTCGTCGGTGAAGTCGTTCGGATCCAGACCCGCGTCCTGGAACGCCTGCGCGTAGAGGGCGTTGTCGAACGGCGTCGCGCTCGTCAGCACCTCGACCGGCCCGTCCGCCTCGGGGTCCGCGTCGGGCCGGTAGATCAGCACTCGGTGCGGGACGAGATCGCCGTCCGCATTACGCGTGCGGTCGGTCATCGTGTAGTAGTAACCGTAATCGATGTCGATGTTGCGGCTCTCGAGCTCGGCCGCGATCTGCTCCGGCGTGAGGTTCACCAGGCCACCGGCCGGTAAGCCCGGACCGGTGATCGAGATGCGCTGGACGTCGCCGTTGGCCAGGTTGTCGTCCGTGAGGTAGTGCAGCGTCCGCTCGTAGTCCGTCGGGTCGTCGGTCAGCACGCGTTCGTAGACGCGCATCTTCCCGCTCACCGCGTCGGCCTGCTGGGTCTCGAACGTGTCCGTCAGCGCCAGGAAGCCCTCGAGGAGCTGGACAACGTTGTCCCGATCGAAGACGTCCACAATGGGATCCTCGTCGGGGAAGCGCCACGGTCGCTGAGTGTTGTAGATATCCACCAGGCGGCTGAACGAAGCGCGCGTGATGGTGGCGATCGGAATCTCGGAGTTCGACAGGAAATAGACGTCGGCCTTCTGCAACGTGCTGTCGAGCTTCAGGTAGGTGGACTTGAAGAACGCGCCACCGCTCGACCGGTGAAACAGGAACTCGGTCTCCGCGTCATCGTCCGGCACGTAGTCGAACTCGTCCAGATAGTCCTGGAACGCAAGCCGGATCCGATCCTGGCCCAGCTCCAGGGCGGCCTGATCGTCGTGCGCCTCCGCGTTTTCGACTTTCAGCGCCTTGATCTCTTGACCGAACGGCAAGTTGACCGTCACGTCGGCCTGGGTTCCGGACTGGCTCGGGTCCTGGTTGTTGCGGATGAGACGCTCGAGCAGTCCGAAGTCGGGATCCTGGTCCGTCTGGGCCTGGAACCTGATGTCCGTCGCCACGGCTTCTGCGATCGCCTCGGGGTCGATGTTGAACAGATCGCCGGACGAAGGGGCCAGAGTCGACTCCAACGCGGTAGTGTCAAACGCAAAATCCGAGATCTGCAAGTCGCGCGTTTGCAGCGTGCCCTGCAGGTTCTCTGTCGACCCGAACGAGAAGTTCCGATCGTTCACGATCAGCGTGTCGTTGTCGTTCGCGCCGAACAGCCGCACGAAACCTTTGATCTGCGAGATGTCGTAGTTGGCCTTCAGCGTGAACGGCATCTCCACGAGCTCGGGGATGGCCGCCGTGAGTGCGACCTCGACGGGCCCGCCCGCCACCGTCTCGATGACGTCCACCACGTCGGACGTGACGACTCGAGACGTATAGAACGTCCGGACGAGGTCGTCGACGAAGTTGTTCACGGCGTTGCTGCCGGGGTTGCGCAGGTTGGAGATCTTGCTCGACTGACGCAGCCCGATTCCCAAGATGCGCTCGACGAAGCCGTTGGGTCGCGATTCGAGGTAGCGCAGGTAGCTCTCGAGGCGACCGCGCACGAATATCGGATCGTGAAGCTCGGTCCAGTAGTCCGAGTTCTCATCGAACGACGAGTTCCACAGCCCGGCGAACCTGCCGTAACCGTTCGTGTCCCAGAACGCCGGGTAGTAGCCGAAGTGCGTCTGCATCAGCCAGCGCCAGGTATTCTCCGTACGACTGTCGCCGAGCCCACGCTTTGAATAGCGCAACGTGTCCGTGTCGAACGAGTTCTCGCGCACGGTGGTCAGACCCGCGCCACGGTAGATCTCGGTCAGGCCGGCGGCCGGGCGCGAGATCTGGAACGTCCGATCGGGACCGCCGAAGTGCACCTCGTCCTCGCCGGAGCCGGTGTTGACGAGAACCTGCGTGCCGTCGAGCACGCCGTAGATGTAGACGTTGTCGTTGCCCGAACCCGTCAGCAGCAGGAAGCGCTCGATGCCGCGCACGTCCTTCAGCTTGAGGCCGCCTCCGTAGACCTGCTGCGTCTCCTCTCCGCGCTCGTTCTCGTCGACGAAGACGTAGAAATCATCATCGCCCGGCGTACCGGTCAGGATCAGCGTGTCGAAGCCGGAGCCGCCGTCGATCGTGGCGTCTGCGTTCTCGACGTAGCCGCCGACGTCCACGAGCGCGTCGCGGTCTTCCAATCCCTTGGCGCCGGAGGTCGTGCCGCCGCCCACGGTGATGCCGTCGCCGCGCGTAGTGATCGTCTCACCCGGGTTGTTCGGGTCCGTCTGGAGGTAGGACTTCATCAGGAAGACGTCGTCACCGTAGTCGCCGTACAGCGCGATCATGCCCACGTTGCGGTTGATCTCGAAGTAGTCGTCGCCGATGCCGCCGGAGAAGTTGGCGTTGAAGCTCACGCCGGGCGTCAGATCGCCCGCATCCAGGTCGACCAGGTCGCCGTCCTGCAGGTTCGTCACACGGCCGATGATGAAGGCGTCGCTCTGCGCGTCGCCGAAGATGTCCATCGAGCGCGTCGTGTCGTCCATGATGAACAGATCGCGGCCCGCGCTGCCGCGCACCTCGATCTTCTCGACCAGCGTGTAGAACACGCGCTGCCGGTCCGCCGTCCCGTCGACCGTGATCGGCTGCTCCTGCGGGCGCGCCAGGTTATCCGCCACGGTGGCGTCGGAATCGGTGATCAGCTCCTCGACCACGATCGGCTCGAAGATGTGCTGTGGCGTGTTGAGATCGCTGAAGTAGTCGATCAGCCCTTCGCCCTGGTCGTCCTTGCGGAACCAGAACGTGTCGTCGCCGTCCGTTCCGTAGACGGTCAGGCGGTCCGAGCCGAGGCCGTCGTTGTCACGCACTTCGATCACGGCCGAGCCGCGCCGCGTCATGTTGACGAAGTACAGGTCGGAGCCGAGCTCGCCATCCAGGATCAGGTCGGCGTTCAGCCCGGTCGAGTCGCCCGCGTTCTCCCCGACGCGAATGTCGTCGGCGCCGGAGCCCGTCTCGATCAACGTCACCGCGTTGGTCGTCTCGACGCTGATGCTGTCTTCACCGGTGCCGGTCTTGATGTTCAGCTCGTCGAGCGCGAACGTGCCCTGGATCGTGAGGTTGGCGCCCAGCGGGTCGCCATCGCCGACGTTGATCTCGACGTTCGCCTTCTCGAACCCGCCGTACCACAGGCCGTGCTGGTTCAGTCCGAAGACGCTGTCGAAACTGACCAGACGCGGGGGCCCGGTCGGCTCGAGCACATAGCTCGAAGGTACCGTGACCTGAACCTCGGCGTCCTGATTGACGAAGACCTGCTGCGGCAGCGAGAAGCCGGACGTATCGGTGAACGAGCGAACCTTGACGTTGAAGAACTCTCTCTCGCTCTCGGGCGCGTTGTCCTCGAGCTGCGACAGGCGCAGCCCGTCCACCAACGGCGCCTCGATGTCGTCGCGCAGTGTCTGGTTCAAACCGTCGACGACCATGTTCGTAACGAGGGCGTCGGTGAACAACGCGTTCGTCTCGTTGCGGTCGGGCATGTCCCAGGGCGCGAACTCGGGTCGCTCGAGCTCCGGATGCCCGATCGCCCGCACGTAGGCGTTCCAGTTGCCCGCGGTCAGGTAGACGTCGTCCCACAGCGCCGCCTTACCCTGGACCACCGGCCTGCCTGGGCCGAACGTCGGGTCGGAGTCGTTCAGCCGGCGGATCGTGACGCTCTCGAGCTCGCGGTCGCCATCCTCCGCGACACGGTAGTTGGAGTACGTGTAGTACGAGTGGTCGAGGTTGTCGAGCTGCCGCACGTACTCGTTGCCGGCCCGGCGGTCGTCGCCGCGGAACTCCGGGGTTACGTCGCCGCCGACCGTGTTGCCCCGGACCTGACCCGGAGCCTCGCCGACCGTGTACTTGATCTCGCGCAGCCTGCGGGTGTTGTTCTCGTTGTCCAGGTCGTTCTCGGGGACGACGAACGGCTCCGTGCCTTCGGGCTGTAGACGCTGTTCGTAGGGTGCGACCGAGCCTTCGAGCCACTGGTTCGCGGCGTCGAGTTCCGCCGGATCCCAGATATCCTGTGTGTAGCGGAACGTGCTCTTGCGCTTTGTCACGTCGAGCCCGTCCTGGCTATAGACGCGCAGCGCGGACGTGCCTTCGGTATCGTAGCCGTCGAGGGCCGTGTTGACCGAGGACAGCGTCAGGAAGTCGCGCAGGTCCTGGAGTGCGGTCAGCGTGCGTGTCGCCGGCGTCGCGGTCTCCGCCTTGGCAACCATGGCGCGCAGCGTGCCGTCGTTGATCAGCGACTCGAGGAAGTTCAGCGAAAACGGCGAGCTGCTGTTGAGCGACGGGTTGTTCTGCTTCTCGCCGAGCTGGATCTTGGCCGCGGTGACGAACTTCTCGGCCTTGTCGATCAGCGTCTCTTCAACCGTGGTCAGCTCGCTGGAGCCCGGGAACTCTCCGTCCGCCAGGCTGAGATCGAGCTCGGCCAGCGGCGTCGTCAGATAGGCCCGCAGCGTGTCCAGCGCCGTCTTCGCGGCCGAGGCCGCGGCACTGGTCTCGACGTTGCCGCTGGCGATCAGCGTCTGCAGCGTCGCGTCGCCGCGCAGCGCGTTGACGTCGTCGAGCGACAGCGCGACGGTCCGGCTGAGCAGGGTCTCGTCGGGACCCAGGATCGCGTCGCTCTCGGTGACGAACTGGTTCAGCGCCGTCAGGAACGTGGACGGTCCTTCCTGCTGGGCGATCGTGGTCGCAGCATCCGCGAGACCGGACACCGCGTCGGCGGCGACGGTCGGCCGCTCCCATAGCGAGAAGTATTCGACCGTGTCGTCGATCGTGACCGTGATTTCCGCCTCGGCCTGCTCGCCCGTGGCCAACCGGTTCAGCACGCCGATGTCGGTCTCTTCGTCGGCGCGGATCAGGGCGTCCTGTACGTCGATGTCGTCGATGCCCTCGCCCAGCAACAGCGTCCCGTCGCCGTAGGCGTAGTTGGCCAGCCGCAGCGTCTGCGTCTCGACCCGGACCTCGTTACCCGTACGCGCGCTGATCTCGATGATGTCGTTGCCGGTGCCGCCGGCGATGCGGACCACACCCTCGATCTTCGACAGGTCGTAGTTGGCGTGCAGCGTCTTCTCGACGACGCGCTCGGGCAGGTCGTCGAAGCGGTAGGCGGCGGTGCCCAGCACCTGCTCGCCCACGAACTCCTGTTCGAAGTTCGTCGGGTCGCTCTGCGCGGAGCCGGCGGTGCCGTTGCGCGGCGTGTCGAGCTCGTAGAACAGCGACATCATGTCCCAGAACATCCGGCGGCCGCCGTCGTTCTTTCCTGCGTCGGTCGGGTCGTACTTGTCGTCGGTCCACCACTGCTCGGCGTTCTGCAGGTGGGGCAGCCAGCCGTTGGAGGTTCTGACCTGGGAGGTGTAGATGAGGTCGGAGTAGTAGAAGTCCGGCTCGTAGCCCCAGTTGGCGATACGGCGATCGTAGAGCCGCGTGCCGAGGCGGACCTGCTCGGCCCGGAAGTGGTCGCCGACGATGGTGTAGGCCAGGGCCGGACGCAGGTAGGTGTAGAACAACTCGCGGTCGAGCTGCGTGCCGCCCGCGCGAATGCCGAGAACATCGTCCGCATCCCGGCCACTCGATGCCAGCGCGTCGAACGTGCCGAACGGGACGGCGTCCGGGAGCTTTGGCGCCTCGTCGAGCTGCAGCGCGAGGTTGGCCCCGGTGTCCCAGAAGCTGTAGAAGCCGAAGAAGCCGAAGATCGAGCTGAAGATGCTCTGCGTGGAGGCGAAGTTGTACCAGGCGTCGTCGCCGCCCTCGTCGTCGCGCACGTTGCCCGTCGCGTTCGCGTCGAGCAACAGCCGCTCCAGCTCGTTCGTCTGCTGGTAGAAGTTGATCCAGTCCTGAATGTCACCGGACGAGAAGCTCTTGGGCCACAGGAAGGTGCCCCGGATCGGCGCGAAGATCGCCTTCTCGACCGCCTGGGCGTAGAGTTTCAGCGCCACCGCGAGGTTGGCCTCGAGCAGCCGCCAGTGCGTCGTGTCGATGACGACGTCGTCCGACTCGTTGATCCACTTCTTGTAGAAGTCTTTCCACGCCGCGGTGATCTTGACCTGGTCCTGCGACCAGTCGTGGCGCCGGAACACCACGTCGTTGAAGATCTGGCTCTGGTCGACGAGCTTGTCGCGCGTGACCTGCTGCTCGACCGTGTAGACCTCGCTGGAGGCCGGGTAGGTCACGTCGAACGTCTGGCGCGTTCCGCCCGCGTAGACCGTGTCGTCGCCCGAGCCCAGGTTCAGCAGCAGGCTCAGCTTCTTGTCCAGGCTGTAGAGGTAGACCTCGTCGTTGCCCGCGCCGGTGACGAGGGCCAGGCGCTCGACGCCCGTGACGCCCTCCAGCTTCAGCCCCGCGCCGTAAACGTACTGCCGGCCCTCGTTGTCGCTGAACAGGTAGAACGTGTCGGACAGCGAAGTACCGGCCACCACCAGCGTGTCGAACCCGCTGCCGCCGAAGATCTCGACGCGGTTGTTTTGCAGGTAGTTGATCAGGATGTCCTTATCGCCGGCCTCCTGCTCGTTCGCCATGTCGCCGGCGCCGGCGGTGATCTTGTCGCCGCCCAGCTCCAGCTGCTTGCCGGTATCGGGATCCACGTCGTTCGTCAACTGCGACTTGAGGAAGAACAGGTCGTTGCCCGCCTCGCCGAACAGCTGCAGCGCGCCGATGTTGTGGTTGACCTCGAAGTAGTCGTCGTCCGCCCCGCCGAAGAGCATCGCGTTGAAGCGCACTCCGGCGGTGACGCCGTCGGCGCCGTCGATGATCTCGATCTGCTCCTCGACCTCATCCGGTGTGCCTTCGTTTCGCGTGACCGTGATCGTCGTGGTCTTCAGCACGCGGCCGACGAGGAAATTGTCGTCGCCCTCGTCGCCGTAGACCGTCAACGCCGCCATGCTGTCGTCGAAGACGAACGTGTCGTTACCGGCCGCGCCGCGGATGATGACGTTCTCGGCCGTGCGGTCGTAGTACACGCGCTGGAAGTCGGCCTGCGTGTTGAGCGAGATCGACGCACGCGTCGTGGCCGCCGCGTCGGCGGCGTCCATCGGCGCCGTGATGACGTCGGTGGTCTCGGCCTCGAGCTCGAAGTAGTTGCCCTTCGAGTCCTTCTCGCCGCTGACGATCGTGACGCGCCACGGATCGCGCGAGGTGCCGCCGCCCTTGACGTCGACCTGCTGCAACTCATCCAGACCTTCGAGCGCTTCGTCGAGCATCTCGCGGTCGGCCTGCTTGGCCTGGGCGATGAGGTTCGCATCGATCGTCGGGTTGCCCGTCAGCGTGACCTCGGTGCGCTGCAAAGCATCCGTCCAGTCGCCGCCGTTGTAGCGCAGGCGGAAGGTGCCGCTGACGTCGTCCTTGACGTTGAACACCTGCGTCTCTCGCGCCGGTCCGAACAGCTCGTCCACCACCGGCTTGCCGTCGACCAGCGCGCTCGCCACGGAGGGGTCGAGCCGCGTCACGGTGGCGCGGCCGGTGTTCGTCGTGACGACCGTGTCGAAGGCGTCGTCGACGCCGATGCGGAACAGCTTGCTCTCGACGTTGCGGTTCGCGACGTCCAGGCCGTCGGCGAAGGTCACGATCCACGGAGAGGCCTCGGTCCCCTCCCCGGTCACTTCCAGATCGTCGAGGTCACCGATCGTGTCGAGGGCGGCCAGGCGCTGCTCGATCTCGAGCGCCCCCGCGGCGCCGGCGCCGCTGATCAGCGCCGTCGTCTGGCCGTTGTAGGTCAGCCGGAACGCGTCGGAGGAACTGTCGTCCGTTCGCATGATGCGCTGAACCGTCGTGTCGTCATCGATGTGCAGGGTGTCGTCGATCGGGTTCATCTGGGCGTCGAGGTCGCCGCCGCGGATCAGCACCGCGTCCGCGTCCGTACTGCCCGTGCCCGTGTCGCTGACGTAGACCGACGATCTGCCGCTGAGGTCGCCGATCAGCGCGATCTCGAACGTGTCGCCGCGCTCGCCGCCGTCGAGGAACGCTTCCTGGGTGAAGCCCTCGCCACGGAAACCGACCGCGAAGAAGTTCTGGCTCGGTCCGCCGATCAGGCGGAACGTCTCGAACATGTCGACATCCTCGTCTTCCGAGATGTCGCCGCCAGTGGGCTTCTGCCCCTCGGCCAGCAGCGAGTCGTCGGAGAGCGAGAAGTCGAGGTCGCGCGCCTCGTACAGCGTGTCGGCGCCGTTGGGGTCGTTGCTCGGCTCGTCGGCCGAGTCGTCGAATGTGTCGACGCCGCCGTTGCCGGTCACGATGTCCGCGCCCGAGCCGTACTGGATCGTCTCGGCGAACGGCGTGCCGACGATGCGGTCGTCGTCCGCGCCGCCGATCAGCATCAGGTCGTCGACGGCTCGCGAGGAGAGCACCTGGTTGGCGAGGATCGTCGCGTCCTCGGGCACGAGGCCCGCGATCAGTGTGTCGTTGCCAGCCTTGCCGTCGATCTTGATCTCGTCGTGGAACTCGTCCCCGTCCTTCAGGTCGATCCCGCGGATGACGATCGACACCGCCCGGTTCGCGGGCAGCGACGCGTCGTCCGGTCGCGAATGCGTGACCTGGACGGTCTCGGAGTGGATGTCCTCGTTCGCGCCACCCGGGTCGATGACCTCGTGGCCCACCAGGAACACGTCGGCGAGGGTCGTGCCCTCGATCGCCACCGTATCGTCCGCGCCGTCATTCTCGAAGCTCGGGTCCTCGAAGAAGTCGAAGTCCTCGGTGCGGACCAGGACGCCCCGCGTGTCGCGGACCTTCTGCGCCAGGTCCGCCGTGGACGCGCCCGGGGCCAGCTTGCGCCGCAGCGTGTCGGCGACGCTGGTCGACGCCAGCACCGCATCGGCGATCTCGGCGTCGGTCGCATCCGACGGCAGCTCGAGGTCGGCCAGCACACTGGCCTGCCGCACGGCCGCGGCGATCTCGGCGTCGTCGGAGCTGAGCGTGAGCTCGAGATCGGACAGCACGTCGCTGCGCTCGCGCGCGGCGTCGGCGACCTCGGCGTCGGTCGAGCTGGGCCGCAGGCCGAGATCGGCCAGCAGGCTGACCCGTCGGGCGGCCGCGGCGATCTCGGCGACGCTCGCGTTCGCGAACAGACCGAGGTCGACCAGCAGCTGCGGCATCTCCTCCGCGGCCTCGACCACGGCCGTGTCGGTCGCGCTACCGTCGAGGCGCAGCTTCTCCAGCAGCGGAATGTCCTGCTCGTAGATCGGCTTGCGGATGACCCGCGGCGCGTTGCGCTCGACGGTCTGGAACTCGGCCAGGTAGACCGGGCCCGGCCCACGCGTCTCGGCCAGCTCGGCGAAGACGGCGTGGCGATCGTTCTCGCCCGAGCCGACGCGCTCGATGCTGAAGACGTCTTCCTCGGCTTCACGCTCGATCGTCTGGAACCCGGAGGCGGCGTTCTGGTCGAGCAATGCCGTATCGAGATCGTACTCGAGCGTGAGCAGCGGATCGTTCGCGCCCGGGTCGTAGCCCGCGATCGAGACGACCCACGGGTCGTCGAACGAGCCCGCGCCCTCGACGGTAACCGTTCCGGCGTTGAGTCCTGCGAACGCGGCCCGCAGCGCGTTGCGCTGCTCGGCGGTCGCGATCCGGTCGTCCGTGGCGTCCTGCTCGAGCCCGAGCTCGATCAGCCGGTACGTGGCGTTGCTCGCGGCCATCGCGACGTCGGTGTCCCCGGCGTCGTGCGCCAGGCCGAGGTCGAGCAGCAGCTGGGCTGTACCGGCCGCCCGCGTCGCGATGTCGCCGTCGGAAGCGTCCGGGGCCAGGCCCAGATCCAGCAGCAACTGAGCCGTCTCGCGTGCGGCCGTGGCGATATCCTCGGCGCTGTCGTTGTCGGGATCGAGACCGAGCTGTAGCACCAGCGCGTCGTCGAGCGCTGCCGCGAGGTCCGCGTCGCCGGCCTCGCTCAGGCCGAGCGCCTGCGCCACGCTCTGCGTGGCGCGCACGGCCTGTGCGATTTGCTCGGGAGTGCCCGCGCCTACGCCGAGCGCATCAGCCACGCTCTGCGTGTTGCGGACGGCGGTCGCGATCGTCGCCGGGTTGCCGGTCCCGACGCCCAGGTGTTCGGCGACCGTGTCGCCGGCGCGGATCGCCGCGACGTCGACGTCGCCGAGATCGATCGGCTCGATCGCTCCGTCGAAGCGCGCGGTGGCGCCCGACAGGCCCAGCGGCAGCGTGATCGTGCCGCTCTTCAGTTGCTCGACCTCGGCCGAGCCGGAGGTGCTGACGGTCTCGTAGGAGATCGGCTGGGTCGCCGGCTTGTCGTCGGTGAAGTCGAAGCGGTGGCGATTGCCGTCGATCGCGATCGTGACCTGGTCCAGCGCCGCGATCGCATCGCGCAGGTGGCCCTGGAACGTGGAGACCGAGGCCACGTCGGCCGCGGTCACGAGGTAGCTCTGCTCGTTGCCGAACGGGTCGACGCCGTAGGTGATCAACGTGTTCACGGCGATCGTGGTCGTCGGGAGCCACTGCTTCTGTAGGTTCTCGTCGGTCTGTGTGTCGATCGCGCGGCTCATGCGCTGGGCGCGGACCTCGCGCTCGAGCGTCAACGGCCGGCCGGCCGAATCGAGGTCGGCGTCGAGGTAGACGATCGTCCACGGGTCGGCCTCGGTCCCCGATCCGCCGACGAGCACGTCGCGGATCGTCGTCAAATCCTCGAGCGCGTCCGCGACGTCCGACGCGGTCATCTCCTGCGAGATGTCGACGGGCGTGCCGCCGTAGAGCAGCTGCGCCCGGGTCTGCCAGTCGAACAGGAAGACGGAGGCGTCTCCGGTCCGCGCGTCGCGGACGTTGCGGCCCGCGACGAACAGCTGCGCGTCCCCGGGCTCGAGGTTGTTCACGTCGGTCTGCTGGACGTCGGAGCCGTCCCGCGTGACCCGCTCGCTGCGCAGCTCGAGGAAGTCGCCGTTCGCGTCGCGCACGGCGTCGATCATCTCGATGCGCCAGTGGTTGCCGTCGTCGGTCTCGCTCACCTCGACCCGACCGATCTCGGTCAGTTTCTCGAGCTGCAGCTCGATGTCGGACGCGCTTGCGGCGCCCGAGGCGACGTGGACACCGCGCTCGCCGTACCACAAGGTGAGTGGAGCGGCCTGCATTGCGAGCAGCTGGACGCGGTTGCCCGCCGTGATGACGTCGGCCGTCTTCGTGGCCTGATCGGCCGCGGCGACCTCCTCGACGATGGCGTAGGAGATGCGTTCGAACGAGTCCTGACCGCCCACGTCCTTGGGCGCGAGGTCGAAGGTCAACTCGCGTTCGCTGTCCGTCACGTCCGTCACGTCCGTGACGCTGACGCTGACGTTCTTCAATCCGTCGAGCGCCTCGAGTGCCACGCGCACGGCGTTGAAGTCCATCGCGTCGGTCACCAGGGTGCTCTCGCGGCCGTACCAGATCGTCGCGGACTCGTCGGTCGGGATCACGATCGTCTGCGACGAGTTGTTGTCCTCGTCGGCCGTGTTGTCCGCCAGAACGACCGGAGCGATCTTCGTCACGCTGACATCGAGCGGACGCGCGGCACTTGCGGTCTGCCGGTAGACCTCGCGGTCGTCGTCGGTGGTGTCGACGGCGGAGAGGACGAGCCGGAAGTCGGCTCCGTCGGTCGCCGTCACGCTCACGGTCTCGGTGTCCACGGCGTCGGCGTAGCCCGCGGGGGCCGCGAGGGCCGCGACGAGGGCCGCCGCGAGACCCGCTGCATCCTCGCCCGCGACGAGGTGCGAGGCCGTGGCCTCGACGGTGCCGTCGGGGTTGACGATCGAGATCGTCCAGCGCTCGCCGTCCAGCGGATCGCGGTCGATCGTGGCGCTGGCGGCGGTGTCGGCCTGCAGGAACGTCACGTCGAACGCGCCGTCGACCGAGGTCGAGGGGAGCACCGCGGCGTCGGTGACCCCGCCCAGCATTTCGAGTCCGCTCTCGATCGCGGCCGCACGTGCGGCGGCGGCGGCGTCGGGGGCGAATTGCACGTCGACGGTTTCACCGAACAGCTCGAAGCGAGCCTCCGCTGCCGCGGCGGGTACGCTCAGTCGCTGCAGGTCGCCCGGCAGCACGGAGCCCGCCGTGGAGAAGGCCGCGGCACGCTCGTAGACGGTGTCCGCACCCTGCTCGGTGCCGCCGACCTTGAACGGCGCGCCGCCCGTGACGAACTCGAGGTTGCCGTAGTCCCGACGGGTCGCCGTCGCGATATCGGCGTTCGACGCGCCCGGCGCCAGGCCGAGGTCGAGCAGCAGCTGCGCCGTGTCGCGCGCCTCCGTCGCGATCTCTTCGTTGGAGGCCGACGCAGTCAGCCCCAGGTCGAGCACGAGCTGTGCCGTACCCCGCGCCGCGGCGGCGACGACCGCGTCGTCGTCCTGATCGCCGGCGGCGATCTCGAGCGAGTCCAGCAGGCCCGCGTCGCGGACCGCGGCCGCGACGGCCGCGTCGTCCGCGTCGCCCTGGCCGAGGGCGTCGGCAACGCTCGCGGTCTCGTTCACCGCCTGCGTCACGAGCGCGTCGTTGTCGTCCGCGACGCCGAGTTGCTCCGCGACCTTCGCGGTGGCCTTGACCTTGTCCGCAATCTCGGTGTCGTCTGTCGGGTCCGTGACGCCGAGGCGCGTCGGGATCTCGATATTGTTCGTCTCGCCCGCGAAGTTGAACTGCCACGGATCGGCGTCGCTGCCCGAGCCGATCGCGCGGATCTCCAGCATGTCGAGCTCGGCGCGCACCGCCTGCTCCAGCTCTTCCGCGGTCAGACTGCTCGAGAAGTCATCGCTCTCGAAGGCCCACGGGTCGCCGCCGGTGCCGTCGGTCAGCACGGTGATCGTGCCGGCCCCGGTGGCACTCGCCAGCGCGGCCGTCAAGGTCGCCTCGGTCAGAGAGTCGTCGACGAGCGAGCCCTCGAAGACCCACAGGTCGTCGTCGGTCTCGGAGGTGGCCACGGAGATGTGCCCCGAGCCGTCGAGCCGCCGCAGGCGCGACTGCAGCTCGTCGCCGGTCGTCGTCGCATCGATCGCGACGCCCTGCGAGCCGTACCACAGGATGCCCGCTCCGTCCCCGTCCGCGAGCGCCAGCAGTTGCAGGCTGTTGCGCTGCACGTCCATCGCGGGGTCGACCAGCTTGACCAGATCCGGGCTGCCGTCCGCGTTGAACAGGAACTCGGCCTGGTCGTCGTTCATGCGGTAGAAGCGGTCGAACACGCGCACGTCGTCGCGCGGCGCGAGCTCGCCGACGAACGCCTGGAACTCGTAGGAGTAGGCCAGCTTGAAGTACTCGGCGGTCGTGCCGTCCGTGTCGGCGCCGTTCAGCGTCACGACCCATTTGTCGAGCTCGGTCCCCTCGCCTCCCGCTTCGACAACGGCGTCCATCTGCTGGCCGCCGATCGAGGGCACGGAGTTCAGTGCGGCCTGGACGTCGGCGGAGGTCATCACCTGGGCCAGCCGGAGGAAGTCCCCGCGGTCCTGCTCGGCGGCGACGAAGCGGATGCGCCACGGGTCCTCGCGCAGGCCGGAACCGTCGTAGACATCGACGGTGGAGATGTCGTCGAGCACGGTCAGCGCGGTACCCACATCTTCCGCGGACATGCCGCGGGTCAGGGTGACGCTGTTGTCGGCCGTGCGGCCGGAGTCGTCTTCCGTCGCGTCGTAGCCGTAAAACACGGTCGTCTGGTCGATCCCGTCCTCGAGCCAGACCCACTGTTCGTCCGTGCCGTCCGCGAGGCGCGAAGTGTGCACGCCCTTGCGCACGACGACGCCGTTGACCAGGTTGCCGTCGCCGTCGATCAGCAGTCCATGGGTCGGGTTGGTGTCGTCCTCTTCCGGTTGCTCGTAGCCGTAGAACAGCACCGCGCGGTCCAGGCCGTCGGGCAGCGCGAGTTCCTGCTTCTTGTTCGCCGGGTCGGCGGGGTTGCCGGTGTTTACCTCGGTGCCTGGCTGGGCCTCTCGCAGCAGTCGCGGCGCGTCGCCGTCGAGAAGGTACTGGCCGCCCTCGGCGAGGTCGTAGCGATAGAAGTAGTCGATCTGGCGCACCTTGCGGTCGCCGATGTAGGCGTCGTAGTCGTCCGGGAGAATCTGCAGCTCGCCGCCCAGGTTGCGTTCGGCGTAGTACTCCGTCGCCTTGCGCCGGCCGAGCGTGATGTCCACGCTGCGGATGGAGGTGCCGAGGAGATCGTCAATGTGGAGCTGGTCTTCCAGGAAGCCGTTGTCGAGACGCACGTTCTCGACGAAGTCCATCTCGATCGTGTCGCCCAGCGGCGATTCGTCGCTGATGATCAGCAGCTTCGCCGTCTTGTCGTTCGGGTTGGAGTTGAGCTTCTCCAGGTAGATCTCGTGCGACAGTCCGGTCGGGTCTTCCGGATCGCTGGCGGGGTCGTCGCTCTTGAGGTCGATGTCCAGCGTGTCGCCGATACTCTCGCCGCCGTCGCCGCCCGAGATCACGAGCGAGCCGTTGCCGAGCGAGCGGTAGACCCAGATGATCGTGTCGTCGCCCGGGCCCGCGTCGACGGTCACCGCACCCACGCCGGCGTCGATGATGTCCTCACCCGAGCCGCCGAGGATCGTGTCGCCGACCGCCGCCGTGCCGCCGCCGCCGTTGATCTGATCGTAGCCGCGGCCGCCGTCGATCATGTCGTCGTCCGCGCCGCCGTCGATGATGTCGCCGTGCACGACGCGGATCGAGAAGTTGCCGTCGGTCAGCGGGATGATGTTTCCGCTGGAGTTCACGGGCCGCCCGTGAACATCGTAAAACTCGAACGGTCTTCCGGTCTCGCGGTAGATGCTCGCGACCTGAACGTTGCCGTCGGCGTCGAAATACAGGGCCAGATCGCCCGTGTTCTCGCCGGAGGTCAGGATCTCCTCGCGCTCGTCGCCGCCCTTGACGATGTCCCGGCCGCCGTAGGTGTAGATCACGTCGAAGCCGGCGTCGCCCATCACGACGTCGTCGCCGTAGGAGCCCTGGATCGAGTCGTTGCCCTCGCGGCCGCGAATGAGCAGACCGCTGTAGACCGGGCCGCTCGAATCGAGGATGCCGATGCTGTCGTCGCCGGAGCCGCCGTCGATCAGGTACGTCGCCGTGGCGCTGTCGTTGTTGCTGTTGCCGTCGCCGTCGCTGTCGTCGATGGTGACCGTGCCGCTGCCCAGCAGCACGCCGTCCACATTGATGATGTCGTTACCGGAACCCGAATGGATCGTCAGGCCCGTGAGCGCGGCCTCATCCTCATCGCCGGAGATCTCGATCAGGTCGGCGCCGTCGCCGGAGTTGATCGTGATCGTCTGCACCCGGCCGTTGAGACGCTTGAGGTTGTAAGTGTCGCCGAAGGTCGAGCCGTTGATCTCCAGGTGGTTGATCTCGTTGGCGTTGTAGACCTCGGCAACCAGGCCGGTACTGATGACGATGACCTCATCGACGGTGTCGTCGTCCTTGAGAGTCTGAATCCTGTCGCGCAGGGTGTTCGCCCGCGCCGGACCGAGCAGCTCGAGATCGACGAATCCGTCCTCGGCCAGGGTCTGCACGGTGACTGCGTCAACCGATTTCACGTCGACGAAGTAGTTCTGCGACTCGTTGAGCGCGGGCGCGCTCAGGTTGCCCGTGCCGTACTCGAGCGTGACCGTACCGCCGGACTCACTGGCGATGGTCGGCGGCTGGTCCAGCTCGCACTCGAACTCGAAGCGCGCAATGACCAGGTCGACGAAGCGCTCGCGCGCCTCGAAGATGGTGATCTCGCCGAAGAAGCCGAGGTCGAGACCGATCCAGAAGAACGCCTCGAGGAAGACGCTCAGCTCACCGCTGACGTCGAACAGGCAGAACGGCCCCTGCGTGATGCGCTCGACCAGCTCGCCGCCGTACATCTTGCCGTCGCCGATGAGGCCGTGCTCATCGGAGAAGACGGTGTTCTTGTCGTTGAGGTCGAAATTGACCGTGGCCTCGAGCCCGCCGTCCACACCCGCCTCGACCAGCCCCGGGACGCCGATGCTGGCGCCCGCGCCGATCGCCGCGGTCAGCGTGATCTCGGGCAGATCCGTCGCCATGTTCTCGAGCCCGTGGTCGTCCAGGAAGAAGCCGTTGAAGATGCGCCAGCTCTCGCCCGGATCGAAGTCGCGGTCCTTCCACTGGCTCAGACCGCGCGTGTCGAAGCCGAAGTCGAAGTTGGTCTCGACGCCGACGCGGCCGAACAGGCGCGCGTTGAGACCGGGGAAGACCACGAACGACTTGCCGTACTCGAAGGTCAGGTCGAGGTCCGGGAGGTCGTAGTAGAACAGCGTGGTGTCGCCCTTGCCGAGGGCGAAGTCCAGCAGCGAGGCCGGGTCTTCCAGGATCGGGATGCTGAAACGCTTCTTGCTGGGTAACGCTCGCTTGCCCTTGTTCTTGCGCTTCTTGTTTTCCTTGGCCGTCTGGCCGTCGCTCGCCTTCTTCTTGGTGTCCGAACTGCTGCTCTGGCCATCCAGGCCCTGCTGGTCGGGTCCCTTCAGCGTGTCCTCGTGATCCTGAATTCCCTGGGCGTCGCGCTTCGAGGTCGCGACATCCTCGGGGGACGAGATCTTGTCCGGCTCCTTCAGCGTGGAGTCGGTCAGCACGAACGTGCCGAACTTGAGCTCGCCCGCGCTGGACAGACCGTCCACCTTGTCCAGGAACTCGATCGTCGAGTCGAGGATGTTCAGCACCTTCTTCGCCGTATCGACCGCCTTGGCGGGCAGCTTCAGATACGCCAGATCGATGATCTGGAACTTCGTAATGCCGATGTCGACCTCGGTGGTCAGTAGTTCGACCACCGGCTTGATCGGATCGAGGATGTCGCTGATCGTGTCGAACGTGTCGCCGAGAATACTCTCGAACAACGAGCCCACGTCCAGCGTAACGTCATCGAGCACGACCCTCGGCGAGCCGATGTCGAACTTGAAGCCACCGTCGCTCGACAACTCGAGATCGCCCAGTACCTGGTCGTAGCGAATGATCGTCGACAGCTTGGGCAACAGGTCCCCTGCGCTGGTCGCGACCGTGGCCATGATGTCGGCGTCGATAACGGCGTCGGCGCGCAGCGCGATGTTCAGGCTCTCGCCGATGCGCCACTGTCCGTCGTCGTTGGCGTCCTCGAGGTCGAGGCCCAGGTGCCCCTGGATCCTGCTGCCGAGGTCGTCGGGGTCGAGCGTCCCGTCGGGGTCGCTGTGGTCGGACAGATCCATCTGCAGGAAGCCGAGCGAACCGCCCGCCGTGAAGTCTTCGCCGATGCCGCCGAACAGGTCGAGCGCGATCTCCTCGCCTTCATTATTTATGCCGCTGGTGTCGAGGTAGACCCCGTCCTTGCCGAAGCCGAGACCGATGCCCATCTGGTAGTCGATCCGCGCCTGCAGGTCACCGTCGATGTCGAGCGCCAGCCCCGGAATCCCCGCGCTGAAGTCGATCGGCAGCCGCGCGTTCTCGATCGAGCCGTCCGGTTGCCGCTCGCCGACGAGGACGCCGCCGAACATCAGGTTGAACGACAGCTGACCGTCGACGAAGGTCAACTGAACGTCGGCGGGTGAGGTGATCGGCGTCGTCAGGACCTTGCCCGTCACCGAGTCGTACTGCACGCGGCCGTCCACGATCACCGGTGCTACGAACTCGAACAAGTCGCTGTTCAGCGGCTCGAACGCCTCGTACAGCTCCGTGCGCAGGATGCCCAGAATGGAGTCGAAGACGTTGTCGTTCTCGTCGAGGATCTGCTGTTGCAGCCAGCGGCCGATGCGCCCGTCGCTGTACTTCTGATCGCCGTCCAGGTGGTCGACGAAGTCGCCGTTGACGTTCTGTTCGCTCGAGGTGAAGCGCGCCGAGGTCTTCTCGCCGAGGACCTTCTCGCCCAGTCCGCGCAGGTTGTCTGCCAGGCTATCGAACGAGGCCCCTCCGACCAGCGGCACCTCGACCTTGTCGAACGCGTCGGCCATCTTGTCGATGCCGCTGAAGAAGCCCTCGAGGCCCGCGAGCAACACCGCGGGGTCGTTCAGTAGCGCGAACAGGTCGAACAACGCCCCGCCGAGGCTGGGCGCGGAGAAGTTGACGTCGAAGTCGTTCTGGCCGCGGAAGGTGCCGTCGAAGTGCAAGACATTGTCGTCGATGCCGTCGCCGTCGAGGTCGTCGCCCGAGCCGCCGAGCGGCGTCGTGGACGTCGGGAAGTACAGCGGCAGGTCGGCCTCGGCAAAGCCGAGGAGGTCGATGTTCCACAGATCGAGGTTCGACAGCAGCGTGGTGAGGTTGAAACCCTCTCCGGTCGGGTCGTCGACCAGCGAGACGCTGCCCTGCAGGTCGGCGAAGATCTCGGCCTCTTGGATCGCCAGCGTGATCAGCGGCTCGCCGTTCAGCTCGACGGCGCCCTTGATGTTGAAGGGCGGCTCGGTCGCCACCTTGAACGTGCGGAAGTCGAGGCGGGTGTCGTCGTGGATCAGGAACTGCGGTGAGCCGACCTGGCTCAGGTCGAAGGTGAAGTTGAGGTAGGCGTCGAGATCGATGTCGACGTTGAGCTGTCCCTCGCTCTCGAAGGCCAACGACAGCGGATCGGCGTCGGTCAGGAGCTGGCCGATGCCGGGGACGTCGTCGAGGTTCAGCGCCAGATCGACGGGACCGTGGAACGCCGCGGTGAGTGTGCCGATGCGCAGATCCAGCACCGAGTCGGCGTACTCGAGGTCGATCTTCTTGATGTCGTCGTAGCCGCCGAGCGTGGTGCGGTCGGCACGATAGGCATCGTAGCCGGCGCTGCTGATCAGCGCGCGGGCGACGTCTCCTTCGCTCGAGTCGGCCGTGAGACCCATGGCGTCCGTCAACCGCTGCTCGGCCGCGGAGGCGTCGATGATTGCCGCCTTCGCGATCGTGACGTTCAGTGGCGTTCCGTCCTGGCCGAGCCGCAGCTCGAAGCTGTCGTCGAGGTACAGCGCCTGGCGATACGTCGTGCTCACCACGTCGTCGTCGCCGAGGACTTGTGACTGGAAGTTGGGGTCCGAGTCCGCGGTCGTGATGCCGCCCTCGGGCAACTGCGCGAAGTCACTGGTCGTGTAGACGACATCCCAGCCGTCGCCGTCCGGCGTGATCGAGAGAACCTCGGCGATCACCGCCAGCTTCTCCAGGGCCTTCGGCAGCTCGGCCAGCAGGGTGGTCCGCAGGTCGGTTTCCGGATTCGGTGTCGTGATCGTCACCTCGCTCGCGCCTACGCGGAAGGTGAAGCTCGAGACCGTGTCGTTCACGAGGTAGACGTGCTGCTCGTAGGTCGTGCGTGCGACGATACGGGGGCCGAAGTGCACGTTCGTGCCGCCCGACGACAGGAGGTCGTCGTCGCCAAGGGTCGGGTCGTCGCCGGTGTACTCGACGGCCCACGCGTCGCTCTCGACGCCCGTACCCGCGACCAGTTCGGCCGAGGCGACGCCGGACACGTCCTGCAGCAGCGCCGTGACGATTTCGCCCGGCGCACCCGCATTCGTGATGTCGAGCAATGCGGTACCGCCGAAGTCGGCGTCGAAATCGGGGTCGAGCCAGATCTCCTGCGTCCACTGGTCCGTGACCCCCGTCGCCATGGGCGAACCCACGTGGACGTTGCTGCCGGGCGATTCCAACCATTCCGACAGCGCCTCGGCGCCGGTGTAGCGCACGAGCCACTTCGAGCCCTGCGTGCCGTCACCTCCGTCCACCGTCGCGTCGGCGATCTCGTCGAGCGACTCGAGGCGTCCCTTGATCGTGTCCTCGCCGAACGCACGCAGCAGGTCGCGATCGGCGATCCAGGGTGCGAGGTTCTCGGCGCCGACCACGGCGGTGGCCAGCGCGAGATCGGTCGAATCGCTGTCCAGGCCCAGAGCGCGCAGGTTCTGCGCCGCATCGAGCAAGCCGGCGTTCGCGACCTCGACGATGTCGACATCGTCCTGCGCGTCCTGGATCTCCTGGCCCCGCATCAGCAGCGTCTCGACCTCCGCCTGCGTGATGTTCGACGCGAAGCCGAGCCGCGCCAGACCGACGCGGGCGACCTGCTTCACGTCGTCCGACGCCCCGCTCGCCAGGGTCGCGATGTGCTCGGTCGCCTCCGCAAGTTGCTCGGACGTGTCGAAGAAATCGACGATCTCGGGATCCGTGGTCGTGTGGTCGAAGCCGTACTGGCCCAGCCGGTTCCACGCCTGGCGGAAGTCGTCGTCGGCCTGGAGGTCGCCGCGATCCATCTGCAGCGCGAGGAACTCGGTTGCGTGGTCGCGTTGCGCCAGCGCCACCGCGATCTGTTCGTCGGTGGACGCGGCGTCGTGTCCCGTGCCCAGTGCCGCCAGCCGGTCCTCGGCGGCAGCCACGTCGCGATCCGCGAGCAGGCTCTCGTACTCGCTCGGGTTGACACGCAGGGCCAGGGCGATCGCGATGTCATCGTCGTGCGACTGCCCCGAGAGGCTCCTCGACAGCGCGGAGAGCCGATCGTACGCGTCGCTCACCTCCGCCGAGATCTCGTCCAGACCGAGGGCGGCATGCAGCTCGCGGTTCAGGTCGATCTCGAAGCGGTTGATGTCGGACAGCGTGTCGCGCACCGTCTGCAGCCCGTCGATGACCTTCTGGATCAGGTGGCCGTCGTCGTCGCCGAGCAGGTCGACCGCGCTGCGGTTGATGAACGGCAGTTTCTTGTACGCCGCGCCGTCCGGTTCGATCGCGGTCTCCAGCGTGTCCTGGATCCCCAGCAGCACCTGGTCCAGCGACATGTTCGACAGGTCGAGCAACGAGCCGAAGCCGGGACCGGTGAACTCGAGCGTCTGCGGGATCATCTGCAGGAACTCGCCGGCCGTGAGATCGCCGGGATCGGTCGTGGCCCGTTCGCCGCGGTTGAACGAGCCTTCGATGCGACCGATCTCGTCGGTCAGTCCCGCGAGCGCGCCCTGTAATACGAACGGCAGCTCGACCTGGTAACCGCTCGTCGGGTCGAGGCGCGGAGAGTCGAGGTCGAAATCGTCGAACTCGCCGACGCCCTTGCGGCCCGAGGCCGGCAACAGCACACCGGCGTTGAACGAGATCGTGCCCTGCTCGACGCCGACGCCGATCGGGCCCACGCCCAGCGAGATGTCGAGCGGACGGTCGTGTTCCAGCGTCAGGTAACCGACCAGCGTCGGGTCCTCGACGTAGAAGTCGCCCGTGGTCGCGTCGAGGCCGAAGCCGAAGGTCAGATCGAGGCCGGCCTCGAGGCGCAACGGTTCGGACTGCTCGAGGCTGAGGAAACCTCCCAGGTTCAGGCCGAGCCCCTCGAGCGTTCCCTGGCCCAGCTGCAGGTCGATGCCGGTCCCGGTCAGCTCGACGGTGGCCTGGAACTCGGTCAGGCGACCCGAGTTCGAGGGGTCGACGGTGAGACCGTCGATCTCGTCGTCCATCGACAACAGATCCGCGGACGAGATGCCGTCCGGGTTCTCGTCGTACAGCGCCACGATGCCGGCCTGCAGCGTGTCGTTGATCCGCTGGGTGGCCGACGTGACCCCGGTCGAGTTCCACAGATTGGACAGGTCGAGCTCGACGAACGGGATCGCGACGGAATCGGTGATGCTCGCCGGCAAGTTCTCGGCCCAGTCGGCGAACAGGTCGAGGCCGCCCACCAGCTTCTGCTCGTCGGTCTGGGCCTGGTTCGTGCCGTACCGCCCGCTCGCCGAATACCCGTCGAGGACGTAGGGCCCCGAGGATCGTAGCGCCGCCCGCAGCAAGGCGTGCGACGTCGGGGCGGTGTCCAGCGTGAAGGCGTCCGCATCGATTCCCGCGTCGAGTCCGTTGAGGTGGATCGTGAGCAGCGGGTTCTGGGTCTGATCGTCCGAGGCGTAGACCCGGATCTCCTGGGTCTTCGTGTTGCTGTCCCATTCCGTGGGGTCCGCGTAGATGTTGGCCGTGTCCCAGCCCTTGAGGACGATCTTGTCGCTGGTGTCGACGTCGGCGCTCGGGTCGGTGTCGCCGTTGACCCAGAAGCGGTAGACCTTGCCCTCCGCCATGCCGGTCGGATTGATCTCGATCGTCTGGCTGACGTTGTCTCTCGTGATGAATGCCGCGTGCTGCGGGGTCGCCCCGTTGTCGATGACCGTGCCGTCGGGCAGCTCGTACGAGGTCGTCTCGGAGATCAGGATCGTCTCGATGCTCCGGATGGCCGTCTTCTGCAGAACGCCGGTGCCGCCGACGGAGTTCGCCGGCAGCTGCCATGGCGTGGAGTCGCCGTCTCCGACGAGTTGCGTGCCGGTCTGGCTGCCGAAGTCGCCGACGGAATCGCCCAGGAACACGACGAGACGACCGTTCGCCGCGGTCCCCAGATTCAGGACGTCTTCGCCGCTCCCGCCGTCGACGACGTCGTTGCCCAAACCCGAGAACAGCGCGTCGCTGTCCGCCCCACCGAGCAGGATGTCGTCGCCGCCCTGTCCGAGGATCACGTCCGCGCCGGCACCGCCGAGGATGAAGTCGTTCCCGTCGCCGCCGAGGATGATGTCCAGGCCGTAGCCGCCGCGAACGACGTCGTGGCCGTCGCCGGCGAAGATGGTGTCGGCGTCGCCCTCGCCCTCTTTCTCGTTTTCGTCCGTGTCGGGGCCGCCGACGATGATGTCGTCGCCCGCCTCACCGTGGATCACGTCCGCGCCGGTCCGGCCCCAGATGACGTCCCGACCCGCGCCGGCCTTGATGATGTTGCCGTTGAAGTTGGCTCCGAACCAATCGTCGTACTGGGTCCCGGTGATGTTGCCGCCCACGGCCACGCCGAGGTTACCGCCGCCGGATCCGTCCCCGCGCCCGAACTGATAGGTGACGTTCGGGAACAGTTTGTCGAACCATCCGTCCGGATCCCAGAAGTCGGGGATGAAGCTCTGGTCGATGCCGGCGGCGTAATCGGTCTCGGCCCCACGGCTCATCTGCAACGTGAACGCGACGCCCGGGTTGATCAGGTGGATCTCCTGGACGAACCGGTTGTCCCACGTGCGGCCGCCAATGGTGAAGTTCGTGCCCGCGACGATACCCTCGGCGCTTGTCTCCACACCGACGAGGTTCTCCTCGTTGACCAGCGTTCCGAAGGTGGTGGTGTACTTGATGGTCCACGGGTCGGCGCTGGTCCCCGCGCCCTGAACGTCGACGTCGGAGATCACGGGGATACGGTTCAGCGCCTCTTCCAGCTCGGTGGCGTCGCTCACGTCCGCGAACTGCTCTCCGAGGAAGCTGAAGCCCACGTCGGATACATCGTCGCTACGGCGGGCCGTCTGCGTGTACTCGACCTTCCGCGGACCGACCACGACGTTGGCGTCGGCCGATCGCAGCTCGCCGGCCAGCCGCGTGTCGCGCGAGTACTCGACCTTCCACGGGTCACCCGACGTTCCGGCCCCCGTCGCGGCCACGCTGTCCAGCACCAGGAACTCGTCCTGGATCTGCTGGGCCATGGCGCCCGCTGCGGTGCCGGCAGCGACGGTCAGTTGGTCGGGGTCGAACAGACGGAACGAGGACTAGTCGGTCTCCAGGGTGCCGCCGTATCCCGGCGCGATGCGCCCGCCGAGCCGGGCGTCGCCGATGAAATTGACCTTGTTCAGGCCGCGCCCACCGCTGATGTTCTCGACGCCGACCGCGACCGCCATCTGCAGGTTCCGCCCGACCTCGAGCAGGCCGCCAAGACTGAACCCGCCGCCGAGAGGATCGAAGACGTTCTCACCGGGATCGACGGTCGTGACGACCACCATGCTGGTCCCGACCTCGAGCGGAATGCCCGCCGGGATGCCGATATCCTCTCCCAGCCGCCGCAGCAGCGGGATGTCGTTCGAGGAGATCTCGAACACGGTGAAGAACAGATCTCCGAACACCTTGCTGAAGTCCAGCGTGTCCTGCGGAACGATCGCGTCGAAGATCGCGTCGCCCACCTCGCCGGCGGAGATGTCGACCTTCCAGAGATTGTCGATGATGACCGCGAGGCCCCAGTACTGCGTGTTGAACGCGTAGGTGTCCGCGCCCGAGCCGCCCGCCAGGATGTGGACGCCGGGTGTGATCGAGGCGGCGTTGTCCCCGATGCTGATCGTGTCGGCTCCGCTGGTGAGGAACGCGAACAGATCGCCCGTGCCCTGGTCGGCGAGCGAGTAGTCGGTGCCGCGCACGATATTGAACCCGGAGCGCACGATCACGTCGCCCAGAGCCGCGTCGGTGGTGTTCTCGCTGAGGCCGGAGAGTCCGGTCGTACCGGTGAAAGCTTCGTCGAGCAGGGGCCCCATGACGTTGCCGAGCGCCGTCTGCCCGCGCCGCGTCCACTTACCCAGTTTCCCCTGCGAGGCTTCCTTGATCGCCTGCAGGTTGACCTTGACGCCCGTGGCCCCCGTGGCGTTCGCATAGCTCAGCGTGTTCTCGACCTGGTACTGCGCCGCGGAGAGCGACTCTCCCGACAGGTTGAAGCCGACGTCCTCGGCGAGCGAGGCAAGATCGAGCAGGTTGTCCAGGGCGCGCCCGCCGAACGTGCCGACGATGCCGTGCCCCTCGCCGCCCTTGAGGTTGCCGGCGAAGGTCGCACCGAAGTCGAAGTTGAACGTGTTCTTGTAGCGCCCACCGCGAAGGATGGTCCGCTTGTCGAGGTGAGTGAACACGAGCTTGCGATCGCGCACCTCGCGGCCCAGGCCGACGAGCGGCACCTCGTCGTCGCGCACGCGGGTGACCGTCAGGTCGACCGCGTCCTGGGCGATGCTGCCGTCCATGTTCTTCGCCCTACCGAAGCTGAAGCGCAGCTCGCGGTTGACCGCCCTGAAGTCGAGCTCGAGCGGGGAGCCCTGCTCGTGCGCCGCCTGCGTATCGATCGTGAGCTTGCCCTGCAGGTTGCGCGCGATGACGTTCACGAGCGGCACCGATTGCGCGATGGTGTTGGTCACGCTGGCGGCGGTGGACGCCCCCCAGTAGTCGTTGCCGAAGACGAAGTGGTTGCCGCCACTGCCCAGCGTGAGCTTCTCCACGTGGTTGAAGCTGCCCTTGCCGGCCGCCACGGTGTTCGGCGTGTTCACCGTCATGTGAATCGTGGCTTTCTTCGTGTTGCCGCTTCTGTCGAGCGTGCCGTCGGCCGTCGCCTGGATCTCCAGCTTGGAGTGGACCCCGATGGTGCTCCGGACCTTCAGGCCGGTTTGGGCCTCCAGTTCCGCGGCGTCACCGCCGGGGATGTTGAAGTTGCCGCCCGGGAGGTTGTTTGCCGCGGTGATCAGGGCCTGCCGCAGGACCGCCTCGCGATCGGCGTGGGCGCCCCCGGGGAGCACCACCTTGTAGATGACCTCGCCGTCGCCGCGATCGACGCGCAGCAGGAAGGTGACCGCGGCGAACGAGTCGCCGTCGCCCGGCTTGGGACGGGTGTTCGCCGTCAGCACGGCGGTCGTCCTGGGGACGGTGGGGTTGTCGAGCAGGCTCGAGCCCGTCACGCTCTGGTGGAAGCCGAAGCCCCACTGGGTCGCCACCTGGCCGGGGGATCTCTGGAAACCGGTCAGGCTTTCCAGCACCGTGCCTAGCAGCCCGTTGAAAAACTCCCATCTCGCCGATCGAACGTTCGAGTAAAATCGATCCGAGAACGAGGAGGACTCCGATGTCGATGGGCCGTCGGGACCGAGAGAGTCAGTCGGAAATGTGGCTTGCGACGGACCGCG
>JAAELQ010000002.1 GCA_024226515.1 bacterium
GCCCACCAGGTTGGCGGTGACGAAGACGACGTCGGGGATGTCCTGGCCGTCGATCGCGCCGTCGCCGTTGTCGTCGGTCAGCTGGACCACGATCGGCGTCGACATGGTCTCGACCGAGGACGGCTCGAGGAGGTTGGTGTCGTCCTCAGGCCAGGCGACCTCGATCACCGGCGCGAAGTCCTCGGGCACCGGGATCGCGACGCAGCCGTCGGCGGTGTTGCCCGTGTTGTTGGTCTCGTCGAGCTCGGCGATCTCCTCGGCGCTGTCGGCGAAAGCGTAGATGAGATTGTCGCGGAAGCTGACGGTGCCGGCGACTGCCAGATCGAAGGCCACGGTCTCGCCGGAGAGCACGCCACCGGCGGCGGGTGCCTGGGCGAGCAAGCCGTCGGCGCCGGTGAGGACGCCGTCGCCGTCGGCGTCTTGCCACAGGCTGATCTCGAACGGCACAGCGGCGTCGCCGTTGCCCAGGTTCTCGATCTCCACCCGTACGGTGCCCGAGACACCGAGGCTTTGCAGGTCGGTGATCATCGAGGCGGCGTCGACCGCCACCACCTCGAGGTCGACGCGCTGAGCGACGGCGGTGACGTCGGTGCCGGTGTTGTCGGCAGGATCTGCATCCGGGCCGTTGCCCGGGGTGGCGGTGGCGCTATTGGTGATCTCGGTCTGGCCGGGGGTGCCGTCGAAGCGTAGCTGGAGGGTACGCTCCACGGTTTCGCCGACGGCGAGATCGAAGGCCGGCCAGGTGATGACCCCGGGGCTGGTTTCGATGCCGTCGTCCGAGGCGGTGAAAAAGGTCACGCCTGCCGGCAGGGTGTCGGCCAGGATCACGCCGGCGGCGTCCTGGGTGCCGGCGTTGGAGATCGTCAGGGTGTAGGCGAGGTCGTCGCCGGGGGAAATCTCGTCCAGGCCGTCGGTCTTGTCGACCGCCAGGTCGGGGGCGGCGTCGAGGATGTCGGTGTCGGTCGC
>JAAELQ010000003.1 GCA_024226515.1 bacterium
CCGTCCCACCAACTCTACTCCAAGAGGAATTCGACGACTATGGGCAGGTAGACCGCAACTGGCTTCCCATCTTTCAGCGACGGGTCATACTTCCATTTTCGAACTGCCTTCTTCGCCGCTTTGACAAACGGAAGGCACCGCTCGCGTGGCTCGAGTCCGTACTCCTGACTTGGGTTAACGCGTGTAGTACACCGCACGACCTCCACCTGCGTTACCGAACCATCTGCCAAGAGCGTTCCCTGGAGCATGACGTACGCCTCATACCGCTTCTTCCGCGCTTGCTTGGGAAACTTGGGCGCGTCGCGGGAGCGAAGGGTCGGCCATGACACTCCATTCTGGCCTGAGACCAGCCGTGCGGGCGCAACGTCTTTTTCCGCTGCAAACAGCACACACGTCGTGGCGACAACTATTGCCATCGCTGCGATCAAGTTCTTCATGCCCACTCTGCCTCTGATCGGTCTAACTATGAAATGGGCTGCGAGTTGTGGATCACACGACCCTGCGAGGCTCGCAGCCGATACTCCGTTCTATTGTAGTCGATTCGCCCATACCACCTGATTCCGACCCTGGTTTTCATGTTGATGCGGGTTGGATATCGAGTGAAGCTCGCAGCGTAATCCGGGAAGGGCGCCGGTTGCAGTGCCGGCGGTCACATGGCCGCTCAGACTCACTCACCTGAATCTTCAAGGCGAACACTTCGCCCTTTGCCCAGACTCTCGCGCGCAGCGGCGATTCGTTCGAGGAAGCGAGGGTCGTTCTGAAGGCGGTACTCGAACCACTCCTCCTCGTTCTTGAAACCGATGAGTACTCCGGCCGCCTCGCCGTGCCGTGTGATGACGACGTGCTCCTTCGCGGCGACTCGGAGATAACGCGAGAGTTCGTCCTTGACCTGGGAAAGAGCGACCTTCTTCATGATTCCGTCCCTTCGTTGTGCAGCCACTCTGCCGACGCTGACTCATCGACGATCGAGAGGATCTCCACTCGCTTCCGATCGACGTCGTAGAACTGATCTTCGTGGGCTCGTAGCGCAGAGCTTGACTCCGGAACGCGTGTGGGCGCGCAAGTTGTTCAAGTCCTCCACGGCTTCAGGAGCAAGAACGATCTCGAATCGTATTCTGGCCATAACATAGCTATTAATTAGCCAGAATGTGACTACACACGGTCCGCCGGACTGCCCACGCCCAGCACACCGCGCTTCAGGACGTGGGTGTAGACCATCGTCGTCGACACGTCGCGGTGCCCCAGCAGCTCCTGGATGGTGCGGATGTCGTAGCCGTCCTCCAGCAGATGCGTGGCGAACGAGTGACGGAAGGTGTGGCAACTGGCGTTCTTCCGGATGCCGGCGTCGCGCATCGCGCGCTTGACCACGCGCTGAATGGCCGACTCGTGCAGGTGATGCCGTCGCGGTTCGCCGTCCTGCTCCAGCCAGCGACGAGCGGCGGGAAAGACGAACTGCCAGGGCCACTCGTGGCCCGCCCCGGGGTACTTGCGCGCCAGCGCGTGCGGCAGATCGACACGGCCGCCGCCCGCGGCCAGGTCACGCTGGTGCAGCCTGCGAACGGTGCGCAGGTGGCGCCGCAGCGGGCCGACGGCGGTCGAGGACAGGACGGTCATCCGGTCCCTGTCCCCCTTGCCGGCGCGGATGTGGATCAACTGCTTGTCGAGGTCGACGTCCTTTATGCGTAGAGCAAGACACTCCCCGATCCGTAGGCCGCTGCCGTACAGCAACTGCACGACGAGTCGCGGAGTGGCTTTCAGCTCTTCGAGGCAGCGCGCAACCTCGTCACGCCCCAGCACGACGGGCAGCCGCAGGGGCTTCTTCGCGCGCACGACCTGCTTCAGCCACGGAAGATCCAGCTTCAGGACGTGCTTGTACAGGTACAACAACGCGGAGAGGGCCTGGTTCTGCGTGGAGGCCGCCACGTTGTCCCGCACGGCGAGATGGGTGAGAAAGCGCGTCAGCTCGGCCTCGGCCATGGTCGCGGGATGGCGTTTGCCGTGAAACAGGATGAAGCGTCGGACCCACATGAGGTAGGTCCGCTCGGTGCGACGACTGTAGCGCCGAGCACGCAGCGACTCGCGCATGCGGTGCAACAGCTTGCCGCGGTGCGGACGATCGTCCATCGGCGTCCGGTCGAGGAGGCGCAAGGCATGCGCGGGACGCGAATTCAGCCGGCGGGCTCTCCGTCCAGACCCAGCTCGGCGGCGATCCCCTGCAGCGTCGCGACGACGAAGGCGATGTGCTCGTCGAGGTCCACGCCCAGGTCGGCGGCGCCCTGGACCATGTCGTCGCGGTTGACGCTGGCGGCGAACGCCTTGGCCTTGAAGCGCTTCTTGACGGACTTGGGCTTCAGCACGTGAATCGAGCGGCCGGGCATGACCAGCGAGCAGGCGGTGACGAAGCCGCACAGCTCGTCGCAGGCGAACAGGGTCTTCTCGAGGCGGCTGTCGCGCGACACGCCGGAATGGTCGGCGTGCGACAGGATCGCGCGACGGAACCACTCGGGATAGCCGCGCTGGGCCAGGATCTCGCTGCCGCGGAACGGGTGGTCCTCGGCCGAGGGCCAGCGCTCGTAGTCGAAGTCGTGCAGCAGGCCGACGAGGCCCCACGCGTGCTCGTCCTCGCCGAACTTCGCGGCGTAGGCCCGCAGCGCGGCCTCGACGGCCAGCGCGTGCTTGATCAGCCCGTCCTTCTGCGTGTACTCGCGCAGCAGGGCGAGGGCCTCGTCTCGCGAAGGAAGCTCGGGGTGCGAGGTCATGGGTTCTCCCGCATGGCGAAACTTGGCGTCGCCGACACCCCATGTTAGCGTGCAACGGTCGGTCCGGGCACGAGGAAAGCGCGGACCTCGGTTGCCGTCTCGGAATGGAAATGGACCGCCCCTTCGTCTACATCAACATGGCCACGACGGTCGACGGCAAGATCACGTCGTCGGCGCGCGAGTACCCGCGCTTCGCCTCCGCGGCGGATCGCAGGTCGATGGATCGGCTGCGCGCCGAGGCGGACGCGCTGATCGTGGGCGCGGGGACGCTCCGCGCGGACAACCCGAAGCTGTGCGTGCGCGACGACGAGATGCAGGAATACCGCCGCAGCCTGGGCAAGCCGGACGACCTGCTGAAGGTCGTCGTCACGGCCGGCGCGGCGCTGCCGCCCGACAGCCGCTTCTTCGACGACGCGGACGGCCCGCGCCGCATCGTCGCCACCACCGAGACCGCCCCGGCCGAGCGGGTCGACGCGCTGGAGAATCTGGCCGAGGTCTGGCGGCTGGGCCGCGAGACGGTCGACCTGACGAGCCTGCTGCAGCAACTGGGCGCGCGCGGCGTCGAGAGGGTACTGCTCGAGGGCGGCGGGGCGCTCAACCAGGCCTTCCTGCGCGCCGACCTGGTGGACGAGCTGAACCTGACGATCTCCCCCGCCCTGCTCGGCGGCCGCGATGCACCGACGGCCTTCGAGGGCGAGGGTTTCGCGATGAAACAACAGAAGAGGCTGCGCCTCGCCGACCTGCGGCGCGAGGGCGACGAGCTGTTCTGTCGCTACGAGGTCCTGCGCGATGGCTGACTCCCGTGCTCCAAAGGGACAGACGCTCGTCGCCCGCGCGGCGCGGCTGATCGAGGGGCTGCGCAAGCTCTATCCGGATTCGGACTGCGCGCTGCATCACTCGAACGCGCTCGAGCTGCTCGCGGCGACGATCCTCTCGGCGCAGTGTACGGACGAGCGGGTCAACCAGGTTACGCCGGCGCTGTTCCGGCGCTACCCCGACGCCGCAGCGTACGCGGAGGCCGACGCGGACGAGCTGCAACAGCTGATCCGCACGACGGGCTTCTTCCGCAACAAGGCGAAGTCGCTGACAGGCCTCGGCAACGCGCTCGTCGAGAGGCACGGCGGCGAGGTGCCGGACACGATGGAAGCGCTCGTGAAGCTGCCGGGCGTCGGGCGCAAGACGGCCAACGTGCTGCTCGGCACCTGGTTCGGCAAGCCGGCGATCCCGGTCGACACGCACGTGACGCGCCTGTCCGGCCGCCTGGAGCTGACGGCGGAGAAGGACGCGGTGAAGATCGAGTTCGCGCTGCAGAAGATCCTGCCCGAGAGGGACTGGACCTTCGCCTCGCACGCGTTGATCTGGCACGGACGACGCGTGTGCAAGGCCCGCACTCCGGCGTGCGAGCGCTGCGGCCTGCACGGCGACTGCCCCTACCCGGACAAGACGACGGCCTGAAAACGGGGCTGCGGCGGGGGTTTTCCGATCCGTTCTGCGACACGTCCGCACGGGCGGCGCGGCAGAGGCGCAAACGCTATATTGGCGCCGGATCACACCCCCGAAACACACGCAACAAAAGGCTCGGGTCTTGGCACCGGAAAAGCGTTTCGAGACGATCAGCGGAGACGAGTTGTACCGCAGGCTCGCCGTGGGCAAGCCGGTGGTGGTTCTCGACGTCCGCACCCGAACCGAGTTCGAGCAGCGCCACATTCCGGGTTCGCTGCTGATCCCGTTGCAGGACCTCGAGTCGCGCTGCTCCGAGGTGCCCAACAGCGGAACACCGATCGCCGTCGTGTGCGAGGTCGGTATGCGCAGCAAGTCCGCATGCACGCTGCTGTCCGAGCACGGCTTCCATCCGCTGTACAACGTGACGGGCGGACTCAAGCGCTGGACCGGCCCGCTGGCCAGCGGCCTCGAGCCGGACAAGCACTGCAGGCACGGCATCACACCGTCGTCCTTCCTGGTGGAGAACTACGACCTGCTGCGCAAGGGTCTGGTGCTGGACGTGGCGATGGGCGAGGGCCGCAACGCGATCTACCTCGCCACGCGCGGCTTCGACGTGGACGGCGTCGACGTCAACCCGAAGGCCGTCGCCGCGGCGCGCGCGGCGGCGCGACGCCTCGGGGCCCCGATCCGCGCCCTCGTCGGCAACTGCGAGGACGGCACCTACGAGATTCCGTTCTCGTCCCACGACTCGATCATCGTCTTCAATTACCTACATCGCCCGCTGTTCGACGGGATCAAGAACGGCGTCGTCCCCGGCGGCGTCGTGATCTACCAGACCTTCACGAAAGAGCAGACCCGCTTCGGACGCCCGAAGAACCCGGACTATCTGCTCGACCCGGCCGAGCTGAAGAGCATCTTCGCCGACTGGGAGATCCTGCGCTATCGCGAGTTCATCGGCCCGGCCCGCAGCCGCGGCGAGATGCGCGCGGTGGCCGGCATCGTCGCCCGCAAACCCGCCTGACCTCGGCCCGTTCTTGGCACGAACCGCCCGATCGCCGTAACCTAGTGACTCTTGGAGTCACTGTGAAGCTGAACGGCCCAGACATCGAATCGGACGAGACACTGGTGGTCCCGGTGTTCCCGCTGCCCAACACGGTGTTGTTTCCCAACACGGTGCTGCCGCTGCACGTCTTCGAGCCGCGCTACCGCGAGATGATCGCCGACGCGACCGCGGGCGACGGCAACGTCGCGATCGCCCTGCTGCGCCCGGGCTACGAGAAGGACTACGAGGGCAGCCCGTCGTTCTTCCCGGTCGGGACGATCGGCCACATCGAAGAGCTGACCCGTCTGCCCGACGGGCGCTTCACGTTCAACCTCGTCGGCGACCGGCGCGTCGAGATGACCGAGATCGTCTCCAACCGCAGCTACCGCCTCGTGCAGTGCACGCCGCTGCCGGAGAACCCGCTGAACGAAGACGAAGAGCCGATCCAGCGCGCCAAGTTCGAGCTGATGACCTCGCACGCGTACCTGCTGCGCGAGATCTCGCCCGTGCACGAGAGCGCGATCGTGCTCGACGAAGAGATGCCGTTCGAGGCCGCGGTCAACGGCTGCTGCGCCAACCTGCCGACCGAGGCCGAAACGCGACAGACGTTGCTGGGGCTCGACGACCTGCTGACCCGCCAGCGCAAGGCGCTGGAGCTCAACAACGAGGTGCTCGAGCGGGTGCTGCGCTACAAGGCGCCGATCCCCGACGACGAGACCGGCCACGGTCGACGGACGATGAACTGACCGGGGGCTACCCGCCGATCTGGTGCATCGTCCGCGTCAGCGGCAGCGCCTCGCGCCCCTCGAGGATCTCCAGCGCGCCCCCGCGCCGCTTGCCGCGCACGGCGTCGCGCATCAACACGATCAACTCGTCGTCGCTCGCACCGGATCGCATCGGGCCCTTCAGGTCGACCTCGTTGTCGTCGTAGAGGCAGACGCGGAACATGCCGTCGGCCGTGAGGCGCAGACGAGTGCAGTGGGTGCAGAACGGCGCGCTGACGGAGTCGATGAAGCCGACGCGCCCCCGCCCGTCGACGAAACGCCAGCGCGCGGCGGGCGCCGTCGGGTCGGCGCCCGGCTCGGGCTCGATCGGCCAGCGACGGGCGATGCGCTCGCGGATCGCCTCGCCGGTAACGACGCGCGTCATGTTCCAGGTGCCCCCGTTCTCGAGCGGCATGAACTCGATGAAGCGGATCTCCCAACCCTTCTCGCGGCCGCGCTCGACCATCGGTTCGATCTCGTCCTCGTTGACGCCCGTCAGCACGACGACGTTGATCTTGATCGGCGACAGACCGTGCTTCTGCGCGGCGTCGAGGCCGCGTAGCACCGAGTCGAGCCGGTAGCGTCGGGTCAGCTTCTTGTAGCGATCCGGGTCCAGCGTGTCGAGGCTGACGTTGATCCGCTGCAGGCCCGCCGTCGCCAGGTCGGGGGCCATCTGCTGCAGGCGCAGGCCGTTGGTGGTCAACGACAGACTCTCGATGCGCGGCTCGTCGTCCAGCATGGAGATCAGCCGCGGCAGGTTGCGGCGCAACAGCGGTTCGCCGCCGGTCAAGCGCACCTTGCGCACGCCCTCGCCGGAGGCCAGGCGGACGAGGCGGACGATCTCCTCGAACGTCAGAATCGACTCGCGGTCGAACCACTCGGGCTCGCTCGGCATGCAGTAGGTGCAGCGCAGGTTGCAACGATCGGTCACCGAGACGCGAAGATCGTCGTGAACCCGGCCGAATCGATCTTCAAACACGCTATACTCCCCGGCCTATGAAGAAAGCCTACAAGAATCTCGACTTCCTGAACAGCCGCGAAGCCCGGTCGATCCGTATTCTCAGCGAATACATCGAACCGCAGGCCCGCTTCCGACACTACCACGTGACCGACACGGTGGTCTTCTTCGGCTCGGCCCGGACGCTGTCGGCCGAGGCCGCCCATGCCGGCCTCGAGGCGGCCGAGAAGGACGGCTCGAAAGAGCAGATCGAGCGGGCCCGCAGCGCGGAGAAGATGTCCTCCTATTATGAAGATGCGCGCGAGCTTTCGCGACGGCTGACGGAGTGGTCCAAGGGCCTGCAGCTCCCCGAGCGCCGCTTCATCGTCTGCTCGGGCGGCGGCCCCGGCATCATGGAGGCCGCCAACCGCGGCGCCTCCGAGGCGGCGGGAATCTCGATCGGGCTGGGAATCAGCCTGCCGATGGAGAGCTCGACCAACCCGTATATCACCCGCGAGCTGGGCTTTGAATTCCACTATTTCTTCATGCGCAAGTTCTGGTTCGTCTACCTGGCCAAGGCGCTGGTGGTCTTCCCCGGCGGCTTCGGCACCATGGACGAGCTGTTCGAGCTGCTCACGCTGGTGCAGACCAAGAAGACCGGCAAGCAGATGCCGATCGTGCTCTACGGGAAAGAGTTCTGGGAAGACGTGTTCAACCTCGACGCGCTGGTCAAGTGGGGCACGATCTCGCCCGAGGACCTGTCGCTGTTCCACGTCTCGTCCTCGCCGGACGACGCCTTCGATTACCTACGGGACGAGCTGACGCGGTTGTACCTCGACAACGAGGACGACGACGACTGACGAGCCATGCGGCGAAAACTGCTGCCAGTCCTGATCGCGCTGGCCTGCGTCGCCGGCCTGGCCTGGGCACTGTCTCGCGTCGGCTGGGGCCGCGTGCTGGAGACCGCGGCGCGCGCCGACCCGCTGTGGCTGGCCCTGTCGATCGTGCCCGTGCTGGGGCGCTTCGTCATCTGGGCCTTGAAGTGGCAGCGCATGCTGGCGCGCAGGGCGCCGGTCCCGTTCTCGCTGACGTTCCGCATCCTCATCGCGGGCTCGTTCGCCAACCTGACGACGCCCACGGCCAAGGTGGCGGGCGGGATCGTGCGCGCCCTGCTGCTGAAGGCGCGACGCGGCTGGGCGCTGGGCGAGGCCTACGGCTGGGCGCTGGTGGACCAGATCACCAACGTCATGGGTCCGATCCTGCTCTACGGCGTCCTGGCCACGGCGACGGGCCTGCTGCTGCCGGACCATCCCGACGGCGCGGCCTTTCTGGTGACGGGCCCGGGCGCGCTCGGCCTGGTCGGGCTGCTGATCGCGCTCCGCGGGTGGGGCTGGGGCCTGGTGCGCCGGCCGCACGTCGTGCGGCTGCTGACCGATCGGCTGCCCTCGCGCATCCGCTCGGGCGACACTCCGCCGGAGGAGGGTGTTCGCGCCGTGCTCGGCCCGCTGCTGCACGAGGCCGGCCCGGCGCGCGTCTTCCTCTCGGACGTGGCGCTGGCGGCGGTGGCCTTCGGTTCGATCTGCGTGGCCAACGCGATGGTGCTGCGCTCGCTGGGCTCGGACGCACCGCTGCTGCTGATCGCGACGGCGGCCGTGCTGGGCTACTTCGGCGGGATCGCCGTCGGTGTCTGGGGCGGGATCGGCGTCACGGAGGCGGCGCTGACCGGGCTGTACGTCCACATAGGGATCCCGATCGAGCTGGCTGCAGCGGGCGCACTACTGCACCGCGCCACATTCTACGCTCTGGTACTGGGGATCGGTGGCTACAGCCTGGTTCGCGAAGGCCGGCCGGACGCTTAGCCGGAGGCTAGCGCTTCAGCGAGGTCGGCTGACCGGGCTGGGCGACCGAGGACGGCATCGTATCGCCGCCGACCGGGCTGATCGCAACGCCGGAGCCGAGCGCCTGAACCGGTCCGACGGACTCGACGATGTCGGACGCGCTGAGATTGTCGATCCTGGGCCGTTCGTAGTTCTTCATCGGAGAATCCTCTTGATGTGGGGGGACCGGATCGCTCCGGCCGCGAACATGAAAAGGGTACGAGTGCGGTTCTGCGCTGTCAAACGGATTCACGACAAGAGTGCAATACCGCGCGAGAGGCCGGTAGGACAATCCCGAATTCTTATAAATCAGCACTTCGGGGGGCGTCCGCCGGTCATTCCGCGATCAAGACCAGCACGCCGGTGTAGGTGAACAACTGGTTCTGGCCCTTCAGCGGGCCCAGCTCGGCGTTGCAGAACAGACCGAGCAGCGGCACGTCGGGCAACGCCTCCGCCAGCAACGACGCGTCGACGTCCCGCTCGTGGTACAGCGAGCGGCCGCGCGCCAGACAGTTGAAGTACAGGCCGAAGCGGTAGTCCAGCCCGGTGCGCCGCGGCGAGACCTGCTCGACGACGCGCAGCAGATCCTCGCGCGCCGACTGCGCGTCCCGATGGACGAATACGATGTATTGCCCCTCTTCGAGATTGTCCGGGATCGCCAGCACCCCGGTGTCGGGGTCCGAGGCCACGATGTTGCGCACGAGGTACTGGCCGGGGTCGATGCGCGGCACGTCGGGGTCGGGCAGCAGGCCGACGAACAGCCAGTTGAAGGCCGACTCGAGGTCGTCCATTAGCCCCTGCGGCGCCCGCTCGCGTAGGGCCTCGAGCGGCGGCCGACCGTCCAGCTCCAGGATCATGTTGTCGTGCGCCCGCGTCACGCGCAGCGGCTCTCCCAGCGGCCGGCACCCCTGGGTCACACCCACGACATAGCGGAAATCCCCGCCGAATCGCACTCCGGAGACGCCGGCCCCGCCCGACTCGGACCCGCAGAACTGGAACGTCCGCGCCAGACCCGGGGCCGCGGAGGAGGCGCCGCCCAGCACCGGGATGCCGCCCAGCACGGCGTCCAGCCCCTGCAGCAGCCGGTCCGGACGCACGTGGAACGGGTCGGGCCAGACGACCAGCAGGTCGTTCGAGTCGCGCGAGCTCAGCAGCCGCTGCCCGAGGCGCACCCCGGCCGTCATGCCGCGGTCGCCCTCGTCGCGGAACAGGAACGGCGTGGCCCTCAGCTGATCCGACGCGACGGCGAGGACGCCCAGCGCGGGCCCGGCCTCGTGCTCGCGCCCGCCGGCCAGCACACCGGAGGCCGAGCAACCGACGACGTACGGAGTGCCCAGCGCTTGCGACAGGGTCTCGATCATCGCCGGCGCCGCGGCCTCGTGCTCGGAGGTGGCGAACGCCACGCACCAGTCGGCCGAGCCGGACAGCGCCGCGGACACCTGCTGCGCTGCCTCGACGGCGGCCGCCTTGGTGTTCTCCTGGGTCGAGATTGCGACAGCCGCTCGAATCATGACGCGAGCATAAGAACAAAAAACACACCGCGCTTCAAAGCGCCGTTACAACTCAGAAAAACTGTTGTCGCAAGTGTTGTTCGTTCATATACTTACAGAACATCTACTTTGAATCGGACACGGGTTGCACGGAGTCGGCCGAATGCACAAGTACCCAAGATGGGTCATCTTTGCACTCCTCTGTATGGCCCTCGGTCTGCCCGTAGCGGCCGACATCACCCCGCCCGACGCCGCGGCCAAGCCGCCCGTTCCACGCGCCGAGAGCCAGGGCGACGTGTTCCCGGTGCACGACAGCATCCGCCCCAACGTCGAGTTCTGGACCCGCGTGTTCGCCGAGTGGACGCTGGCCCAGGTCGCGATCCACGACTCGAGATTCCCGGCGGTGATCTACGAGATCGTCACGCTGCCCGGCGCGGCGAAAGAGCGGACGAGCCGCGAACAACGCGACTATCTGGATAAACGCAAGAAGCAGTGGGTCGCGCGCCTCGAGCGGCTCGAGCGCAAGGTCGCCGCGGGGCACGGGCTGTCCGATGACGAGAAACGCTGGGCGCTGCAGCTGACCGAGCACGGCGGCTCCGAAGCGGTGCGCGGCGCGGCGGACCGGATGCGCGGCCAGCGCGGTCTGCGCGAGCGCTTCGAGCGCGGCCTCGAGATCAGCCACCGTTACGACGCCATCCTGCGCGGCATCTTCCGCGACGCCGGTCTGCCCGAGGACCTGGCCTACCTGCCGCACGTCGAGTCGTCGTTCCAGGCCCGCGCGCGCTCGTCGGCCGGGGCCGTGGGAGTTTGGCAGTTCACGCGCGGCACGGGCCGGCGCTACCTCAAGATCACGTCCGGCGTGGACGAGCGGCTCGATCCGATCGCCGCCGGAGAAGGCGCCGCCCGCTACCTCGCCGACGCCATGGACAAGCTGCGCAGCTGGCCCATCGCGCTGACGTCGTACAACCACGGCGTGCAGGGCATGAAGCGCGCGGTCGACGCGCACGGCCGCGACTACGAGACGATCTTCAACGAGTACGATGGCAAGTGGTTCGGCTTCGCGTCGCGCAACTTCTACGCGGAGTTCCTCGCCGCGCGACGGATCGCCTCCGCCCCCGGCCGTTACTTCCCGGACGGGATCCGCGCCGAGGCGCCGCTGAACCTCGACCGGCTCGAGCTGGACCGGCGCACGACGCCCGCGCGGCTCGCGCGCGCCTATGACGTACCGCTGGCCGAGCTGGCCTCGATCAACCCGGCGTGGTCGCGGCGCGCCGTCAAGCACGGCTACGCGTTGCCCAACGGAATGCACGTCTGGCTGCCCGGCGGCACGCTCGAGCGCGTGGCCCGCGACGGAGCTCCGGTCGCGATCGACGTCGCTGGCTGGCTCGACGACGACGGACGTTATCTGGTGCAGCCGGGCGACACGCTGTCCGCGATCTCGGAGGCCTACGGCGTCCCGACCCGCCGCCTGCGCGAGATGAACGGGATCCGCGCCGGCAGCAGCCTGATCCGCGTCGGCCAGCAGCTGAAGCTCAGCGAAGAGGCCGCAGAGCACGTCCACGTCGTGCGCCGCGGCGAGACGCTGTCCGCGATCGCGGGCCGCTACGGCATGACGCTGCGCGACCTGCGCGGGATGAACGGCATGCCGGCCAACGTCAGCCTGATCCGCAGCGGCCAGCGTCTGCGCGTGCGCGGCACGCCGAGCCGCAGCGTCGTGCACACGGTGCGCCGGGGCGACAGCCTGTCGCGTATCGCCGGCCGTTACGGCGTACGCCTCAGCGAGCTGCTGCGCCTCAACCGCCTGCGCGCCAGCTCGGTGATCCACCCCGGCCAGTCGATCCGCATCCCTCGCTGAGACCGCACCCGCCCTGCTATATTCCGGGGGCGAGGTGTCCTTTGAAAACGGGTAACGTCGACTCTTCGGGTCGGCCTCCGAATCTCGAGCCCTCTCCGAGGGTCCGACCGGAGCGCCGCGGCCCGCACCAGGTAGAGCTGATCCTCACCGGAGGCGATCTGCTCCGCGGCTACGTGTCGGACGACAACGCCGCGATCCTCACGGAGTTCTTCCACTCGCGCGGCGACACGATCCGCCGCGTGACGATCCTCGACGACGACCCGCAGGCCCTCACCGCCGCGGTGCGCGAGGCGCTCGAGCGCAATCCGCACGTGATCGTCACGACCGGCGGCCTGGGGCCGGGCCACGACGACCGTACGCTGTCGGCCGTGGCCGACGCGCTGGGCGTGCCGCTGACGCCGCACCCCGAGGCGCGCGCGATGGTCGAGGAGGCCTATCGCCGCCTGCAGCGGACGCGCGTCGTGCACAGCGCGGGCATCGACGCCGTACGCCAGAAGATGTGCCGCGTGCCGATCGGCGGCGTGCCGCTGGTCAACGACGGCGGCATCGCGCCCGGCATGTTCTTCCGCAAGGCCGGCGGGGCGTTCGTCATCTGCCTGCCGGGCAAGCCGGACGAGATGCGGACGGTGCTGAAGAGCGCGGTCGACAGCTCGGCCGAGCTGTCGCCGCGTGGCCACGTCGCACGGCGCGAGATCGAGGCGCCCGACGCGGACGAATCGAGACTGAGCGAGCTGATCGAACGACTGGGCCGCGAGCACCCCTCGGTGTGGGTCAGCACGCGGCCTGTCGGCGCGGGCAAGAAGGGCTCGCGCATCCTGATCGTGCTCGAGGCGGGCGCGGCCGAGGCCGACGAGGCCAACGCCGCCGTGGACGCGGCGGTCAACCGCGTGCTGGCTCTGGCCAGCGGTAGCTGATAACGAACTACGGTTGGAGGTAGCGTCATGCGTGCGCAGCGCCGGATCGTGTGTTGGGTTTGTCTGTTGTGGATCGGCGCGGCGGCGGCATTCGCCGCGGGTATCGAAGCCGAGACCGCCGAGGCCACGGCGCGCAAGCTGGTAGCCGAGTACGGCGAGGAGCAGTCCGACCGCATCGCGTTCGGTGTGGACCAGGTCGCCCGACGCTGGTGGGAGGACGACGGCGACGCCGCGGCGTTCGACGCGTTCTGCCTCGAGAACTTCGTCGCCGAGCCGCAGAAGCTGGCCGAGACGTTCGATCGCATCCAGTACGTGATGGAACAGATCGACGGTCACCTGCACGAGATCCAGCGCGAGCTGGCCAGTCCGATGCACCTCGACACCGGCGAGGTCGCGGCGATCGATACGCTGTTCGGCGACGTCGATCTCTCGGCGCACGTCGACGAGGATCTGTTCCGCTCGAAGGTCGCCTTCGTGGCGCTGCTCAACTTCCCGGTGCACACGCTGACCGAGCGTCTGCAGCACGGAGAGAGCTGGGACCGCGAGACCTGGGCCGCGTCGCGCATGATGGATCGCTTCGCGCAGCGCGTGCCCGCACGCGTCGCGCAGCAGATCAGCAAGACGTTCACCGCCGCGGACCACTACATCGCGGGCTACAACATTCGCATGGATCGCCTCGTCACCAGAGACGGACGGCGTCCGTTTCCGGAAGGGCTGCGACTGATCACGCACTGGGGCCTGCGCGACGAGCTGAAGTCGCAGTACGCCGAGGACAACGGCCTCGAGCGCCAGCGCATGATCCTCGAGGTGATGAACCGCATCGTGCGGCAGGAGATCCCGGCCCTCGCGATCGACAACGCGGACGTGCTGTGGGCGCCGGAGACGAACGAGATCTGGGGCTACGACGCAGAGTCGGGCAAGAAGACGTCCGAGATGGACGCCGTACGCGAGAACGACGTGCGTTACTCGAAGCTGCTCGAGGTGTACCACGCCGTGCGGCAGGCCGACCCGTACTCCCCCATCGCGCCGACCTACATCGACCGCCGCTTCAACCTCGGCCGCCAGATCCCCGAGAAGCAGGTCGAGGAGTTGCTCGTCTCGGTCCTCTCCTCGCGGGAGTTCAAGGAGACGGCGAAGCTGATCAAGAAGCGTCTGGGGCGCAGGCTCGAACCGTTCGACATCTGGTACGACGGCTTCAAGGCGCGCGGAGAGATCGGCCAGGCCGAGCTGGACCGCCTCGTCGGCGAACGCTACCCGGACGTGGCCGCGTTCCAGGGGGGCCTGCCGGAGATCCTGACCGGCCTCGGCTTTGCCGCCGACAAGGCGGCGTGGCTTTCCGATCACATCGTCGTCGACCCGTCACGCGGCGCGGGGCACGCGATGGGCGCGGTGCGCCGCGAAGACCAGGCGCACCTGCGCACGCGCTTCGGCCCCGACGGGATGGACTACAAGGGCTACAACATCGCGGTCCACGAGCTGGGCCACAACGTCGAGCAGGTGTACTCGCTGAACGGCATCGACCACTGGTGGCTCAACGGCGTGCCGAACACGGCGTTCACCGAGGCGCTGGCGTTCGTGTTCCAGAATCGCGATCTGGAGTTGCTGGGCTTCCCGGACGACGGCGCGGAGAGCCGCCACCTCGAGGCGCTCGACACGCTGTGGGGCACGGCCGAGATCGGCGGCGTGGCGCTGGTCGACATGGGCGTCTGGCGCTGGATGTACGACAACCCGGAGGCGACGCCGGCCGAGCTGCGCGTGGCCACGCAGCGCATCGCGCGCGGCGTGTGGAACCGCTACTTCGCCCCCGCGTTCGGTGTGCGCGACCAGGACATCCTCGGCATCTACTCCCACATGGTCGTCTACGGCCTGTACTTGCCGGACTATCCGCTGGGGCACATGATCGCGTTCCAGGTCGCGGAGAAGCTGCGCGGCGGCGACTTCGGCAAGGAGTTCGAGCGCGTGTCACGCCAGGGTCGGCTCACGCCGGACGCCTGGATGCGCGGAGCGGTCGGCTCCCCCGTCTCGTCCAAGGCGTTGTTGACCGCGACGCGCAAGGCGCTCGAGGCGATCGACTAGCTAGAAGCGGGACGCGGCCTCGACCATGTTGGCCAGCTTGGCGCGGGCCTGATCGACGGTCAACGCCTGCAGCCCGGCGTCGGTGCCGACGATCAGTCGCTCGGCCGGCACCTTCTTAAGCAGCCCCTCGAGCTGCACGCTCAGCACGTCGGAGCTGACGGCCTCGGGGTTGGCCGCCTCGACCACGCCCGCGGCGAACGTCTTGTCCTCGGGCAGCGCGTCGAGCAGGTCGACCTCGCTCGCGACCAGATCCACGTAGACGACGTCGACCGGCAGGCCGAGCAGGCCCGGCAACACGCGCGCGTAGTCGCCGTAGCACACGCGCGCCCAGGTGCGCGCCTTCCCCGCGAGCGGCGCGACGACCTCCTGCAGGGCCTCGGCGGCCAGCGGCATCTCGTCGGGGCGCGCCGAGAGCGCCGGCTCGTCGATCTGGATCTCCGCGGCGCCGGCCTCGAGCAGCTCCTGCGCCTCGTCCCGTACGATCGCGGCCAGCGCGCGGCAGCACTCCTCGCGCGAGCCGTGGTGCTCGTCGAACGACCAGTCCATCAACGTGTACGGTCCGGGGATCACCGCCCGCACCTTCGAGTCGCCGCAGCGTTTCCAGCCGTCCACGGTCACGGCGGCGTTGCGCGCGAGCGTGTCGACGATGCGCGGACGCCGGTAGTAGCGGTTGCCGTAGCACCGCACCAGGCCTCCGCTCTCGACACCCTCGAGCCGTTCGAGGAACGACGACACGAGGTCGCCGCGGTCGATCTGCCCGTCGACCGGCAGGTCGAGGCCGATCGACGATTGCAGCGCCAGCGCGTCGCGGATCGCCGGCTGTTCGGCCTGCTTCAGCGCCGCCTCGTCGATCATCCCCTCGGCGAACTTCCAGCGCGCGGCGCGCACCGCGTTCGGCTTGGGAAAGGCGCCGGCCGTCGTCGTCGTCAGGCCCATGACCACTCCTGACCCAGCTTCTCAACGAGGTAGCGGGCGTGCAACAGCTTGTCGAATGCGGCGTCGCGCGGCAGCAGCTCCAGCCCCGCGTCGGGACCGACCAGCACGTCGCGCTGCTGCAGCCCCTCGCGGTACGGCTCGAGCCGAGCGGCGACGTCGGCCGCGTCCTCGATCACGGTCGTCCGCGCATCGAAGACGCCGAGGTAGACGCCGCGCCCGTCGGGCAGCCTGTCGAGCAGCGCGAGGTTGCCGCTGCCGGCGGTCGCCTCGAGCCCCAGATGCGTGCCGGGCAGCTCGCCCAGACGATCCGCGCAGGCCGACAGGTCGCCGAAGAAGGTGGAGAGAATCGTCGTCGCGCCGTCGCCCACCGCGGCGAACACCGTGGACGCGGTGGACGCGACCAGCTCGAGGTCCTCGGGATGACGGCACAGGATCGGCTCGTCGAGCTGAAAGCTGGTCGCCCCGGCCGACGCCAGATCGGCGAACTCCTCGGCCAGCACCTGCGCCACGGCGGTGGCCAGCTTCTCGCGGTCGCCGTAGTGCCGGTCGAGCGCCAAGCGCGCGACGGTCACCGGCCCGGGCAGCACACACTTGACCGGCCGGTCGAGCGCCACACCTTTCGCCACGTCGTAGTCGCGGCGCGTCAGCGATCGCGCGCGCTTGACCTCGCCGGTGACGATCAGCTGCCGGTCGTACGTGTTGCTGTCGAACCAGCGACGGAGGCGTCCGGCCTCGAGGCCGTCGAACGCGCCCGTCAAGTGCGACAGCGGCCCCTCCCAGCGCAGCATGCCGTCGGTGACGAGATCGATGAAGGCGCGTGCCTGCTCGGCGACGCCCAGCGTGGTCGCCTCGTCGATGACCTCGTCGACCTCATCACGCGTGGCGCGGCCGCTCTCGTGACGGCGCAGCGCGTCGCGCACCTGCTGGTCCAGCGGGCTCTCGCCGACCTTGGGAAACGAGCTGTGGTTCGTGGCGCGAATCAAGACGGACCTCCGGGTACGCAAGGGCGAGTCAGAATATCTACGCTGCCCGGCCGCGGCAAGCAAGCGGGATCAGGCGCCCTCGCGGCGGCGCTCGGCCGCCTTCTCGGCCTCGAGGCGCTCCAGCTCGACCTCACCGTGGTCGGTGTAGGCCATGCTCTCGGCGATCGCCCGATGGCCCGCCGCCTCGGCGATCAGCCGGTGCATCGTCTGGCAGACCCTGCGATAGGACGGATGGCCCGCCGGGGCGGTGCGCAGCTCGATCGTGTGCATCGCCTCGCGCGCGTTCATCTCCATGAAGAAGCGCACGCGGTACGCCATCGGGACGGCGTACGGCGCCACGGAGTCCAGCTCGGCGTCGACCAGCTCGTGGTACACGTCGGCCGTGCGCTGCATCACGCGCCGCCAGTCCTCGCCCGCGCCGACCTCATCCACGGCCTCGCCGACGTTGTAGCCGTGGTCGGGCGACAGCTTCTGCCAGTCGAGCGTCAACATGCGGTGTCGTTGCAGATCGCGGAACGCACCGTAGTCGCCGAGGACGTCGAAACGGTACGCCGTGCGCTCGAAGGCGCGACCGGGCTTGTGCCGCCGGTTGCCGCGATCGCCGACGTAGGTCCGCAGCACGCGCGACCGTTCCTCGGCGCTCATGCCGCGGGCGATCTCCTGCAACTGCGCGTCCGGCAGCCGCGACGACGAGTACAGCGCCGCGGCCACGACCTTGACCTCGCCGTCGGGATCGAAGTCGGTCAACGCCACCTCGGGCGCCTCGTCCGCCTGCTTGCCGTCGAGCAGCTCGCCGGCGAGCCGCTGCATGTTCTCGCGGTTCTGCGCCAGGTACTCGCTCCAGCGCCCGCCGCGGTCCGGGAGATCGACGCGCTTGAGAAACGCGGGGATCACCTGTCGCAGCTCGGCCAGCATCATCTCGGCGTACTCACCCGCTTCTTCCAGCGGGTTGGCGCGTAGGCGCAGCAGCAACGCCTCGTACGCCTGGCCCGTGCCGTAGATGCCCACGTTGGCCAGCGTCGCCGCCGGCAGCAGTCCGCGGAGCGAGTCGAGGGCCTTGGCGCGGATCGTCCGCTTGTACACGCCGGGCGACACGCCGTCCTCGCGCGGGTGCCGCGCCTTGTACAGCTCCATCATCGGATCGATCCAGCGTGCGTAGACCTCGAACGCCTCGTCGAGGCACGCGGCGTAGGATCCGCGCAGCGCGTGGCGCTCCAGCTCGGGCGGCACGCGGTACTTCCACGCGCCGCCGGGACGGTCGGTATACGGCACGTAGCGCGTCGACTGCTCGAGGTAGGCCATCAGCCGGCCCCACTCGAGGATCTTCGTCATCACGTTGGAGACGTTCTCGCACGCCAGGTGTACGCCGCCGAGCTGCGCCACCGAGTCGTCGCCGTACTCGAAGAACACGCGATCGTAGAGCTTCTCGGCCCTGGAGGAGCCGGCCGACGCCGCAGGGCTTCCCCCGGATGCCTCCTCGAAGAACTCGTCGAGGAACAGCCGACGCAGCGACTTGGCCGAGCGCGAGTAGCGCGCGAACAGCGCCCCCTTGACCACCTCGGGCAGGTTGATCAGCGCGAAGACGGGCCGGTCGACATTGGTGAAGAACGGCTCGAGAGCGCGACGCTCGTCGTCGGTGAAGGTTTCGAGGATCAAGGCGTGACTCCGTGCGTTAGCCTGGATTATCCAGGTTAGACGCGGGACGGCTCGGACTCGATCTCGTCCAGCATCTGGTCCTGCCACTGCCGGCGCAGGTCGTCGACGCGGCGGCGATACTCCTCGGACAGCTCGTCGGGGACGATCGTGTTGGCCAGGTCGGCGACGACGGTGACGTACGGCGCCAGCACCGACTGCCGCAGCAGCCGATCGCTCTGCGGCACGTAGGCCACCAGCGGCAACAGCACCATGGCCGCCAGCAGCGCGGCCGCCGCGAATCCGAGCGCCGCGCCGGCGAGCCGATCGGCCCAGCTCAGCATCGCCGCCTTGACCAGCTTGCGGGTCCAGTAGGTGATGAAGCCCCCGGCGATCATCACGCCGAGGAAGATCGCGAGATACGCCGCGACCCCCAGGACGGCGTCCGAGATATCGAAGCCCGAGAGCTGGTTGGCCAGCGGACGGTGGAAACGCGCGGCCAGCGCGAAGGCGGCGATCAGCGCCGCGAGGCCGATCAGGATCCGCACCAGGCCCTTGACCATCCCGAGGACGACGAGCACGCAGGCCAGCACGAGCAACGCGATGTCGAAGACGTTCATGCCGGCCTCCATCCGCCTATTTGCCTTGACCGATGCGCTCTTCCTCGATCTGCAGCAGCATCTCCGAGGTGATGTCCTGCGTGGGATAGTCCCCCGAGAAGCAGGCCGCGCACATGTTGTCGATCTCGCCCTTGCCGTCGCACACGGCGCCGATCAGATCGTCGAGCTCCTGGTACACGACGGTGTCGGCGTCGATCTGACGGGCGATCTCGTCGTGCGTCCGGTCGCGGGCGACGAACTCGCGCCGCGTGCTCATGTCGATTCCGTAGACGCAGGGGTGAACCAGCGGCGGTGCGGTCGAGGCGAACAGCACGCGCCTGGCGCCGGCCATGCGCGCCAGCTGCACGATCTGCCGGCTGGTGTTGCCGCGCACGATCGAATCGTCGACCAGCAGGACGTCCTTGTCGCGGAACTCCTCCTCGATCGTGTTCAGCTTGCGTCGCACCGAGCGGCGTCGCTCGCCGTCGGATTTCATGATGAACGTGCGACCGACGTAGCGGTTCTTGACCAGCCCCTCGCGGTACGGCAGGCCGAGCTCTTGCGCCATGGACAGCGCGGCGGTGCGCGCGGAGTCGGGCACGGGCACCACGACGTCGGCCGACAGCCCCTTCTTGCTGAACGTCGAGGCCAACCTCCGGCCCATGCGCAGGCGCGACTCGTAGACCGAGACGCCCTCCAGGTACGAGTCGGGACGCGCGAAGTAGACGAACTCGAATACGCACGGATGGTGCTTCGGCGGCACGACCTCGCGGCGATCGACGTTGCCCTCGAGGTCGACGAACATCGCCGTGCCCGGGGCGTCGGTGGACAGCTTCTCGTAGCCGATCGTGTCCAGCACCACGCTCTCGGACGCCACCGCGTAGGCCCAGCGGTCGTTGACCCGGCGGCGCCCCACGGCGATCGGCTTGATCCCGTACGGATCGCGGAAGGCGAACAGGCCGTGTCCCGCGATGTAGCCCGTCACGCTGTAGGCGCCGGCCACCTTGCGGAACACCTCGTCGACCGCCGCGTAGTACGCCTCGAGCGTGAAGCCGTCCTTGCCCTCGCGGGCCAGGGCCGTCGCGAACACGTTGAGCAGCACCTCGACGTCGCAGCCGGAGAACAGGTGCCGCTGGTCCACGCGGCTCAGCTCGCCGCGCAGCTCTTCGTAGTTGGCGACGTTGCCGTTGTGCGCCATCACGATGCCGAACGGGAAGTTGACGGTGAACGGCTGCGCGTCCTCACCGCCCCCGGAGCCGACCGTCGGGTAGCGCACGTGGCCCACGCCCGCCTCGCCCTTCAACCGGTTGAAGTTCGCGGCCGAGAAGATGTCGCGGACGAGCCCCTCGCCCTTCTTGATGTGAAACCGGCCGTCGTAGGTCACGATGCCCGCGGCGTCCTGGCCCCGGTGCTGGACGGCGATCAGGCCGTCGTAAATCTCGCGAACCGCAGCGTCCGACCCGACGATACCGATAAATCCACACATGGCCGCATGGTACCACCGGGGCCCAAATTGACCCCTCCCGAGGGCCTTTCTATAATGCGGGTCCACTCCGTACTCGGCGATCTCCTAGGAGAATCAAGCATGGCCCACGTGGTCGAGCAGTTGGCCCACGCCTCCGGCCTGGGCGACATCTTCGACAAGGTGCAGAACGAAGAACGGCTGACGTTCGACGACGGCGTCCGCATGTTCGAGTCGCGCGCGCTGATGGCGGTCGGAGCGATGGCCAACATCGTGCGCGAGCGCAAGAACGGCAATCGCGCCTTCTTCGTGCGCAACATGCACCTCAACCCGACCAACGTCTGCACGGTCGACTGCAAGTTCTGCGGTTTCTACCGGCCGTATCGCAACAAGGAGCTGGGCTGGACCTGGTCGCTCGAGCGCTGCCTCGACGAGGTGCGCCGGCGGCTGGAGGAGCCGCTGACCGAGGTGCACATCGTCGGCGGTCACAACCCGGACCTGCCCTACGAGTTCTACATCGACCTCGTCCGTGGGATCCGCGAGTCCCGACCCGACATGCACGTCAAGGCGTTCACGGCCGCGGAGTACGACTTCTTCGCCAAGCGCTTCAAGAAGCCGCTCGACGAGGTGCTCGAGGACTTCAAGGCCGCGGGTCTCGGCTCGCTGCCGGGCGGCGGCGCCGAGGTGCTGGTCGAGCGTGTGCGGCAGGAGATCTACAAGAAGAAGATCTCGGCCGAGCGCTGGCTCGAGGTCACCGAGCGCGCGCACGGCCACGGCCTGCGCTCGAACGCAACGATGCTCTACGGCCACGTCGAGACGCTCGACGAGCGGATCGAGCACATGTGCCGCCTGCGCGCCCTGCAGGATCGCACCGGCGGATTCATGTGCTTCATCCCGCTGGCGTTCCACCCCGAGAACACCGAACTGAGTCACCTGCCGGGGCCGACCGGCTTCGACGATCTGATGACGGTCGCCGTCTCGCGGCTGATGCTGGACAACTTCGACCACATCAAGGCCTACTGGATCATGATCTCTCCGCGCGTGGCGCAGACGGCGCTGAACATGGGCGCCGACTGCCTCGACGGCACCGTGGTCGAGGAGAAGATCGTCCACATGGCGGGGGCCAAGACTCCGGCCGGGCTGTCGATGGACGCGCTGCTGCGCTTGATCCGCGAGGCCGGCCGCGATCCGGTCCAGCGCGACTCGCTGTACAACGAGCTGCAGACGTTCGGCGCTCCGGCGATCGCCTGACGATGGAACGCCCGCTGCGCATCGGCGCCGTCTCGTACCTCAACACCAGGCCGCTGGTGCACGGCCTGGGTGGCGAGGACGGGATCGATCTGTCGTTCGACGTACCCGCGGCGCTTTCCGAGCGCATGTTGCGCGGCGAGCTCGACGTGGCGCTGCTGCCCGTGATCGAGCTGGCGCGCATGCCGCAGCTCGAGCTCGTCCCGGGCCTGTCGATCGCGACTCGCGGAGCCGCGGCGTCGGTGCTGCTGGTCACCCGGCGCGAGGCCGGCGAGGTGCGCCGCGTCGCGCTCGACGTCGAATCGCGCACGAGCAACGCGCTGACCCGCGTACTGTTCGCCGAGGTGTGGGGCGCCGCCCCCGAGTTCGTCGAGGGCATCGAGGATATCGATCGGGCGCTCGCGGACTGCGACGCGGTCGTGCGCATCGGCGACAAGGCGCTGTTCGAGCCGCTGCCGGAGGGCTGCACGGCCTACGACCTGGGGCAGGCCTGGACCGACGCGACGGGGCTGCCTTTCGTCTTCGCGGCCTGGGCCGCCCGGCCCGGCGTCGTGACCCGCGAGCTCTACGCCGCGCTGCACCGCGCTCGACAGGCGGGCGTGCGCGCGGTCGACGAGATCGCCGCCGGCTACCGCTGGAACGGCGACTGCCGGCCGCAGCGCTCGGCCGAATACCTGCGCAACAACATCCGCTTCCGCCTTGGCGCGGCGGAGGTCGAGGCGCTCCGGCGCTTCCTCGCCGCCGCCGCGAAGCACGGCATCATCGACGGCGCGCCCGAGATCCGGCTGGCCCCGGAGCGTGTCACACGCTGCCACGAAGAGGCGGATCGGCTGCGCCATGAGGTTCTGCGATGAACGAGACCGAACTGCGCCACGAGCTGGATCGGATCGAGGAGAAGACGCTCGAGGGGGCGCGCATCGCCCCGGACGAGGCGCTGCTGTTGCTGGATCACGAGAAGTTGACGACGCTGGGAGCCCTGGCCGATCTGACCCGCCACCGCAAACACCCCGACGGCATCGTGACGTACATCATCGACCGCAACATCAACTACACCAACGTGTGCAACGCGTTCTGCAAGTTCTGCGCGTTCTATCGCCCACCGAAGAACGACGAGGGCTACGTCCTCTCGATCGACGCGATCGAGGCCAAGATCCGCGAGACGTACGATGTCGGCGGCAATCAGATTCTGCTGCAGGGCGGCCATAACCCCAAACTGAAGATCGACTACTACGAGGAGCTGTTCCGCCGGCTGAAGAGCACATTCCCCGACCTGTGGTTGCACGCGCTGTCTCCGCCCGAGGTGGTTCACATCGGCAACGTCTCGCGGCTGCCGCTGGACGAGACGCTGAGCCGGCTGCGCGAGGCCGGACTGGACTCGATCCCGGGCGGCGGAGCGGAGATCCTGGTCGACCGCGTGCGCGAGCAGCTGGCGACCAACAAGTGCAGCGCGGACGAATGGCTGGCCGTGATGGAAGAGGCGCACGTCCAGGGCATGCGCTCGACGGCGACGATGATGTTCGGTCACATCGAGACGCGGGCCGACCGGATCGAGCACATGGACCGGCTGCGTCAGCTGCAGGATCGCACGGGCGGCTTCACGGCGTTCATCGGCTGGACGTACCAGGCCGAGCACACCGAGCTGGGCGGCAACGAGGTGACAAGCGCCGAGTACCTGCGCACGCTGGCCGTGGCGCGGCTGTTCTTCGACAACATCGAGAACCTGCAGGCCTCGTGGGTCACGCAGGGGCCGAAACTGGGTGCGGCCTCGATGGCCTTCGGCGTCAACGACATGGGCAGCACGATGCTCGAGGAGAACGTCGTCTCCGCCGCGGGCACCGTGTTCTCGATGGACGAGAAGGCGATCGTCGCCGCCATCCGTGACGCGGGCTTCAAGGCGCAGCGCCGCGACATGACCTACGCCCGGCGCATGGAGCCGGCCTACCCCTGACACAAGAAGGGCCGGGCGATCGCGCCCGGCCCGGTGAAATCGGTCGTTGTCGGTGCTCTAGTCGGTGCCGTCGGCCGGGACGGTAGAATCGTCCCGCGGCCCGAAGCCGTCGTCGTCCTGATTGTCGGCGTCCTGATCGTCGGAGCCCTGATCGTCGGAGCCCTGATCGTCGGAGCCCTGATCGTCGGAGCCCTGATCGTCGGAGTCGTCGTCGCGGTCGTCGGGCCAGGCGCGCTCGCCTTTCGAGTCCCGGCCGGGCTCGTCATCCCACGCGTCCCCGGCCTCGTGCCGGCCCGAGTCGCGCCCGGCGTCGAACGGGTCCTTGCTCATCGAGTCGTCGTCGAGCCCGTCGTCCTGCGAAGCGCCGTCGCGAGAGTCGTCGTCCGGCGTCAGGTTGTCGTCGAAGATGTCGGCGTCGCCGCTGTGCACCAGGGTGTCGTCGGCCGCACCACGGTCGGTCAGATCCGAATCGGCGTCGCTCGACTCCTCGTCGAACTCGCCGTCGCCGCGAACGGACGCGTTCACCGTGGTGTCCGGACGTGTGGCGTGCAGGTCGGAGGCGCGAACGTCGTCGTCCGTCCCGGCCATCCGGCCGGCGCGGTCCATGCGGGCCAGCCTGCCGGCCTCGGCGCGGGCCACGCGGTGCTCCGTACCGCTCCTGCGCACGTCGTTGCCGGCGATGTCGATCAACTCGAGCTGCTCCGACTCCAGGTCGCGGATCAACGCCTCGCCCGGCCGCACGTCGAAGCGTTCGCCGGTCTCGGCGTCGACGACCTCGACGAGGCCGTCATCGACCGTGACCGCGGTGTACTGCTCGTTGACGGTGACGAGGAACTCCGTCCCCTTCACTCCGGCCGTCAGGTAGGGCGTGACGACCTCGAAGTGCGGCTTGTCCTTGGTCTCGATCTCGTACAGCACGCTGCCTTCGGTCTGGATCACGCTGGACATCGCGCCGGAAACCGCCGTCGGCAACTCGACCCGCGTCTCGGGCTCGATGATCATGATGTTGGCCTGGCGGGTCAGGGTCGCTCGTCCGCGCCTTCCGGTCCGCACCTGGGTCAGCGGCTCGAGGCGGTCGCCGCGGCCGACACGGGCCCAGGAGTCGACGGTCTCGACCGGCAGCAGCGCCTCGACGCTGCCCGTGGAGGCGACGGCCTTCCAGGAGGCGTTGAATGCCGGCGCGGAAGCCGCCGAGGGCGACGGCGCGAGATGGGGGATCGCCAGCAGCGCGAGCAGCGCCACCGGAATCCACAGAGCGGGCGGGAGACGTTTGTGTTTCATGCGTTCAACCTCTTCGGTGTGTGCGCGTCAGCGCCGGAACCGGATGCCGGTCAGCACCCAGCGGCGGTCGTAGGCGTACACGGGATCTTCGTTGTCTGTGTCCTGGGCTCCAGCCTCGGCAAACCAGCGCAACCCCTTGCTCAGGTTGCGGTCGTAGCGCAACGAGAAGCGCTTGATCTCACTGCCGAGAACCACCTCGTCCGTCTCCCCCTGCACGGTGGCGTTGTCGTAGTCGCGTTCGCTCATCGCTGCGAACAGGCGCACCCGGTTCATATCGCCGATCCGCCGCTCGACCGAGGCCCACATGCCGATCGAGGCGTAGTCGTAGTAGCCGGCGAACGTGTCGTCACGCTCGCTGTTGCGCAGGCCGAAACGCACGCGCCAGTCACCGGACGGGTCGAAGTCGGCCCACAAGCGCAGCTTCGTCTGCCGATACTCGCGCTGCGTGCCGTCGACCGGATCGCCCGACCCGTCCAGCGCCGGGCGCTCGTCGTAGTCGCGGTCCGCGAAGGCCACGGCGGCGCGCAGCGTGAAGGCCTCCGAGACGCGGAATCGCAATTCGGGCGTGAGCACCAGTTGGACGTGGTCGAGCGGGTCGAGCGTTGTCGTCTTCGAGTAGTCCTCGCGGTAGCTCGTGGTCTCGTAGCGCGTCTCGAGCGACAAACGCACGCGGCGGTTCAGCGTCCAGCGCGTGTTGACGAAGAATGATGTGCGATCGCTGTCGTAGCGGTCGGGCACGGCGACGGCCGTCGGCGGATCCGTCAGCGGAACGCCGCTCGTCTCGTAGACGTCGCCGGTCTCGCGATCGATGTACGTGGTGCGGAACATCGCGAGCTCGGCGCCGACCCACAGCGTCACACTGCTCTTGCCTCCGCGGTAGGGCGCAAAGCCGAGCCCCGCGCCCAGCTCACCGCCGCCGAAGTCCGCGTTGGATCGATCGGAGCCGTGGAAGCGGAACGTCGCGTCGGCGTCGTAGAACACGCGAACCAGCGGAGCGAGCTCGATCGTGTGGGACAGGTCGGCCGACAGCTCGGTGAACGCCCCGTTGTCCCCGTCGTCCATCACGCGCAACGGATTCGAGTCGTAGCCGACGGCAACCTCGGCTCCGTAGTGCAGGCGGCTGCCCTCGGCGAGGGCACCCCCCGCCCCCAGAAGAAGCACTGCGAGCGGCAAGGCGATCAGAGATTGACGGCGCACGAAGCGGACTCCCGGCCGGATATCGCACGGAAATGCCCGCCTCCAAACGGCGGATTACATATGCGAAATCGCACTTATATATATGTCATCACTGAATGTAGGGCGGCGGGTGGCGGGCAGTCAAGAAACGGGGCGCAGGCGGCTGCTACTTGTTCAGTCCGGCGACGATCGCGGACAGCCGCTCGCGGGTGGTGGGCGAGAACCAGGCGTCGAGGAAATCGCCGGTGAAGTGCGGGTCGTGAGCCCGGATACGCTCCACCGTCGCGGCGCGCAGGTAACGCTTCGTGATCGCGAAAGCGGTGGCGTCGCGCGAGGCCAGCTCCTCGAGGCGCTCGAGGGCGCGGCTCTCGGCATCCCCCTGCTCGACGACCTCGTGCACGAGGCCCGAGCGCACCGCCTCCTCGTCACGGTAGTTGCGGCCGAACATCGCCACCTCTTCCAGCGACGTCCGCGGCACGGTCTCGCGCAGAATCATCGAAACGCCGAAGGGAAGCGGAACCCCGACCTTGACCTCGTTCAGCCCCACCAGGGCCCCGCGCGCCAGAACTCGCCAGTCGGCGGTCAGGGCCAGCACGCAGCCTCCGGCGACGGCGTGGCCGTGCAGGGCGGCCACGACCGGGCGAGCCAGAGTGTACAGCGAGAGGATCGCGCTGTTGAACCTGAGGACGAAAGACTGCATCGCCGGGCGGTCCAGCTCGATCAGCTCCTGCAGGTCGAGTCCGGGGCAGAACAGCTTGCCCGAGGCGGCCAGCAGCACCCCCCGGACCTCCGGATCGCCGTCGATCTCGCGGACCGCCTGCAGCAGCTCGTCGATCAGGCGCCCGTTCAGAGCGTTGCCGTGCTCGCGGCCCAGCCGCAGGACGGCCAGCTCGCCGCGACGTTCAAGATGAAGGGCCTCGGGCACGTTTCCCCCCGGAAATCGGCGATTCGGGTTGACGGGGCAGTCTAGCAGGCATCATGTAATGGTTGGGGTTGCTCGACGCCCGTCGGGAACCTCGGGGGCTTCGGGGCTAGAATGACGTCGGTTTCGGAATCCGACGCCGGGGGTTGCGCCATGCGTGCGATTGCGATCGAACGATTCGGGGGACCGAACGAGCTGAAGGCGATGGACCTGCCGCGGCCGCGCGCCGATCGGGGCGAGGTCCTGCTGCGCGTCGTCTCCGCCGGAGTCAATCCTGTGGACGCCATGATCTGCGCCGGCGGCTTCGACGGCCTGATGCCCCACGACTTCCCGCTGATCCCCGGCTGGGACGTGGCCGGATCCGTCGAGGAGCTGGGCGAAGGCGTCTCGAGCGTGCGCAAGGGCGACCGCGTCTGGGCGCTGGCCCGCAAGGCCTCGATCCAGTGGGGCTGCTACGCCGAGTACGTCGCGGTCCCCGAGAGCAGCCTGGCGCCGATGCCGGCGAAGCTGCTGTTCGAGGAGGCGGCCGCCATGCCGCTGGCCGGACTGACCGCGTACCAGTGCCTGTCCGCCATGGGCGGCATCGGCGGCGGCAGCCGCGTGCTGATCCACGGCGCGGGCGGCGGCGTGGGGCACCTCGCCGTGCAGCTCGCGCGGCACGCCGGCGCCGCGGTCTACGCCACGACCGGTAGCGACAAGCTGGATTTCGTCTTCGGCCTCGGCGCCGCCGGGGTCATCGACTACTCGCGTGAGGACTTCCGCGAGGCGATGGGCCGTCTGTGCCCCGAGGGGGTCGACCTCGTCGTGGATCTCGTCGGCGGCGACGTCACCGCCCACAGCCTCGAAGTGCTGCGCGAGGACGGACGCCTGATCAGCACCGTGGAAGAACCCGACGCCGAGGCGGCACACAAGCGCGGCGTACGGACACGCTTCCTCTGGGCCGAGGCCGACGGAGAGCAACTGACCCACCTGGCGCAGCTCGTCGACGAGAAGGTGCTGCGCCCGCACGTGGAGAAGATCTACTCGCTGAACGATGCCGCCGAGGCCCATCGCCGGGTCCGTGAAGGTCACACGCGCGGGAAGCTCGTTCTGAATCTATAGTCTTGCCATGGACCTGCCGCGCGTCATTCTCCACCTGGACATGGACGCGTTCTACGCGGCGGTCGAGGTCCGCGAGGATCCACGGCTCGCGGGAAAACCCCTGATCATCGGACACGCCGGGAAGCGCGGCGTCGTATCGACCTGTTCGTACGAGGCGCGCAAGTTCGGCGTGCGCTCCGCGATGCCGTCGGTCACGGCGAAGCGGCTGTGCCCCGACGCGACCTGGCTGCCCGGGCGCATGTCGCTCTACGTCTCGGTCTCGCGTGAGATCCGCGCGGTCCTGGGCAACTACTCCCCCGTCGTCGAGCCGCTGTCGATCGACGAGGCGTTCATCGACCTGACCGGCATCGCAGGATCGCTCGAGGACGGCGCACGGATCGCGCAGGAGATCAAGGACGCGATCCGGCGCGGGCAGCGACTGACGTCGTCCGTCGGCGTCGCGCCGAACAAGTTCCTGGCGAAGGTCGCGTCGGACCTCGACAAACCCGACGGCCTGTTCGTCATGCCGCTCGAGGAGCTGGACACGAAGCTGTGGCCGCTCCCGGTCGAACGGTTGTGGGGTGTGGGGCCGAAGACGGCCGCCAAGCTGCGCCGCGGCGGCATCGTGAAGATCGGCGACATCGTGCGCTGCGACGAGCGTGCGCTGCAGCTGCTCGTCGGCGAGGGTGGCGCCGCGCACCTCCGCGCACTGGCGCACGGCCGCGACGAGCGGCCGGTCAAGACGGGTCGCGCGGCGAAATCGATCTCCGAGGAGCGCACCTACGGCAGCGACATCATGAACCCCGACGAGATCGATCGCGCGCTGCTGGCGCGCGCCGAGGGCGTGGCCCGCCAGTTGCGGCGTCAGGGTCTGACCGGACGCACGGTGCACATCAAGGTGCGCACGGGCGATTTCACGACCTGGACCCGCTCCTCGACGCTGGCCGCGCCGACCGACCTCCCCGAACCGCTCGTCGACGAGGCGCGACGCATGTTCCGCGAGCGCATCGACCTCGCCGGTTGCGGCGTGCGCCTGCTGGGCCTCGGCGTCAGCGGCCTCGACCGGGGCGGCCTCGGTCAGGGCGCCCTGTTCGAGGACCCCGCCGAGCAGCGCTCGCGCAAGGCGGCCCGCGCCGCCGACGCGGTGCGCGACCGGCTGGGAGAGAAGGCGCTGACTCGGGCGCGTCTGATCCGGCGCAGACGCGACGAGGACGACGACGAGGCGTCCAGCCTTCCGGCGGTCGATTAGCCGCCCTCCCGCCGCGTATGATGGGCTGTTCCGGACGGTCCGAGGAGGTCTCATGCGCCGCGCATTCGTCTTGGTCTGCTGTCTTTCCCTGTGGCTGCCGGCGGCGGCCGCCGCCGAGGTTCCCGAGGGCTGGCTCACGCCGGCGGAGAAGGCCGGATTCGCCTCGACGCCGAGCTACGGCGAGACGATGAGCTTCCTGCAGCGCCTGCAACGGAAGGCGCCGGACGTGCTGACGCTGAACGGCTTCGGCCGCTCCGCGGAAGGGCGGCCGCTGCCGCTGGTGATCGCGGCGCGCGGCGGGACGACGACGCCCGAACAGGCGGCCGGAGGCCGCCGCGCCGTCGTTCTGGTGCAGAACGGTATCCACGCCGGCGAGATCGACGGGAAGGACGCGTCGCTGATCTTCCTGCGCGACCTGGCGCTGGGGCGCCACCGCGAGCTGCTGGATCGGCTCGTGCTGCTGTTCGTGCCGATCTACAACGTGGACGGCCACGAGCGAGTCTCACCCTACAACCGGCCGAACCAGGACGGGCCGGTCGAGGGCATGGGCTTTCGCACGACTACCGACGGTCACGACCTGAACCGCGATCATCTGAAACTGTCCACGCCCGAGGCACGCGCCGTGGTCGGGCTGTTCAACACCTGGCGGCCGCACCTGCACGTCGACAACCACGTCACCGACGGCTCGGACCACGACTGGGTGCTGACCTATTCGTGGGCCGAGGCGCCGCAGCTCGCCGAACCGCTCGACCACTGGATCCGGATCCACATGCCGCGCGTGCTGGAGGACACCGAGCGCGCGGGGCACCGCGTCGGCCCCTACGTCAGCCTCGTCGATCGCAACGATCCGTCGAAGGGTTTCTCGACGTACGTCGGTCCGCCGCGCTACGCCACCGGCTACTACCCGCTGCGCCACTGCCCGTCGATCCTCGTCGAGAACCACGCGTACAAGCCGTACGAGGCGCGTGTGCGCGCGAACCACGACTTCATGCTGGCGCTGTTCGAGCGCACGGCGGCGGCCGCCGAAGAGCTGCGCGCGGCGGTCGCGCAGTCGCAGCGCAACACCGCATCGCTGGGCATGGCGGAAGCTCCACCGAGCGACGTCGTCATCCGCTTCAAGACCGAGGAGGCGCAGGACAAGGTGCGCTTTCCGGTCTACGAGTGGACGGCCGAGCCGTCCGAGGTGTTCGGCACACCGGTGCTGCGCTACCGCCAGGTCCGCGTGCGCGAGATCGAGGTCCCGTGGGCCCACCGCCCCGTCGTCGACGTCGCCGCTCCGCGCCCGCGCGGCTATCTCGTCGCGCCGGGCTGGCCCGCGATCGAGCGGCGTCTGGCCGGGCACGACCTGCTGGTCGAGGTGCTGGACTCCGCCGTCGAGCTCGACGTCGAGACGCTGCGCATCTCGAACCCGCGCCAGGACGATCGCTCCAAACCCTCGTACCAGGGCCTGACCCAGATCGAGGTCGATGTCGCGCGGGCCGTCGAGCGGCGCACGATTCCCGCGGGCACGTTGTGGATCCCCGCCGACCAGATCGACTTCGAGGTCGCCGTGCAACTGCTGGAGCCCGAGGCGACGGACTCGCTGGTGCGCTGGGGCCTGCTGTCGTCCGTGCTCGAACGCAAGGAGTACATCGAGGGCCGAGTCCTGGAGGACCTGGCGCGGCAGATGCTCGAGAACGAGGCGCTGGCCCGCGAGTGGGCCGCGGCGCTGGCCGACGAGGCCTTCGCCTCGAACCCCTGGGAGCGCTACTTCTGGTGGTACCGCAGAACGCCGTACTGGGACGACACCGTCGGGCTGATGCCCGTCATGCGGCTGATGCAGCCGGCCGGCCTGACGACGTCGCGCTGGAAGGGTACAGTGGCCCGGTGACCATGGTCCTTCGAATCCTCATCGCGGCGTGCCTGACGCTCACCGCGGCCTGCACGGCGGACGTCGGACCGAGCGGGCCGGACCTGTGGCACGCCTGGCTCGACAGCCCGGGCGGCGACCTCCCCTTCGGCCTCGAGCTGGCGCTGGACGGCGAGAAGCCGCGCGCGTGGCTGCTCAACGGCCCCGAGCGGATCGAGGTCCCGCGCGTCGAGAACGACGGCGGCGTGCTGACGCTGGGGATCGACTTCTACGGCTCGCGGGTCGAGGCACGCTGGGTCGACGACGCGTACCGCCTCGAGGGCAACTGGACGCGCAAGGGGCTCGCGGGGCGGGAGACCACGCTGGCGTTCCACGCGACGCGCGGCGCGCGGCGCCGGTTCGAGCGCGGGGGGCCGGCCGGGCCGGCGTCCGAGATCGACGGTCGCTGGTCGGTGGAGTTCGCCGACGACGACCTCCCCGCGGTCGGAGAGTTCGAGGCCCGGGACGACGGAAGCGTGAGTGGGACGTTCCTCACCGCGACCGGCGACTACCGTTTTCTCGCCGGGACGTACGACGCGCGGCGCCTGCGACTCTCGGTCTTCGACGGCGCGCACGCGTTCCTGTTCGACGCGCGCCTACGAGACGACGGGACACTCGCCGGCGACTTCTGGTCGCGCGACACGTGGCACGAGACCTGGACCGCGACTCGCGACGACCGCGCTGCGGTGCCCGACCCGTTCGGCGAGACGCTGTGGGTCGGCGGGATCGACCTGAGCGAGATCGCCTATCCCGATCTCGACGGCCGCCCGCGCACGCTCGCCGACCCGGAGTTCGCGGGATCGGCGCGCGTGATCGAGGTCTTCGGTTCGTGGTGTCCCAACTGCAACGATGCGACCGAGCTTCTCGTCGAGCTCGACGAGCGGTACCGCTCGCGCGGGCTGCGCATCCTGGGGCTGGCGTTCGAGATGACCGGTGACTTCGAGCGGGACGCCGAGCAGGTGCGCACGTACGCGCGACACCACGGCATCGAGTACCCGCTGCTGGTCGCGGGGACCGCAGACAAGGCCGAGGCGTCCGCGGCGTTCCCGCTGATCGACCGCGTGCGCGCCTTTCCGACCACGATCTTCCTCGACGCGACCGGACGCGTGCGCGCCGTGCATTCGGGTTTCAGCGGGCCCGCCGCGGGAGCCGCGCACGAAGCGCTTCGCGGCCGCTTCGAGTCCCTGATCGAGGAGATGCTCGATCCCGCGCAGGGAAGCTGACGTTGCTGGCGCACGAGTTCACGACCTGGTGGGGCGGTTTTCGCGAAGAGCTGCGGAAGCCCGGCGACCCCCACGACCGTGCGCGAACGCTGCGCATGCGCCTCTCGACCCTGGACGTCGGCGACCGCCGTCGCTTCACCCGGGACGTGCTGGGGCACCTCCTGCGCGAGCGAGCGTACGGCGTATCGCTGTTCCTGCTCGAGGGCGTGACCGACGAGTCGTGCCTGCGCGACATCGCGGAGAACCTGCTCCCGTTGCCCGGCCTGCAATCCGAGGACGAGGAGTCGCATCTCGCCGACCTGATCCGCGTCCTCGCGGCGGTCAACGATACGTCCCTGATGGATCCGGTCGATGCGTATCTGCTCGAGCGCGAGATCGAGGCGCACTGGGCCTCGGTGCCGTGGGCGCTGTGGCCGCACCACAAGCAGACCTTCGCCGACGCGTGGCTGCGCTTCTTCCTCGCCGTCGCCGCGGACGAGTGGAAGGACACGCTGGTCATCAAGTCGTTCCTCATCGAGCCGGCAGCGATTCGCATCGTGCGCGCGCGGCTCGAGCCGGCGAGCCCCGACACGTGGAACGCGCTGCGCGAGGCGCTGCTGCGCCAGGCGGGCCTCGTGCGCTGGCTGTCCGACGACGAGCGCGCGGCGCTGGAGCGGGCGCTCGCGTGATCCTCCCCGCCCCGGGCTCCGGTGACGTCTGGGCCGTGGCGCATCGCGGCAGCTCGAGAGTCCACCCGGAGAACACCCTCGCCGCGTTCGACGCCGCGATCGAGGAGGGGTGCGACGCGATCGAACTCGACGTCCAGCTGTCGCGCGACGGGGTGCCGGTGTGCTGGCACGACCGCACGCTGGCCCGGGCCGGCGGCGGGCGCCTCCGCGTGCACCAGGCCGGGCTGTCCGAGCTGCGGAAGCTGGATCCGGGCCGCCGATTCGACGGAGCGCCTCGCGGACTCCATATTTCCACGTTGGAGGAAGTGCTGTGCCGCTACGCCGGGCGGGTGCGACTGCTGGTCGAGATCAAGACGCGCGAGGGAAGCGGGGCCGAGGTGCGCCACCGGCTGCTGGCGCGCACGGTCGCCGGGATGCTCTCCGCGGCCGGGCTGGCGGACTCGACCGCGCTGCTGTGCTTCGAGCCGGCGTTGCTCGACGAGGCTCGCGCAGCGGCGTCCGAGCTGACGCGGATCCTCAACGTGAGGCCGGGGCCGGTTCTCGGCGCGCGCCTGCGCGAGAGGCTGGGCACGATCGACGCACTGTCGGCCGACATCCGCACGCTGACGACACGCTTCGCGCGGACGGTGGTCGGGGCGGGATGCCCGCTGCTGGTCTTCACCTGCAACACGCCCGCGCGCTTGCGCACCGCGCTGAGCTGCGGCGCGACCGCCATCATGAGCGATCGAGTCCGCTGGTTGAGCCAGGCGCTGCGCAACAGAGAACGACAAGGTGAAGCGTGAGTTCCACAGGCTGAGCGAGTCGTCGTTCGACGTGCTCGTCATCGGCGGCGGGATCTACGGCGCGTGGGCCGCCTACGACGCCGCCCTGCGCGGTCTGAGCGTCGCGCTGGTCGAGAAGAACGACTGGGCGTCGGCGACCTCGTCCTGCTCGTCGAAGCTGATCCACGGCGGCCTGCGCTACCTCGAGCGCCCCGACTTCGGCCTGGTTCGTAAGAGTCTCGCCGAGCGGAGTCTGCTGGGGCGCCTGGCGCCGCACCGTGTCGAGCCGCTGCGCTTCGTCCTGCCGCTGTACGCGGGCGGTCGCGTGGGGCGTTGGCGACTGAAGGCCGGGCTGGCGCTCTACGATCGCCTGGCCGGGCGCCGCCGGCGCGTGGAGCGGCATCGCTACCTGTCGAAGGCGAGCATGGCCCGGAGCTACGGATTCCTCGACGCACACGGGCTGCGTGGGGGCTTCACCTACGGCGACTGCGTCACCGACGACGCGCGCTTCACGCTCGAGATCGTCTCCGGCGCCGACGCCGCCGGTGCGGTGGCCGTCAATCGCGCTCGCGTGGACGCGTTGCTGGAGAGCGGCGGACGCATTCACGGCGCCCGCGTCCTCGACGAGGAGAGCGGCGAGTCGGTCGAGGTGCGGGCGAACGTGACGCTCAACTGCGCCGGCCCGTGGGCCTCGCGACTGGTGGCGGACATCCGCGAGAACGCGGTCTCCGGGGTTCGCCTGACGAAGGGCGTGCACCTCGTCCTGCCGGCGCTGCCGACCGACGACGCGTTTCTGGTGCTCTCGCCGCTCGACCGCCGCGTGATCTTCTTCATCCCGTGGTACGGCAGGACGCTCGTCGGGACGACCGACACCGACTTCAGCGCTTCGCCGGATCAGATTCGCCCCACGCCCGCCGACGTGACGTACCTGCTGGACGAGGCGGGCCGGGTGCTGGGCGACGCCGCGTGGCGCGAGAGCGATGTGATCTCCGGCTTCGCCGGCGTGCGCACGCTGGCCGGCGCCGCGGGCGCGTCCCCCTCCGCCGTGTCGCGCGAGCTGCGCATCGACGAACCGTTCGAGCGAATGCTGATGCCGGTCGGAGGCAAGTTCACCTCCGCGCGGGCCGACGCCGCGTCGATCGTCGACCGCGCCGTGGCGGCTCTCGGCGCGGAATCCCCGCGCAGCGTGACGGACACGCTGCCCTTCCCCTGGCTGCCCGACGAGGGGCTCCGGAGGTGGGAGGGCCGGCAGCTCGGACGCGGGTTGGGCCTCGGCCTGGACGAGCCGGCGTGCCTCGCCTGCCTCGGTCGCTACGGCAGGCGCGTTGAAGCGCTGTTCGACATCCTGCAGCAACGCCGCGAGCTGGCCGCGCCGATCGTGCAGGGCTTTCCCTTCTGCCTGGCCGAGGTCGTCTACGCCGTGCGACACGAGATGGCGCGCAGCCTCGAGGACGTGTTGCGACGCAGGATTCCCGTAGCGCTCGTCTGCCGTCCCGAGGCCGGAGACGTGCAACGCGTCGCGCTGCTCGTCGCGGCCGAGCTCGGCTGGTCGAACGAGCGCCGGCGCGCAGAGGTCGCGTCGATCGTCGCGCGCGAGCCCCGGGAGGGCGGCGTGCCCGAGAATGCGTGAGCGCGGCGCGGGCGTCGGGCGGCACGTGCCTCAGGGCGAAGCGGCGCAGCGCTTGCTAAGCTGAGGCCGATGACCAAGAAGCAAGAGCGGCGCGTCTTCAAGATCGTCTTTCTCAACCAGGGCAAGGTCTGCGAGATCTACGCGACCGAGGTGTCCCAGGGCGCGCTGTTCGGGTTCGTCGAGGTCGGCGACATCCTGTTCGGCGAACGCTCCAGCGTCGTCGTCGACCCGTCCGAGGAGAGCCTGAAGCTCGAATTCGACGGCGTGCGCCGGACCTACATTCCGATGCACTCCGTCGTACGCATCGACGAGGTGGAGAAAGAGGGCACTGCGCGCGTCACCGGGTCCGTCGAAGATACGGACAAGGTCACCGCGTTCCCGGTCCCCGTCCCACGGCCCGAGTCCGACTAACCCGCGATCGCGCCGTAGAGGAACGGCAGCGAAACGTCCAACCGGTAGTCGATGCCGGAGTGGTTGTCGTCGAACTCCTCGTAGCGGTACTCGATTCCCGCGGCCTCGAGCTTGCGCACGAAAGCCCGCGCGCCGTAGTGCAAGACGTACTGGTCGCGGAATCCGCAGTCGATGAACAAGGCGCGCAACGCCCGTAGGCTGTCCCGGCACTCCGCCCGATCGACCATGCACAACGGATCGTGCCGCAACCAGTTGTCCCAGCGCTCGTCGACGCGCTCGCAGGTGTGCGGGTCGACGGGCAGGCGGATGCCCATCGGCGAGCCGGGATCCGGATCGTAGGTCGCGGACATCGCCAGCAACATCAGCGCGTGGAACTCGCCGCCGCCGATCTTCCTCGCCTCACGCAGGTGATCGAGAAAGCGCTGTGGGTCGCCGTCGTGCCTGGCGAGCACGTCGAGCGTCGCCGGCATGTCGCGGAAGTAGACCAGCTCGAAGCCGATGTCGCCCGAGTGGCAGGCCACGCCGCCCCAGCGGTCGCCGTGCCTCAGACCTTGCACGATGGCCCCGTAACCGCCGCTCGACTTGCCGAACACGGCGCGGTTCGCGGCCCCCTTACGCACGCGGAACGACTCCTCGAGCCGCGGGAGCGTCTCGTCGAGGAGGAAATCCTCCCACCTGCCCATCGCCGCCGAGTTGATGTACTGGTTGCCGCCGAGCGAGGTGAAGCAGTCGGGAAAGGCCCCGATTACCGGCCCCATGCGGCCGTCGGCCACGAGCCGATCGAGGCGCTGCGGCACCGACTCGCCGAACGACTGCCAGGACAGGCGTTTCAGACCGCTGCCGGTGAAGCCGGCCAGGTCGACGAACAGCGGATAGTCGGTGTCCCCATCGTCGTAGCCCGGCGGCAGGTAGACGGCGACGGTGCGCGTGGCCGGGTCGCCGAGCATGTTGTCGCGCAGCGCGCGCGAGTCGATCGAGACGTATTCGATGCGGCCCGCGGGGAGGTCGAAGTTGTGCACGGGCATGAGCGGTCTCCGTCGTCAGGAATCGGGCAAGAGACGAACGGGCGTGTCGTAGAGACAGGCGCCGCCGCCGGAATCCGTGGTCTTCGCTCGAACGAGTGCGTTGGCGCACTGCTCGCGGCCGAGCCATCCGCCCTTGTCCATCAGCGCCATGTCGCGGCGCTGGTGCTCATCGAAGCGCAGGATCACGCGCATCGACCCCACCTCCGACTCGAGGCGCACGACGTCTCCGTCCGCCATCCCGTTCGCGGCCTCGGGATGAACCGTCAGCGGCATCGGGCCCGCCGACGGAGCGGCGGCCCACTGCGAGGACTGCCCCTTGTGTGTCGAGATCGCGGTCAGCAGCAGCGGGCGCTCCGCGGTCGGCCGCGGCGGCTCGGCGTCGATCTCGCGGATGAGGTTGACCTTGCCCGACGCGGTCGGAAACTTGCGTTCGGCGAACAGGACCGGCGGCGCGAGCGGGTTGCGCACCGGGCCGCGCTGCAGCTCCTCGAGCGAAGCGCCCTTGTCATCGACCTTCGACAGCATGCGCCGCTTCCAGTGTGTCGTGTCTTCGGAGAACTCGCCGCCGAGGCCGACACGCGGCGCCAGCTCGCGGACGATCTCGTAGTCCGTCTTCACTCCCGAGGGCGGCGGGACCACCGGCCGGACATGACCCAGGTAGTGATGTCCGTAGGCGCCGACCAGGTCGTCGTCCTCCAGCATCGTCGTCGTGGGCAGCACGACGTGCGCCACGCGCGCCGTGTCGGTCAGGAAGCTGTCGACGACCACGGTCATCTCGCGCGAGGCCAGCGCGCGTTCGACCGTGTTCGACTCCGGCAGCATCGCGACCGGATTGCCGGCCGTGACCCACACCATGCGTACCGGCGGGTCCGCGGCCTCGAGCAGTCCCGGGCCGAGCAGCGGCTCGGGGATCGAGCGCGGAGCGATGTCCAGCCCGCGGCTGAATGACGTGTCGAAAGCGCCGCGGCGCTTGAAGTAGAACGACACACCGCCGCCGGCGACGCCGACGTTGCCCGAGATCGCCCCGAGCGCGTCGAGCACGCGCACCGTCGCCGCACCGTTCTTGCGGCGCTGCATGCCCCAGCCGACGAGGATCGCCGACGGCCCGTCGGAGTACAGCTCCGCGAGCTGCGCCGCGGCCTGCGGTGTCACGTCGGCGAGCGCCGCCCACTCCTCGAACGTGCGCGAGAAGCAGCTCGCGCGGAACTCGTCGAGATGGTCGCAGTACGAAGTCGCCGCAGGATCCGCTCGACCGTCCTCGAACAGCTTGCGCGCCAGCGCCAGGGCGAGCGCGATGTCTCCACCGGGCCGCGGCTGCAGGACCGGGTCGCACAGCTCCGCCCCGCGATGCCGCACCGGGTCGATCAGCGCCAGACGGATGCCGCGCCGCCGCGCCTCGCGCAGCACCGGCAGCAGGTGCACGTTGCTGACGAACGGGTTCTTGCCCCAGATCAGGATCGTCTTGCTGTTGAGCAGATCGTGCAGGTCGCTGCTGTCCTCTTCGCCGAAGTCCTCGTACTGCGCGAAGTCACCGGCGCCGGAGCAGATGTCGCCCGACTTGATCGCCGTCGGGCCGAAGCGCTCGAAGAAATAGTCGGTCACGTGCTTCATCAGCCCGAGCGATCCGCCGCTGCGGTAATGGAAGATCGCCTCCGGCCCCGACTCGTCCCGCACGGCCAGCATCTTGGACGCCACGAGATCGAGCGCCTCGTCCCACGTCGCGGGCTCCAGCCGTTCGCCGCGCCGCACGAGCGGCTGTGTCAGTCGCCGCTCGTCGTACTGGCGCGACAGAAAACGGCTCGTGCGATAGCACAGGAAGCCCTGCGTGATCGGGTGTTCGGGGTCGCCCTGAATCTTGACGATCCGACCGTCCTCGACCGTGGCCACGATCCCGCAGGCGTCGGGACAGTCTCGGTTGCAGTTCGTTCGGACTCGCATCGCTCCCCGCTCGAATTCGTCGCAAACGAGCATAACCGAGGCCCCGCACCCGGACAAACCCTCCCTATAATGACGCCATGAGCTGGCTGAACCTCGTGTCGCTCGTCGGTTGTGTCGTCTTCGCCGGGCTTGCATGGGCCGGCGGCGGCTTCCGCCGCCCCGTCTCCTGGCGCACCGTCGGAGGCTCGGCCCTGCTCCTGGCGAGCCTCGGCGTCGTCGTCTTCCTGATCGGGCCGATGCGCAACGTGCTGCTGTGGGTCAACGACACGCTGGTCGGCGTCCTCACCGCCGGCAACGCCGGCGCCGACTTCCTCTTCGGCCCGCTGGCGGCGGGCCCGGGGCAGGCCAGCACGACCGGGGAGCCTTCGATCGGGTTCGTCCTCGCGGCCCAGGTGTTTCCGGCCGTGATCTTCTTCGCCTCGCTGATGGCCGCCGCCTATCACCTGAAGCTGATCCAGCCGGTGGTGCGCGTGTTCGCCCGGCTGTTCCACCGCACGCTCGTGCTCTCCGGTGCCGAGTCGCTGGCCGGCGCGTCGAACATCTTCTTCGGGGTCGAGTCCGCGACGACGATCCGGCCCTACCTCGAACGCGCGACGCGCTCCGAGCTGCTCACCGTGCTGACCTGCGGCATGTCGACCGTCGCCTCGACCACGCTGGCGATCTACGTTTTGTTCCTGCGCGACGCGTTCCCCAACATCGCGGGACATCTCGTCTCCGCGTCCGTGCTGTCGATCCCCGCCGCCGCGATGATGTCCAAGCTGATCCTCCCCGAGCACGACACCCCCGAGACGCTGGGCACGATCTCCGAACTGGAGCAAACCGAGGACCGCAGCAACGTCATGAGCGCCCTGGCCCACGGCGGCTGGGAGGGCATCAAGCTCGCCGCCGGCATCGCGGCCCTGCTCATCGCCGTCCTCGGCATCGTCGGCATCCTCGACCTCGGCCTGACCGCCCTCAGCCGGCCGTTCGCCGAGTCCCTCGGCGGCCCGCTGACCCTCGGCCGCATCCTCGGCTGGCTCTTCGCCCCCATCGCGTTCCTGCTCGGCATCGCTCCGGGCGACGCCGTCGAGGCCGGACGCATCCTCGGTCAGCGCGTCGTCCTCACCGAGGTCGTCGGCTACCAGCAGCTGGGCACGATCGCCGCTGCGGGCGGCATCACGCCCCGCACGACCCTCGTCCTGTCCTACGCCCTCTGCGGCTTCGCCCACGTCGCGTCGATGGGCATCTTCGTCGGCGGCATCGCCGCCCTCGGCCCGCGCGCCCTCCTCGGCGCCACCCTCGCCACTCTCACCACCGGAGCCCTGGCCGGCCTCTTCTACCACGGCCAAAGCGGAATCCTCGGCCTGTAGATCTCGCGAGAAGCTATGAGGTGCCGGGAAACGGCAAGGACCCGTGGAACACCGTCAGGATTACGACTTGCCGGCCGACGCGTCGATACACGATCCGGTAGTTGCGCCACACGACCTCGCGAAGCGAAGCGTCGCCGAATTCCGGCACCACTCGCCCCGAAGTCGGGAACGACCGTAGACGATCGACGGCTGCGACCAATCGACGGATCAGTAGTTCCGCGTAGTGTGGAGAATCTCGAGAAACGAAAGACCGGATCGACTGCATGTCGCGAATCGACTGCGTGGACCAGGCGACCTCAACCACCGAGGATGCGCCGCTTGGCCTCGTCGTGCGATACGACCTGGCCGGCGTCGAGTTCCTCGAGTCCCCGGTTGACCTTGGCTATGAAACGGAGACGCTCGATCGCGTCTTCGACCGTCGCGTCTTCGGGCAGCCGCTGCACGGCTTCCAGCACACGTTGCTTGTCCGTCATATTTTCTTTCGCCATCGTGGGACCTGCTTGAATTGTACGGTCACCCGATCCGCACGACAAGCCTGTGCCTCGGCGACGCGAACCGGGCCCTACGACCTAGATCACGGTCCCATCCGGAACGACGGCGTTCTTGGGAATGACCACGATGCCGTCGCGGATGACCCAGCCGTCGCCGTCCGCTTCCTGCGGCCGGGACTCGGTGCGGATCTGCACGTTCTTGCCGATGCGCGCGTTGAGGTCGATGATCGCGTTCTCGATCACCGAGCCCTCGCCCACGCCGACGGGCGGCGCCCCCGCAGGTCCCGCAGGCGGAAAATCCTCGGAGCCCATGATCAGCGTGCGGCGCAGCGTGGCTCGGTTGACGACGGCACGGATGCCGATGACCGACTCCTCGATCTCGGAGTCGTTGATGATCGCACCGCCGGCGAGCAACGAGTGCTGGAACTTGCAGCCCGACAGCCGCGACCCCGGCAGGTAGCGCGGATGCGTGTAGAACATCCAGTTCGGGTCGTAGAAATCGAACGGCGGGTCCGGATCGACGAGATCCATGTGGGCGTCGAAGAACGAACGAATCGTACCGATGTCGCGCCAGTAGCCGTTGAACAAATGGGCCTGGATGCGGTTGTCGTCGACCGTCGCCGGGATCACGTCGTGGCCGAAGTCGATCAACGAGTTGTCGAGCCCTGCCCGCAGCACGTGCTTGCGGAACAGATAGATGCCCATCGAGGCCAGGTACGGCCGGTCGTCGGAGATCCCCTGTTTCTCGAGCAACGCGCGCGAGGCCTGCATGCCCTCCCGCGCGTCCGCGCTCTGCGGCTTCTCGCGGAACTCCACGATCCGCCCCGTATCGTCGACGCGCACGGCGCCGAAGCCGGCGATCTCGTCCTCCGAGCACGGCAGCACGCCGAGCGTCACGTCCGCCTCTCGCATCACGTGGTCGCGCACCATGGCGCTGTAGTCCATGCGGTACATGTGATCGCCGGACAGGATCAGCACCAGGTCGCCCGGGGCCTCCATGATGATCTCGAGATTGCGTCGCACCGCGTCGGCCGTGCCCTGGAACCAACGCTCGTCGGAGACCGTCTGCTGCGCGGCCAGGATCTGCACGAAACCGCGCGAGAACAGGTCGAACTTGTACGTCTGCGTGATGTGCCGGTGCAGGGAGACCGAGTTGTACTGCGTCAGCACGTACATTCGTTCCATGCCCGAGTGGACCGCGTTGCTGACCGGGATGTCGATCAGCCGGTACTTGCCGGCCATCGGAACGGCCGGTTTGCTGCGCCGACGCGTCAGCGGATCGAGACGCGAACCGCGCCCGCCGCCGAGAATCACGACGATGACGTCCTTCAGCCGGTCTTTCCACTCATTCATATGTGCGCCGTCCCTTCGAACAACCACTCCGAGCAATTGCGGCAATACGCCTCTTCTTTGGTGTCGACGTCGACGAGCATCTTGGACGGCGCCAGGGCGCAGCGCGGATCCGAGCACTCCTTGAGGCCACGAACGCGGGCCACCATGCGCAACGTCTCCTTGATCAGCCGCGCCCGGTGCTTGGTCGGTTCCGGCTTGCGGCGATAGAACGCCTCGCGCAACCGGCGCAGCGAGACGATCGCCACCTTGTTCTTCGCGTTCAGCGCCGCGAACACGCCGTCGGACTTCGCGGTGAACATGTCGACGTCGGTAATGAACACGAACACGTCCGCCTGCGGAGGGGCCTTCGCGTCCTCGGCGTCGTCCGCGCCGACGAGCTTGCCCCGCCCGAGTTGCGGGATGCGGCTGCGCAGCCGGGCCAGCAGGTTCGCGACGCGGAACTGGCGTCGCACCGTGTCCTCGACGCCCTGCGGCACGGGGAGCGAATCGCGCACCTCGACCGGGGCCCGCAGGACCTTGGCCGCGCGCGACATCGCCGCCTCGACTTCGTCGCTCTCGACCTTGCCTACCGGAATCACCGCGACATGAAACGCGTTCACACTCACCTCCCCGTCCGGGTTCGTCGATCAGAGTCAGACTCCGCGCCCCAAGACTATAATCCATGCGCGACGGCAATTCCGAGTGATTCGAAACGAGGCGAGGCGATCCGATGACGACCCACGAAACGGCGGCCGGCGATCCGGGTCCCGCGCTCGAGCGGTTGCTCGGCGAGGCCGCAGCAGCAGCCGACGCCGCGGATGCGGAGAAGCTCGACCTCGAGGCCGTCGCGGCTCTCGAGGCCTCGACCGAACTCGACGCGTTGCTGGAGGCGTGCGAACTCGACGCGCTGGCCGGGCTGCTGGAGCGAACGACCGCGCGGATCGCGGACAACCAAGCTCCGGAATCCGAGCGCGAGCGGCGCGAGGCGGTCTGGCGCGTGCTGGACCTCGTGCGACGCCCGGCCGTGCTGCGCCGCATCGACGGCAACGCCAGGCCGGCGTGGACCGAGCGGATCCTCGCCGGAGTCGACGCCTCGCACCTGACCGTCGGCCCACTGTTCCGGAACCGCGCGCGGCTGTACGGGTCGAAGACCTTGCTCCGCGTCCCGCGCTCGGGCGGCGTCGCCGCCTGGAGCTGGAGGCGAGCCGCGGCCCGGGTCGAGGAGTTGGCGCGCGGGCTGTGGCTGCTGGTCGACGAGGACGCCCCGGCCCCGATCGCCATCCTCTCGGAGAACCGCGTCGAGATGGCGCTGGTCGACCTCGCCTGCCTGTCCTCCGGCCTGGTCAACGTGCTCGTGCCGCCGAACTCGACGGACGACGACGTCGGCTACATCCTCAAGCACTCCGGGGCCGGGGTCGTCGTGGTCTCCAACGCGGCTCAGCTTCGCAAGGTGGTCGCGAACCGCGAGCGACTGCCGGACCTCCGACACGTAGTCCTCATCGACACCCCCCAGGGGTTGGGTGTCGACGGGCGGCAGGCGGAGCGTATGCTGACGCTCGAGCAGGTCAAGGCGCGCGGTCGCCGCAAGTCGGCCCGCTGCGTCGAGACGCGGGGCAACGCCGTGCGCGTAGACGACCTGGCCACGATCATGTACACCTCGGGTACGACCGGCATGCCGAAGGGTATTCGCTTCTCCCAGCGCAACCTGGTGTTCAAGCGCTTCGCGCGAGCGCTGGCCCTGCCCGAGATCGGCGAGGACGACCGGTTCCTCTGCTTCCTGCCGCTGGCGCACACCTTCGGACGCTTCCTCGAACTGCTCGGCTGCGTGTTCTGGGGCGCGACGTACTGCTTTCTCGAGAGCCCTGCCGTAGACGCGATGATCCGCGCCATGCGGCGCGAGAGGCCGTCCGTGTTCATCAGCGTCCCCAAGAAGTGGATCCAGCTGTACGAGGCCGTCGCACAACGCGCCGACCCGCTTAGCGCACCGGACGAACAACTGGCGCTGGCGACGCGGGAAGTGACGGGAGGCAGCCTGCGCTTGGGACTCTCGGCGGCGGGACATCTCGACGCCGACATCTTCCGCTTCTTCCAGCGCCAGGGCGTCGAGTTGGTCAGCGGCTTCGGCATGACCGAGGCCACGGGCGGCGCCACGATGACCCCGCCCGGCGAGTACCGCGACGGCTCGCTGGGGAAGCCCCTGCCGGGCATCGACATCGAGCTGGCCGAGGACGGCGAGCTGCTGATGCGCGGACCGTACGTGATGCTGGGCTATCTCGATCCTCCGGACGGCGAACCCTCGTTCGACGACGACGGCTGGTTCCACTCGGGCGACCTGATGGAGATCGATGCCGAGGGTCATATCCGGCTCGTGGACCGCAAGAAGGAGATCTACAAGAACATCAAGGGCGAGACGATCGCGCCGCAGCGCGTCGAGAACCTGTTCCGCGACCTGGAGTCCGTGGGCCGGGCGTTCCTCGTCGGCGATCACCGCGAGTACAACACGCTGCTGATCTACCCCAACCCGAGCTACGAAGAACTCGACTTCTCCGGCATGCCGGCCGATGAGATTCGCGACCACTTCCGCTCGCTGGCCGTGTCGGTCAACCAGTTCCTCGCGCCGTTCGAACGCATCGTCGACTTTGCCATCGTCGATCGCGACCTCGACCCCGAGCGCGGCGAGCTGACGGCCAAAGGCACGCCGCGGCGCCTGACGGTCGCGCGCAACTTCGCCGCCGCGATCGAGCCGATGTACCGCAGGACGGTGCTGAAGATCGGCGGCGTGGAGCTGACCGCGCCGAACTGGCTGCTCCAGGCGCTCGGCCTCACCGCGCAGGACCTGCGCGTCGACGGCAGTCATATCGTGTTCCCTTCCGCCGGAGGGCGATTGCACGTCAGCCGCCACGCAGCGGACGTCGCCCGCATCGGATCCTGTCTCTATCGACACGGAACGACGCCGATCGACCTCGGCGTGCTGGCAGGGACGCCGCGGCTGTGGCTGGGCAATGAGGCGCTCGTGCGCTTCCTGCCGCTGGCCGACGACGACCGGCAGCGCCCCGGGCACCGTGGGACCGAGATCCAGTGGGTCTCGCGCGCGACGCCGTTCGAGCCCACGGAGGCCGACGTGGCGGCGCTGCGCGCTCTTGCCGAACGAGAGGCCGTGGACCTCGACGGCATCGACCACGCGGCGCGCATGATCGCCGCGCGCGATCCGGTGTGCGCCCTCCCGGCGGTGGACTACCTCGAATCGCTGCTCACCCGCGTCAAGGGGCCGCTGGCCGAACGGGCGCTGCTGGTGCTGTCGCGCGCCTCGACCGTCGAGGCGCTGGCGGTGCATCGCCGCGCGCTCACGGCGCTGGTGGCGGCGGAGCACGACTCGCGTTTCGAGACGACGCTCGAGCGCTTCCTCGACGACGGGCCGTCGATTCTCGACGAGGCTACGCGGCACGAGCTGTGCGAACGCGACCTCTCCGAATCGCGCCTCGAGTCGTTCGTCCGGGTGACGCGCGAGATCTGCCGCGATTCCGCGCGCTCGGACGTCGCGGAGGCGTTGCTCGACTTCCTCGCCGAATACGGAGCCGGACATCCCGTACGCTACCGCAGGTTGCGGGCGTTCCTGACCCGGATGAGCCTGTTCGCAGACGACGAGCGCGTGCGGCTGCGGGCGGCCGGTGCCGTGGAGCAGTTGCGCGGCGAGTTCCGGCAGTGGCTCGGCCTCAACGCACAGATCGCCGTCGACCCGGAGACGGGCGAGGAGTATCGCTGGGGCGACGTGATCGTGTTCGACGACGACGTCCCGCAACGGGATCGCGGGCGCCTGCTCGACGCGATCGGCAACACGGCGCTGCTGCGCGAGGCGCTGTTCCTGTTCTCCAAGGCGCTGATCCGGCTCAGCGACATCCCGCCGGGCGGCGTCTGGCTGCGCTTGCTCGGATCGCTGCGCGGCAAGTCCGTTTATCGCGTCACCATCCAGACGCGCTACCAGGGGCACTTCGACCTGGCGGTCAACGTCAACGACACGCTGCAACGCGAGGAGGTTCAGGAAGAGATTCACTGGCTGATCCTCGGCGGCGAGTCCGGCGATCGCGCCCCGCTGGTCGAGGACTTCGGCGGCCACTGGTTCGAGCAGGACCTGTGGAGCGAGGAGTTCATCGCGGGAGAGACACTCGCGCGCGCGATGAAGCGTCTGGCACGGCGCGACGAGGAACGCTTCCGTACGATCTGGCCCTTCCTGGCCTGGACGGCGCTCAGCGGGTACGTCGATTTCTGGGAGCGCACCGGCCGCCGCTGGGAGATCGCCGACGCGACGATGACCAACGTCGTCGTACCGACGGACGACTACCAGACCGGCGTGCGCATCGTCTCGGTCTCCTCGCGCCGACATCACGACGGTATCCTCGGAATGCTGCGCTCGTTCGTCGACGAGTTCGTACGGCCGGCCGAGGGACAGTACCCGCAGCTGGCCGGACTGGCGGACCACAACGTCGTCTTCTCGTCGCTGCTCGAGATCGTCGGCGAGGAGGAAGGGCTGGCGCTGCTGGAGGGCTCGCTGCGCGGCGGCAAGCAGGCCGCGGACGGCGAGCTGCGCGGTCAGCTCAAGTCGTTCATCTCGCGGGTTCGCGGCGGCGGCTTCCGGCCGCGGCGCCTGCACTTCGCCACGCTGCGCTATCTGCGCTGGGAGCAGCTCGGAGAACTGGCCACGCCGTCCGCGCGAGCGCGCACGTTGCAGGAGCTGTACGACACGTACGGCCTGGCCGGGCTCGCGTCCGACTCCCCCGAGGTGCGCGTCCGCTTCTTCCGCGACACCGTCTTCCGCGACTGTGCGCCCGCCCTGGCCGAGGGACTGGAGGAGCTGACGGCGAAGCTACGCAGCCGCGAGCTGATCGGCGACGAGCTGATCGATGCCGTGGCCGACCTGCGGTCGCGGCTCGACCTGGGCCCGGAGGAGGACTATTTCCTGGCGCGCCTGTCGCTTCCGTACCTGCGTCCGGAGGACGCCGCCGGCTTCGTCAGCTCGCACCTCGGCGGAAAGCACCAGAGCGAGATCGTCGTCACGCTGGAGGACTCCAGCGGCGCGCCGTTCCGCGTGCGGCACGCGCTGAACCCGAAGGAGGTCGAACGCCTGCATCGGCTGTTCCTCGCCGCCAAACTCGACATCCGCTTCCGGCCCGAGCACCGCTACCTCGTGGCGCTGACCGAACGCGGGCAGATCGCGGGCGGAATCTACTACGAGACCGAGGAAGACGGCGAGACGGCGCACCTGGAGAAGATCGTCGTCAGCGAGCGCTTTCGCCGGAAGGGTGTCGCGGACGGCCTGATGAACGAGCTGTTCAACCGGCTGCGCGTCGCGGGCATTCAGACGGTCACGACGGGCTTCTTCCGGCCGGAGTACTTCTACGGCTACGGCTTCTCGATCGAGAAACGCTACGCCGGCCTCGTGAAGGCGCTGCAGGAAACGCCCTAGGCGTTTTCCCTGACCCAATCGGTCGTCACGCTCTTCGGTCGCTCGAGGGGCAGCAGCAACCCGCGATCCCAGACCAGCGAGGCCATCACGCCCATCGCACGCGAGACGCCGAACAGCACCGTGTAGAAGTCGTACTCTGCGAGGCCGTAGTGCACGAGCAGGCAGCCCGAATGCGCGTCGACGTTGGGCCACGGGTTCTTGGCCTTGCCGTGCTCCTTCAGGATGCTCGGCACGAGGTCGAACAGCATGTCCGCGATGCGGAAGTTCTCGTCCTCGGGTAGGTGCTCCTGCGCGAAGCGGCGCTGCGCCATGTAGCGCGGGTCGGTCGTGCGCAACACGCCGTGCCCGTAGCCCGGAATCACCCGACCGCTGTTGAGCGTCTCCCACAAGAAGTCGATCAACTGGTCCTGCGTCGGGACGCCGCCGCCGAGCTTCTCCTTGACCGCGACGATCCAGCGCATGACCTCCTGGTTGGCCAGCCCGTGCAGCGGCCCGGCGAGGCCGTTCATCCCGGCCGACAGGCTGAGATACGGGTCGGACAGGGCCGACCCCACGAGGTGTGTCGCGTGGGCGCTGACGTTGCCGCCCTCGTGGTCCGCGTGCAGCACGAGGTACAGCCGCATCAGCTCCTTGAAGTCGGGGTGGTCCATGCCGAGCATGTGGGCCAGGTTGGCGCCCCAGTCGAGCCCCTTCTCCGCGGGCGGAATGTGCTCGCCGTTCTTGAACGTCCGCCGATAGATGTAGGCCGCCAGCAGCGGCAGCCGCCCGAGCAGGACCATCACGTCGTCGTACATGGCGTCCCAGTACTCGGTCTTGCGCATGCCCTCGCGGTAGCGCCGGGCGAAGATCGAATCGGTCTGCATCGCGAGGATGCCGGCCGAGAACTGCGTCATCGGATGGGCGTCGATCGGCAGCGAGTCGAGCACCGCCGGCACATGGTCCGGCAGGCGTTCCGTCTCGCGCCACGCGGCGCTGATCGCGTCGACGTCTTCCGGGGTCGGCATCTCGCCGGTCAGCAGGAGATAGAACAACCCCTCGGGTCGCGGCTGCCGGCTGCCCTCGGCACGCGGCAGATGACGCTGCAGATCGGTGATCGTGTGACCGCGGAAGCGGATCCCCTCCATCGGGTCCAGTGCCGACGTCTCGGTCACGAGCGCCTTGACTCCGCGCATGCCGCCGTAGGCCTGGGCCACGGTGACGTCCCCGATCTTGTTCTCGCCCTTCTCGGCGAGCAACGATGTGACCTCCGCGCCGACGGCGGTGATCTTGGCGGCGAGCTTTTCCTTCAGCGCCGTCATGCTTCCACTCCTGTTGTCGTCGTGGGCCGCGCCCGAACAGCGGGACGGCTCGCCGGATTGGCGGAACGGTAGTTCGGAGGGCCCGGAGTCGTTAGAGTAGAGATGGGCCCGATTCGTGTCAACCGGCGCGACGCGCAGCGCGTCCGCACCCACGACCGCGCGGCGCAGACAGGATCGTCTTCAGAAATGCGCCGGTACACGATTGTTTGCTCGCCGCGATGCGTTCCGGCGGCCCGGACGCGACGACGCGCCCACCACCTGCGCCGCCCTCGGGGCCGAGATCGACGACCCAGTCCGCCGTCTTGATCACATCCAGGTTGTGCTCGATCACGACGACCGTGTTGCCCTGATCGACCAGGCGGTTGAGCACGGCGAGCAACTTCTTGATGTCGACGAAGTGCAGACCCGTCGTCGGTTCGTCGAGCAGGTAGATCGTACGTCCGGTCGCGCGCTTGGCGAGCTCCTTCGACAACTTGATGCGCTGCGCCTCTCCGCCCGACAGAGTCGTCGCCGGTTGACCGACGCGGATGTAACCCAGCCCCACGTCGTAGACGGTCTGCAGCTTCTGCTTGATCTGCGGAACGGGGTCGAAGAACTCGAGCGCCTGGTGCACCGTCATGTCGAGCACGTCGGCGATCGACTTCCCCTTGTACAGAATCTCGAGCGTCTCGCGGTTGTAACGCTTGCCGCTACAGACGTCGCACGTCACGTAGACGTCGGGCAGGAAGTGCATCTCGATCTTCAACACACCGTCGCCTTCGCACGACTCGCATCGCCCGCCTTGCACGTTGAACGAGAAGCGTCCGGGCTTGTAGCCGCGCATCCGCGCCTCGGGCACCAGCGAGAACAGCTCGCGGACCGGCGTGAACAGCCCGACATACGTTCCGGGATTCGACCGCGGAGTGCGGCCGATCGGCGACTGATCGATGTCGATCACCTTGTCCACGTGCTCGAGACCCTTGACCCGGTCGTGATCTCCCGGCTCGGCCTCCGCGGCGTGCAGCTGGCGGGCCAACGCCCGGTGCAGGATCTGGTTCACCAGCGTGCTCTTGCCCGAGCCGGAAACGCCGGTAACGCAGGTCAACACGCCCATCGGAAACTCGACGTCGATGTCGCGCAGGTTGTTCTCGCGCGCCCCGACGACGGTAATCGTCTTGCCGTTACCGCGGCGGCGCTCCTCCGGAGCGGCGATCGACTCGCGGCCGGCCAGGTAGGCGCCGGTCACCGAGTTCTTGTTGCGCTCGATCTGTCGCGGCGTGCCCTGCGCGACGATCTCCCCGCCCAGCTCCCCGGCGCCGGGGCCGAGGTCGACGACGTAGTCGGCGCTGCGAATCGTCTCCTCGTCGTGCTCGACGACGACGACCGTGTTGCCCAGATCGCGCATGGCGATCAGCGTGTCGAGCAGACGCCGGTTGTCGCGCTGATGCAGACCGATCGACGGTTCGTCGAGGATGTAAAGGACGCCGGTCAGTCGCGAACCGATCTGCGTCGCGAGGCGGATGCGCTGGCTCTCGCCGCCCGACAGCGTCGCCGCGGTCCGGTCGAGAGTGAGGTAGCTCAGGCCGACGTCGGCGAGGAAGCCGAGGCGCTCGCGGATCTCCTTCAAAATCGGCGCGGCGATCTTGCGCTCGCGCGGCTCGAACTTCAGCCCCGCGAAGAACGCCACGGCCTCGGCGATCGACATCGACGTGTGCTCGGCGACGTCCTTCTCGCCGACCTTGACGGCCAGGCTCTCCGCGCGCAGGCGTGAGCCGTCGCACGCGTCGCACGGACGGACGGCCATGAACTTCTCGAGGTCGTGCCGCCTGCGCTCGGACTCGGTCTCGCGGTAGCGCCGTTCGAACAACGGCAGAATCCCCTCCCACGTCTTGCGGAACTCGTAGGACGAGCTCTTGCCCTCCCAGCGGAAGTCGAACTCTCGCGAGCCGGAGCCCTCCCACAGGATCTTCTTGAACCGCGCGGGCAGCTTGGCGTACGGCGTCTTCGGGTCGACCTTGTAGATCTTGAACAGGCTGGTCTCGAGGAGCCGGATGCGGCTGGCGTCGCCCCAGGCCACCGCCCCCTCGCGCAGCGGCTTGGTCTCGTCGCGCAGCAACTTGTGTCGGCTGAACGCCTTGCGCACGCCGAGGCCGTCGCACTCCGGGCACGCCCCGTAGGGCGAGTTGAACGAGAACATGCGCGGCGCCAGCTCGGGCACCGAGACGCCGCATTCGGCGCACGCCAGGTGGCGTGAAAACAGCAGGTCGCGCTTGCCGTCGACGTCGACGAGCACCAGGCCATCGGCGGCGGCCAGGGCGGTCTCGACCGAGTCGGTCAGCCGGCCCTTCATGTCCGGCTTGACCACCAGACGGTCGACGACGATCTCGATGTCGTGTTTCTTGCGCTTGTCGAGGTCGATCTCGTCGGCCAGGTCGCGGAGCCCACCGTCGACGCGGGCGCGCACGAAGCCCTGCTGCGCCGCGTCGCGCAGCTCTTTCTTGTAGATCCCCTTCCGGCCGCGCACGATCGGCGCCAGGATCTGGATCTTCGCGCCGGCCCGCAGCTCCATCACGGCGTCGACGATCTGCTGCACCGACTGCGAGGTGATCGCCTTGCCGCACACGTGGCAGTGCGGGCGCCCGACGCGCGCGAACAGCAAGCGCAGGTAGTCGTAGATCTCGGTCACCGTCCCGACGGTCGATCTCGGGTTGCGCAGCGTCGTCTTCTGCTCGATCGAGATCGCGGGAGACAGCCCCTCGATCGACTCGACGTCGGGCTTTTCCATCTGCTCCAGGAACTGCCGCGCGTAGGCCGACAGCGATTCGACGTAGCGCCGCTGCCCCTCGGCGTACAGCGTGTCGAAGGCGAGCGACGACTTCCCGGAGCCGGACACACCGGTGACGACGATGAGCTTGTTCCGCGGAAGGGCCAGGTTCACACGCTTCAGGTTGTGCTCCGCGGCCCCGCGGATGACGATTTCCTGGACTGACATGGGAACGCTGATTCTATCACTCGTGGGGCGCCGGTCCGACGCTCGTTCGCTGTGCTATCGTCGTTAGATGAGTCAACGGTTCCGCACCGCAAGCCTGAAAATCGCCCTTTTTTCCCTGCTCGTTCCGCACGTCGCCGCCCTCGCAGCGACCGAGGCGCCGAGCGACTGGATCTTCCTCCCCGACACCGAGCACGAGCAAGCGATGCAGCTCGACGGGGCGACGTGGACCTCCGGCACCGATGTCTACCGCATGCGCCTGACGCGGATCGACGACGACGCTCGGCAGAGCTATCTGGAGCGCGTGATCGGCTTCCGTACGGATCCGTTCGCCGCGCCCGAGACCGCCCAGGAGACCTACGTCAGTTTCCTGTTCGAGCTCGAGAACATCGGCGACCAGGTCCTGGTCTACAACCCGCTGAAGACCTGGCTGATCACCAACAAGAAAGAAATCCAGTCGCCGCTCGGCGTGCCGGACCTGAGCTTCGCCTACCGCGTCAGCGGGCGCGAGTTTCCGACGGCCTACGAGCGCGTCGCCAAGGCGCTGCTGTTCGATTCGCGCGAGGTCGCCGCGGGGCGCATGCTGCACGGCCTGCTCGTGTTCCGCAACGTCAAGGCCGGCACGAAGCGCGTGCAGATCGACGTGCAGCTCTCGCTCGGCAACGGCGACCACCTGACCGTCACGGCGCCGTACAAGCGGCCCAAGCCCGACAAGAAGAAGAGGAAGAAGCAGTCATGAACCTCAACGCCGAGACCGCGGCCGTCCTGGACGGCAAAGCCACGGCCAAGCAGATCCGCCAGGAAGTCGCGGCGGGAAGCGCCGAGCTGCATGCCTCCCACGGCGTTGTCCCCGGCCTGACCGTGGTGCTCGTCGGAGACGACCCGGCCTCGTCGATCTACGTGCGCAACAAGGAGAAGGCTGCCAAGAAGTGCGGCATGAACTCCTCGATCGTCTCTCTGCCGGCCAACACCACGGAGGATGCGATCATCTCGACGGTCGAGCGGCTCAACGCCGACCCCGCGGTGCACGGCATCCTGGTCCAGCTACCGCTGCCCGACGGTGTCGACGAGCAGCGCGTGATCGAGACGATTCACCCCGACAAGGACGTCGACGGCTTCCATCCGCAGAACGCCGGCCGGCTGATGATCGGCATCCCGGGCTTCGTGCCCTGCACGCCCGCGGGCGTCATCGAGATGCTCAAGCGCAACGAGATCGAGCTGAAGGGCAAGCACGCCGTGGTGATCGGCCGCAGCAACATCGTCGGCAAACCGATGGCCCTGCTGCTGCTTCGCGAGCACTGCACGGTGACCGTCTGCCACTCGCGGACGAAGGACCTGCCGGGCGTCGCCGCACAGGCCGACATCCTCATCGCCGCGGTCGGACGACTCGGCATGGTCGACGCGTCGTTCATCAGACCGGGGGCGGTCGTCGTCGACGTCGGCATCCACCGCGTCGAGGACGAGGAGACGGTGCGACGCCTGTTTGGCGAGGACGAGAAGCGCCTCGAGGCCGTACGGACCAAGGGCTCGACCGTCGCGGGCGACGTGCATCCCGTAGATGCGCGCGGTCGCGCCGGCTGGCTGACGCCGGTGCCGGGCGGCGTGGGGCCGCTGACGATCGCCATGCTGCTGAAGAACGCGCTCGACGCCGCGCGACGCAGCGTCGGCCTGGATTGAGATGACCCACGCTCACCGAACGCTGCACGTCGGTCTCACCGGCGGCATCGCGTCCGGGAAGAGCACGGTCGGCGGGATCCTCGCCGCGCAGGGCGCACTGATCGTCGACGCCGACCGGCTGACCCACGAGGTCCTCGAACCCGGCGGAGCCGCGTTCGACGCGGTCCTCGCGCGCTTCGGCGAGCAGATTCTCGGCGACCGCGGCGCGATCGAGCGCGCGAAGCTGGCCGAGATCGTGTTCGCCGACCCCGCCTCGCGCCGCGCGCTGGAGGAGATCGTGCATCCGGTCGTGCGCGCCGAGTCGCGCCGCAGGATGAACGAGCACGACGGCGTCGCCGTCTTCGACGCCGCGCTGCTGGTCGAGACCCGCTCCTATCGCGACTTCGAGCGGCTGATCGTGGTGCGCTGCAGCCACGAGACTCAGCTACGACGCATCCTGCAACGCGACGGCATCGGCGTCGACGAGGCCGGCGCGCGCATCGCCAGTCAGGCCCCGACCGAGGACAAGGTTGCCGTCGCGGACTACGTCATCGACACCGACGGAACACTGGACGAGACGCGGCGCCAGTCCGAGACGGTCTATCGCGAGCTGCTGGCCCTCCACGCGGGCGATTTCTAGCCTCAGCTCGGGACGCGGACCCCGGCCTCCTCGTAGTCCTTGACCTCGATCATCTCGTTCTCTTCGCCGACGAGCACGACGCGCGGTCGGTGCGCGGCGGCGTCGTCGTCCTCGAGTGTGACGAAGGTGCAGATGATGAGCTTGTCGCCGTTCTCGACGAGGCGCGCGGCGGCTCCGTTGACGCAGCAGACCTTGCTGCCCGGCTCGCCGGCGATCAGGTAGGTGGAGAAGCGGTTGCCGTTGTCGACGTCATAGACGTCGATCTTCTCGTAGGGCACCATGCGCGCCGATTCCATGATCTCGGCGTCGAGCGTCAGACTGCCCTCGTATTCGACTTCGCACTCGGTCACACGTATCCGGTGGACCTTCGCGCGCAGCATCGTTCGATTCATCGGTGGTTCCTTTCCGCTAGGTCGCCCGCGACCAGGGCTGGACGCCTGCATCCAAGGTGGCTGTCGGGAGAAGCTCGATTATAGCATCGGCGAAAACTGGGGGTTTTTTGGTGATTCTGCGCCGTCACGGCCGGACCGTCGTGTTGTCGAGTAGCCGCGTCTCGCCGCAGTCGACGGCCAGCACCAGCAACGCCTCGCCGTCGAGGGTCTCCACAGGCTCCAGCGTTTCGCCGTCGACCAGCTCGAGGTAGTCGATCTGCAGCAGTTCCTGCGCCTCGATCGGCGCGCGTGCCGCCGCAACGACCTCCTCCGGCGTCGCGCCGCCCTCCGTGACTCGCTGGCGCGCCGCCTCGAGCGCGCGCGGAATCGCCTGCGCCGCCGTCCGCTGCTCGGGCGACAGGTAGCGGTTGCGGCTGGACAACGCGAGACCGTCGTCGTCACGCACCGTGGGCAGCACGAGGACCTCGACGTCGAACATCAGGTCGACGACCATGCGCTTGACGACGATCGCCTGCTGCGCGTCCTTGGCCCCGAACGTCACGACGTGCGGCCGCACGACCTGCAGCAGCTTGGACACGATCGTGGTCACGCCGCGGAAGTGCCCCGGACGGCTCGCGCCCTCGAGGCGCGCCGAGAGTCCCTCGACCTCGACGAACGTCCGCGGCCCCGGCGGATACAGATTCTCGGGATCCGGCGCGAACAGGTAGTCCACGCCCTCGGCGACGCACAGATCGGCGTCGCCGGTCGGGTCGCGCGGGTAGCGCTCAAAGTCCTCGCCGGGACCGAACTGCGCCGGGTTGACGAACGACGAGACCACGACGACGTCGGCCAGCTCGTCGGTCTTGCGGATCAACGTCAGGTGCCCCTCGTGCAGCGAGCCCATCGTGGGGACGAAGCCGATGCGCAGCCCGCGCCCGCGGGCCCGGTCGGCGATCTCCTTCATCGAGTGAACGCGGCGGACGATCTCCACGGCAGGCCTCCGGTCAGGAATAGGTTTCGGCGTCGGACGGGAACCGTCCGTCGCGCACGTCGTCGGCCCAGGAGCGGATCGCGTCGACGCTCTGCTCGAAGCCCTCGGCGTACTTGCGCACGAACTTCGGCGACTTGTGCGGCAACAACCCGAGCAGGTCGTGGTACACGAGCACCTGACCGTCGCACCCGGCCCCGGCGCCGATCCCGATCGTCGGCACGTCGATCGCCGTCGAGACACGCCGCGCCACCTCGGCCGGCATCCCCTCGAGCACGATCGAGAACACACCCGCGTCCGCCAGCGCGCGTGCGTCGCGCTCGATCTGCGCGGCGCACTCCTCGTCGCGCCCCTGGACCTTGTGTCCGCCCATCGCCAGCATCGACTGCGGCGTCAGGCCCAGGTGTCCCATCACCGGAATCTCGGCGTCGATCAGTGCGCGGATCACGGGAACGCGCTTGGCCCCGCCCTCCAGCTTGACCGCATCGGCGCCGCTCTCGCGAATCACGCGCGCGGCGTTGCGCAGCGAGTCCTCGATGCCGACGTGGTACGTCATCCACGGCATGTCGACGATCAGCAGGGCGCGTTCGCGGACGCGCCCGACCGCCCGCGCGTGATGGATCATCTCGTCGAGCGTGACGGGCATCGTGCTGGAGTAGCCCAGCAGCACGTTGCCCAGCGAGTCTCCGACCAGCATTGCGTCGACGCCCGCCGCCTCGGCCGCCAGCGTCGAGGGCACGTCGTAGGCGGTGAGGACGACCAGCGGGGGCCCGTCGCCCTTGCGCCCGCGAAAGCGGGGCACGGTCATCTTCTGCTTGGGATTTGCCATCTGCAGCCTCCTTCTTCTCCCCGCCGCGGCGCGGTCGGGGGAACGGTCTGCCAGCTGTCGATCGCCGGCCCACGCGCGGTGCCCGGCCTCTCGCATCCCGGCCCGCGCGGGGTCCGGGTGCGCCGGAGCGTTACGGTCAGGCCGACGATCCCATCGGACGGTAGTACTGAACTCCACGGTCCATCTTGCGAATCTGGTCCACCAGCTCGTCCAGGTGCTCCTCGTGATGCACGAAGTCGATCGAGGTCGTATCGATGACCAGAAGCGGCGTCTGCGTGTAGTGGAAGAAAAAGTAGTTGTAGGCCTTGTTGACCTCGTTGATGTAAGTCTCGGAGACCTGCTTCTCGTAGTTGCGATTGCGCCGCCGGATGCGCTCGACCAGCGTGCGCGTCTCGGCTTGTAAGAAGATGACCATGTCGGGCTTCGGCGCCTGCTCTTCCAGCATCGCGTACAGCTTGTCGTAGATCAGCAGCTCGCTGTCGTCGAGATTCAGATAGGCGAAGATCTTGTCCTTGGGGAAGATGTAGTCGCACAGCGTGACCTGCTGGAACAGGTCGCGCTGGGACAGCTCCTGCAGCTGGCGGTAGCGCGAGAGCAGGAAGAACAACTGCGCCTGGAACGCAGCCCCCTGTTGGTCGGCGTAGAACCCCTCGAGAAACGGGTTCTCCAGATCCTCGAGGACCTTGTAGGCCTCGATCTTCTTCGCCAAGAGCTCGACGAACGAGGTCTTGCCGACGCCGATGGGCCCCTCGACAGCGATGGATCGAAATTTCATCGTTGAGTCCGCCGCGATTATAGGTAGCCCGGTCAGCAGGAGGCAAGGCGGCCGAGCTTACGCACGATCGCCGAGCCGCCGACGGACCGTCGCTCTTGATCGACGGTTCGTCCGGTGTTCGGGTTCTTCAGATCCGGGGCGATCTCGGCCAGCGGCTCGAGCACGAAGCGCCGCCCCCACATGCGAGGGTGCGGCAGCTGGAGCTCGGGCCCGTCCACCTCGCGGTCTCCCAGCAGGAGCAGGTCGAGATCGAGCGTCCGCGGCCCGTTCGGCTCGGCACGGACGCGGCCGTTGTCCCGTTCGACCTCGAGCAGGATCGCCAGGATCTCCTCGGGCGGGCGCGGGTCGTCGATCTTGATCGCCATGTTCCAGAACCAGCCGCCTTTCGGGGCCTCCACCGGCTCGGTCTCCCACACGGAGGACTCCGCCAGCGGCTCCAGGCCACGGCGACGCAGTCCCTCGAGGCCTGCCCGCAGGTAGCGCGAGCGGCGGCCCAGATTGCTGCCGAGTCCGATGAAGCCCTCCATGAAGGCCATTCTACCAGGGGAGATTTGATTCCGGCCTGGCCCGCCGCTATCATGCTGCGGCTCTTTATTAAAGATCCCACTACCGGTTGCGCACCCACCCGTCCGCGGCAGCCGTGCACCCACTCGACGTTGCGGAGGAAGCGATGGCGGTAAAGAAGACGTCCCCGAAACCGACTGACAGCGTCTCACTGAGCGAGGCCTACGCCGAGGCCCTCGCGCAGTTCGAGGCCGCGCTGAGCTTGCTGAACAAGAACGACTACGAGGCCGCCCGCGAGAGCTTCGAGGCCGTGGCCGAGAACAACCCGGACGAGGCCGTGCTGTGCCAGCGCTCCCGCGCCTACGCCGCGATCTGCAAGGCGAAGCTGGCGCCGGAACCCGCGCCGCCGGAGACGGTCGAGGACAGCTATCACCGCGGCGTGATCCTGATTAACGACGGCGACGCCGACGGAGCGATCCGCGTGCTGGACCACGCGCTGCAGTCCGACCCGAACTCGCCGAAGCTGCTTTACGCCCGCTCGACGGCCTGGGCGCTCAAGGGCAATGCCGAGGCGGCGGTCGGCGATCTGCGTCAGGCCATTGCCGGCGACGCGCAGTACCGCTTCCAGGCGCCGAACGAGCCGGACTTCGAGAACATCCGCGAAGAGCCCTCGTTCATCGACGTCATCGAGCCCACACCGACCGGAGCCTGAGCGTGGCTGCGGCTCGCGCCCCCCTGACCGTCCTCGTGCTGGCGGCGGGCAAGGGCACGCGACTGCGGTCGAAGACGATCAAGCTGCTGCACCACGTAGCGGGGCGACCGATGGTGGCCCACGTGCTGGACGCGGTGGCGGGCCTCAAGCCCTCGCGCACGATCACGGTCGTCGGCTACCAGGCGGACGAGGTACGCGCCGCGCTCGAAGGGCGCTGTGACGACTTCGTCCTGCAGAAGGAGCAGCGCGGTACCGGCCACGCCGTGCTCGCCGCCGCGCGGAAGATCAAGGCGGCCGGCTCCGGGCCGCTGCTGATCGTCAACGGCGACCTGCCGACGCTGCACACGTCGACGTTGCGCCGCTTCGTCGCGGCGCATCGCCGCTCGAAGTCGGTGCTCAGCGCACTGACCGCCGAGCTCGACTCCCCGGCCGGCTACGGCAGGATCGTGCGCGACGACCGCGGTGAGTTCCTGCGCATCGTCGAGCACGCGGACGCCTCCACGGCCGAGCGACGCATCCGCGAGATCAACTGCGGCATCTACTGCGCCGACCCGACCAAATTGCTGAGCATCCTGCGCCGGCTACGACCCGACAACGCTCAGGGCGAGTACTACGTCACCGACGCCGTGCATCGCCTGCTGAAGGGCGGCGCCCGGGTCTCGGCGACGTGTCACGACGACGCCGACGAGGTGCTGGGAGTGAACACCCGCGCCGAGCTGGCCCAGGCCGGCGCCACGCTCTACGCGCGCAAGGCCGAGGCGCTGCAAGACGCGGGGGTCACGATCCTCGATGCCTCGCGCACGTGGGTCGATCCGCGCGCGCGCATCGGCGCGGATACCGTGCTGTACCCCGACGTGATCGTCGAGGGCGAGACGGTGCTGGGCACGGGCTGCGTCATCCGCTCGGGCTGCCGCCTCGTCGACGCGCGCCTCGGGCGCAACGTCGAGCTGCGCGACTACAGCCTCGTCTTCGAGAGCCGGCTGGGCAACGACACCTCCGTCGGCCCCTTCGCGCACGTGCGTCCCGGATCGGAGCTACAGCCGGGCTCGCGCATCGGCAACTTCGTCGAGATGAAGAAGGCGCGCCTCGGACGCGGCAGCAAGGCGAACCACCTGACCTACCTCGGCGACGCCGAGATCGGTGACGGCTGCAACATCGGTGCGGGCACGATCACCTGCAACTACGACGGCAAGAACAAGCACCGCACCACGATGGGCAAGGGTGTCTTCATCGGCAGCAACAGCCAGCTCGTGGCCCCGGTGAAGCTGGGCGACCGGGCCTACGTCGCCGCCGGCTCCACGATCACCCAGGACGTGCCTGCCGAGGCCCTCGGGGTCGGCCGTAGCCGCCAGCGCAACATCCCCGACTGGGCTCGCGCCAAGGGCAAGCGGAAGCGCAAGTCCCGTAAGTAACGCTCGCGGCGGGACGCGCGCGGAACGAATTGGCCGCGCCCGCGTCCGGGTGCGTATATTTGACGCCGCGGGGCATTTCGGCCCCGAATCTGAGGAGAACGGCCCATGTGCGGAATCGTCGGCTACATCGGTCCCCAGGATCCCGTCGAGATCCTCGTCGAGGGGCTGCGGCGCCTGGAATACCGGGGCTATGACTCCGCCGGCGTGGCCGTCGTCGACGAGAACGGCGATCTGTCGATCCGCAGGGCCGAGGGCAAGCTGCGCGACCTGGAGAAGGTGCTGGCCGGCAACCCGCTGACCGGCAAGTACGGCGTGGGCCACACGCGCTGGGCCACGCACGGCCGCCCCTCGGAAGAGAACGCCCACCCGCACCGCGACTGCAGCGGCCGACTGGTCGTGATCCACAACGGGATCATCGAGAACTACATCGAGCTGAAGCACGAGCTGGCCGCGCAGGGGCACGAGTTCGTCACCGAGACGGACACCGAGATCGTGGCGCACGCGATCGAGCAGGAGATGCGCGACAGCGGCAACGACCTGTCGGAAGCAATGCGCCGCGTGCTGCCGCGCCTGCGCGGGATCTACGCGCTGGTCGCGATGTCGGTCGACGACCCCGAGACGATCGTCGCTGCGCGCCAGGGTCCGCCGCTGGTCGTCGGCATCGGCAAGGACGAGTATTTCGTCGCCTCGGATATCCCCGCGATCCTCTCGCACACCAAGGACATGATCTTCATGGAGGACGGTGAGCTGGTCGTGCTGCGTCGCGAGGGCCCGAAGTTCCTCTCTCCCGACGGCAGCGAGATCGAGAAGACGCCCGAACGGATCCCGTGGGATCCGATCATGGCCGAGAAGGGCGGCTACAAGCACTTCATGCTGAAGGAGATCCACGAGCAGCCGCGCGCCGTGCGCGACACGCTGCTCGGCCGCGTGTCGCTCGAGTCGGGTCAGATCCTGATGGAAGAGGAGATGGGCTTCAGCGACGAGCAGCTACGCTCGATCGAGCGCATGTGCATCGTCGCCTGCGGCACGTCGTGGCACGCGGGGCAGGTCGGCAAGTTCCTCGTCGAGCGCCTGTCCGGCGTCCCGGTCGAGGTCGACTACGCCTCCGAGTTCCGCTATCGCCACCCGTTAGTTGATGAGAAGACCCTGCCGGTCTACATCAGCCAGTCGGGCGAGACCGCGGACACGCTGGCCGCGCTGCGCGAGGCGAAATCGAAGGGCGCCGCCTGCCTGGGCATCTGCAACGTCACGGGATCGATGCTGACGCGTGAGGCGGCCGGCACGATCTACACCCACGCCGGGCCCGAGATCGGCGTGGCCTCGACCAAGGCCTTCACCAGCCAGCTGACCGCCCTGGTGCTGATGGCGATCCGGCTGGGGCAGGCCCGCGGAACGCTGGCCGAGGACCAGGTGCGCGACATCGTCAAGCACCTGTACCACATCCCGGCCCAGATGGAGCACTACCTGGCCGACGAGTCGCAGATCATCGAGATCGCGAAGGAGTTCCACGACCGACACAACTTCCTCTACCTCGGCCGCGGCGTGAACTACCCCATCGCGCTCGAGGGCGCGCTGAAGTTGAAGGAGATCTCCTACATCCACGCCGAGGGTTACCCGGCGGGCGAGATGAAGCACGGCCCGATCGCGCTGATCGACGAGAAGATGCCGGTCGTCGCCATCACACCGCACGACAAGGTGTTCGAGAAGATGCTGTCCAACATCGAGGAAGTGCGGGCGCGCTCCGGAGTCGTGATCGCCGTCACCGACCAGCCCAACAAGGACCTCGAGGCCAAGGCCGACGCCGTGATCCAGGTGCCGCAGACGCACGAGCTGCTGTCGCCGCTGCTGATGGTTTTGCCTCTGCAACTGCTGGCGTACCACATCGCGTTGCTTCTCGGCTGCGACGTCGATCAGCCGCGCAATCTGGCCAAGAGCGTCACCGTCGAGTAGGTCTCTCCCCTGCTACAATGAGCGGGTGTTTCCTCCCGAGTCACCCGGGTCGGCCACGGACTTCCTGGCCGACCTGAACCCGCAACAGGTCGAAGCCGTGACGCACGGCGGCGGGCCGTTGCTCGTGCTCGCCGGCGCGGGGTCGGGCAAGACGCGCGTCATCACGCACCGCATCGCGCGGCTGATCCTCGACGAGCGCATCGCGCCGTGGCGCATCGTCGCCGTCACCTTCACCAACAAGGCCGCGGCCGAGATGCGGGAGCGCGTCGAGCGCATTCTCGGCTCGACCGAATCGGGCTGCCGCATCGGCACATTCCATTCGATGTGCCTGCGGATCCTGCGCCGCGACGGCGAACGCGTGGGGCTGGCCTCGGGCTTCACGATCTACGACAGCGACGACCAGCTCGCGGTCGTCAAGCGTATCCTCAAGGACGAGGGCGCGGATCCGGATGCCGGCACGCCCCGTTCGTACCGGGCGAAGATCTCGCGGGCCAAGAACGCACTCGACTCCCCGGACGCGCTGGAGGCGCGGGCCTTCACGCCCGACGCCAAGCTGGTGGCGCGCGTCTACCGGCGCTACGAAGAGACCCTGGCCCGGGCCAACGCCGTCGATTTCGACGACCTGCTGCTGAAGACGCTGCGCCTGTTCGACGAGCACGACGACGTGCGGCACGAGTACGCCGAGCGCTGCGAGCACCTGCTGGTCGACGAGTACCAGGACACGAACCGGCCGCAGTACCGGCTGGTGCGACACCTCTCGTCGGTCCACGGCAACATCTGCGTCGTCGGCGACGAGGACCAGAGCATCTACCGTTTCCGGGGCGCCGAGATCCGCAACATCCTCGACTTCGAGTCCGACCACCCCGGCGCGCGCACGATCCGACTCGAGCAGAACTACCGCTCGACCGGCAACATCATCGAGGCCGCGTCGAAGCTGATCGCGAACAACGTCTACCGCAAGGGCAAGAAGCTGTGGACGGACAACGAGGAAGGCGAGAAGCTGCAGCTGTTCCAGGCGCCCGACGACCGCAGCGAGGCGGTCTGGGTCGCGCAGAAGGCGACGGAGCTGGCCGGGGGCGAATCGTACGAGGACATCGTCGTTCTCTACCGCACCAACGCGCAGTCACGACAGTTCGAGGAGATCTTCCGTCGCGACCGCATCCCGTACCAGATCGTCGGGTCGATCCAGTTCTACGAGCGCAAGGAGATCAAGGACCTCCTGGCCTATCTCAAGATCGCCGAGAATCCGATCGACGACGTCTCGTTCCGCCGCGTGCTGAACACGCCTCCGCGCGGCATCGGCGGCACGACGCTGCGCGTCGTCGAGAACGTCGCCCGCACGACCGGGCTGCCGCTGGTGGAGGCCGGCGCGCACGCGCTGGATCAAGACGCGATCTCGACGCGCTCGGCGAAGAAGCTGCGCGAGTTCCTCGACTTCCTCGCCGACCTCGGCGTGCGCGCCGCCGAGGTGCCGGTGGCGTCGCTGGTGGAACACATCGTCGAGTACACGAAGTACGAGGTGCATCTCGACAAGCAGTACGGCGAGTTGTCGTCCGAACGCATGGAGAACGTCCGTGCGCTGATCTCCGCCGCGGCCGAGCACGCCGAGGAGAGCGACGACGCCTCGCTGCAGAGTTTTCTCGACCGCTCGGCGCTCGTCGCCCAGGCCGACGAGGTCGGGGCACGACCGGGCGTGACGCTGATGACGATCCACTGCGCCAAGGGGCTCGAGTTTCCGGTGGTCTTCCTGGCGGGTCTCGAAGAGCGGCTGTTCCCGCACGCGATGGCGACCGACACCGACGAGGACATCGAGGAAGAGCGGCGGCTGTGCTACGTCGCGATGACGCGCGCGCGGCAGCGCCTGTTTCTCAGCCTGGCCGCGATGCGCCGCTTTCAGGGCGCGTTGCTGCCCAACCCACCGTCGCGTTTTCTCGAGGAGCTGCCCGACCACCTGGTGGACCGGCTGGCGCCGGTCCAGGGCTTCTTCGACACGCGCTATCCGCGCGACCGCGAGCGGTCCTACGGCCACGCCTCGTCGGGATCCTCTGCGGCCCGCGCCGTGCGAAAGCCGGCCCAGAAGCCTGCCATTCCCAACAAGCCTCAGGCCGACCCCGGCGACGGCTTCCCCGTCGGCGCCACGGTCGTGCACCCGAAGTTCGGCGGTGGCACGATTCTCAACCGCGAGGGCGGCGGCAAGCACCTCAAGCTGACGATCCACTTCCCGATGCACGGTGCGAAGAAGATCCTGCCGGCGTACACCAAGCTGCGCGTGCAGGTCGGCTGAACCCGACCGTTTCTCGGATTTCCGCGAAGAGCCTCCACCTCTGCCCGTTTCGGCGTATCTTTGCGCCTATCGGTCCGGATCGACGAGAAGGGAGCATTCCATGAAGTGGACGGTCTGCGGGGCGGTCGGAATCCTGATCCTGTCGATGGCGGCGATCCGCTCGGCGCCGACCGAGACGCTGACGGTCGAGTTCTACGACGCGCAGGGAAACCTGCTGACGGGACTGGACGTCGCGGCGTTCACCGACGCGGCGTCGCGCAAGGTCGCGGCCGACGACCATCCCGGCGGGCGCTACGAGCTCGACCTGCCTCCGGGGAAGATCACGTTCTACACCTCGGGCCAGCTCGGGTCGTACAACCCGCACACCGTGCTGCTGCCCGAGGACTTCGACTCCGTGCTGCAGTTGACGCTGTACCAGCAGGGCGGCCAGAACCTGTGCGCCAACGCAGCCGAGCTCGAGCTGGGTTCGGTGACCGCCGGAAACACCACCGGGGCGGGAACGGACCCGGGCGTAGCGCAGACCGCCTGCGGAACGTCCATCACCGAGGGCGGCGACATGCTGTTCTACGATCTGACGCTGCTCGACGACACGCTGATCGCGGTGTCGACCTGCAACGACGGCAATCCTGCGACCGGGTCGGCGGAATTCGATTCCAAGATCTCGGTTTTCTGTCAGAACTGTGACACCGCCGACTTCACGTGTGTGGGCGGCAACGATGACGGGCCTGGGTGCGCGGACTTCTCGTCGGCGTTCACGTTCTGCGGGCGAGGCTTCGGCACCACGTATCACATCATGGTCCACGGATTCCTCGGCGCGACCGGATCCTTCGAGCTGGCCGTGATCGACGCCGGCCCGTGCACGTCGGACGAACAGTGCGCGCAGATCCTCGGCCCGCCCCCTTTGGGCGCCTGCTGCTTCGACAACTGCGACGAGCTCACGGCCGTCGGCATCAACACGAGTGAGGCCTTGGAGGTCTGTGCGGAACTGTCCTGCTCGCAAGACGAGTTCGAATCCGAGCGGTGTGAGGCCGCGGGCGGCACGTATCTCGGAGACGATGTGCCCTGCGTCGTCCTCTCCGACACGTCGGTGTCTTACTCCAGCACCCCCGCCCTTCCCATCCCCGACAACGACCCGGGAGGCGTGCGCGACGAGATCGTCGTCGCCGATAACGGGGGCTTCGTGGGTGACGTCGACGTCGACCTCGTGCTGACGCATACCTGGATCGGCGACCTGCGCGCCGCCGTGACCAACAAGGACACGGGCACCGAGGTCGTGCTGTGGAACCGCAACTGCGGCTCGTCCAGCACGCTGGACATCCTCTCGAACGACGAGGGTACGCAGACGTTCTGCGGACCGGCCGGTGGCCCGACGACGGGTTCCATCCCGCCGGCCCTGACCAACGGCTTCGAGAGCTTCCTCGCCGACTTCGACGGTCAGGCGATCGACGGCGCGTGGTCGCTGCACGTGGACGACAACTTCACGGGCGACACCGGCGAGCTGACCTTCTGGTCGCTGATCTTCCGCGAGGGCACTTCGAGCTGCCCGACCGCCTGCGAGCCCGTCACTCCTCCCGATCCCGGCGGCCCGGGCAACGACGAGGACAGCGACAGCGGTGACAGCGCGGACGCCGGCCCGGAGGCGTTCCTCGCGACAGGCCGCGACAACGGGGCCGAGGGGCTGATCGAACTCGACGCCTCCACGTCCGAAGACGAGGACAATCGGCAGCACGACGGTCGCCCCGGCCGCAGGTCGGGCAAGCCGCAACGCTAGCGCCCGCTGTCGGGGTTAGGATGGGGCGTGAGCCTCGACTCGCGAAAGCTGCCATCTGCTCTCGAGGGGCACCCGCTGCGCCGCCGGGCGCTGTACCTGCTGTTCGCGCTGAGCTTCGTCGGCCTGTTCCACGCCAACGTGGTGCTGCAGTGGATGACGCCGCCCGCGAGGACGGTGTGGACCAAGCCGTACTACGTCGTGGCGGAGTACGGACGGCGTCTCGGGCTGGCGGCGACCTGGCGCATGTACAGCCCCACGCCGCGCCTGCTGAAGGTCGCCGAGTGGTACGCGCTGTCACCGGAGGGCGAGTGGGTCGAGGTCGAGATGCCGAACCTCGGCCCGCGTCATCGCTCCCGGCGCAATGCGCCGCTGAGCTGGCTGCGCGACTTCAAGCTGGCCCGGGCGCATGACGAGTACCTCTACGACCTCGGTGATGCGGGTAAGCAGCGGAGCTACGTCGCGTGGCACCTGCCCGAGATCGAGCGGCGTCTCGGCTGGCGCCCGCTGGCGCTGCGCGTCGAGCTGAAGCAGGCACGCATCCCGGGGCCACGCTCGAAGACTGATTGGACGCCCTACAACGCGCCGCTCGCCACGTTCGACACGATCGAGGTCGCGCCGTGAGCGGGGTGCGCGAGCGCGTCGCGCGGTTCTGGTTCTTCCAGATCGATCCCTTCGTGCTCGGCCTGTATCGCGTGCTGCTGGGCGGCTTCGCGTTGCTGTTTCTGTTGATGCTGGCGCCGACCTGGCGCCAGTACCTGGGGCCGGACAGCCTCAGCTTCTACCCGGTCCTGGACTGGAGCGCCTACAGGCCGTTCTACCCGCTGATCCGCTTCGTTGAGACCGGCCTCGGCATGTGGGCCTTCTGGGCGGTCAGCGTGACGGCGGCGGCTCTGCTGACGCTGGGCCTGTGGACGCGGGCGGCCACGGTCGGGCTGTGGCTGTGCATGGTGTCGCTGTTCTACGGCTCGCGCGTCGCCAACGGGGAAGAGCAGGTGCTGTGCGTGCTGCTCTTCTTCTCGATCTTCCTGCCGCTCGACCGATCGTGGCGCCTCTCGCAGCTCGTGGATCGCGAACTGAGGCGGGAGATGTTCGACGCGACCGCGAAGGTGCCCGTCTACACGCTGACGCTGCTGCAGGTGCACTTCCTCACGATCTACCTGATCAGCATTCCGGCGAAGCTGCTGGCAGGCAACGCGTGGATCGACGGCACGACCGTGTACTACGGGATGATGGCATTGAACTACCCGCGGTGGCCGGGGCTCGAGGTGTTCGCCTGGGGCAACGGCTTCTTCAGCCGAGTGCTGACCTGGGGCACGCTGGTGGCCGAGATCCTGTTCCCGCTGGCGATCTGGTTCCGCGGCTGGCGCGTGCTCTCCGCCCTCGCGCTGATCGGCCTGCACGTGAGCCTGGCCGTGCTGCTCGAGGGCATCATGCTGTTCAACGGCGCGATGATCGTCGCGCTGGTCCTGTTCCTGCCCAGTCGCCGGACGCGCGAGTGGCTGCGCATGCGGCTCTACGGCAGCGCTACTCCAGGGCGAACTTCACGAAGACCGTGAAGTGGACGGCGATCGGCTTGCCTTCGTAGGTCGACGGCTCGTAGCGCCAGCGGCTCACCGCATCGACCGCGGACGCCGCCAGCTCCTCGCAGTCGGGGGTCATCGAAAGCACCATCGGCGCGCGTGGAATGCCCTCGCGGTCGATGAGGACCTGCAGGGCGACCTGACCCTGCAACAGCGCCCTCCGCGCGGCCTCCGGGTAGGTCGGCTCGACCTTCTCCTCGAGCACCGGAAACGAGACGCCGTCCTCGCCGACCGTGCGAATCGGCCCCAGGCGATCCTGAGGATCGACGGCGGCGCTCTGTCTCAACGACGTCACGGCGAGGACGAGCCAGTCGTCCTCGACCGGAGACGGCACGGCGATGGCGACGGTGCGGTCGGTGCGCGCGCGCAGCTCGGCCTCGGCCAGCGGGGGCGCGCCGTCGGCCGTGTCGAGAGTGAGCTGCATGCGGTGCGCGTCGTCCTCGACGACCGGCTCGGCGCGGAACACCAGGTCCACGACGTGCTCGCCGAGATAGACGGGCCGCTCGAAGTGCAGCACGCCGCCGGCATCGGCCTTGACGAAGAAGCCGGTCACCGGGTTCGCGCTCTCGCCTCCCAGCGTCGCGGCCAGCGCGTCGAGCTGCTCGGCCGAGCCCCAGCTCTCGTCGCCCGGCAAGACGACTGGCGATCCACCGTCGGCGGCCCAGCCCAGCGCCGCCCCGGCGCCGTCCGCGTGACCGCTGACCCGCACCACCCGCAGGTGATAGGCGAACGAACTCTCCTCCTCGAGCGCAGCGGCCGTCAGGGACAGCGTCATCAGGCACGCGGCCAGCAGACAGTTGCGGAACTTCATCGGTCTCCTCCGAATCGCAATGGGGCTGTTGTTCCGATCAGGGCGTTCTCTCTTCGCGGCATGACGACGATCGTGTCGGGCGCACCGTCCTCGACGACGGCGGCGCGCACGGCCCGGCCGCGGATGGTCAGCTTCAAGACCTGGACCTCGGCCGCACGCGGCTCCGGCCGTGCCAGCCAGACCGCGGCCGCGCCGGCCAGCAACAGCGCGGCGGCGGCGGCGACGCGCCACGACGGCCGGCGCGTTCGGCGCGGAGTCTCGCGTTGCTCGATCTCGTGCGCCACGCGCTCCACCGAGTCACGCAGCAGTTCGATGCCTCTGTCTTCACCGTTCATGACGGTCTCTCCTCGGGCCGGCCCAGCCGATCGGCGGCCTCGGTCAGCCTGCGCCTCGCGTCGCGCGCGAGCGATCGCACACCGGCCGGCGTGAGCTCCAGGACGCCGGCGACCTCCTCGGCGCTGTACGAGGCGATCTCGTACAGCGCGATCACCTCGCGCTGGCGCTCGGTCAGCTCGGCCAGCAGTCGCTCCAGCGTGAGCCGCGCATCGGCCGCGCGCTGGGGCGGCCGCTCGACCGAGGCCGTGTTCGTCCGCCAGCGATCGAGGAAGCGCATGCGGCGACCGGCGGCGCGGCGCGAGTTGCGGACGCGGCGCACGAGGATCACGCTCAACCAGGAGTCGAACGACAGACGTCCTTCGTCGTAGCTGCGCAGGCTACGGTGCGCGGCCCACAGCGACTCCTGGACCAGGTCGGCGGCCGCGTCCGGTTCGACACCCATCGCCACCGCGATGCGCAGCAGTCGCGGGCGGACGGCTTCGTACAACCGCTCGACGGCCCGCTCGTCGCCTCCGCGAGCGGCCCGCACGAGATCCGCGGGCTCCAGCGGAGCGTCCGCCGCGTGCTCGTCCTCGTATGGCATGGCCAGTGGCCGGCCGGAACCGGGTGTCATTCTCACCTCTCGATGAGTACTACACCGTCGGACGCCGGATCGTGCGGAAGAAAGAGGACCGCTGCTATATTCCTGGGCCCGCGCTTGACGCCGCGCCGGGTGGTTCGTATTCATCTTGATTGCAAACTCGAGAGTTGTGTGAGAACTCGGGCAACCGAATCCATATCGACAGGTAGCGATAAGTCATGCTGACACTAGGGATTAACGCCTATCACGGTGATTCCGCGGCCGCGATTCTGCGCGACGGCAAGATCGTGATGGCGGTGGAAGAAGAGCGCTTCAACCGGACCAAGCACTGGGCCGGCTTTCCGAAACTGGCCATCGAGGCCTGCCTGAAGCACGCCGGGGCGAAGCTGGAGGACGTCGAGTACATCGCCGTCAACCGCAACCCGAACGCCCAGATGCTGCGCAAGGCGATGTTCGTCATGGGCAACCTGAGCTCGTGGCGCTTCATCGCCGACCGGCTGGCCAACCGGGGCAAGGTGCTCGGGCTCGAGGAACAACTGGCCGAGGCGTTCGGCGTCGATCTCGAGACGCTGAAGGGCAAGATGCAGCGTGTCGAGCATCACCTCGCACACTGCGCCAGCGCATACCATTTTTCCGGCTACAAGAATGCGGCGGTCCTCTCGGTCGATGCGTTCGGCGACTGGACGAGCACGATGCTGGCCCACGGCCGCGACGGCAAGATCGAGGACCTCAAGCGTGTCTTCTTCCCACACAGCCTCGGCGTGGTGTACTCCGCCGTGACGCAGCTGCTCGGCTTCCCGCACTACGGCGACGAGTACAAGGTCATGGGGCTGGCACCGTACGGAACCCCGAACGTGATGGAACCGATGCGCGAGCTCGTCAGCGACGATGGCGACGGCGGCTTCCACATCAACGAGTCCTGCTTCATGCACGTCAGCGGCAAGTGGCAACCGGACTGGGAAGGCGGATCGCCGACGCTGCCGGATCTGTTCTCGCCGAAGATGGAAGAGCTGCTGGGGCCGGCCCGCAAGAAGGGCGAGGAGCTGACGCAGCGCCACATGGACATCGCGGCCTCGCTGCAGGCCCGCTACGAGGAGGTCTTCGCCTCGATCCTGAACGTACTGCACAAGAGGACGGGCACGACGGACCTGTGCCTCGTCGGCGGCTGCAGCATGAACAGCGTGGCCAACGGCAAGATCCTCGAGCTCTCGCCGTTCCGCGAGATCTACGTCCCGCCGCAGCCCGGAGACGCCGGCGGTGCGATCGGAGCGGCCGCCCACGTCTACGCCGAGGTCCTCGGCAAGCAGTGCGAGACCAATCCGCGGCACGCCTTCCTCGGCCCGGGCTACGACGACGACTACATCGCCAAGATGCTCGCGGAGAAGATGGGATCGGACAACGGCGAGATCGTGCACGAGGTGTACGACGACGACGCGGCGATGTGCCGCGCGATCGCCGAGGAGATCTCGCAGGGCAAAGTGATCGGCTGGTTCCAGGGCCGCATGGAGTGGGGGCCGCGCGCGCTGGGCAACCGCAGCATCCTCGCCGACCCGCGCCGCGCCGACATGAAGGACATCCTGAATCTCAAGATCAAGCGCCGCGAGTCTTTCCGACCGTTCGCGCCTTCCGTGTTGCGTAGCGGAGTGGACGAGTACTTCGAGACCGACTACGAGGTGCCGTTCATGTCGATGGTGTTCCAGATCCGCGAGGAGAAGCGCGAGGGTCTGCCTGCCGTGACCCACGTCAACGGCTCGGGGCGGCTGCAGTCCGTCGATCAGGAAGACAACCCGCTGTACTGGAAGCTGATCGACTCGTTCCGCGAGATCACCGGCGTGCCGATGATCCTCAACACCTCGTTCAACGAGAACGAGCCGATCGTCTGCCGGCCCGAAGAGGCGCTGGACTGCTTCCTGCGCACGAAGATGGACACGCTGGCGCTCGGGTGCCACGTCCTGCGCCGCAAAGACGAGTCGTAAGCGGCGTATGTCCGGCAACGACACCGCTCAGCGCGTTCTCGTCACGGGTGGATCGGGCTTCATCGGAACGAACCTGATCGAAGCCTATCTGCGCGACAGCGTCGCCGTCGCGTCGACGGACGCCAAACCGCCGCGCCACCCCGACCACGGAGGCCTGCACACGCAAGCCGACCTGCTGGACTACCCGGCGCTGAAGCGCGCGTTCGACGAGTTCTCCCCGACGCAGGTCGTGCACCTGGCCGCGCGCACCGACCTGTTCGAGAAGAACGACATCGCCGGCTACGCCGCGAACACGACCGGCACCGAGAACGTCGTCCGGGCCGTCGCCGAGACAGCGTCCGTCAAACGCTGCATTTTCACCTCGACCAAGCTCGTCTGCAAGAACGGCTACTACCCGTCCGCACCCGACGAGTACGGCCCGGTGACACTCTACGGCGAGAGCAAGGCCCTGTCCGAGAAGATCATCAAGCAGGACACCTCGATGAGCGCCGAGTGGTGCATCGTGCGCCCCGGGTCGATCTGGGGCCCGTGGTTCGAGGCGCCGTACCGCGACTTCTTCGTCACCGTGTCACGAGGGCGGTACTTCAACATCGGCTCGACGGACACACCGAAGATATTCGGATACGTCGGCAACGTCGTGCACCAGCTGCGCAGCCTGCTCGCGGCGCCGGCGGCGGACTTCCACCGCCAGGTCTACTACCTCTCGGACTATGAGTCGATCCTGATCTCGAACTGGGCCGAGTTGATCCGCGGCAAGCTCGACGGGCCGCGCATCCGTCGCATCCCCGAGTTCGTGGTGCGCGTCGCGGCTTTCGGTGGAGATTGCCTGAAGGCGGTCGGCTACGGGCACCCGCCGATCTCCTCGTTCCGCCTGAACAACATGCGGACCGACACCAGCGGCATGCCGCTCGATCGACTGCAGGGCATCACCGGCCCGCTGCCGTTCACGCTGGAGCAGGCGTGTGACGAGACGATCGCCTGGCTGCGCGAGCAGAAACTGATCGCCTAGCCTCCGGCTCGCCCCTACAACCTGTGAGAGAATGCGGGCACTCGACCGGACCGAGGGCTCCCATGCAGGCAGGCCGAAACGACGACTCGGATCTCCCCGAGACCCTCGCCGGAACGCCGGCAGCCCCGGGCACTGCGTCCGACCAGCTCGTCATTGCCGGCTTCCGAATCGTGCGCGCCATCGGACGCGGGGGAATGGGGGTCGTGTACGAGGCCATCGAGGAAAGCCTGGGGCGCCGCGTCGCACTCAAGATCCTCCCGGCGAACATCACGGCGTCGTCCAAGGACCTGGAGCGGTTCCGGCGCGAGGCGTCGATCGCCAGCCGCCTGGAACACGCCGGGATCGTGCATGTCTACCGGATCGGAGAGAGCCACGGGAACGTGTTCTTCGCGATGGAGCTGGTCGAGGGCGGGTCCTTGCAGGATCACCTCAACGAACTTCGCGGGACGCTCGATCGGGGCCAATCGACCATGGAGGCCGTTGACGAGGCTCGTATTCGAGAGGTCGTGAAGTGGAGCGTGCAAGCTGCGGACGCGCTGCATGCCGCCCATGAGGCGGGAGTGATTCACCGAGACGTGAAACCGGCCAACATCCTGCTGTCGACCGACGGGCGCGTACGACTGACCGATTTCGGGCTCGCCCGCGAGCAGACCGCGGACGCCTTGACGATGACCGGCGAGTTCATGGGCACTCCAGCCTACATGTCACCGGAACAGGCCCTCGCCAGCCGCGTGACGATCGACCATCGCAGCGACGTCTACTCGCTCGGAGTAACGCTGTACGAGTGCCTGACACTCCGAACCCCGTTCGGAGGCGACTCGATCGCCGAGATCCTCCAGCAGCTCTCGTTCAAGTCCGCACCTCACCCGAGCTCGGTCAACTCGGGCATCCCGAAGGACCTGTCCAACGTTGTGCTCAAGGCGATCGAGAAGGACCCCGACCGGCGCTACCCGACGATGCAGAGTTTTGCGGACGACCTGCGAGCGTTTCTGGCGTCCGAACCGGTCCGGGCACGCCCGATCAGCGTATGGCGCCGCCTGCGCAGAAGAGCTCAGCGTCACCCCAGGCTCGTCGCCACCGCCGTTGCGGTCCTGACGGCGGCACTCTTCGTGTCGGGGATCGGCTACGGCTACCTGTCGACGGGAATGTACCTGCTCATCAGTGAATCGACCGACGAGCCCGGAGCTGTACTCGTCGCCCGCGGCCGGCCGGGGTGGAGCGTGCCGGGGTTTCCTCAACCGGTCTCACACACCGGCTTCTTCGAGGACGACCTCCGATCGCAGCTGCCCACCGAGTTCCGGCGCGGAGTCCCGGTGACCGGGTCGGCGAACGACGAACTGCTGGAGGCGCTGACTCCTCACGCGAGGGCTCGCGCACTCGACTCGCTGGGCCGCCACGACGGTGCAACCGAGATCTTCCGGTCATCACTCGCGGGTGGAGACGCGGACCACCTCGACGCCCTCATCGTCTGGGCCGAGTTGGCGGGAGATGACGATCTGTGGTCGATGCTCGTGGAGTCGGACCTGTCCTGGTTCGCATCGCTCGCTCGCAATCCCGTGGGGTCGGCAAGGTGGGACGCGCTGAATCGATGGATGGCCGGACGACCGAGCGAGCAATCCGGCAACGAGACCGTTCGCCTGCTGAACGGAGACGATCAGCACAAGACGCGTGCAATGCAGTTCCTCGCCGGCCCGGCCCCGCACCTACCGTCGGTGAATCGAGCGCTGGCCGAGCTCCTGCAGACCGAAGCAGGTGTCGCTAGCGACTTGCAGATCCCGGCCAGAGCACGACTGCTGTGGCATCTCGATCCGCAAACGCGACGCGTGATCCTGCTGTCGCACGCCAGGCACGACGTTGACTCGCGACTCTTCGAGCGCTCGTTGGAGTGGTTGGACAGAACCGAGGACTCGGGAGCCATCGCCGTCACGCTGTCGGCCACGGCACGGAGCACGAATCCCGCGCTCGGCCCTTTGGACGTTGCGCGGATCAAGCCGGAGCTCGTCCTGCCCATCCTGGAGAACATCGGCCAGGACGCGCGCACGACCACGCTGGGCCACGAGTCGGTCGTCTCCACATACTCGAGGTTGGTGAAACCGAACGGGAAACAAGAACTGGAACGCTGGCTGTCCCATGCCGGGGCGCGCGTTCGCCAGCGGGCAGCCCGCGTCATAATGTCGATGGGCGGCAGCGAGAGAGCGCTTCAGGAATCAACGGCTCGGTTTCAGGATCCGAGCTCGCCCGTCGCGCGACGACTCTCCGCCGCGGTTGCGCTGCTCCACGGTCCCGAGCCATCGGCGCTCGAGGCGGCGGGGTTTTATCTCGAGAACGTTCCACGGGACTCCAGCGCCGCAGTCAAGACGCTGAGTCGATCGGCTGCACGGTACGATACCGTTCGCCAGGCGCTGACGCGAGCAAGTGAGGCGGGCTCGGGACCTGCAGCGTCCCTCGCGACGCTGACGCTCTGGACCATCGGCAATACGGACAATCCCCAGATCCTGCTGGATGCCGTGAGCGCCGGTCACGGATGGTCCGTGGCTGCCGCAGATGCCCTCGGCTCGGTGAACGACGACGCTCTGCGGACCGAGGTGATCCGACAACTGAGGTCCCAGGTCCGCCCCGCCGTTCGTGCGGATCTTCAACGAACCCTCGTCGCGTACCTGCGACGGCAGCCACTCGACACGCTGGTCGATCACCTCGACGATCGATCGGAGAGCGTTCGCACCTGTGCCGAACTCGCCGCCGCACTGCGGTCGAACAGCGAACTGCGTAGCCTGGAAACGGACCCCTCATCGGAGCTCGAAGCAGTATCGCTCGCCGCCGGGGAGATTCTGCTACACCGACGACATCGCGAACAGCGACACCGTCGCGCCCACGCCGCCCTGGTGCAGGCAGCGGCTCTCGAAAGCGCGGGGCGAGTGGCCGATGCCCGGATGCAGGTGGAGTGGGCACTGGAGCACTCTCGCGACAGAGTGCACGTCGCCATCGTCGAGCAGCACGCCAATTCGAGTTCGATGTTCAGTCGCTACCTCCTGAGTTCCGACTGCCCCGATGCCGCTCTTCACCTGGTGAAGCTCAACGCTCGTCACGGCTGGATCGGCGCGGCACTCGACAAGGCGAAGCGGCTCCTGGCGGAAGACCCGCGCTGGCACGGCGTGCTCTCGGCGGATCCCGAGCTGGACGACCTACGCCGGGATCCACGGTTGTCCAGGGCTTTGCTTGCCGCTTCACTCCGCGCGAGGTCCTTCGATCCACCGCTGGATCGCCCGGCCCCCTGGCCCTGCGGGATCTGAAGACGCGACTTCCGGCTCGGCGCCATCCGCGGCGCACGACCGAGAGCATCGAAGGCCTCTCAGGCTTGTCCGACCTGCCGAGGCGGCGTATATCTCAGATCCGGCACGTCCGGGGGGAGGGACCATGGACGGAAGACTCCGCAGCAACCTGTATCTCAGCTCGGCCCTGATCGCGATCTTCGCGCTGTCACCCTGCGCGCTCGCGGGAGATCCGCTGCTGGTGCCCACCGCACAGACGCGCTCGATCACCGGCAACGCGTACGCCGAGGACAAGTTCAGCGGACCGGTCAACGACTCCGACGCCGACAGCGCGCCGGACTTCGCGCCGTTCGGCGGCGTCGCCGGTGCGAACGCGAGCGTCGATAGCGGTATCGGCTCTGCGGGCGGCCAGCAGACCTCCTCGATCTCGGGCAACGCGATCGTCGCGCAGGGTTCGACGTTCGCCAACGCCGAGACCTGGGACTTCGGCGCGTTCGTGGATGCCTCCGCGCTGAACCGGATGGAGGTGACGTTCGAGGTCACGGCCGAGACCTCGTTCGACCTGAGCGGCATGCTCACCGCGTACGACGAGGGGTTGACCGAGGTCAGCCTGCGCGAGGGCAACCTGGAGATCTACGGGCTCCTCGTCTTCGGGCCGGCGGGCGAGACGCCCATCGCGGAGAGCGGCATGCTGCAACCCGGGCCGTACACACTCATCGTACGGTCGGAGGGCAACGTCTTCGGCAGCGACTTCTTCCCGGCGTACTCGTCCGGCGAGTTCGACGTCACGCTCACGCTCGGGGCCGGCGGTGCCGGAGGAGAGGTTCCCGACGGCGACGACATTCCGGGGCCGCCGCTCACCGTGGAGAAGCTCGCCGGGGGCGACGTGCGCCTGGCCTGGAGCCCGTCCTGCCGGCCGGGCGACACCGACTACGGCGTGTACGAGGGAGACCTGGCGGATCCGGACGCTCTGGCGCCGCTGGTCTGCACGACGGGCGGCGTCACGACGTGGGATCTGAGCCCTGGGTTCGACGGCGCGTTCTACGTCGTCGTCCCGAACGACGGAGTCACGGAGGGCTCCTACGGCGACACGGCGACCTCGACGGAACGACCGTCCAGTACGGCCGCCTGCGTACCCCAGTCGCTGGGCGCACCCGTCTGCCCCTGACCGGGTTTCGGGTCAGGCTCTAGAGCCGCCGCGCGCCGGGCCCGCGCGCTGCGTCACGGTCGTCGCGATTGAACAACCCACAGGACCGCAGGGACAGGCAGCCGCAACCGATGCAACCGGTCAGGTCGTCGCGCAACC
>JAAELQ010000004.1 GCA_024226515.1 bacterium
GTACGGCCGTCGAAGCGACCGTCGGTGGCGAAGCCTTGAAAGACATTTCCGAGGCCCGTGTCACCGGCAACGGCGTAACGGCAACGATCATCGCGGTCGAGGAGCCGCAGGCGGACAAGGGCCCCAAGAAACGCAATGCGCCGAACCCGGCCGACGGCCCGGCGTGGGTCCGCGTGAAGGTCGATATCGCCGCCGACGCCGCGCCCGGCGAGCGCGACCTGCGGCTGATCGGTGCCGACGGCGCCTCAAATCGTTTCCGTTTCTTCGTCGGCGGTCTGCCCGAGGTCGTGGAGACCGAACCCAACTCGGACCCGGCCAGCGCCCAGCAGGTGGAATCGCTGCCGGTTGTGGTCAATGGTCAGGCACTGAAGGGGGATCGCGATTGTTACCGCTTCGCCGCCAAGCAGGGGCAGACGATCGTCTGCGAGGCCCGCGCGCGGCGGATCTTGCCCTATATCGGCGACGCCGTACCCGGCTGGTTCCAGGCGTGCCTGACGCTCTACGACTCCCGCGGCAACCGGCTCGAGTACGTCGACGATGTCCTGTTCAAACCCGATCCCGTGCTCGTCTTCA
>JAAELQ010000005.1 GCA_024226515.1 bacterium
AGAACCAAACGGAACGATGGCCGTCTGCGGCCGTCGTGGAGTGCGGACGGGGGGTCCGGGGGCAGGCCCCCGGCGATCCCCTCCGAGCCACCGAAAAGAACCGCCAGCCCGCAAGAAGAGCGACGGGACCGGAGTACGTCAGTTGACGAAGCGACGCGTACGAACGTTGACGATCAGCGCGACGCCGCAAACGGTGGTGACCAGCGCCGAACCACCGTAGGACACCAGCGGCAACGGGACTCCGATCGTCGGCAGGCGCCCCAACACCATGCCGACGTTGATGATCGTCTGGCCCGTCAGCCAGGCCACGACAAGCAGGCAGATATACGTCCCCAACCGGTCCTGTGCGGACCGGGCGGCGACGACCCCGCGATAGAACAGGAAGTAGAACATCGCCAGGATGATCACCGCCCCGACGAAGCCGAGCTCTTCGGCATAGACCGCGAGAATGAAATCCGTGTGCTGGGCCGGCAGGAAGTCGAGTCGGTTCTGCGTCCCCTGGAACGGCCCCTTTCCGATCAGCCCACCCGATCCGATCGCGATCTTCGACTGCCGGATCTGGTAGCCCACGCCCGACGGGTCGCGCTCGGGCTCGAACACCGTCCGGATGCGTTCTTTCTGGTAGTCCTTGAGCTGAGTCCAGGCTACGGGCGCCAGCAGCAGGCCGACGATCAGGAGGCCGACGATGACCTTCCAGCGCATGCGGCCGATCAACAACGCCGCGAGGAACAGCGGGATGAAGATCAACGCCGTGCCCATGTCGGGCTGTCGCGCGACGAGCCCCATCGGCACGCCGACGAGGAACGACATCTCGAGCAACGCGCGTACGCCGACGCTGCCCCGCACGCGACGCGCGAGATAGACCGCGAGCACGAGACACGTGGTCCACTTCGCCATCTCGGAGGGCTGCAAGCGCATCGGCCCCAGGACGAGCCAGGAGCGGTTGCCACCGACCTCCTTGCCGAAGAACAGCACCGCGATCAGCAGCGCCGCGACGGCGCCGTGCATGCCGAGGGCCAGCCCGGCCCACACGCGATAGTCCACGAGAAACACGATCAGGCCCGCGACGAGCGCGACGACCGTCCAGGCCAGCTGCATGCGCCACAACCTACCCGCGGCGGGCGACCCCGCCGTGGCCGACGCGATGGAGAACAACCCGATCGCGATCAAGCCCAGCGCGGTCAGGATCGTCGGGACGTCGAGGCTATCGAGCAGCCGGCGACCGTGCACTCGAACTCTCCATGCGGCCGCGACCGACCCGCAGTTGCCCCTGTCCGAGGCCACTCTCGAAGAACGCTTCCAACACCTTACGCGCCACCGGCGCCGCGGCCGACCCGCCGTGGCCGCCGTGCTCGACGACGACGGCGAACGCGACCTCGGGACGCTCCACCGGAGCGTAGCCGACGAACCAACCGTGATCTCGCTCGTGCTTCGGCAGGTCCTCGGAATCCACGCCCGCCGAGTGACGGTAGACCTGGGCCGTCCCGGTCTTGCCGGCGACCGAGAACGCGCCCAGCGTCGCCTCGCGCCCCGTGCCGGAGCTGACCGCCAGCGCCAGCGCGTCGCGCACGACGCGCCACGTCTCGGGCGAAATGTCGAGGCGCGTCGGATTCTCGGAGACCCCGCGCCGCAGGTGCGGCCGCGGAAGGTCGCCGCTGGTCGCGACCGCCGAGATCAGCCGTGCCAGCTGTGCGGGAGTGACGGCCAGGAAGCCCTGGCCGATGGCGACCGAGATCGTGTCGCCGGGGTACCAGACCTCGCGCTGTGTGCGTTGCTTCCACTCCTGCGAGGGCAGGATCCCCCGCTCCTCGCCGGCCAGGTCGATCCCGCTCGGAGCGCCGAGGCCGAAGATCTTGCCGTATTCGTGGATCGCATCGATACCCAGCTTCTGACCGAGATCGTAGAAGTAGACGTTGCAGGAACCCGCGAGCGCCTTGCGCAGGTCGACCCAACCGTGGCCGCCCCTCTTCCAGCACAGACGCCGCCGGCCGTAGTAGCTCGCGCCGCCGTTGCAGAACACGCGGTCGGTCGTCGTGATCGTGTTCGTCTCGAGGCCCGCGACCGCCATCACGACCTTGAACGTCGAGCCCGGCGCGTAGAAGCTGGCGATCACGCGATCGTGCAGCGGCCGGCGATGGTCCTCGGTGATCTGCTCCCAGGCCGCGTGCGTGAACCCGTCGGCGAACATGTTGGGATCGAACGTCGGCGTCGAGGCGATGGCCAACACCTCGCCCGTGCGCGGATCCATGAACACGCCCGCGCCGACCTCGTCGCCGAGCGCGTCGACCAGCGTGCGCTGCAGGCGCAGGTCGATCGACAGCTCGAGCGGCTCGCCGTGCGCGGGCGGCTCCCACACGCGCGCGTCGCCGATGCGACGACCGAGGTTGTTCACGGTGACCAGCTCGACGCCGCGATGCCCGCGCAGGCGGTCGTCGTAGATGCGTTCCACGCCGGACTTGCCGATCACGTCGCCGCGTCCCAGCTCACCGTCGCTCGCCGCGAGCTGGCGTTCGTTGACCTCACCGACGTAGCCGACCGCGTGGGCGACGAGCGCGCCTGCCGGGTAGTGCCGTCGCGCCGACTCGCGCACCTCGACCGACGGGAACAGCTCGCGGCGCGCCTCGATGCGCGCCAGCACCCCGAGGTCGACGTCGCCCGTGATCAGCAACGGTTCGAAGTCCGGCCGGTCCGAGATCTCGTCCAGCAGGGCGATCAACTCGACCGCGGGGACGCCGAGGATCGGGGCCAGCTTCTCGAGCTGCGGAACGAGGGCGTGACGGCTCTCGCGCCGCAGCAGCAGATCGAGCGAGGGCCGCGTGGAGGCGACGACCTGCTTCTGCCGATCGAAGATCTCTCCGCGCGTGGGCCGGATCGAGACCTTGCGGCGCAGGTTGTTCTCGGCCAGCGTCGTCCAGCGCTCGGCCTGGACGCCCTGCAGATACCAGAAGTCCAGCACGAAGACGAGCAGCATCAGCACCAGGCCGACGTGGAACAGCCGGATCCTCCGGTCGAGCGTACGCCCGACCAGGTAGTCCTTGTGTTCCCAGCGCTCGCGATAGTCCATACGCCTCGATCAATAATGCAGGCAAAAACCGGCGCAGGCAAAGCCCGCGTCAGGCCACACGCCGCTCCTGCGACGGACGGTGGAAACGTAGGGCCAGCTCGAACGACGCGGCCACCAGCAATCCCGTGACGACGGCACGCAGCAGCAACTCGCCCAGGCCGGCGGAGGCGCCGCTCTGCTCGAGCATCCGTCGCAGGCCGAAGGTCATCACGCCGTCGGCCAGCGACGCCGCGAGGCCGCCGAGGAACCGGCCGGTGACGTGATTCAGGTCGAAGCGGGACCCGAGCCCGCCCAGGAACCAGCCGATCAGCGTGCGCTTGAAACCGCTCATGCCGAATGTCCCGATCTGGAACCAGGTGTCGTGGATCAACCCCGCCGCGCAACCCATCGCCATGCCCGAGCGCTGCGAACCGGCGATCCCGTACCAGACGACGGGCACCAGCATGAAGTCGACGAAGCGATGCGCCCCGGGCCAGAGACGCCCCAACGCGGCCTGCGCACCGAGGCACAGGGCCAGAGCCAGCAACGCGCGCAGCAGCTTCACGGCCGGCCCTGCGGGAACTGCGGGCCGGCCAGCAGCTCGGCTCCGCGGCCGTCGAGCAACACCAGCACCTCCTCGACCGCGGCGTAGTTCAGCTGCGGGGCGAGGCGGATGATCTGGCTGCCGTCGGGCGGCTCGACGACGGAGATCACGCGGCCGACGGCGAAGCCGCGCGGGAAGATCCCGTCAAGCCCCGATGTCACGACCCGGTCGCCGACGGCCACATCCGAGAAGCGCGGCACGTAGCGCAGGTCGAGCGAGCGCAGAGCCAGCGGGTGACGCCCGAGACCGAAGATCATCCCCTGCGCGCGGCTGCGTTGCACCAACCCGGCCACGCCGCTGTTCGGGTCGCTGAGCAGGCGGACCTTGGCGTGTCCCGGTCCCACCGAGACGACGCGCCCGACGGCGCCGCCCCAGGCCACGACCGGCAGGTCGGTGCGCAGACCGTCGGACAGTCCACGATCGATGACGATCATCTGTTCCTGTTCGCTGACGACCGAGGTCACCACCGACGCGGCGATCGAGACCGGCGCGAGATGATCGCGCATGCCCAGCAGCCGCCGCAGTCGTTCGTTCTCGAGATACGCCTCGCGGTAGCCCTCGACCTCCGAGCGCAGATCACCGACTTCCGTCGCCAGCGCGGCGTTGCGCCGGTGCGCGTCGATCAGGTCGCTCATCGACGAGAACGCGTCCGCGACGGCGCCGCTGCCCCAGTCCGCCACGACGACGACCGGAGAGGAGAGCCGGTTCAGCCAGCCCTCGAGGCGCTTGCTGGCGTTGGTGCCGCGCGCGCTCGACGCCATCAGCAGCAACTGAAGGAAGAGCAACGCGATCAGGATGATGACGTTCTGGCGCGATGTGTTCAGCGCCGCCATCGGGCCCCTTCAGGACGCGTCAGTCCAGAGAAACTTTGCGCAGCAGGTTGAAGTCGCTGAGCACCTTGCCGGTCCCCATGACGACCGAGGTCAACGGGTCGTCGGCGATCGACACGGGCAACCCGGTCTCCTCGCGCAGGCGCTTGTCGAGGTTCTTCAACAGCGCGCCGCCTCCGGTCAACACGATGCCGCGATCGACGATGTCGGCCGACAGCTCCGGCGGCGTCTGCTCGAGCGCGACGCGGACGGCCTCGATGATCGTCGCGACGGGTTCGACGAGCGACTCGCGAATCTCCTCGTCGGAGATGGTGATCGTCTTGGGCACGCCCTCGACCAGGTCGCGACCCTTGATCTCCATCGTCAGCTCTTCGTCGAGCGGGAAGGCGGAGCCGATCTTCATCTTGACTTCTTCCGCCGTACGCTCGCCGATCAACAGGTTGTACTTGCGCTTGATGTACTGGATGACGCCTTCGTCCATCTCGTTGCCCGCCACACGCACCGAGCGCGCGTAGACGATGCCCGCCATCGAGATGACCGCGACGTCGGTCGTGCCGCCGCCGATGTCCACCACCATGTTGCCGGTCGGCTCCGTGATCGGCAGGCCGGACCCGATGGCGGCCATCATCGCCTGCTCGACCAGATAGACCTCGGTGGCCTTGGCCTTCATCGCCGAGTCCTTGACCGCGCGCTTCTCGACCTGCGTGATCTCGGACGGCACGCCGATCACGATCCGCGGACGCACACCGATCGAACGATTGTGGGCGCTCTTGATGAAGTGGTCGAGCATCTTCTCGGTGTGCTCGAAGTCGGCGATGACGCCGTCCTTCATCGGCCGGATGGCGACGATGTTGCCCGGCGTGCGGCCGAGCATGTCCTTCGCGTTGCGGCCAACCGCCTCGACGCGGCCCGTCTTCTGGTTGACGGCCACGATCGACGGCTCGCTGACGACAATCCCCCGACCCTTGGAGTAGACGAGGGAATTCGCGGTTCCCAGGTCGATCGCAAGGTCGTTGGAGAAAAGGGAAAGTAGGGATCTGGGGGACCAACCCATCTTCGACTCTTCTGAACGCCCGGTTGGCTTGATTCGTCCGTGGAGGCTTGCGCTCGGGGTACCCCGGTCGCCGTAACTGGTTCAAAGGGCGCATCTTAATCAGAGGTGGGCGATATGGCAACAGATCCGACCGTATTTGTGACGATTTGTTGCGCCCTCCGCGTGCACCGGCGGGGTTCGCGTCAGAAGTACTCGAGGTGCGCGTCTCGGTTTTCGACGGTTTCGTTGCCCGCCGTGTCCTGGGCCACGAAGCGCAGCTTGTTGCTCCCCTCGTCGCGCAGGCGGATCACCTGGTAGAAGCTGCCGTCGTCGTAAACGTCGATCTTCTCTTCGTCGACCCACAGGCTGGCCCCGGGCTCGGTGCGGCCGTTGACGATGACCATCATCCCCACCTGGACGAACTCGGTAATCTCCAGGACGGGCGGCACCGTATCTTCCTTGTCGCGGATCTTCTCCGACGAGATGCGGAAACGCCGCGGGTCGCTGTACTCGCTCTTCACGTCCGAGAAGATCGAGGCCACCTTCCAGTGGTACGAGCCCGAGCCGACTTCCTCCAACTCGACGTGCGTCCCGGTCTGATCTCCCTCGTACAGCAGCTTGGTGAACAACGGCTTGTCGGCGATCAGCAGGTGGTACTTCTTGGCCCCCGGCACCGGCTGCCAGTTCAGCGTGACGGAATGCTCCGGCTCACCCTCGGATACGAACACGCGCTGGTCGCGCGGCGAGATCAGGCGCGGCGGGATCGGCAGGGCCTTCTTGGCCGAGAGCTTTCCGCTGGAGGTCGAACGGATTCCCTCGCCCGCCACGACGCTCTCCTTCGTGCCGGCGGCCTCGACCTCGATGCGGCCCTCGAACACGTCGAAGCGTCCCGTCTTCTTCTCTTTGTTGTAGGTGACGCGGAACTCGCCGGCGTCCTCGGCGCGAGCCGTGGCCTTATCGGTCGCCACCTCGTGGTACGAGCCGTTGACGTTGCGCTTCTGCGTCGACGCCTTCACCTCACCGAAGTTCAACTTCTCCTTGACCCGGCGAACCTTCGTCACCGGGTCCTCGTACAGTTCGCGAATCTCGAGCAGCGAGCCCGGCTGCACCGTCGTCTGCGTTCCGTCGAAGTAGGTCAGCTGCGCCGAGCCGGACGACGAGGTCTTGATCTGATCGCCGATCTCCAGCTTCATCGTATCGGTCGCCTGCTCCCAGTTGAACTTGCCGGCGCGCTTGACGCGCACGTCGCCCTCGATGTGGAAGAAGCTGGCCTGACGACTGTCGCCCTCGCCGCCGACGGTGCGGATCGCCTGGAGCGCCCACGTCTCGGACTTGCGCGCGGACAGCCGCGCCTCCTCGTAGCGTCGCGACGCGTAACTCTGTCGCGCGTCGATCAACGCGGTCTCGGCCTGCGACACGACCGTGGTGACGCGTTCGTCGCCGCGCAGCCGGGCCGCCTCGCTGAAGCTCGTCTCGGCCTGGCTGATCGCACCGGAGGCTCCGGCGCGAGGCACGTACATGAAGAACCAGAACCACGCCGCGCCGGCCGCCAGTACGAGGGCGACCAGCGTACCGACGGACCCGAAGACGGTCCGGTAGCGGACGCTGAACCATTCCAGCTGGATCGCGGATCTGGCGGCTCTGGCCATCGAGCGGGCAGACCTCCCGTTTTTGCCCCACCGCGGGGCACATGGCGAATCTAGGTCCCGCCCGGCCGCCGGGCCAGCCCGCCCGCCGGTTGCCCCGGGGCTGCGAACCGGGTACATTGTGCATTTTTTCGGGGAATTGCCCGGAGGACGGCCATGCTGAACGTGATGCGCGACAACCTGAAGCACCTCAAATGGGTCCTCTGGCTGGTGGCCATTGCGATGGTGCTCAGCCTCGGTCTGTTCTTCGACATCGGCGGAGGCCAGGGCGGCGTCGCCGCCGACTGGGCGGCGCGGGTCAACGGCGTCGAGATCCCGTCGAGCCGGCTCATCCGCGCGGCGCGGCTGCTCGACGAGCAGTACCGCAGCAACTTCGGCGAGAACTACGAACAGCTCCGCCCGCAGCTGCGCCTCGGCAGCCAGACGCTGCAGCGGCTGGTCCAGTCCCAGATCATCGTCACGCAGGCGACCGAGCTGGGCCTCGAGGTCACCAAGGAAGAGCTGGCCAACTCGATTCGCACCGACCCTAACTTGCAGGGACCGGACGGGAAGTTCATCGGCGAGGAGGAGTACAAGCGCCGGCTGCGCGCCTACTTCCGCACCCCCGACGCGACCGACTACTACGAGCAGAGCGTGCGCGAAGAGCTGCTGATCCGCAAGTGGACCGTGATGATGACCCAGTCGGTGCGCGTGGACGACTCGGAGCTGGAACAGCGCCATCGCAAGCGCAGCGAGAAGTCGGCGATCGACTACGTCGTCGTCAAATCGGCCGAGCAGAACATCTCCACCGAACTCGGCGACGCCGAGGTCCGCGCGTACTACGACGAGCACACCGAGGACTACTTCCACCCCGAGGGGCGGAGCATCCGCTGGATCGTCGTCGAGCGTGAGGCCGAGCTGGCCAAGGTCCAGCTGTCCGACGACGACGTCCGTCAGGCGTACGAGTCCAACCAGGCGACCTACTCGCACCCCGAGCAGCGCCGCGCGCGCCACATCCTGTTCTCCCTCGATCCTGCCGGTTCGGACGAGGACAAGGAAGGCGTGCGGGTCGAGGCCCAGGCGGTGCTGGACCGCATCCAGGGCGGCGAGGACTTCGAGGCGCTGGCCCGCGCGCTGTCCGCCGACACAAACTCGGCGAAGAAGGGCGGCGATCTCGGCTTCTTCGAGCGCGGCCGCATGGTTCCGCAGTTCGAGGAGGCGGCGTTCGCCACCGCGGTGGGACAGCTGGCCCCGCTGACCGAGACCGACTTCGGCTTCCACATCATCGAGGTCACGGAGGCCCGCGAGGCCGGCCTCACGGCGCTGGAGGAAGTGGCCGACAACATCCGCCAGAATCTGCGCGTGCGCCGGGCCGACGAGGCCGTCGTCTCCGAGACGCAACGGCTGCAGGGCGAGTTGCAGACCGCCGATCAGTTGCAGGTCGTCGCGGATCGCGAGGGCCTCGCGATCCAGACGCGCCTCGTCACCCGGACCGACCGGATGTTCGAGAGCGGCGTCTCACCGGACTACGTCAACACGCTGTTCGCAATGCAGCCCGGCGACGTCTCCGCCCCGTTCCGTGTGGGACGCGGCATGGCGATCGCCGTCGTCGACGAGGTCGTCCAGCCCGGCGTCTCCCCGTTCGAAGAGGTCGAGAACGCCGTTCGCGGCGACCTGCTGAACGAGACGAGCCGCGCGGCCGCGCTGGCGGCGGCGCAGCGGCAGATCGACTCCGGTAAGTCGATAGAGGCGATCGCGAAGGCGTTGAGCTCCGAGAAGCAGGAGTCCGGCGACCTGGCACCCGGCGACATCGTGCAGGGCGTCGGCGGGCTGTCGCCGGAGATCGAGCAGATCTTCGGCGATTCGGTCAAGGTCGGCGACCGCGGCGTGATCCGCGTCCCCGCGGGGGCCCTGCTCTACGAGGTCACGACCCGCGTTCCGTTCGACCCGGCCCAGTTTGCCGCCGCGGCGCCGGCGCTGCGACAGGAGCTGTTGACCGAACGCAAGAACCAGTTGCAGCTGGCGCTGATCAACCGCCTGCGTCTCGAGCAGGACATCGTGATCAACACCGCGCTGGTGAACAACCTGGACAACGCGCAGGGCTAGGAGCCGGTTCGAGTCACACCCGGACGCTGGGGTCGAACAGTTTCGAGTATTCCTCGGTCGCGTAGCGGTCCGTCATGCCCGCGATGTAGTCCGCGATCGTTCGTTCGAGCGGCTCGCCGTCGTCGCGCGCCCGCGTCTCGTCCGGCAGCAGCAGCGGATTGTCCTGGTAGCGCTCGAACAGCGCGTGCAGGATGCGCCGCGCCTTGTCCTTCATCCGCTCGATTCGGTGGTGCCGGTACAGCTTGAGGTGCAGGTAGGACTTCAACTGGCGGTTGGCGCACGCCACGTCCTCGGACAGGCCGACCAGCATCTCCTCCGCCGCGCGCACGTCGTCGGTCGTCTCGACAGCGCGGTCGCGGATGCGACTCTCGGTCGTCGCGATCAGGTCCGAGACCAGCCGGTTGATCATGCCGCGCAGCGCCTCGGTCCGCACCTGGCGCGTCGGCGCGCCGCCGATCCGCTCGCGCGCGCGGCGCATCGGATCGCCGAACAGCGGCACCGCCTCGACCAGCGCGTCGAGCTCCAGCAGTCCGGACTCGAGCCCGTCGTCGACGTCGTGGTGGTTGTAGGCGATCTCGTCGACCAGGTCGATCATCTGCGCCTCGAGCGGAGGCTGCCGTTCGGGCTCGTAGGCCGCGAATTCCGGCGCCAGGTTCACGTCGATCGGGCCCGAGTGCTTGGCGATCCCCTCGCGCACCTCCCAGGCCAGGTTCAGCCCCGGAAAGTCGGCGTAGCGGTCTTCCAGGAGCTCGACGATGCGCAACGTCTGCCGGTTGTGGTTGAAGCCACCGTAGTCGGCCAGCCGCTCGTTCAGCACCTCCTCGCCAAGATGGCCGAACGGCGTGTGGCCCAGGTCGTGCGACAGGGCCAGCGACTCGACCAGGTCCTCGTTGAGGCCGAGCGCGCGCGCCACGGTGCGGCCGATCTGACTGACCTCGAGGCTGTGGGTCAGGCGCGTGCGGTAGTGATCGCCCTCGTGATTGACGAAGACCTGTGTCTTGTACTCCAGGCGACGGAACGCGCGCGAGTGGATGATACGGTCGCGGTCGCGCTGGAACACCGAGCGGTAGCGGTGCTCGGTCTCGTCGTGCTTGCGGCCGCGCGAGTCGGCCGAGCGCTGGGCGTAGGTGGCGAGTCCCGGGGGATCGCCGACGTGATCGGCACTCATCAGGAGTCGAGGGTAGCCGAGGCCGGACCTCGAATCAAACCTGGAAACTGTGCCCGCAGCCGCAGGTGCCGCTGGCGTTCGGGTTCTCGATCTTGAACCCGGTCCCCTGCAGCCCGTCGAGGTAGTCGATGCTGACGCCGTCCAGGTACATCCGGGACAGGTGGTCGACGTAGACCTTGAGCCCCAGGTGCTCGAACGTCGTGTCGTTCGGCTTCTCCTCGTTTTCCCAGGTCAGGCCGTACTGGAACCCGGAGCAGCCGCCACCCTGCACGGCGACGCGCAGGCCGTAGCCTTCCTTGTCCTCGGCAGCCAGCAACTGCTTGACCTTCTCCACGGCTCGTTCGCTGAGCTGGATCATCTGTGGGTTGCCTCCGTGGATGACGGCACCGTGCCGCGGCGCGATACTCATCGAAAGTAAGACACCTGCCAGATACTGTCAATTCCGCGGCCACGCCAGCGCCGCTTGCGGCGGCCACGCGAGTTGGCTAGGATTTGCGCCGAAATGACGAACGAACGCATCCAGCTTCACTTGGTGCTGCCGTACAAGCGGCAGGCGGCCGACGACCCCCGGATCCGGCGCTATCTCGATCAGGGGTACCGCATCGAGCAGCTGCAGCGCGTCACCGATCGCGAGGCGCTGGTGACGCTGGCGCGCCCGTCTTCCTGAGCGGAATCAGCCGGCATCCAGGTTGAGAAACGTCTGCATCTCGGCCATCAGCTTCGCGTAGTGCTCCGGGTCCGCCGGGCTCATCCGATGCTCGTTGATCAGGATCACCTGAGCCCGCAGCCACTCCTGCCAGCAGGCCACGCAGGTCCGGGTCAGGATCGCCTGCCCCTCCGCTCCGGGGATCGGCGCGCTGTCGAGCCCCGCCGCGGTCGAGCCGCAGCGCGAACAACTCACTTCGCTCATGCTTCGCCCGCCTCGTGCTTGTGCAGCTCGGCCAGCAGGTGTCCGAGCTGCGGAAGGATCAGTTGCGTCAACGCCAGCTCGACCGCGGGGGTCGAGCCGGGCAACGAGAACAGTACCTTGCCGCGCGCGATCCCGCCCATCGCACGGCTGAGCATCGCACGACTCGACACCTGTTCCCACGAGAGCATGCGAAACAGCTCGCCGAAACCGTCGAGCCGTTTGTCGAGCAAGCCGGCCAGCGCCTCGTAGGTCGTATCGCGCACCGAGATCCCGGTGCCGCCCCCGACGATGACGACGTCGATCTCCGCGCGGTCGAGCCAGCGCCGCACGCACTCGCGCACGCGCTGCGGTTCGTCGGGAAGCAAGGCGTAGTCCACGATCGCGTGCCCGCGCTCTTCGCACAACTCTCGCGCGCGTTTGCCCGAACGGTCGGTCTCCGGGGTGCGCGTGTCGCTGACGCTCAGCAGCGCGATGCCGGCACTGCGGTCCTTCCCGTGATCGTGGTGCGCCACGCCTAGACGGATTCGAGCCAGCGGATCAGCGTCGGTGCGGCCGCGCCGGTCGCCGCGCCGGGCATGCCGCCGAACTCGGTGTCGTTGAACGCCGGGCCGGCGATGTCGAGGTGGGCCCACGGCAGCTCGCGCGGCACGAACTCTCCGAGGAACAACGCCGCCGTGATCGCGCCGCCCCAGCGGCCGCCGATGTTGCACAGATCGGCGGGACCCTTCTGCAGCAGCTGCAGGTACTCCTCGTACATCGGCATGGGCCACAGCTTCTCGCCCGACGCCGCGGCCGCGGCCGCGAGCGCGTCGCGCATCTCGTCGTGGCGCGTGAACAGCCCGCTGGCCGCCGGGCCCAGAGCGACGACGCAGGCCCCGGTCAGCGTGGCGACGTCCACCATCGCCGTCGGCTTGAGCTTGGCCGCGGCCCAGGCCAGCAGGTCGCACAGCACCAGCCGTCCCTCGGCGTCCGTGTTGCCAACCTCGACCGTCTTTCCGGCGTAGGTATCGAGAATGTCGCCCGGTTTGTAGGCGTCGCCGCCGGTGAGGTTCTCGACCAGGCCGAGCAGACCGTGGACCTCCGCCCGGCACCCCGCGTCGCGCAGCGCGCTCATCGCGGCCAGCACCGCGGCGGCCCCGGCCATGTCGGCCTTCATGTAGGTCATCGAATCGCCGGGCTTCAAATTGAGCCCGCCGCTGTCGAACGTGACGCCCTTGCCGACGAGGACGATCCGTTGGCGCCTGGCGCGCCCCTTGGGGACGTACTTCAGATGAACGACTCGCGGCGGCTGCCGCGTGCCGCGGGACACCTCCAGCAGCGCCGACATGCCGAGTCGTCGCAGGTCCGCCTGCGCCAGCACCTTGCACTGCAGGCCCGACGCGCGCGCCACCTTCGTCGCCTGGCGCGCGAAGACCGACGGGGTCAGGCGCGAGGGCGCCTCGTTGACGAGATCCCGCGCCAGGTCCGTGGCGTCGGAGGTGATCTCGCCGTGGCGCACGGCCTTGCGCGCCGCCCCGGCCGTCGCCTCGGGCACGGCCAGGGTCAACGCGGTCACCGGCGTCCGGCGCCGGCTGTCGTCGGTCAGGTGTCGGTCGAACTGGTACGCTCCGGCCCGCGCGCCCTCGATGACGGCCCGCGCGCACTCCAGCGTGGACTGACCGGAGATCTCGGGAAGTCCGATCGCGATGCGGCCGGCGATGAAGTCCGCGGCGTCGCGCGTTGCCGCCAGCGTCGCCCTGCGCAGCGCTTCGCCCGGAGCACCCGGGTGCTTGCCGAGGCCCACGATCAGGTAACGCCCCGGGCCCGCGCCACCGTCGGGGTTCCAGATCAGCCGGTCGCCGGCGCGCCCGCGGAACCCCTCGGACTTCATGCGATTGCCGAGACTTCGCAACACCGCGGCGTCGGCCAGGCCGCGAGGCCGCCGATCGCCCTCGGCCGCGAAACAAACCGCCAGATCGACCTTCAACACGGAGAGATCCCGCGTCGTGACTCGAATGCGCATCCGCCCCCCTGAGCGCGGGAGACGGTACGTCTCCTCGCGTCGAGACCGGGTACTCTAGCGAAACGCGCCGCGTAGGGTCAATGGGAGGTGTCGGGATTCGCCGTCAGTTTCCTTGCCAGGCATCCAGCAGGCCCCGCAGATCGCGGTGTAGGGCGTTCAAATCGCCGTCGTTGTCCACCGTGCGATCGGCCAGGCGAAACGTGGCATCCAGCTGCTGCGCGGCCGGATCGGACGTGTTCTCCTGCTCTTCGCGACGCCGGAACTCGTCGAGCGTGACCGGGTCGCCGGGTCGTGCCCGCTCGACGGCCCGCGTGAAGCGCGTGGACGTCGCGGCACGCACACCGAGGAGCACGAAGCCGGGAACCGAGCGCAGCACCTCGACCTCGGCCGGGTTGCGGATCGAGTCGACGACGTCGCGCCGGCCCAGCCGGGCGAGGATGCGCTGCGCGAGCACGCCCGGCCCACCGCTGCGCCGCAGCTCGGTCCCGATGCGGATCAGGTGCTCGCGCTCGGCGGGCAGGCCGCGTGCCGCCGCCTCGTCACGAATGATGTCGGATAGCGAGTGCGCCGTGAATCCGGCGTCGGCGAGAAATGCGGCGACCTCACCCTTCCCCGCGGCGTTGGGCCCGGTCAGGCCGATGACGAGTGCCACGGAGCGGGCTATTGGTCCTGCGACTCGCCCGGGTCCGGGCGCGTCGTGTTGCGTCGTTTGCCCGGGGCGGCCTCGAACGGAATGATCGTGTCGCCCTTCTTCGAACGCATGCGCGGATGGATCGGCGACCCGATGACATTGCGATTGCCGACGCGACGCGTGCCGACGATGCCTTTCGAGCGGTCGGTGATGACCGGGGCGGTCAGCACCGTCTGGCTGCCGGCCACCGCGAAATTGCGCTTGGCCGCATGGCTGCCGCGCGCGAACGGCTTGTGAACCGCCAGACCCGAATCCTTGTCGTTCTCGATCACCCCGTCTCCCGCCGTGAGGTTGGGGTTGCTGATCGTCTCGGTCTGCGACCTCTCGGGCCGTTTGTTGCGGCTGTCGAGCCGCGAGGAGAGAACCTGGGTACCGCCGCGCTTCTTGCCCGGGGCGAACTCGCGATTGAGGTGCACGGTCTTCCCAGCGGCCTCGATCTGATCGACCACGTACTGCGGGAACGCCATCTGCGCGTTGTCGCCGAGCTCGACGCGCACCATGCCGTTGACCACTTCGTGCGAGTGGACGGCCATCGTCGTGCCGTTGCTGAAGTGCACGATCTCTTCGCCGAACGCGAATCCGCCCAGCAGCAGCAGCAGCGTCAAAAAGGTCAGGCTGTGGCGGCGCGTCATCGAAACCTCCGCAAGCGGTCTATCCGGAGTTTACCGCGAGAACCCCCCAGCGGCAACGGCCGCCGGACCCCGAGACGTCCGCTTGCGGGGCCGGGTTCGCACTCGTAATATACGGTCCATGTTGAACTTACCCAGGTTCTTGGCCCTGTTTGCCGCCGTTCTCGTTGCGGTCGCAGGCTCCGCTGCGCTCGCCGGTCCGCCCGAACCTCCGAAAGAGCCGGCCAAGATCGAGCTGACCGTGGAGCCGCCAGTGGTCGCCCCCGGCGGAGAGGCGCGGCTGACCTTGCGGTTGACCCCGAAGGACGGGATCAAGATCAACCGCTACCCGAAGATCAAGTGGAAAGTGCCCGAGCAGGAGGGGCTGGTCGCCGCGGCTTCGGTATCGCTCGGCAACTCGAAGCCGCCACCGCCGCACGAGATAGAAAAGAACAGCTTCGAATCTATCGCCCCGCTCCAGTTGACGATCCGCGTCGACGCGAGCGCGACCGCCGGCAAGCGGGAGATCCAGAGCAAGCTGACGTACTATTACTGCGTCAAGGGCGACTTCTGCGCCCCGAAGCGCGTGCCACTGAACATCCCGGTCGAGGTCGACTAGGACCGTTCGGTCACGACGCCGCGGCGCGCGATCCGAGCCTCGAGCACCTCCGCGCCCGTCGAGCGGATCGCCTCGGCGACGGCGTCGCGCTTGCCCGACCTGGCGAACGCCACCAGGCAACCACCGCCCCCGGCCCCGCAGACCTTGACGCCCAGCGCCCCCGCCTTGCGCGCGGCGCGGTCCGCGCGGCGCAGCGCCTCGGTGGCGACCGACGGGGCGAGCCGGTAGCGCAGCGTCCCCTCTTCACCGACGAGGCGGCCGGCGTCGTCGAGCCGTCCCTCGCGCAGCGCGTCGCGCAGGTCGGCGGCGATGCGCGCGATCGTCCGCATGCGGCGCACCGTCGTGCGCTCGCCGTCGATGAAGCGACGGAACATGTCCCAGTTGCTGAAGCCCGAGTTGCGCGGCTGACCGGTGTAGGCCAGCACGAGTCTCTGTTCCAGCTCGCGCGTGACGGGCAGCTTCTCGCGCCGCGTTCCGTCGGCCTCGTGATGGTAGGCGGCGAGCCCGCCGTGGATCGCGGCCAGGTAGTCCTGGTTGCCCGTCGGGACGTTGAGCTCTGCGGCCTCGAGGTTCATCACGCGGCGCAGCAGGCGGTCGTTGCCCAGCCGCCGGCCGCAGAACGCCGCGAGCGCCGCGCCCGTGGCGACCGAGAGCGTCGACGAGCCACCGAGCCCCGCCCCCGCGGGCGCCGTCGCCCGGGTCGAGAGCGTCAGGCCGCGCGGAGGCGCGAACCCGCCGACCAGGCGGCCGATCAGCGAGAGCGGCCCGTCGTAGTCGGCCTCGGTCAGCGGCAGCTTGCGCGTCATGCGCTTGCGTCGGTCCTTCGACACGACCCCCAGCTTGCCGTCGCCGCGGGGTACGATCTCCACGTGGGCGCGCAACTCGATCGCCAGGTTGACCGTCATCGCGCCCGGCACCAGCACCGACAGCGGCCAGATGTCGAGCGTGCCCCCGGCGAGGTCGATGCGGGTCGGCGCGGACGACGTGACGCGGCGGGCGGTCACCCTGCGTCGCCGTGCGCTTCGTCCTCCGGCGCCTTTCCCCCGCAGAGCAACTCGAAGCCGTGCCGGCGGTGCTCCGCGATCAGCCCGCGCGCCTCGCGCAGCGCATCGTGCGCCACGAGAAGGCGGACCTCGCCGAGTCCGTTGGCGGACAGCGGGAGCAGCGTGTGGGGAAAGTGCGAAACGAGCCTGCAGTGGATGCCGTACGAGCCGAGGAGCTGGCGGATCACGTTGGCCTCGCCGAAGTCCCAGGTCTTCATGAACAACGTGTCGGCCCGCAGTTCGATCGCGGGCGCTCGAGCTGCAGGCTGCTTGTCCATCGACACCTCGCCGGTATCGGCCGCTGCCGGATCGTCACGAAGGTACCTTCCATGGTCGAGAACCATCCTGCTGTTAGTGTACCGGGGGTCGGGCGGCGGGACAACAGATTCCGCTAACCGAAGAAACGGAAGCGGCGACGATTGCGGCGGATGAAGTTCTGCAGGCGATCCATGTCGGGATCGTCGATCTCCTCGAACTCGATCCCGAAGCCGTTGCGCCCTCCGGTGATCGCGGCCTCGACGCACGAGCGACGCACCACCGCCTTGCAGCAGATCTCCTGCGAATCGCCGGGCAGCGAGAAGCGCAACGTGATGTCCGTGCCGTGGCGCAGCACGCGGTCCGTCTTGAGGAACGCACCGAACTGCGACACGTCGCGACTGAACGCCTGGCCGGCCATGCCGTCGGCGGAGTAGATGAAGCGCAGGTTGGCGTTGACGCGCTGGTCGCGACGCTTCGGCAGCGGGACGTAGCGTTGCACCGCCTCGAAGTAATCGCGCTGCACGAGCGGCTTCTCGAGCACGATGTCCGGTCCCGCGCGACGCGCGGCGCGGCGCTGCTCGCGATCGGTGACGAGGATCAGCGGAATCCCCCGCGTCAGCGAGTCGGTCTTGAGCTTGCGGCACAGGTTGAGCGACTCGCCGTTGGAGTTCGACAGGTCCTCGATGATCAGTGCCGGCCGCTCGCGCTGGGCCACGTCCAGCGCGTCCCGGGGCGCGCTGCTGCTCAGCAGCCGGATGTCCGGCTGCTCCAGGAACGTCGGTTGAATGTCCGACGCCGCCTGTGCATCGGAGACGATGAGAACCGTGTGCCAGCCGATCTTCAAGTGACCCTCTGAAAAACCCTTCCGTACCCTCTTTGACGGAACATAGATTTCGCGCGGGCCAAGGTCAAAGGAACAGGCGCCTTCGTGTGGCTATAATGCGCCGCCCATGAATCGAACCCAGTGGATCGCCCTCGGCGGGCTGGCGTTGCTGGCAACGCTGATTCTGGTGCTGGCGCTGCGCAATCGGCAGCCGCCCCCGCTGCCGCAGGACCCCGCGCACAGCGGTGGGGTCTCGGCGGAGCAGTGCATGGCGTGCCACTCGGCGGGGGGCGTGGCGCCGCGGACCGAGAATCACCCCGTGGGGAACGACTGCTCGCGCTGCCACGGAGGCTAGCCCGGCGGCTAACCCCTGTCCGGCGCCTCCGGCGGCTCGGGTGGGAACCCCAGAAGCGTCAGAAACTCCGACAAAATCATCGCCGTCGCGCCCCAGACCCGCTCGTCGGCGATCTCGAGGTACGGCACCTCGACGGATCGATCGCCGTGCTCGCGCGTCTCGACACCCAGCGTCTCCGGATCGCGCAGCACCTCGAGCGGCACCTCCAGGATGCGCGCCACCTCCCCCTCCTCCGGGTGGAACTCCGGGCGCTCCGCCGCCAGGCCGACGACCGGGTGCAAGACGAACTTGCTGACCGGGATGTGCAGCGGACTCAGCTCCCCGACGATCTCCACCTCATCCGGCTCGAGCCCGACCTCTTCGTGGGCCTCGCGCAGCGCAGCCTCGGTCAGCGACTCGCCGTCCTCGACCGCCCCGCCGGGCAGCGAAACCTGCCCCGGATGGTGCGGCAGCCCGTGATCGCGCACCGTCAGCACCGTCCGCGGCCCGTCGAGCGAGGGGTAGACCAGGACCAGCCCGGCCCCCCGGCGGCAGCCCTCGGGCCGAGCCCCCGGCTGCCAGCCGCGCCGCGGCCTGGGCGAGAGGCGCAGCTGGCCCTCCGGCCCCGGAAGCGGAGCCTCGAAGCCTCGTCGCAGGCGCTGCTGTAGTTCGTTCCAGTCCATGTCGCCCTGGATTTCACGATAGCGCACGGTCGCCCGAATGCCGCCGAGACGGCCCCGTGGGCCTCCCCCGTTTCGCACGGGCGGCACACCCCGGCCCGCGGGGTTGTCTCACTCTTCCTCGGGCGCCTATCTTCTTTTAGTGCTCGGTGCTTGCCGCGGCGGGTCCGTGCCGGCGTTGATCGCCGGGGGCGGGTCTGCTATAACCCGCGGCATTCCGGTCTGTTAAGCCGACGTAGCTCAGATGGTAGAGCGGCTGATTCGTAATCAGCAGGTCAGCGGTTCGATCCCGCTCGTCGGCTCCA
>JAAELQ010000006.1 GCA_024226515.1 bacterium
ATCCCGTCGAAGAGGACTCCGTAGAAATCCTGCGGGTAGATGACCATGGGCGCCGCGGAGGCGACCCCGCCAACGAGCAGTAGAGCGATGAGTGCCGCGCAGATTCTCCGATGCATGATGATCCCTGTTGGTTTAAGGTAGTTCGATCTCGATTCTGGCGAGGAAGCCCGAGAACGCGTCGAGCGTCTGCAGGCCGCGGTTGCTACCGGAGTAGGTCTGCGGGAACAGGTAGCCGTTCGGGGTCGAGACCACCCCGTACATGTTCGCGTCACGCAGGATTCTCGGTCCCGCTGCGCTGAACACCACGTTCGATCCGCTGGTCGAGAACGAGATCGAGGGAGGTGGCGGGGCCAATCGCGTGCTTGCCGTGTCGTCCGACGCGCGATCGAGCGTCGAGGCCGCGCCCGCCGTATCCGACCCGAGCGACGCTGTAGTGGCGCTCGGCACCGGGAGGCGACCGAAGTCCAGGGCATCGACGTTGCCGATGCCGCTCAGACGATGCTGGATCACGACCCTGTCCGTGGCCGGGAAGTAGCACAGGATGTCGGACGGGTAGACGACGAGCGCCTCGCCGCCCTCGAACAGGACCTGCGGCGTGGAGACCGAGAACGCCCACGCCTCTCCGTCGTCCACCCCGGCGTCGGTGACCCACCCCATGTAGGTCAGCGCGTCCAGGTTCTGCACGTTGAGTCCGTCAAACGGCGCGTACGGCGTCACCGCTCCGTCGTTCGTGTCGAAGTAGTAGACCTTGTTCTGCAGCAGCACCAGCGGGCCGGACGGAGTGAAGATCATGCCGTTCCGATCGGTGCTGAACGCGAACCCGTCCATGTCGACGAAGTCGAGCGCGTCGAGCCCCTGGTACTGACTGATCGGAGGCTGCTCCCCGAACGGCACCAGGCCGTCGAACAAGGGGATGTCGGCATAGACCCGGTTCGGGTACAGGACTCCCGGGAAGCCGAAGACCATCTGCGGCGTGCTCGTCGAGATCGCGCTCGACTGGACATAAACCAAGACGCAATTCGCGCATATGCCCGCCGAGACCGTTCCGGAAACTAACAATCATGCGATGACCGCCGCGCAGATCTTGCGATGCATGTTGACCCCCTGTTGTCGTTCGTCGCTTTCGTCGGAATCTTCTTGGCCCTCACTGTACCCGGATCTCGTCGGTTCGATCAACGGATTTGTGGCCCCTGGCGGGAGTGGCTTGAGGTATTTGAAGACCTCGCGTGCGAAGGCCGGCGAACCCGGGCCGGCGGCTCGTCAGTCCAGCCCTGTTTCGGCGCGCAGGCGCTCGATCTTGGCGCGGGCCTCGGCGCCCGAGCGCACGGGATCGACCTCGAGCGCGAGGCGGAACTCGCGCAGCGCATCCTCGAACCGACCCTCCAGGATCAACCCGTGTGCGCGCCCGATGTGGACGGCGCCGCTGAGCGGATCGAGGCGCTCGGCGTTGTCGAGGGCGCGTTCGAACGTCTCCGTGTCGCGGCGTCCCAGCGCGAGTCGCGCGCGATTGGCCCAGCCCTCGGCGGTGGGCTTGAGCTGCAGTGCGCGATCGAGCGCCTGGGCGGCGCGGTCGTACGATCCGACGCGCTCGAAGATCGTCGCCGCGGTGTACCACGCCTTCGCGGCGGTCGGATCCTCGCGCAAGACGTTGCCGATCTCCGTCAGCGCCCGCTGGCTCTCGCCCTGCGCGCTCAGCTGCCCCGCGAGGTCGATGCGACGCCACAGGTCCATCATGGACTTAGGATCCTTGACTCCCAGGCGCTCGTCGCCCGCCCTGCCGCGCGTATAGCCCAGCGACTCGAGACGCCTGCGCTCCTCGGAGCTCAGCTCGCCCTCCGCGGCCGCCGCCTCGATGTCCGAGGCCCAACCGTCGGTCAGCTCGTCGAGCCGATGCTGCAGCTCCTTCGCTCGCGGGTCGCCGTCGTAGCGGTTGTCCAGCTCGCCGCGATCGCTCCGCAGGTCGTAGTACTCGGGGCGCGGCGCCGAGATGAACTTGTCGTCCGCGCGGCGCAGCCCGTGCAGGGCCGACCAGCCGTAGTCCAGCAGGGGTGCGAGCGACTCGGTGTAGATCGCGCGATCGGGCCCTGCGTCGGCCGTCAACAGCCCGACCCCGTCGACCTCCCCGCCGTCGTAATCGACGCCGAGCAGGCTCAGGACCGTGGGCACGACGTCGATTCCTCCCGCCACGCGGTCGGCGACCCGGCGCCCCTCGGGGAACAGCGTCGGCGACGCCACGATCAGCGGCACGCGCATCGTCGAGTCGTAGATCAGATCCGCGTGGGTCATCTCACCGTGCTCGCCGAGCCCCTCGCCATGATCCGACGTGAACACGATCAGCGTGCGGCGCAGCCGACCGCGCCGATCGAGCGAATCCAGCAGCTGCGCGATCTGCGAGTCGACGAAGGCGATCTCGCCGTCGTACGGCTCGTGCTCGGCGAACTCCGACGGCGGCGTGTACGGCGCGTGCGGATCGAACAGGTGCACCCAGGCGAAGAAGCGCTCGTCGTCGCCGACCGCTTCGAGCCAGTCGATCGCCGCCGCGACCACGGCGTCGGCCGGGCGCTCGTTGTAGCGCCCCGTGACCGCCCCGGTGCCCGTCGGCGCGACATCGTCGTCGTAGTGCTCGAATCCCTGGGCCAGCCCGTAGCGCGCGTCGAGCACGAATGCGCCGACGAACGCGGCGGTGCGGTAGCCCTGCCCGGCGAGCCGTTCGGCCAGGGTCGTCTGGCCGTCGGAGAGACGGTACGTGCCGTTGTGCCGCACGCCGTGCCGCGGCGCGTCGCGTCCGGTGAGGATCGAGGCGTGGGACGGTAACGTGATCGGGACGCTGCACGTCGCTTCCTCGAACAGCACCCCGTTCGCCGCCAGTCGATCGATGGCGGGCGTCGAAGCCGCGGCGTGGCCGTAGCAGCCGAGCCGGTCCGCGCGCAGCGTGTCGACGGTGATCAGCAGCACGTCTTGACCGCGTGCGCTCGCCGGCTCGAGCAGCTCGAAGGTCGGCGACGGTTCGCAGCCGAACATGCCCACCAGCGCCAGCGCAACGGCCGCGACCGCCGACCGGCGCCGGATGTTCTCCAGATCGTGCATCAGGGGCTCTCGTTTCCTTGCCGTGAATGCAACGCTACCATGGACTCACCGATGGAGACGACGTGATGACCGGATGCACCCTCGCACTGTTTCTCGCATTGACGGCGCCCGCCGCCGTCGAGCCCGAGCTGCCCGTTGCGGGTGGAGAGGTCCTCGTCGTCTACGACCCGCGGATCGAGGGCGCGCGCTTCACGTTCGCCCACATCCCGACGGCGGTCGCGAACTGGTCCGGCCCGGCCGGGACGATGCGCGAGCACCGGAGGATGCGCATCTCGGGCCGCCGTTTCGAACTGCGGCTCGAGGCGCCGGGCGACGCGACGCGGCTCGAGTTGCAGTTCGTGGGCGTCGACCACTGGGACCCCGACGCCGCGCTCGACGTCGCGCTGCGGCCCGCCGAGGGCGACGGCGCGCGCACGATCGAGGTTCTCGAGTTCGCTGCCGACGAGGCCGGGTACCGTGAGTGGATCGAGCGGCAGCCGCACCACCCTTTGCCCCGCTTGCGGCTCGCGCGACTGCTGCTCGCGCAGAACCGTTCCTACGACGAGGCTGCGGCGATGGCGCTCGGCGGCGTCGAGCGAATTCTCGCCGGCGAGCTACGCATGCACGGCGACCCCGGTGGTGGGACCGAGCCGGACCTGCTGTTCGAGGCCTACCACGTGGCGGCGGATGCGACGATGCGCGCGGGAGACGGCGTCGAGGCGTTGACGCTGGTCTTGGCCGCGCAGGCGCTGCCCCGCCTCGGCACGGACTTCGCTGAGACTTCCCTGCTCGAGGGGCGGATCCAGGAGCGGCTGGGGCGGTTCGCGGCGGCCGAGCGGGCGTACGCGGACGCGCTGCGCGGTGGTTCGGACGAGGCCGAGCCCCTGCTGCGCAACGTCCAGCGGCTGCGCCACGGCAAGGAGCTCGGCAGCGACACGCCGGGCGATCAGCGGAGGAAGCCGAGCCGCGACTGACTCGGGCTGACCGCGCCTTCGTGGTTCAGCAGCCAGCGCTTGCGCTCGAGCCCGCCCGCGTAGCCGGTCAGCGTTCCGTCGGAGCCCACGACGCGATGGCACGGGACGATCAGCGCGACCGGGTTGCGACCGTTCGCGGCGCCCACCGCTCGCACGGCGTTCGGTTTGTCGATTGCGGACGCGATGTCGGCGTACGAGCGGGTCTCGCCGACGGGAATCCTGCGCAGGGCATCCCACACCGAACGTTGGAACGCAGTTCCACCGGCGTCGACCGGAATCTCGTCGAGCGCGTCGAGTCGGCCCGCCAGGTAGTCGCGCACCGGCTGCGCCCAGCGCTCGGCCGTGCCTCCACGCTCGAGCTCGACCCGCCCGACGCGCGCCTCGATGTAACGCCGCAGCCGGTCGTCGCAGTCCGTGAACTCCAGCGTGAATACGCCCTCGTCCGTCGCGCCGAGCACGAGGTCGCCGATCGGTGACCCGATCTCGGCCATGTACGCTTTCATCGTCTTGCCTCCCGTCCCACGTCCTTCATCCACAGGTGCAGGGCCGCGTACGCGCGCCAGGGCCGCCACGGCTCGGCGATCTCGTTCATGCGCTTTGGCGACACCGGGGTCCCGTCCTCGGAGACCGCCTGGCGCAGCCCGAGATCCGAGGAAGGGAAAGCGTCCGGCGTGCGCAGCGCGCGCAGCGCGACGTACTCCGCCGTCCACGGCCCGATCCCCGGAAGCGCAGTGAGTTGTCGCACGCTCTCGTCGTGGTCCGCGGAGCCGTCGAGCGACACGCGCCGCTCGACCACCGCCCGGGCCAGCTCGCGCAGCGCCTCGGCGCGTTTACGCGGCATGCCGATCGAGGCCAGGTCCGCGTCCACGAGTTCGTCGGCTCGCGGGAACAGGCGTTCGAGTCCCAGCGCCGGACGCGCTAGCCGGCCGCCGAAGCGCTCGACCAGTCTGCCGGCCAGCGTCGTCGCGCCGCGAACCGTCACCTGCTGACCCAGCACGGCGCGCACCGCCAGCTCGAACGCGTCGATGCTGCCCGGAACGCGCAGCCCGGGATGGCGCCGCACGAGCTTGCGCAGGCCGGCGCGCGCGAGATGCCGGTCGATCGTCTGCGGGTCGGCCTCGAGGTCGAACATCCGCCGTACGCGCGCGACGACGCGATTCAACGGCGCGACGTCGTCGATGTCGATCGTCACTTCCAGCTGAGCCCTGTCGGGAACGGGACGAACCTGAAACGCTCCCCGCGCGCCGTCGAGTTCGATCGTGCGGCGGTATTCGCCCGCCGCGACCGACTCGACGCCCGGTGTGGCGCGGCGCTCGAGGTACTGCAGCATCGTGTTCCAGTCGTACGGCGTGCGGAACGCGAGGCGCAGCCCGAGTCCGTCGCCGACCGCTCCGCGTCCCGCGCCGCGCAGCTCGCGTGGCGTGCGACCGTACGTCGACTTCAGCACGTCGTTGAAGCGGCGGATGCTGGAGAAGCCCGCGGCGAGCGCGACGGACGCCATCGGCAGCCGCGTCTCGTCGAGCAACCGTTTCGCGAACAGCACGCGCTGCGTTTGCGCGACGGCGATCGGCGTGGCGCCGACGTGCTCGCCGAACACGCGCCGCAGGTGGCGCTCTCCGACCCCGAGCCGGTCGGCGAGTGTTGCCACCGACCCGTCGTTCAGCTCGCCCTCCGCGATCAGCCGCATCGCGCGGCCGACGAGCGCCGAGGTTCCGTCCCACGCGGGCGTGCCCGGCGACGCCTCCGGCCGGCAGCGCAGACACGGCCGGAAGCCGAGCTCGCGCGCGGCGGCCGCGCTGGGGACGAACTCGCAGTTCGCGAGCCGCGGCGTGCGCGCGGGGCACACCGGGCGGCAGAACACGCCGGTCGAGCGGACGGCGGTGAAGAAGCGTCCGTCGAAGCGGGCATCGCGGGTCTTGAGCGCCCGGTAACAGGCGTTGCGGTCGAGCTGCATGCCCTCGTTATAGCCCGAGGCGGCCGGGGGAACTAGCCGTTTTCGGACATCGAGGTCGATCCGGCGAGCGCGAGCACCCCGGCGACGGCGATGTAGGTCGCCAGCGCGATGCGCAGCAGGTGCAACAGGATGCCGCCCGCCGCCCCGGATTCGAGGCCGGCCAGGACAACGGGGAGCGTCGTCAGCACGGCCGCGGCGAGCAGGTGCGCCCGGACCCGAGCCCCCGCGGACAGCGCCACGAGCACGAGCGCCGCGATCCAGACCGGAAGCGCGAGTGTCAGCCATGAAAAGCCGTGGTGCAGCACGGCCGGTGGGTCGTGGATCAGCTGCGGGACGACGGTCCTGACCTTCGGGTGGTTCAACGAGGCCCAGCACGTAACCAGCATCTCGTCGACGGAGAACGTCCCCGTCACGAACGCGGCCAGCCCCCAGCGCCAGCGACTGCTGCGGGGCGAGCGCCACGCCACGACCCCCAGCAGGATCGTCGACGCGCCGAGCAGGGCGGACACGAGCCACGTCGCCGGGTCGCCCCAGCGCCGCACGAGCGTCTCCTGCCAGTCGGGGCCGCCGCTGAGCACGACGACGGCGAACACGCCGGCGATGCCCCACAGCACGGCGTCCCAGCGTCCGGCCACGGGAGGTGAGCCCGCGCTGCGCGCCCCAGCCGCGCGCGAAACGAAGGCGCACAGGTAGGCCAGCACGAAGCTCGCCCCTGCCAGCAGCTTCACCGTCTCCTCGCTCTCGGTCTTGATCGACGAGTGGCTGAACACGATGTCGATCGCCGTGTGCAGCGCGTAGAACGCGAACCCGATCGCGAGCAACTCGCGAAAGCCGCGCACGCGGACGATTCGTGGCAGAACGAGCGCGATCAGGACGAGCCCCACGACGCCGTACGCGACGACCGCGACGTCGTTCCAGCTGCGGAACCACGTCGGCTCTCCGAGCCACGGCAGCAGCAATTCCGTATCGACACGCTCGTGCAATTGAAAACGCTCGTCGATCGCCAGCAGCCCGAAGCCGACCGCGCTGAAGCCCCAGATCACCCGATCCGCGCGAGGCGACGCTCGATCCACTGCCCACGTGCACCACGCCAGCAGCGCCGTCGTCGTCAGCAGCACCGCCGACAGCCAGTCGACCGGGCTTCCCTCGGAGAAGTAGTGATGCGGTCTGCGCTCGGGGCCCATCCATGCGAGGACGGCCGCCCAGGCGAGGGCGAAGCCGTACAGCGCAAGCGCGATGCGCCACACTCCGGCCCGCTCCGCAGGCGGCGCATCCCGCCATGCGACACGCACTCGCTCCAGGGTGGCGAACGGTCCCATCCGGTAAGACTACGACGAAACGCGCCCGTTACCGAGATCTCTGCTCGGCCCGCCGAACATCGGTATTGAATCGAGTCGGCGTTTTCTATGCCGTCGCCCTATTCCCATTCGACGGCCGCTTTCCTGCGCGTTCGGATCTTCGCCGCCACGGCGGCCGGCGAAAGCTCGCTTTCGTCGTCCTTCCGGTGGCAGCCCCGCCGTCCGGTGCGTAATTCGCCTGCATCAACGCAAGACGCCCATCCCCCGAGGTGCATCATGCAACGCGGACAGAAATCCCAACGTGGTCTGACGGTCGTCGAGTTGCTCGTCGTCACGGTCGTCGTCGGCATCCTGGGCCTGATGAGCCTCGCCACCTTCGCGTCCGCGCTCGAGCGTAGCCGTCAGCGCGCGACGATGGCCGACATGCGCAGCATCTCCAAGGCGATCGAGATCTACTGCCTCGACAACTCGGGAACCCCCGACGACGTCGCCGGCATCCAGTCCCTCGTCTCCGCGCTACGCCCCTACTCCAACGACGACCTCCCCGTCGCCGACCGCTGGGGCAACCCGTACAACTACCTCGCCGCCGACACCGGCCAGAGCTACACCCTCGAGTCCTTCGGCAAAGATGGCCGTGACGGTCAGGACTACTCGCCCGAATCCAGGTCCGACTTCGACCGCGATCTCATCCTCTACAACGGGATCTTCACCGCTGCCCCGGACTAGGTCGTTCCGGCCGGAATGTCCGGGCGCCGGTCGGGTCGGGTTTGCGGGGCTTGTTCGGATGGCCCCCCTGTCCCCCGGGCGGAGCCACGCGCCGACCCGCGCCGCCTCGGATCCGCACGGCCCGCTCACGACTGAGACCTACGCACTTGGTAGTGATTCGTGGGAACTTCCCGCGTAGGGGCCGCGTTGCCCCTCGGCCCCGTCGGCGGACCGTACGATCCGAGACGCGCGGGTGCCCCGGCGACGCGCCTACGTCCCTGGGGACAAGGGGGAGATCCGAAGAAGACCCGCAAACCCGACCCGACCTACCGAAGCGATCAACCGAATGATCGGAGCGGAAGCACTCGCAAACCTCCAACCTGAAAGACAAGTTCAGATCCGATCTACGCCCGGTCCGAACGGGCGCGTAGCCCCCAGACGCGTCTTCAAGATGTGTGAGCTTCGTAGGTAGGTCGGGTTGTCCTGCTCGTTCCGGATTCCATCGGGATGTCCGGGGCTTCCCCCGGGGACGTAGGCGCGTCGCCGGGGCACCCGCGCGTCTCGGATTCCACGGACCGCCGACGGGGCCGAGGGACAACGAGGCCCCTACGCGGGAAGTTCCCACGAATCCCTACACGGCACGTAGGTCCCAGTCGCGAGCGGTCCGTGAGAATCCGAGGCGGCGCGGGTCGGCGCGTGCCTCCGCCCCGGGGGAAGCCCCGGACATCCCGATGGAATCCGGAGCGAGTCAGGACCAACCCGTCCGGGTCCAGAAGCACCCAGAAAAGAAAAACGCCGGCGAGGACCGCCGGCGTTCGAGATTCGATCGGATGAGGATCTACTGGGCGCCGGCCATGGCGGCGTCGAGGTCCATCACGGCGACGCCCTCGGCGGGCGTGTAGCTGAAGGAGCCTTCCGGGACGTCGGAGCCGGAGAGGTAGTCGACCTTGTTGAAGTTCATCGTGGCGAGCTTCTGTCCGTCGATCTGGATCTCGAAGTCCATCGGGATGACGGTCTTCTCGTCCAGGCTGACGGTGATGCTCATGTCGCCGCCGGCGGCGCCCTGTAGCTGGCCCATGTTCATCGCGGAGAGCATCTCGGGATTCAGCGGGCCGCTGAGCGTGACGCGACCGTCCTCGCGACCGAGGAACTTGAAGTCGACGTACTCCTGCAACATCGAGAGCATCTGCTTGGGATCCATGGCCTTGAGGTTCATCTGAAGGCCCGCCTCCTTGCCCAGCTCTTCCATCTTGGCGATGCTCATCTTGCCGACCTGCTTCATGCCGCCCGGCATCGAGGTCTCGGTCCAGATGTGCTCGCCGTCGGAGACCATCAGCATCGAGGTTTCCATCTTGCCCTGCGGCATGCTCATGGCCATGTCCATTTCCATGCGCTGGTGCGTCGTGTCGCGGATGAGCTGGTTGCCGGTCATCTCGGCAGTCATGGTCATCTCGCCGAAGCTCATACTGATGTCGGCGGTCCAGTGAACGCGCAGCGGGGTCTTCTCATAGACGGAGACGAGTTTTTCGAGCCAGGGCTTGGCTTCGTCCTGCGCCGCGAACGTCGGCGCCACGGCGGCCACGACCATCAGCGTGGCGAAGAGCAAAGCGAGCTTGCGTTTCATCGAGTTCTCCTTGTGCGGGGGAATCTTTGAAGCGGGCCGGATCGTCGTCTGACCCTGTGTTTCCAGCATCTTTATCCTACAACAAGTCCGTCACCTCATCATACGCGCGAGGGCCGGTCAGGTTGCCGAATGCTAACTGCTATCCCCAGAACAGATAGGCGATGAAGATCGCCGCCAGCATCCCGGCGGCGTCGGCCAGCAGGCCGCAGGAAACGGCGTGTCGCGTGCGGCGGATTCCGACCGAGCCGAAGTAAACGGCGATGACGTAGAACGTCGTGTCGGTCGAGCCCTGCATCGTCGAGGTCAGGCGCCCGACGAACGAGTCCGCACCGTGCGTGTTCATCGCATCGATCATCATGCCTCGCGCGCCGCTGCCGCTGAGCGGCTTCATCATGGCGGTCGGCAGCGCGTCGACGAAGCCGGTGTCGAAGCCGAGCGACGTGACGCCGCGGGCAATGCCGGAGATCACGAGGTCCATCGCGCCGGACGCGCGGAACACGGCGATGGAGACCAGGATAGCGACGAGGTACGGGATGATCTTGATCGCCACGCCGAAGCCTTCCTTCGCACCGTCGATGAACGCCTCGTACGCGTTGACCTTGCGAAACGCGGCCAGCGTGATGAACAGGACGATCACGCCGAACAGGATCAGGTTGGCCACCAGCACCGACAGCGTCTCGATCCGGTCGCGCGGTAGCCTCGACACGAAGAACAGCACGCCCGCCACGAATGCGGTCAGCCCGCCGATGTAAGCGATCACGACCGGGTCGAGCAGGCGTAGGCGCTGTACGAGTGCGACGGAGATCAGGCCCACGATCGTCGAGAAGAACGTGGCCAGCAGGATGGGCAGGAAGACGTCGGCGGGGTTGGCCGCCCCGAGCTGAGCCCGGAAGACCATGATCGTGACGGGGATCATGGTCAATCCCGACGTGTTCAGCACGAGGAACATGATCTGAGCGTTCGTCGCGGTGTCGGGCTTCGGGTTCAGCTCCTGCAACTCTCCCATCGCCTTGAGACCCATGGGGGTGGCGGCGTTGTCCAGCCCCAGCATGTTCGCGGCGAAGTTCAGCGTCATCGTGCCGAACGCCGGATGGCCGGCGGGGACCTCGGGAAACAGACGCACGAACAGCGGGTTGACCAGGCGGCCGAGCAGCGGGACGACGCCTGCCCGCTCGCCGACGCGCATCAGACCCATCCACAGCGTGATCACGCCGGTCAGCCCGAGCGCGATCTCGAACGCGGTGCGCGACATCTCGAACGTGCCGTTGACGATGTCGGTAAACACCTGGGTGTCGCCGAAGACCGCGAGGCGGAACAGGCCGACGACGAAGGCGACGAGGAAGAACCCGACCCAGATGTAGTTGAGCGCCATCGGCGCGACGAGACTAGCAGGATCAGCGCTTCACGGTCCAGACCAGAATCGGATCGCTCGTGCCGAGGTACGTCGTCGGGTCGGCATTCGCCACGGAACTCTCGAGCGTGTAGCCCGAGGCGTCGCGGCTGTAGATCGGGAGGCGGCCGGTGTAGGGGTCGATGCCGCTCGCGTCGAGCGCACCCAGCTCTGCGGGATACGCGCCGTGGCGCAGCCGGAACCGCTCGAGCGCGACCGCGGTCTGCGCCAACATGACTCGTGCGGCATGGACGTCGGCGCGATTCACGGCGTTGGCCAGGTTCGGCAGCATGATCTTCGATTGAACGTCCCACCACGAGAACTCCTCCTCGAGCGGGTGGGTCGGAAACGCGATCCGCCGCCGTGGGGGCGGCAGGTCGGTGTACTGGACCATGCGGTCCATCCGTGTCAGGAAGCTCTGGTGCGACAGACGAGTCAGCGGACGCATGATCCAGCGCACGGCGGCGTTGCGCTCGAGCATCGCCTCGTCGCCCATGGGTAGGTGTTTGCCGTGCTCCATCTGAACGAACGCGCTGTGCATGCCCTTCATCTCGCCCATCAGCCCCCGCACGATGCCGTCCGGCACCGTCGCCTCGTCGATCGCCCGCGCGAGGCGCTCGAGCGTACGCTCGTCCAGTTCGTGGGTTGCCAGAAGCTCGCGCAGCGCGGCAAGGGACCACTGCGTGGCCGACAGGCGGACGAGCTGCATGATCAGGACCGATTCCGCACCCAGCGTCGAGGCGACGGTCAGTCCCGAGACGATCGACCGCGAAGCCTGATCGACGTTTCCGTCCGTTATGTGGAAGCGAGCGGACGCGGCGAGCAGCTTCGACATCGACACGTAGCGGATGAGCTTCGGGATCTCGGTCGCGAAACCCATGTGGTACGGCAGATCCCAGTCGGCGTCCGGTCGGTCCACGGCCTGGTCCAGCAGATCGAAGACGATCGAGTTGCTCTCGACGATGCCGCGCAATCGTTCGAGGTCCCTGGCCTCGATCTCGGGCGACCGAAAACGACTGATCTCGCCGACCAGGTTGCGGTCGCTGTCCTGTCCCTCGGACGACAACACCATCGCCTCGGCCGCGGCGCGGATCGGCAGGACGCGGTTGTCGCTATCCGCGGGTGGGGTCTCTCGCGCGAGGCTCGATGGGTCCAGCGGGCCGTACTTGTCCTCGATGCGCTCGAGGGTGCCCCTCTGCCGGATTCCGGCGGCGGCGTCGATGACCAGCCGCGACCCCAGCAGCAGCAGGGCCAACCCGGTCAGGACCATGATCGAGTAGCGGATCATCGGGGGCATCGTTCTTCTCCAGGCGGACGGGCTACATCGACAGCGGCGCGTCGCGCCGCCCTCTGCCCGTCCCCAGTGCGTGAAGCCCGAGTCTGCGCTCGAGCCATCGTCGTTCGGAATCGTCCAGTTCCATCGACTGTCCGAGCTCGCGGGCCTCGCACGTCATCGTGCCGTGCGAGATGGAGATGTTCGGCGAAAGGGTCGTCGACCAGCGGTCGCCCACCCACAGCAATGCGACCGCGGTCAGCACCGCCCAGCGCAGCGCGCTGGACGACCACAGCCGTTCGAGCGGCCCGACGCGGGCCGGCTCGACGGAACCGGCCGCTGCGAGCACACGCGCGCGCAGCGCCGGATCGATCGCGTGCCGTCGTTGTCGTCGCAGTCGCGTCTCGATGCGGTCGTTCATCGATCTCCCTCGACCGTCCGACGCAGGCGCGCGATCGCAAGTCGGTAGCGACTGGCCACGGTGAAGCGCGACACCTCCAGCAGCCGGCCGATCTCTCCGAAGCTGTGCCCCTCGAACAGGTGCAGCCCCACCGCCTCGCGTTGCTCGGCCGGCAGGGCGGCCAGCGCTCGCTCGAGCCCCTTCGCCTCGGCCAGCGCCTCGGCGTCCGCCGAGTCCGCGACCAGCAGCTCGGCGTCGTCCAGCGCCTCCTCGGGGCGTCGCTCACGGCGGCGCGCATCGTCGACGATCGTCGAGCGCAGCATGCGGTGCAGGTAGGCCTCGGGTCGGCGCACTCGCAGCAGCTCGCCCCCCCGTTCGGCCAACTTGACGAACACCGTCTGCACCGCGTCCTCCGCCTCGGCACGCCTGCGCGTCAGCCACAGCGCGTGTCCGAACAACCGCTCGGCATGAGCGTCGAACAACTCGGTCAGGGCATCCCGGTCGCCGTCGGCGAGGCGCCGCAGCGACCGGCGATCCCGACGATCGTCACCGGGTTCCCTGTCCATCTTCGTCCCGGTAGACGCCGGCCGAGGCCGAACGTGTCACACGCGTTGAAAAAAAACGATAATGCCCGGCATGAACACTCGCTTCGACGCCCTGGATCTCGACGCCTACCGGCTCCCGGAATCGGTAGAACGGGAGTTCCTCAGTCCATGCCTGGTCGTTTTCCTGGATCACGTCCGTACCAATCTACAGCGGATGCTGGCCCATACCGAGGGACGGCCCGACCGCTGGCGACCGCACATCAAGACGACGAAGTTGCCTGAGGTGTACGCGGAGTTGCTGCGTGCCGGCGTGCGCTGCTTCAAGTGCGCGACCCCGCTCGAGGCGCGCCGTCTGCTCGAGCGCGTCGACGCCGAGGGGGTCGAGGACGCCGATCTACTGGTTGCCTACCCGCTGGCCGCGCCGTCGATGCGCCGCGTGGCGCGGTTGGCCGCGCAGCACCCGGCCACGCGTTTGTCGGTGCTGTGCGAGGATCCGGCGGCCGTGGCCGAGATCGACCCGCGGCTGGGGATCTTCGTCGACGTGAACCCGGGCATGGACCGCACCGGTGTTCCGCTCGAGCGGCGCGATGCGATCGCGGAGCTCGCGCGACGCGCCGGCGAGCGTTTTCGTGGACTGCACTTCTACGACGGGCATCTGCACGGCCTGGACGTTGCGACGCGACGCGCCCGCGCCCATGACGGTTACCGTGGCCTGAACGAGCTACGCGCCGAACTCGAGACTGCAGGGATGCGGGTGAGCGAGCTGATCACCAGCGGCACGCCGTCGTTTCTCGACGCGCTGGCCTTCGCCGGTTTCGAGTCGACGGAGTTCGTCCACCGCGTCTCGCCGGGGACCGTCGTGTTTCACGATCTGCGGTCCGAGCAGGAGATCCCGGATCTGGATCTCGTCCCCGCCGCGCTGGTGCTCTCGCGCGTGGTCAGTCGGCCGGCGCAGGGCCTGGTCACGTGCGATGCAGGGTCGAAATCGATCGCGGCCGAGGCGGGAGATCCCTGCGCCTACGTACTCGGCCGTCCCGAGTTGAGGGCGCTGGCCCCGAGCGAAGAACATCTACCGCTGAGCGTGTCCGCGGGCCACGCTCCACCGCGTGGGACCACGCTGTTGCTCGTCCCGCGTCACGTCTGCCCGACGGTCAATCTCGCGCGGGAAGCGCTGCTGGTCGAGGGCGGGCGTCTCGTCGACGTGGTCCCGGTGGCTGCCGGAGCGCACGAGACGGGAAGGTGGGAGTGACCCGGGGCGCCCACGGACGCCCCGGGTCGTTTCGAGTCGAGTCCTACGGGTCGCAGGCGTCGCCGATTCCGTCGCCGTCCGAGTCTTCCTGACCCGGGTTGGGATCGATCACGCAGTTGTCGCAGGAGTTGCCCACGCCGTCCCCGTCCACATCTCCCTGGAACGGGTTGTACTCATCGGGGCAGTTGTCGTCGCATCCCACGGTCTGCAGGTGCGCGCACGGAGCGTCGCCCGGCGTGCCGGACCCGTCTCCGTCCTGGTCGACCCCGTCACCGTCCATGTCGGGATCGCACACGTCGCCCGTACCGTCGTTGTCCTGGTCTTCCTGACCCGGGTTGACGTCGGCCGGACAGTTGTCGCACAGGTCTCCGTGCGAGTCCCCGTCGACGTCGTCCTGGAACGGGTTGGCCGTCGGAGCCGGCGGGAACGAGAAGTCCGGCGGGCAGTTGTCCGCGGCGTCCTCGATGAAGTCGGCGTCCCGATCGCGTGTCGGATCGGGACACGCAATCAACGCGGACGGACGCGGGTTGCCGGAGGAGTCGAAACCGAGCGAGCTCTCGGGCCCGATCGGCGAGGTCTTGAACGACACGACGTAGTAGAAGTGCGTGAGGCTCGTGCCGTTCAGCGTGTCGGCCATCGAGGTCGTCACGATGTTGCTGTGGATGCACTGGTGGTTGTACTCGCGCTCGTTGCCGATCGTGTAGTAGCCGCGATAGACGTTGTACACCGATGCCGTCGGTTCGGCGTCCCAGGTGTAGATCACCTTGCCCGGCTGGGCCTCCAGGTTCTCCACCTCGGGCGGTAGGCCGAAGAACGACGCCCGCGCGCCTGCGCCACCGCCGCCGCCACCGGAACTGGTGCCGTCGCCGTCGCACAGGTCGCCCGATCCGTCGTTGTCGCCGTCGCCCTGTGCGGGGTTGTAGCTGGCCGGGCAGTTGTCGTCGCAGTCGAGGACGCCGTCGCCGTCCGCGTCGTCGTCCTCGTCGACCAGGCCGTCGCAGTCGTTGTCCAGGCCGTCGCACACCTCGGGCGTGCCGCCCTGGCGCCGGGCACAGACGAGCGACCCCTGGTCGCAGAACAACTCGCCACTGCCGCCGCAGATGCCGGGTTCGTCGGTGTGGCATTCGCCGCCGCCCTGCGCGTTGCCCTCGTCGATCAGGCCGTTGCAGTTGTCGTCGATGCCGTTGCACAGCTCCTGCACGTCGTTGAAGTGATTGTCGATCAACCCATCGCAGTCGTTGTCCAGGTTGTCGCACACCTCGCCACGTCCCGGATGGATCGCGGCGTCGAGGTCGTTGCAGTCGTCGCAGGCATAGCCGTCGCCGTCGTCGTCGGGGCAGGCGCAGTCGCTGTCGTCGTCGTCGGTCGCACCGTCGCAGTCGTTGTCCTTGCCGTCGCCGCAGACCTCGTACAGCGCACCGCCGTCACTGCTGCCCGCGGCGTTGTCCACCGACGGACACTCGTCGCACGCGTCGCCGCGTCCGTCTCCCGAGAGGTCGTCCGCGGTTCCGCAGACGCCGTCGGAGCCGAACAGGCCCTGGTTGTCATCCACGGTGCCGCACGAGCCGTCCGCCCCGGCAGGACCCTCGGCGTCCTCCTGGTTCGGGTTCGGCGTGCGCGGGCAGTTGTCGTCGCCGTCGACGACGCCGTCGCCGTCGTCGTCGTCGTCGCAGACGTCACCCACGCCGTCGCTGTCGAGATCCGGCTGGGTCGCGTTGCCGGTGCGCGGACAGTTATCGTCGCCGTCGAAGACGCCGTCGTTGTCGTCGTCGTCGTCGCAGACGTCGCCCACCCCGTCGCCGTCCAGGTCCGCCTGGCCCGGGTTCGGGATGAAGTTGCAGTTGTCGGCGTCGATGCACAGCCCGTCGCCGTCCTCGTCGTCGCCGGCGTCGTGCGGGCAGGCGTCGCAGACGTCACCCTGACCGTCGACGTCGACGTCGCGCTGGTCTTCGTTGGGGATCGTGCGGCAGTTGTCGACGTTGTCGCACACGCCGTCGCCGTCCGGGTCGTTGACCGGATCCGCCGGACAGTCGTCGCAGACGTCGCCGACGCCGTCGCCGTCCTCGTCGTTCTGGCCCGGGTTGGGCTGTCCGACGCAGTTGTCGACGTCGTCGCAGACGCCGTCGGAGTCGGACCCGTCGTTCGTCGGATCGCCGGGGCAGGCGTCGCAGACGTCGCCCTGACCGTCCAGGTCGCCGTCGTCCTGTCCCGGGTTCGGGGTGTTGACGCAG
>JAAELQ010000007.1 GCA_024226515.1 bacterium
GTCCGTCGTCCGTCGTCCGTCGTCCGTCGTCCGTCGTCCGTCGTCCGTCGTCCGTCGTCCGTCGTCCGTCGTCCGTCGTCCGTCGTCCGTCGTCCGTCGTTCGTCGTTCGTCGTTCGTCGTTCGTCGTTCGTCGTTCGTCGTTCGTCGTTCGTCGTTCGTCGTCCGTCGGGCGACGGTTTCTGACCCGGTCAGGCGACGGTTTCTGACCCGGTCAGGTTTCGTCGCTTCGGAAGGCCACACCGCTTCGCGTACAGGTGGGGGACCCCCGCCTCGCTGACGACACACTTCGTCGTTCGTCGTTCGCATGTGTCGTTCGTCGTTTGCTATCGAGAGAGTGTCGAGGCGGCGGTTTCTCACCGGGTCAGAAACCGTCGCCTCGCGCAATCGAATGCGTGTTGAACCGCGTCGTTCGCGCCGGCGTTGCTTCCCTGTCATCACAACAAGGAGTCATCGCATGGCACCGCAACGTCCGCTCTCGATCGCAAGCAAGGCACACACGCACGAGGAGGTCACCTTCCAGGACCTGATGGCGGAGCAGCTCCGCCACGCGCCCTGGCTGTTCGCGTCGGCCTCCGCGCACGCAATCGCGATCCTCCTGCTCTGGGTGCTGATCCCGCCGGAGGCGCAGAGGAGCGCGCCCAAGCCCATTGAGGTCGTGGACACGACACGGGAACGCGTGGAGCCGATCGTGAAGCCGGAGAAGATCAAGACCAAGCCGGAGGATCCCATCGAGGACCTGACGCTCGTCGACATCGATATCCCGCTCGAGAACGACGCCGACGTCCCGGTCGAGATCCCCACCGACACGCCGCAGTCGGCCTTCGACGACGACCAGTGGAACAAGGCGGTCGGCCTTGGCGGCGGCGCGACGGGGCGTGGCAGCAACCACATCGGCGACCGGATCGGGCACCGCGCCCCGACCGCGATCACCCCCCGCATCGAAGCGTCGCTCAGCTGGCTGGCCCGCCACCAGGACGCGGACGGCAGGTGGGACTGCGACCAGTTCATGAAGCACGACCTCGAGAAGCACGGCGCGCTCTGTGACGGCCCAGGCAACGCGGTGCACGACGTCGGCATCACCGGGCTCGCGCTGCTCGCCTTCCTCGGCGACGGCCACTCGATGCGCGCGGGCAGATACGAGGACACGGTCCGACGCAGCGTGCTGTGGCTGCGCGAGCAGCAGCAGGACAACGGGCTGTTCGGCCAGACGACGTCGCAGGACTTCATCTACGATCACGCCATCGCGGCCTACGCCATGTGCGAGGCCTACGGCATGTCGCAGTACAAGCTCCTGCGCAACACCGCCCAGCGAGGCCTCGACTACCTCGAGTCCCACCGCAACCCCTACGGTGTCTGGCGCTACCAGCCGCGGGGCGGCGACGACGACACGTCGGTCACGGGCTGGGCGATCATGGCCCTCGAATCGGGCAAGCACTTCGGCCTGCAGGTCAACCAGAACGCGCTCCAGAACAGCGCGGTCTGGCTCGACCGGGTCGCCGGCCCGGACGGGCGCCACGGCTACACCAAGGCGGGCGAACTCAGCTCACGCAAGCCAGGCGACCACGCCAGCCGGTTCCCCATCGAGAAGGGCGAGACGATGACTGCGGTCGCCTTGTTCTGCCGCTACTTCATGGGCCAGAATCCTCGGGAGACGGCCGTCATGCAGGCCGCGGCCGATCGCATCCTCGCCAAGCCCCCCGTCTGGGACGAGAAGGGCGGCGCGATCGACCACTACTACTGGTACTCCGCCACCTACGCGTTGTTCCAGATGGGTGGCCGTCACTGGACCGAATGGCAGAAGCACCTCAAC
>JAAELQ010000008.1 GCA_024226515.1 bacterium
ACGCGCAATGCGTCCCTGCCTGCTTCACCCATGAGATGCTCCCACTATTTGCACGTCGAGGAACCGAATCCGCCCTATTCTACAGGCTCAAAGCGGTATCCAATGCATAGAAACGCATCGGGCATCTGGGAAATCCGGGTTAAAAAAACTCTGGTCTCGTCGGGAGGTTCTTCATGAACGGGCGCATCGGTCGTGTGGATTCGAGAAGTGTGTGCCGCGGGTGGGTCGCGATTGCATTGCTGGGGAGCGTCGCCGCCCTCGTCGGTTGCGGAGGGCCGTCGTCGGTGCCGATCGCGGGCGTGGTGACCTCGACGGATCTGGGCGAGTTGCGGAACGCGAACCCGGTGCTGCCGCTGCCGGAGTCGCCGCTCGGTGTCGGCGCGTCGCTGGCCGACCTGCAGGACCCTCCGACACCGGAGGCGGTGCGGCTCGGTCGCTGGTTGTTCTACGACACCCGCCTCTCGATCGACGAAACGATCTCCTGCGCCACGTGCCACCGGCCGGAATTCGGCTTCTCCGAGCCGACGCCGGTGTCGACGGGTGTCGAGGGGAAGAAGGGCGGGCGCAAGGCGCCGCCCGTGCTGAACATGGCGTTCAACATCGAGGCCCATCAGTTCTGGGACGGCCGGGCCGCCACGCTCGAGGAACAGGCGATCGGGCCGATGATCAACCCGGTCGAGATGGCGATGCCGGACCACGACGTGGTCATCGCGAAGCTGCGCGAGACGAAGACGTACGCGGCTTTCTTCGAGGAGGTGTTCGGCGATCCGGAAATCGACATCGATCGTGTGGCCCGGGCGATCGCGGACTACGAGCGCACACGCCTCAGCGGCAACTCTCCCTGGGATCGCTGGCGCGCGGAACCCGATCCGGCGGATGATTCCATCGACGTCGAGGCGGTGACCGACTTCGATGGCACGATCCACCTGGATCGTATCGAGTTTGCCGACGGCGAACACGTAACGGGCGAGGTCAAGCTGGGCCACTACGTCTTCTTTGAGAAGGCGCTCTGCAACCAGTGCCATCTGGGCGTCAACTTCACCGACTCACAGTTCCACAATCTCGGCGTAGGCTGGGACGCGGCCGCCGGAGAGTTCTCGGACCAGGGCCGATGGGACTTCACCAAGAATGAAGCCGACCGAGGCGCGTTCAAGACTCCGACCCTGCGCGAGGTTGCTCGCCGGGCGCCCTACATGCACGACGGATCGGTGGCCACGCTGCGAGACGTCGTAGAATTGTACGTCCGCGGCGGTGAGGCGAATCCGCATCTGTCGCCGAAGGTGACCGAGCTCGGCCTGACCGAGGAAGAGGTCGAGGCGCTGGTGGCGTTCATGGAGGCCCTCGACGGCGAGGGTTTCGAGGACGAGCCGCCCGCAAGATTCCCGGGCTGATCGGTCGGGAGGTAGCGATCGGCGATTCGACAAGACAGGAGATCGTCGACGCCGGTCGGACGGTGTTGAAGGTGGGCAGCCGCGTGTTGACGCGGAGCGACGGCTCGCCGGCTTTGTCTCGCCTGTTCTCCATCGTCGAGGCGGCCGCGGACCTGCGGGCCCGTGGCCGCGAGGTGATCGTCGTCAGCTCGGGCGCGGTGGGTTTCGGTGTGGAGGCCCTCGGTCACGAGAAGCCGCCGGAGTCGTTGGACGAGCGACAGGCCTGCGCCGCAGTCGGCCAGACGCGACTGATGGGCCTGTACCGCGAGGGATTCTCGCGGTACGGTCTCGAGTGCGGGCAGGTCCTGCTGACCCAGGGCGACTTCGACGATCGGATGCGCTACCTGAACCTGCGTAGCACGATGGCGGCTCTGCTGCGGCACGGCGTCGTGCCGATCGTCAACGAGAACGACGCGGTCTCGACCGAAGAGCTCGCTTTCGTCGAGGGCGAGTCGCGTCACGTCTTCGGCGACAACGACAAGCTCTCGGCCCTCGTGGCCTCCAAGCTGGACGCGGAGCTGCTCGTCATGCTCACCGACGTGGACGGCGTCTACGACAGAGATCCGCGCAAGCACCGCGCGGCGAAGCTGCTGAACGAGGTTCGCGAACCCGACGGTCTCGCCGTCTCGGGGCAGGGGTCGGCGCTCGGGCGCGGCGGCATGCGCAGCAAGGTCGGGGCGGCCACGATCGCGACGCTGGCCGGTTGTCACGCCGTGATCGCGTCGGGGCTCGATCCCGGCGCCCTCCGGCGCGTGCTGGTCGGCGAGATCGTGGGAACGTGGTTTCCGGCCGGCAGGGCGCTCGACGCGCGGCAGCGGTGGATCGCGTTCGCCGCGGCGCCGCGCGGTAGCCTCGAGCTGGACGCCGGCGCCGTGACCGCCATCCGCAAGCGGCGCGCCTCGGTGCTGGCGGCCGGCGTGACGCGCTGCGAGGGAGAGTTCAAGCGCGGAGACGTCGTGGAACTCCACGGCCCCGGCGGCGCCGCGCTGGGTCGCGGGATCGTTTTCTGCGATGCGCCCGAGGCGCGCCGCTGGTGTGCGGGCGAGCGGCCGAGCGGCGTGCGCAACCACGACGCGCTGGTTCATCGCGACCATCTGGTTCTGGAGGAGTGAGCGCCGTGCCCGGAATGCCCGAACTCGCACGATCGGTTCGCGAGGCTCAGCGCAGGCTGGGCGCCGCCGAGGGCGCGCGACGCAGCGCCTCGCTGACTCGCCTGGCGGCGTTGCTCGACGAGCACAAGGCCGCGTTGCTCGACGCCAACCGCGAGGACATGGTCGCAGCCGAGAAGGGCAACCTCGCCCCACCGCTGTTGCGTCGGCTGGAACTGACCGAGGCGAAGTTGCAGACGCTGGCCGAGGGCGTGTCGCAACTGGCGCGGTGGCCGGACCCGATCGGCAAGGAACTGCGCCGGACCGAGCTCGACTCGGGGCTCGTCCTGCGCAAGGTGCAGAGCCCGCTGGGCGTGCTGCTGATCATCTTCGAGAGCCGGCCCGATGCCGTGATCCAGATCGGCTCGCTGGCGATGCGTTCGGGAAACGGTGTGATCCTCAAGGGCGGCGCCGAGGCCACGCAGTCGAATCGCGCGCTGGTCGACTGCCTGCGCGAGGCGCTCGCGGACGAGGGACTTCCGGCCGACGCGGTGCGTGGCGTCGAGGGGCGCGAGCCGGTGGCCGAGTTGCTGCAACAGGACGACGACATCGACCTGGTGATTCCCCGAGGGTCGGGCCGGCTCGTACGCTCGATTCAGTCCTCGACGCGCATCCCGGTCCTCGGGCACGCCGAGGGCATCTGTCACCTCTATGTCGACGGCAGCGCCGACCCAGCCATGGCGCGGAGACTGGCGGTGGACGGCAAGTGTGACTACCCGGCGGCCTGCAATGCGACCGAGACGCTCCTCGTGCACCGGGCGTTCTTGCCGCACCTGACCTCGCTCGGCCGCGCGCTGACGGCAGCCGGCGTCGAATTGCGGGCCGACGACGACGCGCGCGCGGTCCTCGAGGATGCAAGGCCGGCGGCCGAGGAAGACTGGTCGACGGAGTACGGCGCCCCGATTCTCGCCGTGCGGACGGTCGCAGGACTCGACGACGCGATCGAGCACATCCACCGCTACGGCAGCGCTCATACCGACGCCGTCGTCGCCGAGGACGAGCAGGTTCGCCGGCGTTTTCTGCGCGAGGTGGACTCGGCGTCGGTTTTCGCCAACGCCAGCACACGATTCGCGGACGGCTTTCGCTACGGGCTCGGCGCCGAGGTCGGCATCAGCACGTCACGCATCCACGCGCGCGGTCCGGTCGGCGTGGACGGTTTGTTGACTTCGCGCTGGCTGCTCGAGGGGCAGGGGCAGGTTGCCGGAGACTACGGTTCCGGCAAGCGCAGCTTCACGCACCGCACGCTGCCGCCGGACGACTGAGCGAGCCCGAGACCAGGATCAGAAGCGGAAGCCGAAGCCCACGCCGACCACCAGCGGGTTCACGTCGACCGTGCCCAGTGCCGTCGCGCCGGCGTCGACGTCCAGCTCGATGTCGATGTACTTGACGTCGAAGTTGAACACCTTGTCGTCGCCGACGGGGATGTCGAAACCGACCTGCCCGGCGAGGCCGAAGCTGGTGCTGTCCAGGTCCAGGTTGGCGAGAGCGCCGGACTCCTGGTAGAAGATCGTCAAGTTCAATCCAGCGCCGATGTACGGCCTGAAGTCGCCGTCCGGGTTGAAGTGGTACTGCGCCAGCACGGTCGCCGGGGCGTGGTACACGCTGCCCAGGCTGACGTCGCCGCCCGCTTGAGTGACCTCTTGCGCCGCCGTGGCGAGGATGGCCTCGATCGCGAGGTTGTCGCCGAAGAATCGAGTCAGGTCGATCTCGATCGTCAGGTCGCTGTCGACCTCGGTGCCGGCATCGCCCAGGTCCCCGTCGGCGTCGTCGTTGGGTTGGATGAACAACAGCCGTGTCCGGAGCATCCAGTCATCCTCGCCGGCGGTCACGGCGGGGGCACAGGCAAGCAGCAAGACCGCACGGTTGCGCTGCAGGTCATTCGATCGCGCGCCGACGAGGAGTGCGGAACTGCAGGGACGGCCTCCTTTCGAGGTCGGGCACTTCGAAAACACGGCAAAAATCGTCTGGTCTCATAGGAAGCACAAGCTCGGCAGAGTCTCGGCGGCCGTCGAGAGGATTGACAGCGCGTTCGACCTGCGAGATTCTTGGGCGGAAGGACCCTTCATGCAACGGCGTGCGATTCGAACCGGGCTCAAGACGGCGCTGATCCTGTGCGTTGCCGGCCTCGCTCCGATTCTCGCCGGTACGACCCCGGAGCGGCTGTGTCTCCCGGCGTCCGGCGGACACTCGCCGGTGGCGGACGGCGACCTCGGGGACTGGTGCGTCGGGTCGGCGCCGCGGGCGGAGAACCGAGCGGCCCTGCTGCAGTGCGACGCGGGGGGCGAGCTCGTCTGGTGGGACGCGCCGGCCGACGGCGCGGTCAACGACCTCGCGACGATCGTCGCCACGCACGATGCCGACAACCTCTACTGGGGCTTCAATTTGCACAACGACGCGGACCCGGTGCTGATGCCGTTCATCGAGATCGCGATCGACGTCGCACCCGGCGGCAACCCGACCTGGTGGGACCCGCAGTCCGCCCTCACCGCTCCGGGACGCTGCAGCGTCAGTACCGATCGCCGTTGCACGGCAGACGCCGACTGCCACTTCTGCAGCAATTCGACCGTCTACACCGGCACACCGCTGGAACGACCGCGCGTCTGTGGCTCGACCGGCCAGTTCGACGAGTGCGATTACCTCGACCCGACCGACATCTGCAACCGGGAGGAGGTCTGCGAGGAGCTCGACGTGCAACCGGCCGTGCCCGGCGCGGGATCGTTCTCGAGCCCCGAGAGCGCGCCGGACTATCTGCTCGTCTTCGACCTCGGCCGCTGGCTGATCGGCATCTGCGATTCGATCATGCTGCTGCGCGCCGACGGCCCGGACTGGGTCGAGATTCCGCGCCAGACTCCCGATCTGGTGTGCAATCTCCCGACCTGGCGCTTCGCGCCGCAGGTCAACCCGGGCACCGGCGGCGGTGGCGGCGGGCCGCCCAGCGACGTCGAGTTCGAGATCCCATGGGAGGCGTTCGACTGTCCGGAATGTGCGACGTTCGAGCCGGGCACCTGCTTCACCTGGACGACGCTGGTCAGCCGCACGCTGCTCACCCTCGACTACAGCCCGGACCTCGGGGTCGAGGACGTGATGAGCGAGGCGGTCTCCGGGACCTCGACCTCGACCACCGACAGCTGCGCAGCAGGCGGCGCGGGCTCGACGCTGTGCGAGATCGCCGACGGCAGCACCGATGCGTTCGCGCCGTTCGCTTCCGGCGTTCGCGGCGGTCGGGTCTCGGGGCTACGCATGGCACACAACCCCGCCGCAGAGTCGACGCCGTCGCTCACGCTCGAGTGGGATCCGTCCTGCGCCGCGGGGGACGATGACTACGCGGTGTATGCCGGCGACCTCGGCGTGTGGGACAGCCATGCGCCGCGATCCGGGCTTTGCTCGACCGCGGGCGCCACGACGGTGACGTTCGATCCCGATGCCGGAAGCAGGTTCTACCTGATCGTGCCCGCGGACGGCGCCACGGAGGGATCGTACGGCGTCGACGGGCTCGAAACCGAGCGACCGCAGAGCGCGGTGCCGTGCCTGGCGCAGTCCCTCGGCACCTGCCCCTGAGCGAGTCCGTCCGGCCCGGCGTTCTGCTAACTTGGGGGCCAGGTACCCACGAACGCACGCTGAGGGGGCACGATCATGGGCAACGACAGCGGCAAGGTCATCCTGGCGTACAGCGGCGGACTGGATACATCCGTGATCCTCAAGTGGCTCGCGCGGCGCGGGCACGAGGTCGTCGCGTACGTCGCGGACGTCGGCCAGCAAGAGGACTTCGGCTCGGTCCGCGAGAAGGCGCTCGCCACCGGCGCGTCCTCGGTCCGCATCGAGGATCTCAAACAGGAGTTCGTCACCGACTTCATCTTCCCCGCATTCAAGGCCAACGCGATCTACGAGGGCAGCTACCTGATGGGTACGGCGCTCGCGCGCCCGCTGATCGCCCGGCGACAGATCGAGATCGCGCACGAGGAGGGCGCGCCGTTCGTCTCGCACGGCGCGACGGGCAAGGGCAACGACCAGGTACGTTTCGAACTGGCGTACTACGCGCTCGACCCCGAGATCCGCGTGATCTCACCGTGGAAGGAACGGGAGTTTCTCGACAAGTTCCGCGGACGGCCGGAGCTGCTGGCCTACGCTGAAGAGCACGGGATCCCCGTCACGGCCTCGCGCGCGAAGCCGTACAGCGAGGACGACAACCTGCTGCACCTCAGTCACGAGTCCGGCATCCTCGAGGACCCGGCCCACGAGCCCGCCGAGGACGTCTTCTCGCGCACCGTCTCGCCCGAGGCCGCGCCCGACAGGCCCACACGTCTCCGCGTCGACTTCAGGGACGGGCTTCCCTCGAGGGTCGAGAACCTGGACGACGGCACCGTCGAGGATGCGCCGCTTCCGCTGTTCGAGTACCTGAACCGGCTGGGCGCCGAGAATGGGATCGGCCGGCTCGATCTGGTCGAGAACCGGTTTGTCGGCGTGAAGTCGCGCGGGATTTACGAGACGCCGGGCGGGACGATCCTGCACGTGGCGCATCGCGACATCGAGGGCATCGCGATGGACCGCGAGGTGCGCCGGCTGCGCGACATGCTGTCGGCCAAGCTCAGCGAGTTCATCTACAACGGCTTCTGGTTCAGCCCCGAGATGGACTTCCTGATGGCGGCGATCGACAAGAGCCAGGAGGTAATCGACGGCAGCGTGTGGCTCAAGTTGTACAAGGGCAACGTGACCGTGCTGGGGCGCGAGTCGAGCAGTTCGCTGTACGACCGCGATCTGTCCAGCATGGACATCGAGGGCGGCTTCGACCAGAAGGACTCCGAGGGCTTCATCAAGATCAACGCGATCCGGCTGATGGCCCACAACGCGATCATGAAGCGCAAGAGCCGCGACTGGGGCGTGGAATGAAACTGTGGAGCAAGGGGTACGAGCTGGATCCGACGGTCGAGGCCTACACCGTCGGTGACGATGTCGACCTGGACCGCGCGCTGGTGGCGTACGACTGCACGGCGTCGGCAGTTCACGCCCGCGTTCTGCGCAAGGCCGGTGTGCTGAACGAGGAAGAGGCGAAGCGCCTGGTCGATGCGCTGGGTCGAATGAAGTCCCTGGCCGAGAAGAACGAATTCCCGATCCGTCCCGAGGAAGAAGACGGACACACCGCGCTCGAGAACCGTCTGGTGGAGCAGCTCGGGGATCTGGGTAAGAAGATCCACACGGCTCGCTCGCGCAACGATCAGGTCGTCACGGCGCTGCGGCTGTACATGAAGGATCGGCTCGACGACGTCTCGTCGCTGGTCGACACGCTCGTGGCGGCGCTGAACGTGCGGATCGACGCGGACGGGTCGATCCAGTTTCCGGGGTACACCCACACGCGCCGCGCCATGCCGTCGTCGTTCGCGATGTGGGCCGGGTCGTTCGCCGAGAGCCTGTCGGACACGAAGCTGACGCTCGGCGCGGCGCGCGAACTGATCGATCAGAATCCGCTGGGAACCGGGGCCGGGTACGGGATACCGGTCCTCGAGCTGGACCGCGAGTTCGCCGCCCGCGAGCTCGGCTTCGCTCGCGTGCAGAGCAACCCGCTCTACGTGCAGAGCAGCCGCCCCAAGTTCGAGGCCACCGTCGTCTCGGCGCTGCTGGACGTGATGGCCGACCTGCACAGGTTGGCCGTCGACCTGATTCTGTTCAGCTCCAGCGAGTTCGGTTTCTTCTCGCTTCCGCGCGAGGTGTGCACCGGAAGCTCGATCATGCCGCAGAAAGTGAACCCGGATCCGCTGGAGATTCTGCGGGCGCGCTATCACGAGGTGCTGGCGCACGAAGTTCAGATTCGTACCACTGCCGCAGGACTGATATCCGGATACCACCGCGACTTCCAGTGCACGAAGCGGCCGTTGATGCTCAGCTTCGAGACGGTGGCCGCGTCGCTGCGCGTGGCCGAGATCGTGGTGCGCTCGCTGACCGTCGACGTCGACGCCTGCCGCAGCGCATGCACCGACGAGATCTACGCCACCGAACGGGCGTACGAGCTGGTGCAGCAGGGGATGCCGTTCCGCGACGCCTACCGCAAGGTCGCCGACGAGCTGTTCGGGTCGGAAGACTGATCGCCTAGCGCTTCAGAAAGTGCGGATGATCCTCGCCGCACGACGACTCCTACCGGAGCGCGTAACGAAACGCGCGCTCAATGGAGGAGTGGAACATGAGACGCATCGAATTCGGTCCCAGTGTGTTTCTCGGCCTGGCGAGCCTCCTGTTGCTCGGACTGCTGGTTCCCGCGGTCTGGGCCGGCGGGGACGAGGACTCGGACGACGAGATTCCGTTCGACGTGGCCGAGATCTTCTTCGAACTCAACAACACCGACGGCGACCTCGGAATCCACGCGCTGATCGACGGCGAAGGGTGGAAGAAACTGGAGATCGAGAACGCGAGCGAGCGCGAACTGCTCGAGGTTCGCGTCAAGTCGAGCCTGCGCCGGCAGGGTCTGACGGAGATCTTCTTCGAGAGCGCCGAGCCGACGTTCGACGAGCTGGCGCCTTCTCGCTTCTTCCGCCGCTTCCGCGCCGGAACCTACGAGGTCGAGGGTACGACGCTCGACGGGGCCGAGCTCGAGAGCGAGACCGAGCTGACCCATCTGATGCCGGCGCCGCCGGCGCCGACGGTCAACGGAGAGCCGATGGCCACCCAGTGCGACGACGAAGAGCCGGGCTACGACGCGACGGAGACCAGCGCACCGGTCACGATCGCCTGGCCCGCGGTCGAGACGTCGCATCCCGACCTGGGCAAGCCGCGCTCGTCGACCGACATCGAGATTCACAACTACGAGGTCGTGGTCGAGACCGAGATCGAAACCGCGGGCGGAGAAGAGATAGATGTCGTGTTCAGCGTCATCCTGCCTCCCGGTGTGACCTCGATGACCGTGCCCGAGGAGTTCATCGCGCTCAGCGACGAGTTCAAGTACGAGGTCCTGGTTCGCGAGAGTAGCTGGAACCAGACCGCCACCGAGAGCTGCTTCGTTGTCGAGGACTGACTCGATGCGACGAGCGGCAATCGTCACCATCGGCATGATGTTCGTCGTGGGCCTCGCGCTCGGCGCCGGGGCTCTCGACGACGTCGAGGCGCTGCGCGAGGCGCTGGCGACCGAGCTGCGAAACGAGATTGCCGAGGCGACCGATCCAGTCGCCGCAGAGTTCGTCCTCGCCGCGTTGACGGAAGAGTCATCGGCGGAGCGACGGGAGGCGATCGAAGGCTCGATCGCGCATCCTCACCCGAGGCGCGTCCGCGCTCTCGAGTTGATCCTCGGATCGGACCGCGACGCGCGTGTGCGTGAGACTGCGATCGAGGCTCTGTCCGACATCGGTGGAGAGCGCGCGACATGGGCGCTGGCGCGGGCGCTGGCCGATCGCGAGCCGGGCCTGCGCGAGGAAGCGATCTACGCGCTGGAGGAGATCGGCGGGGACGTCGCAAGGCTCCTCCTGCTGCAGGCTCGGGCTGACTCCGATCCTGGGATCCGCGACGAGGCGGCAGCCCTGCTGGAAGAGATGGCCGACTAGAGGCCCGGAATTCGGAGCCAGGCGCTCGCACTCGGAGCGCATCGTCTTCGATTTCTCCAGAGTTCCCTGGCTTTTCCGGGTTGTCGTCGTTGCGATAGCGTTGCGTCGAACCGACATTTGTTCCCAGGGACGCCCCCCCCTGACGACACCCGACGGAGACCGCGTTATGTCAGAAACCTGGTGCCAGAAGTGCTGCACACGCCACGACCTGGGTCCACGCTGCCCCGGAGAGCTGCTGGCGACCGACACCGAGCGCTTCGGCTGGCGTGTCGTGGCTCGCTCCAAGCAACGCACGGAGGAGTTCGGCGTACTCATCGCCCCGTGCGGAGAGCTGTGGCGCGCGCGGATTCTGACGTTCCCCAACCGCCTGTGGAGCGTGCCTGGTGGGCGGGCGACGATGAAATTCGCGGCCCACTCGGCACTGCAGGCCGAGACGAAGGCCAGAGAGTACATTCGTGAATTCTGCGAGCGTCGCGAGTACAAGATCGAGACACACGACAAGAGCGCGAGAGCGCCCCGGCTGGCGGCCGGTCCGGCGGGCGGGACCGCCCAGGATCCGCGCCAGTTGGACTCGATTCCCGTGTCCTTCGGCGCAGAGCGACCCGACCGCAAGGGGAACACCGGCAACATATCCAAGGGTGGCCTGTTCATCGAGACGGACCGTCCGTTCGCGCAGGGCCAGCGACTCAAGATCCTGCTCGAGGTCGGTGTCGCGCGGATTCCGATGAGCGGCACGGTCGCCTGGGCGCGCGCCAGGACCGAGGGCGATCGGGTCGCCGGCATGGGCGTGCGATTGCACGGCGTGCCCGCGCTCTATCTGCACTACGTGCGCGAGCTGACCGGCGCCGAGATCGAGTCCGAGGCCGCGTCCGAAGTCGAGACCGAAGCCGAGATCAAGACACAGTCCGAAGCCAAGCTCGAGGAACTTCAGCCCACCTCCGCCTGATCCGGCAGGGGGGACTCAGGGGTCGCAAGCGTCCCCCAGGCCGTCCCCGTCGACGTCCTCCTGGTTCGGGTTGTACACGTCGGGACAGTTGTCGTCGCAGCTCGTCGTGACCTGATCCGCGCACGGGTTGTCTCCGGCAGTACCCGAGCCGTCGCCGTCCTCCTCGACGCCGTCGGCATCCTGGTCCGGAGACCTGGACTGCAGCACGCCACCGCCCAGGCCGAGCAGCGTCGAGACGTTGTCCGAGTCGCGGTTGAGCACGACGACGTCCGGCACTCCGCTGAAGTTGATGTCGGTCACGTGCGCCTTGACCGGCACCGAACCGACGTCGTAGCTCGTCGGCGGCTGGAACGTGGCGTCGCCGTTGCCGAACAACACCCAGGCTCGATCCTGCCCCAGCGTCACGACGTCTGCCTCCGCCGATGGATCCAGGTCGATCTCGGCCAGGCTCACGTAGTCCGTGGCGTTGGCTCCCAGGACGTAGGGCGCACCCAGCTGCAGGAAGCTACCGTCGCCCTGTTGCTGGTACACGCGCTCACCGATGTGCGTCGAGGCGACGAGGTCCGCGCGATCGTTGCCCGGCGAGACGCCGCCGCCGTCATGGTCCAGGTCGCCGACGGCGATGTCGCGATTGGTTTGCGGGATGTCGAACAGCACGTAGTTGAACGCAAAGTCGGTTCCGGTCCCGTAGTACAGCTGGGCCCCGTTGTTTCTGGAGCACGCGATGTCCTGGATCCCGTCGCCGTTCAGGTCCGCCGGCCGGATCGTCTCCTGGCCGCCGCCGCCGAGCTGACCCCGATACGTGTATCTCCCGTCGCCCAGGGCCTCGTAGACCTTCGGTCCGCTGAAGAACCCGCCGCCCGTGACGAGATCCGGTCGATCCGCGGCGGCGCCCCCCAGCTCGACCGCGGCCAGCGCGCGCGGCTTCCCGTTGAAGCCGAACTCGAGCGCCGGCTGCGCGAACGTGCCGTCCCCGTTGCCGAGGTAGACCGAGACCTTGCCGCAGAAACCACCGCCGCACGGGCCGAGGGCGTCGACATCGCAGGCCACGGCGATGTCGAGCAGTCCGTCACCGTTCAGGTCGACGAGCTGATTCTCGAACGCCACGGTCGTTCCGTGTTTGACGATGTTGATCGTCGAAGTGAAGTCGAAGCTGCCGTCTCCGTTGCCCAGCGCGATGTGGAGCCGCGGTCCGATACTGTGCACGTCGCCGCTGACGACGGCGTCGAGCAGCCCGTCGCGGTCGATGTCCCCCAGTTCGAAACTGCGCGCCTGCACGAAATCTCCGATCCCGGAGTCGGTGCGCGACGGCGCCAGCGGTAGCAGGTCGAGGTTGCCGACGGCGGTCGTCGCACCGCCGACGGCCGCGCTCGAGCTGCCCCACAGCAACCCGCCCTGACCGTCCGGGTTCGACGCGCCGACGAACACGCTACCGAGATTCGTCGGGACATTCGGTATCGAGAACGTTCCGCCGGCCCCGCTGACCGTGGCCAGGCCGCCGATCGTGCGGACGCTCGCGCCGACGACGGGGGCTCCGCCGTCGAGCACCGTGCCGCTGACGGTCGTCAGCGGGTCGGGTTGCACGTTGACCGTGGTCGTCTGCGTCGTCTCGCGGCCCAGGCTGTCGCGTGCCGTCACCGAGAACGTGAAGTCGGTCGGGCCGTACGGAATTACGAACGGCGCGACGAACGGTCCGTCCGTGCCGAACGAGCGGAAGAGGTGTGCCTGCATCCCCCCGTCGACCGTCGACAGCTCCACGTCGGTCAGCAGTCCGTCGTCGGAGGCGTCGACCTCGATCTGGATTCGCAGACCCTCGCCCACCGTCGAGCTGTCGACCGGCGAGACGATCGTCAGCTGCGGGGGGTTCTCGTCCGGCGCCAGCGGGTTGGCGTCGAGGTTGTCGGGCACGGTGTCCAGATCGGTGTCGGGGTCGTTGGGGGCCGTCCCGAGCAGGAACTCCTCGAGGTTCGTCAGCCCGTCGCCGTCCAGGTCGGTGTCGGCGTCCGCGGCATTCTGCGGGTCGAGCCCGTAGAGGATCTCGTACTCGTTGGGCATGCCGTCGTTGTCCAGGTCTCCGCTGGGGCCGGTGACCGTGAACTCGATCGTCCCGATGTTGCCCTCGTTGAGCACGGCGATGATCACCGGCTCGGGGCTGACCGTATTGTTGGCGCCCGTGGCGAGCCCCTCCTCGGTCACGGTCAGGAGGTTGGAGTTCGTCGACAGGTAGGTCGTGCCCGCGGTACGAGCCGTACGGTCTTCGCTGCTGCCGTCGGCGAAGTACGCCGTCACCTGCAGTTGAATGTCCTCGCCCAGGGTCAACACGCTCACGCCACCGGCCGCGGCGATCGACAGGCTGACCGGGAGCGGGTCGAGGTCGCTCAGGAAGATCTGTTCGACGACCGCGATATCCGTGGGTTGCAGCTCGAAGAAATCGGACTGCCCGGTGATCATCTGTCCGTTTCTCAGGCAGGTGGCCCTCGCTCGGTACAACTGCGGCGCGACCCCCGTGTCCTGGGATACGAACAGCGAGATGTTGCGCACCTCGTACGACCCGTCGGAACGGATCAGCGCCGTCTGATTCCCCACCGTCACCACGCACGACTCGTCGAGTTGGATCGGGATTTGCTGTCCGAGAGCAGGCGAGACGAACCCCACAGCCGCTAGCAATGCGACTGTTGCGATTCGAAGCTGTGCCGATCGGCGCACGTCAGGGACCTTTCGTGAAAGCGGCGGCGCGATTCATGAATAGATCGGGGGTGCCTTCGATGAAGGTCCGGATCGCGGGCCCCGTGTCCGTGATGACGATGGCGGGCTGGTCGTCGGTCAGATCTCCGAGGATCTCGCCTGCGAGCGTAGCCCCCTCGATCGCCTGCTGTACCAGGGTCTGGTCCATGTAGTCGATCACCAGCTCGGTGCCGTTGTTCTCGAGTCGCAGGCGCACGATGGTCCACAGCCCCTCCTCGGAGCGGATGGACGCGACGACCGCGGATCCGACGAGTGTCAGACTCGCCGTCTCGGTGTGCCCCTCGTCGGAGTACGAATACTGGAGTTCGATCTCGGTGCCGGTGTCCGTCGCGGCGATCTGCATCTCGCTCGGCGGTGGACTCGCGCCGTCCAGTTCGGTCATGTTCCACGTCCCGAGATAGGGCGCGGGGTCGACCTCCGTCCCCGGTGGCGTGTCGACGGGGTTGTCCGACGACAGGCAGCCCGCGACCATCAGCGATCCGAGAGCCAGCAGCAGAAGAAGGTTGCGTTGAGTTCTCATCGTCACCTAGTCGAATGCGAAGACGTCACACAGACTCCCGGAGGGAATCTGGGACTGGAACGCCGCACACGGCGGCAGCGGGATCTGCGGGTTGGGGTCGTAGTTCGTCCAACGCAGCTGCCCGTTTTGCAGGGCGCCGAGCACGGCAGAAACGCAGTTTACGCCGTCACCGGAGAGCTGGCGGCCGATCTCGTTGTTGTGCCAGTCCATCGAGGACCCGACGCAAGTGTTCCCCGTGTACTGTTCATGGGCGTCGAACAGGTCCTTGGTCAGCGCCGTACCGATCTTGTTCGAGGAATAGCAGTTGCCGAATGCGTGGTACACCGCGTTGCCCACGCTGTGCTCCTGAAGGCACGGCACCGTCATGCCCCAGACCGACTTGATCGTACGAAGGGCCTGAGTGGACGTATCTCGGACCTTCCACGCTTCGCCGAAGTTGTCCCAGATGAAGTCCCGCTCGGTCGGGCTCACCGTTCCGAACAAGAAGTGATTGAAACGCGGCTCGCTGGCCGGAGGCACAAACACGAGGATGCTTCGCTCGTCGTATGCTTCGGGATCGGCCGAGTCCGTCGCGCGTACGGTGACGTTGCCCGACATCGAGACTCCGGGGTCGATCGTCAGCGTGGTCGTGTCTCCGGAGGCGTCGCTCAGACTGGCCGCCCCGGTAGGGTCGTCGATGGACCACAGCACCGATCGGCACGGGTCGGCCTCTGCCTCGAAGGTCATCTGACATCCGGGACACAGGACTGCCGCGCTCGGGTTCATATCCGTGATCGCGATTTCCACGAACGGCGGCACGGTCGACGTGGCCGAGCCGATCGTCGTGGGCTGCGGCATTGGGGCGCATGCGCGCGGCGTCACGACCTTGAACTCTGCGGTGTAGGTACCCTCTTTGTTGAGTGCGATTTCCGGCGTCGATGTGCCGATGCCGCTGATTTCCTGCCCCTCGGGTGGAGTGATCGTCCAACTGTACAGCAGTAGTCCCGAGTCCACGGGATCGATCGGAATCGACTGGCTTCCCGTCGGGCAGATGATCTCCTGCAACCCGCCGGTGTCCATGCCAACCGCGGTGAAGAACCCGGACTCGCACGAGTTGCCCGGGCTCGGATTGCTCGCGCTCACGTCGCCGGTGACCGAGCCGCGATCGGTACACTGCACCTCGCACCCTTCGCACAGACCCGTCGGTCCGGGCATGCGCAGCAGGCAGTGCCACCCGGCCTGCACGATACCGAACCCGGGGTCGCTGACGGCGACTCGGCCGTCGTCCGAGATCGTCGCCGGGCCGATGTTGACGAACTGTCCTATGTCGTGGTGGAAGGCGAACATGTCCGCGACGTCACCCGGGGCCAACCCCTCGACGTTGGGGTAGGTCACCTGGGCAGGTGGATTCAACAGCACGCCGCCTGGTTGCAGGGTGCCGACGATCAACGGCGTCGACCCCTGGGGCGGCGGCATCGGGACCTTGTCGAACTTGACCTGGCTGCTGCTCATCATCACCGGTTGCTGGACCAGGTCGCCGGTCTGCGGATCGCGTACGTACGTGCTGTAGGGGAAGATCTTGATCGCGAAGCCGGGCACCCCCGCCATCTGCAGATTGACCTCTGCTGAGCCACCGGCCAGTTGCTCACCGCCCTTGTTCAGGAACGGAAGCGTGATCACCGGTGGATCGAGCGCGTTGTCGACGCCGGCCACGGCCTCGACGGCAAACTCGATATCGGGGAAGTAAATGTCGTTCGGTGGGTCGCTCGCGTTCGAGCCCTGGACAAGGACGTGATGCCCACCGGGAGGCACTCCGGTGAGGACGAAGTGCCCGTCGGCGCCGGTCAGAGTCGCGATCTCCGGGTTGGTCTCGCGCACGATCGCGCGCGCTCCCTCGATGGGCTCGCCCGCGCTGTTCTGCACGATGCCGCTGATCTTCGTATCCGGAATCGCGGCCGTCTCGATCCCCGATGCGACGAACACCGCCGCCAGGCCCGGGTTGCCGACGAACGTCGCCGACACCTCGTTGTTGGCCGTGCCGGGTGTGAGCCCCATCGTCCACTCGGTCTCGGCCACGCCGTCGAGGTTGGTCATCGCGCTGGCGTCGGTGACGCTGCCGCCGCCGGCATCGACGGTGAACAGCACCTCGACGTCGGGCACGGGGTTTCCGCCGTCGTCGGTGACGATGACCGACACCGGCCCGCCCAGAGGCTGGTCGACGACGCCGCGCGGCGGCGGCGGGATGTTGATCGCGATGTTGGTCGGCGGCGTGTTGAGCGCCGTGGCGCAGAACTCGACGAACGTCAGCGATCCCGGCGTCGTCACGCGCACGCGGTGGAAACCCATGCCCGTGCGGCTGCCCAGCGTGAAGCCCGACTGGGCCTCGCCCTGCGCGTCGGTCAACACGGCGAGGGACTGAGAATTCAACGCGGGGTCGCCGAGCAGGCCGTCGCCGTTGTTGACCTCGAACTCGACGACGCGGTTCGTCAGCAGCGTCCCGCTCGAGTCCTGCAGCACCACGTTTAGCGGTTGCAGCGTCGAGTAGATCGGCGCCGACTGCGCGTTGCCGCCGAGGATCATCAACTGCACGCCGGCCAGGTCCGGCTCGTACGAGACCTGAATCGTGTGCGTCCCGACGTTGCCGGCGACGTCCTCGGCGCGCGCCTCGATCGTGTTCGTGCCCTCGAGCAGGATCAGCTTGGGGTCCGGGTCGGACGGTAGCGCGGCGTCGACGAAGAACGTCATGTTGTTGACCGCGGCCGGGATCCCGGAGACACCGGCTTCGATGTGACTCAGCGTCACCGTCACGTCGTCGGCGTTGATCGTGGCGCCCGGGATGATGTCGTTGACCGCACCCGCGATCGCGACCGAATCGACGACCAGCCGGTCGTCGTGCTGCGGGGTCTCGATCACGACGACCGGGGGCGCGGTGTCGCGCCGCACCGAGATCGAATCCGAGGCGGTCGCGCCGGAGAAGCTCTCGGCGGTGGCGACGAGGATGTTCGTGCCCTCGATCAGCGACACGACGGCGGAGAACGTCCCCGCATCGAGCGTCGCGGCGACCCCGTTGATCGTGATCGAAGAGACGCCGCCCTCGTAGATGCCGCCGACCGTGGTGGCATCGGCCTGGGTGACGGTGTCCTCGGCGGGCGAGGTGATCGTCACCGACGGCGGGCCCGGATCGTACGTGACGCCGATGCTGTCGACGGCCTGATTGTCCGCGACGTCGGTGGCCACGACGTCGATGACGTTCGGGCCCTCCGCGAGGGTCAGGTCGCAGGTGAACGAGTCGCCGCCGGCGGGGGCGGCGGGCACGCCGTTGCAGGTCACCGAGGCCAGCAGGTTGCTGTCCGCCGCGGTCACGGCCAGCGTGACGTCCGGGACGTCCTGGATCGTGCCGTCCGCGGGCGAGTCGATCGACACCGTCGGATCGGTCAGGTCGATGCTGACGCTGACCGTGTCCAGCGCCGTGTGGCCGGCGAGGTCGACGGCGGTGCCCGGCACGATCTGGTCCGCACCCTCGCCGGCGAGCGGGACGTCGGGCGTGCAGCTATCGATGTCGGACACGGTGTCGGTGCACAGGATCTGCACCGTCACGGCGCTGTTGTTCCAGCCGGCGGGGTTGGGTGCCGGCACGACCGTCAGCGTGATCTGCGGGTCCGTCAGGTCCAGGCTGACCGATACGGAGTCCGTCGCTTCGTTGCCCGCGTTGTCCGTCACCGTGCCGGCGATCTCCTGGGCGGCGCCTTCGCCGGTGACGAAGCGCGGGATCGAACAGGTCGCCACGCCGGAATCCGGATCGTCGCAGGTGAAGGTCACGGTGACGATCGAAGCGTTCCAGCCGTTGGCGTTCGGCGGCGGCGTAGCGTCGGCCGTGATCGTCGGATCCTGCGTGTCGATGTCGACGCGGACGCCCTCGACCGTACTGTTGCCGGCCTGGTCCGCGGACGAGCCGTAGAGCTCGTTCTGCACAAGTTCGCGCAGCGCGGTGATCTGGCCGTCGAACGGACAGAGTGGGCCCGTGAAGCACTCGTTCTCGGTGCACAACGATCCCACGGGGCCACAACCCCACGGGTGGTGCTGTGGGATCGGCGTGTTGTCGTAGCCGATGTGGCCGTCGCCCGCGGTCGGACGCTGCTTGTCGAAGTTGACCGCGTAGAGCAGTGTCTCGCGCTGCCCGTCGTCCTCGACGATGGCCAGCGAATCCACGTAGGCGATGGTGGCCGACTGCGCTCCCAGAGACAGGAAGCGCAGAACCTTGACCGAGTCCGCGCCGGGGGTCTCGAACGGCAGCGGTCCGGTCACATCGCCGTTGACCGTGATCGTGTAAGTGCCCGTGGCGAAGTCCCAGGCGCCCTCGACGACGCTCCAGCGCGTGGGGTCGTACGGAGCGACGTCGTTGATCAGCGTACCGTCGAACTGCAAGCGATACGCATCGCCCAGCACGGTGTCGCGCGCCGCGATGTAGGTCTGACCGTCGGCAAACGGGATGATCACGACTCGCACGCGCAGCACGCTCTGCGGATCCAGGTAGTAGTCGCCGAAGTTCTCGAACCAGCCGAACTCGTGGCCCTCGTCTTCGATGTACTCGGTGTAGAACTCGCCGGACAGCTGCGACGTGCAGCCGAAGCAGGCCAGCGGATCGTTCAACCCCGGCGTCGAATCGATGCGAGAGATCGTTCCGTCCGAGTTGTATATCGGCGAGGTCCCGGTGAACGGTTCGACGAAGAGATAGTTCGGCACGCCGGCGACGTATTCCGTGACGTGAACTCCGTCCAGAAAAGCGGCGGCCGGTCCCGGTGCGCTGAACAGGTGCATGCTCAACGAGCGCACGTCGTCGACTCCGGGGACGTCGAACGGCAACGGCGCGGACGTGTTGCCGTTGACCGTGATCGTGTAGGTCTCGTTCGAGAAATCCCAGTTCGCGTCGACAACGTTCCACTGGCCCGCCACGTACGGCACCGCACCGTTGACCGTGCCGTTCGCGAACAGCAGCGAGTAGGCGCTGCCGCCCGACCCGGCGTTCAGGCCGACGTAGGTATCGCCGGCGTCGAACGGAATCAGCGCGAAGTGCAGATTCAGTACGCTGTCGGTTCCGAGCGGTTCGGTGTGGCCGAAGTAGCGGAACAGCTGGAAGATGTCCTCTTCCTCCTCGTCGTCGTACTCCGAGTCGAGGCGCACCGCCTGGTTGTCCGGGCACGGGGCGCAGACCGGCGACTGGGCGAACGCCGGCGGGACGATCGAGTGGATCGTTCCCGCGGACAGCGGGTACGAGGCCAGCCCCGAGAAGTCGTCGGCGTAGAGGAACGTATCGAGCCACGACTCCTTGGTCACGGCCAGTTCGTCGAGGAACGCGATCGAGGGCGTGCTCGAATTGCCCCAGTGGACGCGCAGTGCGAGCACGTCCGTGGAGTCGGAGTACAGGAACGGCTGCTGGCCCGAATCGACTCCGTTGACCGCCACGTTGTACTGCGCGGTCGAGAAGTCCCAGGTGGCCTCGACGACGTTCCAGTGCCCGGGTTGGTACGGCACCAGGCCGTTGACCAATCCCGCGGAAAACACCAGCGGGTAGCCCGTGCGACCGCCGACCTCGTCCATCGAGACGCTGGTCGATCCGTTGTCGAACGGGATCAACGCGAAGCGAATCGTCAGCTTGTCGTTCGTGGCGAGGCTGACCGGCCCGAACGCGCGATACCAGGAGAATTCCTCTTCCGGGTCCTCGTCGTCGTTGAGGCCCGTCTGCAGCAGGCCGGCCGGTCCCACCGGGCACAGCGCGGCGGCGCAGCGATAGTCCACGGTGACGAGCTCGTCGTTCCAGCCGAGGTTGCCGGGCGGGGGACGCAGCATCGTCTCGAGGTTCGGCGGGGTCTTGTCGATGTTGACCCACGCCGAGGCGTGCGCCAGCCAGTTGGCGTTGTTCTGTGCCGTGCCCTCGACGAGCTGCCCGGTCCCTTCCTCCGTCAACACGACCGGGGCGGGACAGCTCGCGATCCCCGAGTGCGGGTCGTCGCAGGTGAACGTCACCGTGACGTCGGTGTTGTTCCAGCCCACGACCGGTGGCGGATCGACCGTGGCGAAGATGATCGGCGGGCTCGAGTCGATGTTCAGCGTCGTGCCGGCAGAGCCGGTGTTGCCCGCGACGTCGACGATATCGCCCGAGATGAGCTGATCCGCGCCCTGCGTGCTGACGACGCGGGGCAACGGACAGCTCTCGACCCCGGAGCGATCGTCGTCGCAGTCCCACAGCACCAGCACCGATCCCGTGTACCAGATGCCCTGCGGCGGGGGGAGCGAGGCCTCGGCGGTGCCCGTCGGCGGCGTCTTGTCGAGCAGGATCGTGACCTCGGAGCTCGCGCTGTTGCCCGCCAGGTCGCTCGCGCCGCTGTTGACGATGTTGGTGCCCTCGGCGTCGACCAGGACCGGTCCCGGACAGACGCCGACACCCGACAGCCCGTCGTCACAGGTGTAGGAGACGGTGACGTCGGTGTTGTTCCAGCCGGCGGCGTTCGGCGGCGGCGCCTGCGACGTCATCAACGTGGGCGGGGTCTTGTCGATGTGGATCGTCAGCGTGATCGTCGCGCTGTTGCCGGCCGGGTCGGTGATGTTCCCGTTGACGACCTGGCCCGCGCCCTCGCCGGTCAACACGACGGGATCGGGGCAGATATCGAACGGATCGGAATCGAAGCCCACCTCGTGAACGCGCGCCGTGCCCACCGCTCCCGGATCGAGATACTCGGCGATCGCGCGGATCTTGAACACCGACATGTCGACGCCGTCGAGGTGCGGACCGATCAGCTCCAGCGCCGTGTGCGAGCCGGTCGTGCCGAAGTCGGTCCACAGGCCGCCGTCGTCCAGCGTGTACTGCAGGCGGATCTGCCCCGGGCCGATCAGCTCGTTGACCGACACTACCGCCCGCGGCGTGCCGGACAGCGTGTTGGGAGCGAAGCCGAACTCGTGGCTTGCCGTCGTCGCCGTCGAGCCCTGGAACACGCCCTCGGCGAACGTCCCCTCGTCGCCGTCGTAGGCCAGCGGGGCGTCGCTGAACGTGCCGCTGTCCGAGTTGGGGCCGAACAGGAACACGCCGCCCGAGCAACTGAACGTCACGGTGACGTCGGTGTTGTTCCAACCCGCAGCATTCGGCGGGGGCGAGATCGTGGCCATGATGTCCGGCGGACTGCTGCCGGCCGTCTCGACGACCTCCTCGCCGGTTCCGGAGGAGAAGTTCCCCTCGAGATCGTAGGCGAAGACGCTGTAGTAGTTCGCTCCGCCGGGCATCGGCCCGGCCTGCGCCGACGTCGACTGCCCGGCGTCGAGGACGCGCGTGTAGCCCTGCGGCTGATCGCCCCAGAAGACCGAGTACCCGCCGAGTTCCACGGACGGCTGCGAGTCGGTCCACGAGAACTCGCCGGCCCCCGACTGGTAGCCGGCCGAGGTCAGCACCGGGGCCGAGACGCGCGAGGGTCGCGTGTTGCCCTCGTTCTGCGCCTCGTCGACTGCCGACACGAGGTAGTAGTGCGTCAGCCCGTCGCCGAATCCACCTGCATGCGTGAATCCGTTCGTCGTCGAGCCGCCCAGCAGATTGGATAACGCGTCGCGATCCGGGACGAACGAGGGCGACGTCGAGCTGTAGACGCGGTAGCGCGGGGCGGACTCGGGCGCGCCGACGAGGTCGCTCGTCACCGCGTCCCAGGAGAGAAGAATGTCGTTGCCGGACCACTCCAGCCGCAGGTCTTGCACCTCGGCGGGGGGCACGATGTCCTGGGCCAGGGCGCTCGAGCCGGCAAGCAGGAGCCCGGCCTTCAGGACGAGCACCAACGAGCGGAGCGCGGTCCACCGGGTCCGGCGCTCGCGGGACGATCTTCGAGCATGAACAGCAGACGTCACGTTGTCTCTCGCCGGGGGGGGCCTTCTTATACACCGAAGCGTGGGGCTGATATGTGACGACGGCGGAGCGCGCCGACAGGATACTGTCGGGTGGGGCGTGCCATGCGCGGCCGCGCATCTTGGCGACCCACCAGCGCGCACCGACGAGCAGGAAGCGCCAGTCCTTGAAGAACTCCGGCGGCTTGCCCTCGACCGCGTGACCGATGAACTGCAGTATCCAGCCCACCAAGAACAACGCCAGCGCGACCATCCACAGGCCGCCGACGAAGAACGACGCGAGGCCGAGAACGACCGACAGCGCGATCATCGGGATCCCGACCGTATGGCAGAGTCGATTGACCGGGTGCTGATGACTCTGTGCGTACCGGGAGATCCAGTCGTCCCAACTCTTTCCGCCCAACATTGGCGGAGTATACCCCGAAAGAAGGGAGGGATCGTCACTCGCCGAGGCCGAGGGCTATTCGACAGCGTCCCGTGCGCGAGTCGACCCGACGAGATAGAAGACCACGTCGTCCCCGGCCAGCGGGACGCGCTGTACCGCGATCTCGCCGCGCGCGTTCTCCGGCACGGTCAACGGCTCCACCGGCCGCGGTAGCTGGCCCAGGCTCATGCGGGCCAGATCGAACTCCGGCGGCAGCTCGGGAGCCGGCCGGCCGGCGAGGAAGGCGCCCCAGCCGACCAGCAGCGCGGCCGCCGCCGTTCCGGCGAGCAGCGAGAGCCTGCGCCGGCGCACGCTGCGGTGCTCCGCGCGCTCGATCCGCGTGCGCAGCCCGGCCAGGCCGCCCCGCGGCGGCTCCAGCGTCTCAAACAGTGTTTCGCGCCGCTCGCTCATCGGGCTCCTCCGGGGACAACGCCCGGCGCAGTCGTTTCAGCGCGCGGTGCCGTCGCGAACCGACCGTGCCCACGGGGACGGCCAGCACGCGCGCGATCTCCTCGTAGCTCAGCTCGGAGTACTCGCACAGCAGGATCACGGCGCGTAGGTCGTGCGGCAGCTCCTCGACCGCCGCGCGCACGCGCGCACGTTCTTCGCCGGCCGTCAGCGTGTCGTCCCCGTGCCGGGCGTCCCCGGCCGTGCCACGCAGCGCGTCGAGCGAGACCCAGCGCCAGATCTTCTTCGACCGCCCGCGCGACGCGGCGAGGTTCAACGCGATCTTGTAGACCAGCGCCTCGACCGTCTCCGTCTCGACACGCTCCCGCATGCGCCACAGGCGGACGAACGCGTCCTGTACGACGTCCTGCGCTTCTTCCGCGTTCCACACCCAGCGGAACACGACGTTGTACAACGGCTGTTCCAGTCGCGTGTAGAGTTGCTCGAGGTCGACCTCGCGCATGCGTAGCTTTCATTGCTCGAGTTCGGCAGTCAGCACATAGTACAGCGTCAACGAGTCCTCGTTGCGCACGTCGGCGAACGCCTCGCCACGTTTGCCGGCGAAGCCGGACTGGCCCAGTACGAGCACCTGCTCCGACTCGAGCATCACTCGACTCTTGAACACGTTGTTGTCCAGGACGATCTCGAGATCCGCGACGACCTGACTGCCGCTGCGGCTCGCGCGCTGCGTGATGCGGGCGAACGCGCCGCTGGCGTGCGCGCGCTCCTGGCTCATCGACGTCAGCTCGAACGTCTCGAGCAGCGAGAACTCGGACGGGCCCTGGGCGGACGCGATGCGCGCCAGCGTGGGATCGAGTCGCGTCGGCACCGGACCGCCGGCCATCTTGAACGGGCCCTCGGAGGGGGAGGCCAGCGGGCGACCGACCAGCAGCCAGTAGGTCAGCTTCACTGGACCCGGGACGGGCGGGACCTCGAAGCCCTTGGCGAGGATCCCCTGGATACCGGCCTGGATCTGGGCCGGCGCCACGACCAGCAGCGTCCCGCCGGGGCCGTTGCTGACGCGGCCGATCCGGTTCTCTTCGCTACCGAGTACGGAGCGCAGCATGTTGCGCAGCGCGTCACGGTGCTCCATCGGCACCTCGTACGTCCGAAGAAGCACCTGTTCGTTCGAATCGGTCGGGACGGCGTTCGGCCTGCCGCAGAAGGCGGCGCCGCCGACCAGCGCCACGCAGGCGGCGAGGGACAGGATCGTCTTGGTCGTCTTGTTCATCGTAACCTCCTCGGCGGACCGGGCTCGCGGCCGCGCCTCGACCGTTACTACTCCCGGGGGGCGCAGTTCTTCCCGGTCTCGAGGAGATTCTCGGAGAAGGTCGTTTTTCGAAGGAAGATCAGCAGTTGCGGTACTTGTCGTTCAGGCCCCGGCCCGCGCGGATCAGCGGCAGGATCTTGTCGAGGCGCCGCCGGCGGGTCTCGTCGCGCTTGGCCTCGGCGACGTAGTCCGAGTACTCCCGCTGCCTGCCCGGAGTGAGCGCTCGGAACGACGCCCGCGCCTTGGCGTCGCGCTTCAGCGCCTGCTCGATCTCCGGGGCGAGCACGAGCAGCTTGTTCCGCTCGGGCTTGATCGCGCGGCCCTCCGCCTCGACGCCGATCGCCTCCTCGACGTAGGCCTTGATCCGCCGGGCGTCGATCTCGTTCTTCGATTCGAAGCGCCACTGGCGCATGGCCTTCGTCCTGCCGGCCTGGGCGTTGATCAGGACCTCGTCCCGGTCCGCGAGTTGCGCGCCCTGGAAGAACCACAGGCCGAAATACGACTTGTAGGCGCCCATCCCGACGACGTTCTTGCCGCCGAACGTGTAGCACGGCGCGCTCCACTTGACCGTCTCCTCGAGGTCGGTCGAGCGCAGGATCTTGCGCAGCTGCTTCAGCTCGCTGCCCCACGACGGCGAGGCCTCGATGTACTCCTCAACCGTGGAGCAGCGCTTCACCGGGCGCTCCTCAACCGGCGGCCGAACGCCGCAGCAGGTAGACCAGCCCTCCGGCGAGGCCCAGCCCGAGCAGGAGCATGCCCCAGGGCGACAGCGCCGGGACGTCGACCGAGTCCAAGAACGAACCGTCCGGGTTCAGCGACGGGGTGCTGGCCGCGACGACCGTCAGGCTGTCGAGTCCTCCGTCGCCGGCGAAGGAGGACTCGCTGGCGTCGACCTTGGACGCCTCCCAGCCGTGCTTGGACGCGCCGACCAACTCATCGTGTGAAGCGGGGTAGACGTGAAGCTCGGTACCCGTATAGCCGGTGGCGTCGCCGGGGATCGTGATGGTGACCGCCGAGTCCCAGATGAGCTCGCTGTAGGCGTGCTCGTCCGGCCAGTCGGTCGCGGTCGCCGTCGACCCGACGGCCTGGCCGGTCGTCTCTGCCTTCAGCATGTCGCCGTCGTAGATCCGGTAGACCAGTCCGCTTCCGTTGAACTTGCCGTAGTCGGTGGAGATCTCGACCTCGCCGTCCGTGTCCTCGATCCGATGCGTTACGGTCTCCGCCCGGTCATCGACTCCATCGCTGGCCGTGACGTTGGAGAAAAACTCGATGTACGCACCGGTCGGCGAGCTGCTCTCCGACTCGACCTCCTCGAACGCCACGATGCCCATCTCGATCCACTCGTTGTGGCTGCTGCGCGACGAGCGGGGCTGCGATCCGGGGGCCGGTCCGAAGCCGACGATCTCGCCGTCCTGCGCGTTGCGTTCCGCCATGCGCTCGGCGAAGGCCTCCGCGCCGCCGGGGCGCTGGAAGTCGACGCCGTAGGTCGTATCGACCACGGTGTTGGCCACGATCAGCGCCCCCGGCTGGACTGGGTTGATCGTCAACTCTGCCGTACCCCGCGCCGTCGCGACGAGTTCGTAGAACACGCACGACGCGGCGTTGTTACACGTCTGCGCGACAGCGGGCACGGAGCCGCCCAGGCACAACACAACCAGCAAGACCGGCACGATCGAATTCCGCATAGCCCCTCCTCCGACTCCCCCACTTTGCTTCTCACGACTCTCCCTGACTGTACGCGGGTCCGGCGGTCTGTTCAACGCCCTCGGCGCGGACCGTGGGACCGCATCTCGACGGTCGTGGTCCGCGTTCCGTGGATTCCTCTAATACCCCAACGCCCACCGTGGCGGCGGTCGAGTTATGATCGGCACGAGGCGAACGCGGCGGAAGTCCCCGCCGCGCGAAGGGGAAATCGATGATCGTGACCAACGTCGAATCCGTGTCGGGAAAGCAGATCGTGGAGCATTACGGTCTGGTTCAGGGTAGTACGATCCGCGCGAAGCACGTGGGCCGGGACATCATGGCGGGCCTGAAGAACATCGTCGGCGGCGAGCTGAAGGGCTACACCGAGCTGCTCGTCGAGGCGCGCAAGGAGGCGATGGCGCGCATGGTCGCGCAGGCCGAGGAGTTCGGGGCCAACGCGGTGGTCAACGTGCGTTTCTCGACGTCGTCCGTCGCGCAGGGCGCCGCCGAGATCCTGTGCTACGGAACCGCGGTCAAGGTGCAGTGATGGACGATCTGTTCGGCTCGTTCGTCATCGGGCTCCAGCTCGGGCTGCCTATCGCGTTGCTCGTCCTGGGCTACGTTGCCGGGCGCATCGCCGAGTCGCGGCACTACAAGAGCATTCACGCGCGCGAGAAGGTCCACCAGGCCACGCCCGCCGTCTCGTGGCGCACGCTGCACGACGATCGTTCGGTGATGTACGCCATGCTGTCGACCGGATCGGTGGTCGTTTCGGTCGATCATTACAAGCGGTTCCTGATGTTCTTCCGCAAGATCTTCGGCGGCGAGGTGCGGTCGTACGCGTCGTTGATCGATCGCGGGCGCCGCGAGGCGATTCTGCGCATGAAGGAGGCCTGCCCGACGGCGGATCTGTTTCTCAACTGCCGCATCGAGACGTCGACGATCTCGAACGGACAGGGGAAGGCGACGGGCACGGTCGAGATTCTGGCCTACGGTACGGCGATCAAGTTCGCTGAATGAAGTTCGTTCCGAAGCGCCTCGAGAGGACGGCCGACGTTTCGCGTGGCGACACGACGTGGGTGTCGTTCCTGAAGAACGCCCTGTCGGTCGTGATCGTGTTCGCGCTGGGCTACCTCGCGCTGGGCTTGCTGGCGGACCTGCTGGCGCACTCGATCCCCGATCGCTGGGAGGCGCGCATCTGGGGACCCACCACGCTGACGCCCCCCGAGACCGAGGAGTGGGACCGGGCGCGCGAGACCTTCGAGCGTCTCGTCGCGCACGGAGACCTGCGCGACCTGCCGTACGAGCTGTCGATGGCCCTGACCCACGACCCGAACGCGTTCGCGCTGCCGGGGGGCGCCGTGACGCTGACGAAAGGGCTGATCGAGAGCGTCGAGTCGGAGGCCGGACTGGCGTTCGTGCTGGCCCACGAGCTGGGACACCACGAGCAGCGCCACGCGCTGAGGCGCATCGGCCGGCGCCTGGTGTTCAGCGTGGCCCGGGGCCTGCTGTTCGACGCGAACCCCACGTCGGTCGTCGACGCGACGCTGCACCTCGCGGAGTCGGGCTACTCGCGGCGGCAGGAGACCGAGGCCGACGAGTTCGGCCTGCGGCTGGTGCACGAGGTCTACGGCGACACGCAGGGTTGCCTCGAGTTCTTCGAGCAGATCGAGGAGTCGCCCGACGAGCGCTGGGTCGCGTTCGCCCGCTCGCACCCGTTGACCTCCGAGCGCATCGACACACTGCGGCGTCTGCAGGCCGAGCTCTCCGGGGCCGGAGAGCGTTGACTACAGATCGTCTTCGCGGACGAGGTAGGTGTAGCCGTTGAGCGCGGTGCGGTAGCGCGATTGCATGGTGCGTGCCTCGCGCTCGGTCATGCGCCCCTCGCGGATCGCCAGCTCGCACGAGATGCGCAGTCGCTCGAACAGCACGGACGGATCGAACTGCACGTACTGCAGCGCCTGCTCCAGCGTGTCGCCGCGCACGACATCGCTGAACCGCGGGGTCCCGTCCTGTTCCAGCGTCACGTGTGCGGCGTTGGTGTCGCCGAACAGGTTGTGCAGGTCGCCCAGGATCTCCTGGTACGCGCCGACGAGGAAAACGGCCAGGTAGTACGGCTCGTCGGGCAGCACGGGGTGCAGCCGCAGGGCGCTGCTGGTCCCGCGTTCTTCGATGAAGCGGTCCATCCGCCCGTCGCTGTCGCAGGTCAGGTCGGCCAGGATCCCGCGCCGCGTGGGTTCCTCGTCGAGACGCTGGATCGGCATCACCGGAAACAGCTGGTCCAGCGCCCAGGAGTCGGGCACGGACTGGAACAGCGAGAAGTTGCAGAAGTAGACGTCGTTCAGCTCGCTCTCGAGGCCGGGCAGCTCCTCGAGCGGTCGCCGTAGGTTCGAGGCCAGGTCGTGGATGCGGGCCACGATCGAGCGCAGCAACCGTTCGGCGGTGGCGCGCTGCTCGAGGTCGATCTCGCCGCGAACGAACTGCTCCAGCACCTCCTCGCGCAGCACGACCGCCTCGTGCAGCGTCTCGCGGCAGTTGCGGATGTTCAGCTCGCTCAGCAGCTCGCGCAGATCGGCGACGATCCCGCTCTCGGACGGCTGCTCGTCGGGCGGGGTCTGTACCGCCGGCGAGACGTCGGTCGCCTCGACGACGAGCACCGAGTGATGCGCCACGGTGGCCCGGCCGGACTCCGTGATGATCGTCGGGTGCGGCAGGTCGGCCTCGGTGCAGCGTTCGAGCACGGCGTAGACGATCTCGCGCGCGTACTCGCGGATGCTGTAGTTCATCGACGAGTGGACCGTCGTCCGCGACCCGTCGTAGTCCACGCCCAGGCCACCGCCGGCGTTGAAGAAACACATCGACGGGCAGCGTGCGGCCAGCTCGGAGTAGACGCGCGTCGCCTCGCGCAACACGCGCGTGATGGCGCCGATCGCCGTGATCTGGCTGCCCACGTGGAAATGCAGCAGCTTCAGCAGGTCGGTCTTTCCGACCGACTCGAGTCGCTCGACGACGCGCAGGACCTGCCAGCTGTCGAGCCCGAACTTCGCCCGGTCGCCGGCCGAGTCCTCCCAGCGTCCGGCGCCCTTGGACGTCGGCTTGATGCGGATACCCAGCTCGACCTTCGCGTCGAGCTTGGCCGAGAGCGCCAGCACCAGGTCCAGCTCGTCGAGCTGCTCGATGACGACGATCGGCCGCCGTCCCAGCTTCGAGGCCAGCAGCGCGAGCTCGATGTACTCGCTGTCCTTGTAGCCGTTGCAGATCAACAGCGCGCCCGGCTCGTTGTGAATCGCCAGCACGCCGAGCAGCTCCGGTTTGCTGCCGACCTCGAGCGCGAGCGGTCCGTTCGAGCCCGACTTGCGCACGGTCTCGACGACGTGGAACTGCTGGTTGACCTTGACCGGATAGGCGAGCTGGTACTTGCCCCGGTATTCCGCCTCTTCGATGGCGGCCGCGAAGCCGTCCTGCAGGTCGCTCACGCGGCTCTTGATGATCTGGTCGAAGCGCAGCAGGATCGGGGCCGACAGCCCGCGGCGCCGCAGCCCCTGCACGACCTCGAACAGGTCGCACGCCGGTCCGCTGCGCAGCGGCTGCACCTCGAGGCGCCCCTGCGGGTTGATGCGGAAGAAGCCGTCGGACCACTGGTCGACCTGATACAGGTCGGCGCTGTTGGACGTCTTCCATCCCGGGCGCGCCTGCGCGTGCCCCGCGGGAGTCGGCTCGGTGACTCCGGGGTTCGATTCGAATTCGGTGGACAGTGCCCTGCTCCTCGGAGGCGAAAAATACCACGAAACCGCAGGGGGATCCCTCGTCTGGGTTAGCCTGTGGTCTCCGCAGCATGAAACAAGGAGGAAGCCGTGTCCCGAGAATCTGCCGCCGCCGCTGCTCGCACCCCCTGGCACCTGTGGGTCGTGGGTATCCTGGCCCTGCTCTGGAACGCAATGGGTGCGTTCGACTACCTCATGACGCAGACGGAGAACGAGGCCTACATGGCCGCGTTCACGCCGGAGCAACTCGAGTTCTTCTACGGCTTTCCGGTCTGGCTCGTCGCCTTCTGGGCCACCGCCGTCTGGGGCAGCGTGCTCGCCTCCGTCTTCCTGCTGCTCAGGAAGAAGTGGGCCACGCCCGTGTTCCTCGTCTCCCTCGCTTGCCTGATCGTGACGGCGACTCACAACTTCGGCCTGTCGAACGGCTACGAGGTCATGGGAGCCGCGGGCGTCGGTTTCACGCTCGCGATCTTCGCGACCTCCTGCCTGCTTCCGCTGTACTCGTGGCGCATGGCGTCGCGGGGCGTGCTGCGGTAGATGGCGGGCGTTCGACGATGAGGGGGCCGGCTTCGGCACTGGCTCCGCTACTGCTGTTGCTCGGCGGCTGCACCGTCGACGACGGTTCTGGATTCGACGAGGCCCGCTGGAGTTCGGAGCTGCTCGAGTACCGCGAACGGAAGGACGAGCGTCTCCGGACTTCGTCGACCTCTCCGATGGCCGGCACGCAGTACCTCAAGTCGCGACCCGGCGACCGGGTCTGGCTGGTCCGCGAAGGCGAGACGTTCCGCCTGGCCCACGAGGAGACGCCCGGCGCCGGACTGTTCCTCGCCCTGTCCGACGGGGCGTGGGAATGGACGGCCGGCGCGGAGCGCGTCAATTGCCGCGTGGGCGACCGACAGGTGGACGAGGGGACCGCTCTGGCGGGTCCGGCGCTGTTCCTGATCGACGATTCTCCGCTCAGCTTCTACCCGGGCGAAGACCGGGTGACGTTCATCGTCTTCGACCCCGACCGGCCGGAGAAGATCGCCTTCGACCACCTGCTCTACTTCCCGCCGGACGCGAGCTTCGTCGTGGACGCTCGACTCGAGCGTTTCGCGCAGCCCGAGGAGGTGGAGATGGCGACCAGCCGGAACCTGATCAAGACCTTCTTTCGCTACGCGAGGATCCGGTTCGAGCTGGCGGGAGAGGAGCAGGTGCTCACCGCGTTCAAGTCGGCGTTGTCCGGGGCGAATTCCACCGGCCTGTTCGTCCCGTTCCGGGACGCTACCAGCGGACGGGAGAGTTACGGCGCGGGCCGCTTCCTGGAGCTCGACGAACCGGACGGCGACGAGATCGTGCTGGACTTCAATCGTTGCTTCAACCCGCTGTGCAACTACTCTCCGGCCTATAACTGCGCGGTCCCGCCTCGCGAGAACCACCTCGACGTCGCCGTCCGCGCGGGCGAAAGAACCTACCCGCACTGACGTGGTCGGGGGGACGGCCTTTGTCGCGCCGGCTTGTCCGAGAAGCCGTAGCCGTGCATGTCGGCGGCAATGACGCGACCGCGCGCGACGGGGATCGACATTCCACGAGCGTACGGGATGCGGCGCTGCCTCGCCCCGCCCGCGGTCGAGAAAGTGCCCAAAACGACCGGGCCCGGCGCCTGCCGGATTCCTGGGACGAGGGCGCCGGTTCCGTGTTAGGGTTTCGCCAACTTCCATCTACAAGGAGAAAACGATGGGCAAAGAACTGAACGACGCCGACCTCGCCAACGTTTCCGGAGCCGGCGACGCGATCGACCTCGGACCTACCTCCGGCCTGCCGAACCACGACAAGAACCTCGTGGATCCGATACCGCCCGTGACGGACCCGAACCCGCCGCGGCAGAAGCCGACGGCGGACGCGCCGGGCGGCGACATCGTCGACCTGGCCGACTGAGCAGGATTTCCGGACTCACGCCCGAGGGTCGCGGTACGCCGGGTCGCCCGCTATCGTATCTTGCATTGAGAGTGCGAACGCTCTCGGTGCGTGAGTGCAATTCGGAGTCGGATCGGCAACGAAGATCGACCGCCTCACGGTGCGCCGGCCGACGGGTAACGAGCAGGTGCTGACGGATGTGGACGTGACGCAGGAGATTCGCGTCACCGAGTCCTCAGGCGAATAGACCGAACACCCACTGCTTCACGTGCCCCAGCGTGAAGAAGTACGTCGCCACGAACAGCACCAGGTACAGCGCGCGCAGCTTCCCCTGCCGGTCGCTCGTCTGTGCGACGGACATGATCAGCAGCAGCCAGGCGAAACCGACGACGTTGATCGGCGGGTAGGTCGTGACGAGGAACACGACGAGCACCCAGTGCCGGAAGCGCGCGGCGGCGAGGCGCTCGGGCAGCAGGTAGAAAACGGCCAGAGCGCCCTCGATCAGGATCGTCCACCAGGTCATGAACACGGCGAAACCGGCGATGCCGGGCCCGTCCTGCAGGCGGATCGTCGCCGCCAGGTCCAGCTTGGTCCCCAGCGCCGCCGTGTTGGCCAGCAGCCCCTCGCGTGGGTAGCCCCCGAAGACGTGGGCCAGCTCGAAGAAGCGATAGTCCTCGAGCAACAGAAAGCGAAACATGCTCGCATCCATGTAGGTCGGCGAGCTCAGCTTCCACAGCGTGGCGAAGAGGAACACCAGCCCGATCAGGATTCGTCCGTTCAGCGCCAGCCCGCGACGCGCGTCGCCCGACAGCAGTGCGCAGCCCAGCGCCAGCGACCAGTACGCGATCAGGAAGTCGTGGTTGTTGATGAAGGCCCAGTTGAAGGCGCATTCGAACAGCTGCAACGCGGCGACACCCAGCCACAGACGCCAGTCCCGTCCCAGGGGGCGGTGCAGGATGCCCACGATGCACATCGCGGTCACCGGGAGCCGGACGAACCACAGCCGACTCGGGTGCACGAGCAGCAGCAACATCGTCATGCGCACGACGAGATCGACGCGATCCTGTTCGATGAAGCGCGTCCAGAACGGCGCGCGCGGCGCCTCGACGATCGCTTCGCTCATCCCGCGTCCGCCTCGCGCGGCACCGTCTGCGTCGTCGAGTGCTCCAGCATCAGCGTCGATTCCGACGCTTTGAAGCGGTACTGCCAGATGTCGACGCGAATCGCCTCCAGCTCGAGCGGTGCGCCGGTGCGACCGACGGGTACGTCGATCGCCAGCATGGCCACCGCCGTCGAGGCGTCGCCCGGGACGCCCTCGATGACGACCCAGTCCTCGTCGACGAGCAATCGCGCCAGCCTCCGCGCGCGACGCTCGGTCGGCAGCATCAGCAGCTCCTGTTGCAGTCGGACCATCCTTCCGCCGAGCGGCAGGCGCAACTCGAGATCGCGCGGCGGGAGACGAAACTCGCGGCCGCCGCTGCGGATCAGCGTCACGCTCGGATGACGCAGCGACGCCATGTTGATCGTGGCGAACATCCCGAACCCGCCGCCTTTCCACGCGTTCAACTCGTGATCGAATGCGAGGTAGCGCTGCGTCAGGGCGACGAGACACAGCAGCGCGGGTGCGACGTACCACAGGAAGCTGCGTGACGCCGACGTTCGACGTTCGGTCATTCGTTCGGAGGTCGGGGCGCTTCGGCGGACGGCGGAACGAACACGGTCATTCCGATGACGAAGTCCAGCTCGGGGTACTCGCGCTTCAGATAGGCGTTGCCCTCGACACGGATCATGTGCTGGTGCGGGCCCTTGCCGCGCGGGGGACGGTCGCCGTACTCGTCGCACAAGTTTTCGATGACCGACCAGCCGCGAATCACGTGACCGAACGGCGCGAAGCCCATCCCGTCCAGTTGCCGGTTGTCCTTCAGGTTGATGAAGATCTGTGTCGTGCGCGTGTTGGGGCCGGCCATCGCGAAAGTCAGTGTGCCCCTCTCGTTCGGCCGACGCACCGGGTCGTCCCGGATCTCTGCGCGATTCCAGACCTCGCTGATCTTGGGATCGCCGTGCATGCCGAACAGGGCGGCGAAGCCCGGCACCACGCGGAAGAAGCGTGTCTCGTCGTAGAAGCCGCTGAGAGCGAGGTTGTAGAAGCGGTCCGCGCCCACCGGCGCCCACGCGCGCTCGATCTCCACGACGAACTTGCCTTCGGAGGTGGCGACCTCGACGTGGAACAGGTCGGGCGCGCGCTGGTTCAGCAGCTTCGGTTGCAGCAGCCCGTCGTCGCCGGTAGCTTCCGCGCCGGCCATGAAGCCGACGACGCACATCGCGACGAGCCAAGCGCTACGAGGCAACGAACAACTCCTGGATTTCTCTTCACCGTGCTGCCGGGCCGAGGCCCGATCGACACGATCGATTGTAGCACCGGGTTTTCCGGCAAACGACTGAGTTGAAGTTAGTTGTGCGCCGCCTCCGAGGCAAGCGCGCGCGGACCGCGGGGCCGCAGCCGTCGCGACGGCGCGGGGGGCGGCCGGATGCTAAACTCAATGGCTCACCCCACAAAAAACCGAGTCTGTCAGCCTGCTTCAGGAGGTAACAAAATGAGAACTTTTTGCGTCTTGGCCCTGGCGTTTTGCTTCGCCGGAGCGGCCTTGGCCGAGGAGAAGGTGGACGCTGCCGTGAAGACGATCGACGACTTCATCGCCGAGGCCGGAATCAATAAAGAAGACAAGAACTGGCGCACCAAGGTGCCCGCGCCGCCGCAGGCCTCGTTCACCGAGGGCAAGACCTACACGGCCCATATGGAGACCAGCAAGGGGACGATCGTCCTCGAGCTGATGCCGGGCCACGCCCCGATGCACGTCAGCGCGTTCATCTACCTGACCCGTATCGGTTTCTATGACGGTCTCAGCTTCCACCGCGTGATCCAGAACTTCATGGCGCAGGGCGGCTGCCCGCTGGGCACCGGCACCGGCGGACCGGGCTACCGCATCGCCGGCGAGCACGACCCCAGCGTGAAGCACGACCGCGCCGGCATGCTGTCGACCGCCAACACCGGGCGACCCAAGACGGACGGCAGCCAGTTCTTCATCACGTTCAAGCCCACGGCGCATCTCGACGGCAAGCACACCATCTACGGCCACCTGGTCGAGGGGATGGACACGCTGAAGGCGCTCGAGGCCGCGGGCTCGGGCAGCGGCCGCACGACCGAGCCGCTGATGCTCGAGAAGGTCACGATCAAGGTCAACTGATCCACGTCATTCCGGCAGGCCGCGGTGTTTCGCCGTGGCCTGCCGGAGACACCTACCTCATTTGGGGCAGCCCCGCCCCGGTATCCTCCCGCTGAAATCCCTTCGTTGGCCCACCTCGCGCGACCGTTCGGCGTCGAGCCCGGTGGTACACTTTTTGCTTGATTTCCCCGCGAAGGGAGCCCGAGATGACACTCCGACTGATCGCGCTGATGAGCGTGGTGCTGCTTCTGTCCCTGGGTGCGTTCGGCCTGCTGATGGCCCACTACCAGGACCAGGTGATGGAGGAGGTGGCGCGGACGGCCTCGGCCGTGGGCCAGGCGACGCTGCGCACGTTCGAGTTCAGCTCGGAGGAGGACCCCGATTTCCGGTTTCATGAGGCGGCGAACTACGTCGACTTCATGTGGACCGACGCCGCCGACGGGCCGCCGCCGCCCGCGTCCGCAATCGAGGACGGCCACGTCGTCGTCATCGACCATTTCGCCTCACCGCGCCGGGTCGAGATCGTCGCCGAGGCGCTGGGACACGGGCACCCCGGCCCGAAGGTGAGTCGCCGCACGCGGCGCGCCTGGACCCAGGAGGACGGCGCGATCGTCGCGGTCGAGTGCCAGGGTTCGTCCGAGGAGAAGGAGGCGACCTGCGTGCAGACCGCAGGCGAGATCGACCCGGCCGAGGCGGCGAAGATGTTCATCCGCATCGACGACGTGCGGGCCGAGACCGACGCCGGCAGCGGGCTCGTGCTGAAATTCCCGGTGATGCAGCGCGTGTTCGCGACGGACAATCACTTCGAGCTGCACGGTGAGATCGATGCCGCGGCGGTCGGCGACGATCGGATCAGCGACCTCGAGACGATCCAGCTTCCGATCCCCGTCGAGGAGTACGACTCGCTGTTCGACCGCATCCGCGACCGTTCCCTGTTCCTGTTCTTCGGCGTGTTCGTCGTCGGGACCGTGCTGTCGGCGGGCGTGGCGACGCGCTTCACCAAACCGATTCGCAGGTTGCACGCCGGGATTCGTGACATCTCCGCCGGCGACCTCGACACCGAGGTCGACGTGCGCGGCCACGACGAGATCGCCCGGCTCGGCACCGCGCTGAACGACATGGCGCGCGAGCTGCGCGCCAACCGCGACCGGGCGCGCGAGATGATGCGTCGCGAGAAGCTGACGGCGCTGGGCCGGCTGGCCGCCGGCGTGGCGCACGACGTGCGCAATCCGTTGCATTCGATCGGTCTGACGCTGCAGCACCTGCGCGAAACCAGCCGTCCCGAGAACGACGATCGTGCGGCGCAGTTCGACCGCTCGATCGACATCATCCGCGGCGAGATCCGCCGACTGGATCGCACCGTGGCCAACTTCCTGCGTTTCGCGACGAACGATCGCGGCGAACAGGTCGTCGTCGATCTGTGCGAGCTGCTGCGCGAGACCGCGACGCTGGTGCGCAAGGAAGCGGAGTGGCGCGGCGTCGAGGTCACGCTGCAGGTCGACGAATCCGTCTCCGAGATCGCGGCCGACGGCGAGGCGATCCGCTCGTCGATCCTCAACCTGGTGCTGAACAGTTTCGAGGCGATGCCCGGCGGGGGAACGCTGACGTTGAGCCTGCGCACCGAGGGCGGATACGCGGTGGTCGAGGTCGCCGACTCCGGGCGCGGGATCGACCCGCGCGACCAGGAGCGCGCGTTCGACTTCGGTTACACGACGCGGGACGGAGGCAACGGCCTCGGGCTCGCCATCGTGCACCAGTGCGTCGTCGAGGAACACGGCGGGCGGGTCAGTCTCGACAGCGCTCCGGGCGAGGGAACGCGAGTCTCCCTGGCGCTGCCACTCGAGGCGGAGCCGAAGGAGACCGACTCATGAGCGGTTCCGCGGGCGAGCGGCGCAGGCGGCTGCTCGTCGTCGACGACGAGGACGCCCAGCGCGAGATGCTGGCCAACATCCTGGGTCGCGCGGGTTTCACGGTCGTGGTGGCGGCCGACGGCGAGGAGGCGCTGGCGCAGCTGCGCGACGGCAGCGAGTTCGACCTGCTGATCACCGACCAGCGCATGCCCAGGATGGACGGCCTGCAGTTGCTCGAGAGCTGTCGTCGCGACCACCCGGAGCTGCCGGTCGTGCTGATGACGGCCTACGGGTCCGTCTCCACGGCGGTCGAGGCGATGAAGCGCGGGGCGGCGGATTACCTGACCAAGCCTTTCGAACGCGACGAGCTGCTGCTGGTGATCGAGAAGGCGATCCGTCATCGGCGGCTGGAGGACGAGGTCGCGGAGCTGCACGGGGTCCTGCGCGAGCGCTACAAGCTGGACAACATCATCGGTGCGGCTCCCTCGATGCAGCAGGTTTTCTCCCTGATCGAGCGTGTGGCCTGCACGGACGTGCCCGTGCTGATCACGGGCGAGAGCGGCACGGGCAAGGAGCTCGTCGCGCGCGCGGTGCACCAGCGTAGCTCGCGCGCCGCGGGGCCGTTCGTGGCGCTGAACTGTGCCGCGGTCCCCGAGACGTTGATGGAGAGCGAGTTCTTCGGCCACGAGAAGGGCGCCTTCACCGGTGCGACGCAGGCGCACGCCGGTCGCTTCGAGCAGGCCGACGGCGGTACGATGTTCCTCGACGAGATCGGTGCGATGCGCACGGACCTGCAGGCCAAGCTGCTGCGCGCGTTGCAGGAGCGCGAGATCCAGCGCCTCGGCTCGTCGATGCCGAAGAAGGTCGACGTGCGCATCCTCGCCGCGAGCTGCGAGGAACTCGAGAAGGCGATTCAGGAGAAGCGATTCCGCGAGGATCTGTACTATCGACTGAACGTCGTCCCCGTACACATGCCGCCGCTGCGCGAGCGAGTCGAGGACGTCCCGCTGCTGGTCGATCGTTTCCTCGAGGCCGCGGCAACGAAGTTCGGCCGCGCCCGGCCCACGATGGCGCCCGCGGTGATGGATCGCCTGCAGCGCAACCCGTGGCCGGGCAACGTCCGCGAGCTGGAGAACTGCATCGAGCGCATGATGGTCCTGGCCAGCGGCGACCGGCTGGAGCTGGAGGACCTGCCGCCGGCGGTGGCCGACGCGCCGGCACCGCAGGAGCGCGCGGTGGGCTCGTTCGAGCTGCCGGCCGACGGCGTCAGCTTGCCCGACCTCGAGCGGCACCTGATGCAGCAGGCCCTGCGCCGCGCGCGCGGCAACCTCGGCGACGCGGCTCGCATGCTCGGCATCTCGTACAAGACGTTCCAGTACCGCGTGCGCAAGCACGGCCTGGATCGCAACGGGGCCGCCGGGCCGCGGCCGGTCGAGGACGACGACATCGAGGAGGCCGGTTCCCTGTAGACTGTGCCGCGTGCAGTACGCGTGGCACGATCTCGCCGGCAATCTGGGAGTGGTCGCGATTCTCGCGGCCTACCTGTTGCTCCAGCTAGGCAGGCTGGACCCGTCGGACGCGCGCTTCTCCATCCTGAACGGCGTCGGCGCGGCGCTGATCATCGTCTCGCTGCTGTACGACTTCAACCTGTCGGCCATGATCGTCGAGGTCTTCTGGCTGTTGATCAGCCTGATCGGCATCGGCCGCTGGTGGGCCCGCCGTACCCGGTATCGGGATCCGGCGTCCGATATCGGACCCTAGCACGACCCGCCCCTCACGAAATCGACCGTTTTCCGGCCCGCGCGAGCTGGCACCGACCCTGCAAACGGAAATACGTGTTTTTACACGCATCCCTGCAACCCGAAGCCCGCATCGTGCGTTCTACGGGGTGAGAGACGGGACGAAGACGATCCTGGGAAGGGAAGCCCGATGCAACTGGTCCGCGACGCCGCAAGCCTGATGATCCTGCTGCTGCTCGTCCTGTCCGTGCGGTTCGAGCCGTACGAGCCGGCCGGGGATCTGATCCCGCCGGCCCATGCGGCCGCCGAGACGCAGGCCGCAACGCAAGCCGTCGACGAGGTCGAGGGCGCCTGCGACGCGGAGGCCCCGCGGGTCCGCGTCCACCGCATCCGATCCGGCGATACCGGCAACGGGATTCTCCTGCTGGAAGTCGAGACCGGGGTCGAAGCCCTGCCCGTCACCGCCGCCGACACTCGCCCCGCCTGCTGATCCCCCCACAGTTCCGGAAACATTCCGCTCTCCTCGGACGTATTGCCCACGAGGCTGTTTACAATGGCGGCCTGCGGAGGGGCGAACGTGATTCAGGTCGAGGGGCTGAACAAGCGATTCGGTGACATCCGTGCCGTGGACGGGGTGTCGTTCGAGATCCGTCAGGGCGAGATCTACGGCCTGCTGGGGCCGAACGGCGCGGGCAAGACGACCACGCTGTCGATGCTGGCCGGCCTGCTGGCTCCCGACGACGGGCGGATCCTCTACGACGGGACGGAGCTGTCCGTCGACCCGCTGGGCGTCAAGGCCAAGCTGGGTGTCGTGCCGCAGGAGACGGCGATCTACGAGGAGCTGTCCGCGCGCGAGAACCTGCGCTTCTGGGCCGGGCTGCACGACCTCGGAGACGTCGATCGGAACACTCGCGTCGACGAGATGCTGGAGCAGGTCGGCCTCAGCGGGCGAGCCGACGAGCGCGTCAGCGGCTACTCGGGCGGCATGAAGCGCCGGTTGAACCTGAGCATGGGCCTCGTGCACGGGCCGAAGTTCGTCCTGCTCGACGAACCCACGGTCGGCATCGACCCGCAGGCGCGCAACAATATCCTCGAGATCGTGCGTGACGTCGCCGCCGCGGGCACGACGATTCTCTACACGACGCACTACCTCGAGGAAGCCGAGCAGCTCTGTAACCGCATCGCGATCATGGATCACGGCAAGCTGCTGGCCGAGGGCACGCTGGATCAGTTGAAGGACCGCGTGGGACGTGAGGAGGTGGTCACGATTCGCGGCGCGTTCGACGCCGACCGTGGGCGCAAGGCGGTCGCCGGGATCGCCGGCATCGAGATCGTCGGCGCCGAGCAGGGCAAGATCGTCCTGTCGACGTCCGGAGACGGGCGCGGCTCGCTCGACGTGCTCTCTCGCGTGCTCGAGGGAAAGCTGGACGTGGACGGCGTCTCGATCCAGCCGCCGAGCCTCAACGGGTTGTTCCTCAAGTTGACCGGTCGAGAGCTGCGCGACTGATGCGCCGCATCTGGCACATGGTGTTGAAGGACCTGCGCCGGCAGGTGCGCTCGCCGATGGCGATGATCGTCGTGCTGCTGTTCCCGATCGTGTTCGCCTCGTTGCTCGGTCTGACGTTCGGAAGCGGGTCGCCGCGGGCGCCCAAGGTCGAGCTGCTCGTCGAGGACCGCGATCAGAGCCTGCTGTCCGGGATTCTCACCGGGTCCGTCGGCAACGAGGAGCTGGCGCAGTACTTCGACGTCAGCCTCGTCGGCGCGGACGGCGCCGAGCGCATCGAGGCGGGTGAGGCATCCGCACTGCTGCGCATCCCCGAGGGCTTCCAGGAGGAGTTGCTCGCCGGACGTCCGGTGCAACTGCAGCTCGTGCGCAACCCGGCGCAGAGCATCATGCCCGAGATTGCCGAGCAGGCGACGACCGTGCTCGCCGACGTGCTCTCCGCGGGCGCGAGGATTCTGGCCGATTCGCTGCGGCCGATCGCCGAGTGCCTCGAGGGCGATTCCTGCGAGCTGACGCAGGCCCACGTCATGGACCTGGCCGGCGAGCTGTGGTTGACGGTCGACGCGTCCGAGCCGCTGTTGCTACCGCCCGTGATCCAGCTCGAATCGGTGACGCTGCAGGCCGAGGGGGAAGTGAAACAGTCCGGTTCGGTCTTCCTGTTCGTCCTGCCGGGGATCTCCGTGTGGGCGCTGTTCATGCTGGGTGACGTCGCCATGCGCGACATTCTCGTCGAGTCGCGCGAAGGAACGCTGCGACGTCAGCTGACCTGCCCCGTGACCACGTGGCAGCTCGTGGTGGCCAAGGCGCTATTCACCGCGGTCGTCGCGATCCTGTCGTTGCTCATCCTGACGGCGGTGGGCGCGTTCGCAGCCGAGAGCCCGATCAGTCTTGCGGGTTTCGTCGTTCTGTCGTTCGCGGTGATTCTCGCGGTCACCGGCTACTCGGCGTTGGTCTACGGCGTGGCGCGCACCGAGCGCCAGGGCTCCACGCTGTCGTCGATCCTCCTCCTGTTCTTCGCGTTCGTGGGTGGGTCGTTCATCCAGGTGCAGGCGTTGCCCGCGGCTCTACAGAAGGCCGCTCCCGTCTCGCCGTTCTACTGGGGCACCGAGGGGTACCGAGCGTTGATTCGTGAGGCCGCCGGTGTGGCCGACATCTTGCCCAACGCCGGGGTTCTCTCCGGCCTCGGCATCGTGTTGTTGTTCGTCGGGGCCCGGCTGCTGGGGCGCAACGTGAGCCGCGGGGTGGCCGCATGAAGCAGGTCTTCCGGTTGGCGTGGAACGACATCCGCCTGACGACCCGTGACGCCCCGGCGTTCTTCTGGTTGCTGGTGCTGCCGCTGATCATGATGTGGCTGTTCAGCGGAGGCGGAGGAGGAGGCGGGAAGCCGAAGGCCACGCTGAGCGTCGTCGACCACGATAGCTCGTGGTTGTCGCGCGCGTTGATCTCCGAGCTCGAGCACGAGACGGTCAATCTCAAGCCGCTGCAGCCGGACGAGGCGGACGACGCCGAGAACAAGGTGCGCACGCTGATCATCCCTGTCGGTTTCGCGGAGGGCGTGATCCACGGGAAACAACAAACGCTGCGGTTCGAACGCGAACCGAACTCGAATCAGGACTACGGTTTCGCGGCCCAGGTGCATATCATGCGGGCGATCGCGCGGTCGCTCGGACGGCTGATCGAGATCGACCGCGTCGAGCCGTTGCCGGCCGGAGACCCCGCCGAGCTCGAGGCGCAGTTCCTGCGTCTCGCTGCCGAGCCGCCGCGTGTGACGCTCGACGTGACGACCGCGGGTGTGGGCCGCCCGGTGCCGACCGGACTGGCGCAGAGCGTCCCCGGCATGCTCACGTTCACCGTGATGATGATGACGCTGATTTACGGCGCGGTCTTTCTCGCGCAGGAGCGCAGCACGGGGATGCTGCGCCGACAGGCGACACTGCCGGTCAGCAACGTCGAGATCGTTGCGGCCAAGGTGCTGGGGCGCCTGTTGATCGCCGGCCTGCAGGTGGTCGCGCTGACTCTCGGAGGCCGTTTCCTGTTCGGACTGTCGTTCGGCGATTCGCCCGCGGGGCTCGCGCTGGTGCTGTTCAGTTATGCGGCCGCCGTCGCCGGACTGGCGACCCTGCTCGGCGCGGTCGTCAAGGACGCGAAGCAGGCCTCGGCCATCGGCTGGATCGGCAGCATGGTGCTTGCCGCGCTCGGCGGGTGCTGGTGGCCCGCCGAGATGATGCCGCAGTGGATGCGCACGGCGGCACACGCGTTTCCGACGGCCTGGGCCATGGACGCGTTCCACGCGCTGATCTCGTTCGGCCGCGGGATCGAGGCGGTGCTGCTGCCCTGCGCCGTGCTGCTGGCGTTCGCGGGAGCCTCGACGCTGCTCGGCGCGCGCCTGCTGCGCCTGTCCGCCTGACTCCTAGACGCCGAAGCGCTCCGCCGACCAGTCGAGACCCAGCTCGCTCGGCGGGGCCATGTAGCCCAGCAGCGCCGACGCGGCGACGACCGCCGGACTGGCCAGATAGCCCTCGCCGCCGAGGCCCATGCGGTTCTGCCAGTTGCGATTGAACGTGGTGATCGCGCGCTGCCCGGGCGCGAGCGCGTCCGGCCCCTGTCCGAAGCACGGGCCGCACCACGAGTCGCGGATCTGCCCGCCGACCGAGCGCAGGACATCCGCGATCGACTCGTCGCCGAGGCGCGCGTCGCCCTCCTCGATCTTGCGCTTCACGTCGCCCGAACCGGGGAAGATGACGAACTCCGTCGCCGTCTTGCCGCGCCCGCCCTCGCGGGCCGCGCGCAGGATCAGCGCCGCCTGCAGCAGGTCGTCGTAGCTGCCGTTGGTGCACGAGCCGATGAACGCCTTGTCGAACGCCGTCCGCTCGCGCGCGATCTCGTCCGCACGGAACGCGTTGCCCGGGCTGTACGGCTTGGCGATCATCGGCGCGACCTCGGACAGGTCCAGCGTCTCGTCGATCTCGTACTGCGCGTTCGCTCCGGGGCGGATCTGCGGGTAAGGCAGATCCGTGATGCCCTTGTCGCGATACCAGGCGTACGTCGTCTCGTCGGGGGCGAAGATACCGTTCTGCGCCTCGCCCTCGGCCATCATGTTGCAGATCGTGTTGCGATAGACGATCGGCAGCTGCATGTCCGAGTCGACGAATTCCACCGACATTCCGCGCGATTGCTCGGCGCCCCAGTGCTCGAGCAGCTTGAGCACGATGTCCTTGCCCGAGACCCACGGCTGCAGCTTGCCCGTGAACTTCACGCGCCGCGCCTTGGACAGCGTGAAGTAGACGTAGCCGGTGGACCAGCCGAAGCCCAGCGTGGTCGAGCCGACGCCGATCCCGATCGCGCCGTACGCCCCGTAGGCGCGACTGTGCGAGTCCGCGCCGGGGATGAACGCGCCCGGAAGTACGAGCCCCTGCTCGGGAAAGTAGAAATGGAAGATGCCGTCGCCCGGAGTCGCGTAGTACGGCTTGCGGATGTCGTGCAGCTTCGCGAACTCGCGACCGATCGCCGTCTGCTTGTCGTCCGAGTCGACCCCGGTGAACACGAAGTGGTCGTTGGCCACGGCCAGCTGCCGCGGGTCGATCGTGTTGCCGCCGGTGATCTGGTTGAACGTGTGGATCGAGAACGGGGCCGTGCCGTCCGACGCCGGCAGCAGGTCGGCGTAGACCCGCAGCGTCGCTCCCGGCTCGACCTTCGCGTCCTTGTCCACGCGGTGAGCCCAGACGATCTGCTCCGTCGTCGTCAGGCGCGACGCCGTCTCCGCGTCGGGCCACTCGATGGCGGGCGTGCTGCGTACCGACTCGTGGAACTCGCGGCGGCCGACGGCGAAGATGCCGCCCGAGCGGCGGATCTCGTCTTCCTTCTCCGTCAGCGCCAGCGGGTCGTACGACTTGCCCTGCGTCTCGTTGACCAGCTTGCGCGAGTCCGGATCGAACGTGAACTCGTCGCCGTCGCGCGCATCCTCGACCGCCTCGGGGCTCTGGACGACCTGCAGTCCCAGGTTGAAGCTGTTGCGGCGGAAGATGTCGCCCATGTTGTTGCCGCAGACGACGACCAGCTCGAGGCCGACCTCCTCGGCCACGGCCTTCAGTCCCGCGGGGCTCATCTCGCGTGACGATCCAATCGCAAAGCGATCGCCCGCGATCAGAAACGTCTCGCCGGAGTGAACGCGCTTGCGGAAGTCGGGCATCAGGTGACGGAACGAGCCGGCCTTCCACTTCTCGTCGAGCGCGTCGAGGCTCTCGGACACGCAGTCCTTGGCCGGTGTGATCTGATCCGTGTCGATCGCGTCGAGCTTGCGCTGCGGGTTCTTCGGATCCCAGAAGATCAGCGCCTTGCCGCGAAGCGTGCGTCCCGCGCCGCCGGGCTCCGCGGCGGCCTCGCGCGGCTGCGGGATCGAGTCGAGCTTGACGCCGGGTTTCAGCGTTGCCGGTCGTGCGATCTGCGTCGGTGTCGTTGCCATGGCGGTCCGTCCTTGCCTGTTTTTCGAGGTTATCCGGCCATGGTGGCACATCGGTCGCGGTGGCTCCAATCAGCGCCGCGCCACGTCTCCCAGCGCCGCGTCGAGGCCGCGGACGAACATCTCCGCGTCACCCTCGGTCAGCACCAGCGGCGGCTTGATCTTGATCACGTTGTTCAGCGGACCGTCCGTGGCGACCAGCATGCCGTCGGCGCGCAGTCGCTCGACCGCCTCCGTCGCCTCGCGCCCGGCGGGTTCCAGCGTTTCACGGTCGCGGACCAGCTCGACGCCGAGAAACAGTCCGCTTCCGCGGACGTCGCCGACGATCGCGTGCCGGCTCTGCAGCTCGCGCAGCGCGACGCTCAGCCGCTCGCCGAGCCGCGCCGCGTGTCGTTGGAGCCCCTGCTCCTCGATCACGTCCAGCACGGCCATGCCGATGGCGCACGAGACCGGGTTGCCGCCGAACGTGCTGAAGAACTCCATCCCGTTGTCGAACGACGCCGCGATCTCCTGCGTCGTGATCACGGCCGCCATCGGGTGACCGTTGCCGATCGGCTTGCCGAGCACGACGATGTCCGGCACGACGTCCTGTAGCTCGAAGCCCCAGAACGCATGGCCCACGCGGCCGAAGCCGACATGCACCTCGTCCGCGATGCACACGCCACCCGCCCGCCGCACGTGCTCGAACGCACGCTCGAAATAGCCGTCCGGAGGAACGATCTGACCGCCGCAACCCATCAGCGACTCCGCGATGAACGCGGCCGGAGGACGCGAGGAGGTCTCGATCGCGCGCCCGACCTCGTCGCCGTACGCCTGACCCGCGTCGCGCCCCTGTCCCCGGTGCGGCCCGCGGTACCCGTCGGGAACGGGGACGACGTGGACGTGCGGCGCCGGCGTGCCGGCGCCGCCGGGGCCGAGGAACTTGTACGGACTCAGTTCGATCAGCGCGTTCGTGTGGCCGTGGTAGGCGCCGTCGAGCACCAGCATGTCGTGCCGCCCGGTATGTGCGCGGGCCAGGCGCACGGCCAGCTCGTTGGCCTCGCTTCCCGAGCAGACGAACCAGCAGACGCGCAGCGGGTCCGGCAGCGTCGCGCACAGGCGCTCGGCGTAGTCGACGAGGCGGCGATGCAGGTAGCGCGTGTTCGTATTGAGCCGAGCCATCTGCTTCGCCCCCGCCTCGACGACGCGCGGGTGGCAGTGCCCGACGTGGCACACGTTGTTGATCAGATCGAGATACGGACGTCCCTCCTCGTCGTAGAGGTACTGGCCCGCCCCGCGAACGATCTGCAGCGGCGCGCGGTAGGCCACGCTCAGCGACGGTCCGATGCGTCGCGCGCGGTGCTCGAGCAGCTCGCCCGTCGCCGGAGGCGCCCGGGGCGGGTCGCGCGGAATCTCGCCGCAGAGCAGCTCGCGCGCCGCGCGCGGAGACTGGCCCGCGAGCTCCGTCAGCAAGCGCCATGCGGGCTCCTCGGTGACGAACCAGTTGGGGTTCTCCGACCTGTCGCCGGGACGCTGCGCTGCGATCGACACGCTCAGCGCGAGCCTGCCGCAGACCAGCGGGAACAGGACGTCGAGCTCGACCTCGTCGAGCGGCCGGACCGCGTGATGACCGCGCACGATCTGCGCCGCCGCGGCCAGCGGCTGCGGCAGAGCGAGCATGGCGTAGGCCAGCGCGATGGCCAGCTCGCAGACGGTCGGGTTGATCAGGCTGTCGCCGAAATCCAGGATGCCGGTGACCCGGTCGCCCTCCACGAGGACGTTCTCGTCGTTGACGTCGCCGTGGATGACCGAGCGCCGGAGCTCCGACAAACGGGGCAGCGCGCAAGCGGAATACAGCTGAAACGCCGCATCGAGCACGCGGCGGCGGTCGGCGTCGTCGATCCGGTCGACCGCGGGCCGCTGCGTGCAGGCGCGCGCCAGGTCCCAGGCGTGCGTCCGGTCCGTCGCGGGGTGTGAGACGGACTCGAGCGCACCGATCATGCGCGCGACGGCGCCACCGAGATCGCGCAGGCGTGCCGTCGAGGGTGCTCCGGCCTCGCTCCACGGCGTGCCCGTCACGAAGCGCATCAGGCGTGCGGGTCGCTGCGTCCCGTCGCCGGACGCGTAGAGCACCCCGAACGACCCGTCGTCGGCCGGAAGCAGCTCCGGCGCCGCGAGCCCGATGTCGGCGGACGCGATTCGCACGGCCAGCACACGTTCCAGGTCGACGTCCGCGGGGTTGGCGTCGGGCAGGCCGATCTTCAGCACGAAGCGCCGCCCGTCCGTCGCGGTCACGAGGTAGTTCTCGTTCTCGCCCGGCAGTCGTCGAAGCTCGCCCTCGAGCCCGTAGCGCCGACCGAGGATCCGTTTTGCGCCGTTCTGCGCCACCCGCGTCTCCTCCCCGGCCCCAGGTTCTCACTGCCCGGGTCGGGGGTCAAACGCAGGGCCCGCCACGCCGTTGTTAAACGTCTGTTAACTACTCGCCGAGGACCGAATTGGACGCGAGTTCGGTGCTAGCCTGCAATTGCCGCACTTGTCGTGCGACGTCAGAGGAAAAGACCCTATCGAACTGAATTCGACGGAGCGCAAAGCGATGAAGAAGGCAGCGGTTCTCGTTTTCTTGGTAGTGCTGGTCGCCTGTGGCGGCGGTCAGGGCAGCGGTTCGCGCACGGTGATCCAGAACAAGGGATCCGACACGCTGGTCAACGTGGCCCAGGCCTGGGCCGAGAACTACAAGGACATCAACGCCAACGTTGCGGTGGCGGTGACGGGGGGCGGCTCCGGAACCGGCATCTCGGCCATGATCAACGGCACCGTGGACCTGGCCAACGCCAGCCGCAAGATGAAGCAGAAAGAGATCGAGATGGCCCGCGAGAACGGGATCGAGCCGATCGAGCACATCGTCGGCTTCGACGCCCTTGCGGTCTTCCTGCACAAGGACAACCCGATCGACACGTTCACGATCGACCAGCTCGCCGGGATCTACGGCGAGGGCGGCGGCACCGAGAGCTGGAAGCAGCTCGATGTGTCGGTGCCCGGTTGCGGCAGCGACGAGCTCGTCGTCGTCAGCCGGCAGAACAACTCCGGAACCTACGTCTACTTCAAGGATGCGGTGCTCGGCAAGAAACGCGACTACCGTCTCGGCACGCGCGACATGCACGGGTCGAAGGACGTCGTCGACCTCGTGCACAACACGCCGTGCGCCATCGGATACAGCGGCCTGGCCTACGCGACGGATACGGTCAAGATGCCGTGTGTCATTCCGAAGGACGGCGGAGATTGCGTCGCGCCCTCGTCGCAGACCGCGATCGACGGCACGTATCCGCTGGCCCGCCCGTTGATGATGTACACCGCCGGCCAGCCCGAGGGCGTGGTCAAGGAGTACCTCGACTGGATTCTCAGCGACGAGGGGCAGTGCATCATTCAGGACAAGGGTTACGCCCCCGTCCGTCCCGTGACCTGCGGCTAGGCCGTCTGAAGGGGAGCGATCGATGTCGCACTACGAAGAGCGGCTGGCACAGGATCTTGCCGCCATCCGCAAGAACGTCGCGAGTCTCGGGCGCACGGTCGAACGCGCGCTGAGCGATGCGGTTCGCGCGGCGCTGACGCTGGATCGCGACCTGGCGTACTCGACGGTGCTGGCCGATCTGCCGGTGAACCGCAAGGTTCGCGAGTGCGATCAGCAGTGCCACGCCTTCGTCGCGCGTCATCTGCCCAGCGCGGGACACCTGCGATTCGTCTCGTCGGTCCTGCGGCTCAACATCGCGCTGGAGCGCATCGGCGACTACGCCGTCGCGATCTCGCGCGAGGCGGTCCAGCTCTCCGCTCCACCGCCCGAGACCGTGGCTCGCGACATCCAGCTGCTGGCCGAGCAGAACACGCGCACGTTGAATCAGGCGATGCAGGCGTTCAACGACGGCAACGCCGAGATGGCACGCGGGGTCGTCGGCCTCTCGAAGCAACTCGCGGCGACGTTCGACCGCGTCTTCAGCGACCTGATCAGCGCGGGCGAGAAGGGCAAGCGTCCGCAACGCGACCTGTTCGCCCTGCTCGTGATGTTCAACCGGCTGGGCCGGGTGGGCGATCAGGCGAAGAACATCTGCGAAGAGACGCTGTTCACCGTGACGGGCGAGACGAAGCAGCCGAAGGTCTACAGGATCCTGTTCGTCGACTCGCGCAACGACTGCGCCAGTCAGATCGCGGCGGCCTACGCGAGCAAGGCCTTTCCCGAGGGCGGGCGCTATTCCAGCGCGGGTTGGAATGCGTCCGACGGGCTCGCGCCGGCAGCGCGCAGCTTTCTCGACGAACGTGGCTACGACTCCGCGGCTCACAGCCCGACGCAGATCACCACGGTTCACGAAGAACTGGCGGAGTTTCACGTGATCGTCAGCCTCGAACCCGACGCGAAGCAGCACCTGGCAGAGCTTCCGTTTCACACGGTGCTGCTCGAGTGGCATCTCGAGGGGGTCGACCCGGGGGCGTGTTGCGCCGACCAGGAAGCGCTCGACAGCTTGCTGAAGCAGGTCGGCATGAGGGTGACGCAGTTGATGGAAACTCTCCGCGGTGAGGGGACGGGCTCGTAGCGGTGCAGGGCTCACCCGATCTCGATCGGCGGGACCTCGCCTGGTACGTCGACAAGTTCGTTCAGGTGCTCGTCTTCGTCGGCGGCATCTCGGCCATCGTCTTCATCGTCGGCATCTTCGTCTTCATCACGCGCGAGGGGATCGGCTTCGTCTTCGGGTCGCTCAATCCGCTGGAGTTCTTCACCTCTCCTCGCTGGCGGCCGACCTCCGAACACAACCCGACGTACGGCGCGCTGGCGTTGATCGCCGGTACGGCGTCGGTCACCGGGCTGGCGATGGTCATCTCGGTGCCCTTCGCGCTGGGCGTTGCGATCTACATCGGCGAGTTTGCTACGGGCAAGACACGCGAAGCGTTGAAGGTGCTCGTCGAGCTGCTCGCCGCGATCCCGTCGGTCGTCTGGGGCTTCATCGGCCTCAGCATCATGAATCCGTTGATCATCAAGCTGTTCAACGTCCCCGTCGGCCTCAACGTGCTGAACTCCGGGCTGATCCTGGGGCTGATGGCCGCGCCGATCATGACCACGATCGCCGAGGACGCGCTGAAGGCGGTGCCGGACGGCTACCGCGAGGCGGCGGAAGCGATGGGGGCGACGCGCTGGCAGGTGATCTTCAAGGTCGTGCTGCCCGCGGCGAAGAACGGACTCGTTGCCGCGGTGCTGCTCGGCGTGGGACGCGGGTTCGGAGAGACGATGGCGGTGCTGATGGCCAGCGGCCACTCGATCAACCTACCGACCAGCGTGTTCGACTCCGTACGCGCGCTGACCGCGACGATCGCGGCCGAGCTCGGCGAGACCGCGGTCGGCTCCGACCACTACCAAGCGTTGTTCACACTGGGCATCCTGTTGTTCGTCGTGACGTTCTTGATCAACCTCACTGCCGACCTCGTCGTTCGCGGTCGGGGCAGGAGCTGAGCCGTGTTCCAGGCCACCGAGCTGAACGCGAAGAACGACCAGGCGCAGCGCTTGTTCCGCCTGCTGTTTCTGCTCATGACGATCGTGCTGATCATGCCGGTCGTGCTGATCCTGGGCGTGCTGCTGTACAAGGGCGGCCCGATGCTCAGCATCGACTTCCTGTTCACCTATCCCAAGGACGGCATGACCGCGGGCGGGGTCTTCCCCGCCCTGGTGGGCACCGTCTGGCTCGTGGCGGTGGCGTTGCTGGCCTCGGTACCCGTCGGTGTCGCTGCGGCGATCTATCTCAGCGAATACGCGCCGGACAACTGGTTCACGCGCGCGATCAATCTGGCGATCATCAACCTGGCCGGCGTACCGTCGATCGTCCACGCGCTGTTCGGCGTGGGTGCGTTCGTGATCTTCTTCCGCTTCGGCACCAGCATCCTCGCGGCCAGCCTGACGCTGGCGGTGATGACGCTGCCCGTCGTGATCGTCGCCACACGGGAATCGCTGCAGGCCGTGCCGCAGGCGTTTCGTGAGGCCTGCTGGAACATGGGGGCGACGCGCTGGCAGACGATCCGCAAGGTCGTCCTGCCGAACTCGGTCAGCGGCATCCTCACCGGTGTGATCCTCGAGGTCTCGCGCACGACAGGCGAGACCGCGCCGATCATGTTCACCGGCGCGGCGCTGTTTCTGCCTTTCCTGCCTCAGGGTGTGTTCGATCAGACGATGGCCATGTCGCTGCACCTGTTCGTCATCTCGACCCAGGTGCCGGGGGTACCCGAGGCGACACCGTACGCCGTCGCGCTGGTGCTGATCGCCATGGTGCTGACGATGAACGCGATCTCGATCGCGTTCCGCACGTACTTGCGCAGGAAGAAGAAGTGGTGAGCGACGCGCAGCAGGCCATGCTCGAGGTCCGCGACCTGTCGATCCGCTACGGTGACAAGGTTGCGCTGGAGGGCGTGAGCCTGAACGTCCTCCCGAACGAGATCTTCGGCATCATCGGACCGGCCAACAGCGGCAAGACGTCGTTCCTGCGCGCGATCAACCGGATGGACGTGTTCACGCCGTCGATGAAGGTGGCCGGCGACGTCCGCTTCGCCGGGCGAGACGTGCGCAAGTGGCGCAACGTCTACGCGCTGCGGCGCAAGATCGGTGTTGTCTTTCCGCTGCCCGTCGGCCTGCCGCTGAGCGTCTACGACAACGTTGCGCTGGCGCCGAAGCTGTCCGGAGTGCGGCGGAAGGCCGATCTCGACGTGGTGGTCGAACGTTGCCTGACGCGCGCTGCGCTGTGGGATGAGGTGAAGGACCGCCTCAACTCGCTGGGTAGCCTGCTCTCCGGCGGCCAGCAGCAGCGCTTGACGATCGCGCGGGCGCTGTCCCAGGAGCCGGACATGCTGCTGCTCGACGAGTTTTCGATCGCGGTCGATCCCGTGACGACGATGCGCATCGAGGACGTGCTGAAGGAGCTGCGTCAGGAGATGACGGTCGTGCTGGTGACGAATCTCGTCCAGCAGGCGAGACGCCTGGCCGACCGCACGGCGTTCTTCCTGATGGGGGAGTGCGTCGAGATCGGGCGCACCGAGGACTTCTTCACCGGCACGGTGCAAGACAAACGCACGCGAGAATACGTCGAGGGACGCTTTGGCTGACGCGAACCCCATCGCCGTCCGCACCGAACAGCTCAGTCTGTGGTACGGCACCTTCCAGGCGTTGTTCGACGTCGATCTCGAGATCCGTCAGGGGATCATCACGTCGTTGATCGGCCCGTCGGGCTGTGGCAAGACGACGTTCCTGCGGACCGTGAATCGCATCAACGAGCGCTTGGGCTACGTGCGCACGACCGGCAAGGTCGAGGTCATGGGCCACGACATCCTGGCGCCCGACGTCGAGCTGGCGCAGGCGCGCAAGCAGATCGGCATGGTGTTCCAGCGACCGAACCCGCTTCCGCTGTCGATTCGCGACAACGTATTGTTCGGCTACCGACTGCACACGCCCAGGGAGGACCGGCTGAAGGGGAGCGCGGCGGACGAGATCGTCGAGTCCGCGCTGCGCCAGGTGGTGCTGTGGGACGAGGTCAAGGACCGTCTCGGCTCCAGCGCGACCGGTCTGTCGCTCGAGGAGCAGCAGAAGCTGTGCATCGCTCGCCTCCTGCCGGTGAAGCCGACGGTGTTGCTGATGGACGAGCCGTGCTCGGCCCTGGACCCGCGCGGCACCGAGGCCGTCGAGGAGTTGCTCTGGGAGCTGCGCGGCCAATACACGATCATCATCGTCACGCACAACATGGCCCAGGCACGCCGCGCAAGTGACGAGTGCATCTTCATGCTGCTGGGCAAGGTCGTCGAGCACACGGCGACCGAGGGCATGTTCGTCGCGCCGGGCGAGAAGCAGACGGCGGACTACATCGAGGGCCGCTACGGCTGAGCGGGTGACGGGCACGAGTGGTTTCGCACGTCGTCGGTTCGAGAACGGACCGACGCCGTTCGTGTGATACGATCGCGTTCACATCTCGATCGGAACTGCGACGCCGTTGTCCAAGAAGCAATCACGAACCGAACCGGCCGCCAAGTCCACAGCCAAGGTCCGCCGGAAGCCGCTGTCGGTCATCTGTTCCGAGGGCCTGCGCCGTCGTTTCCTGCGCGGCATGCTGACCAACGACCTCGTGCGCCGCGGCCTGGGGTTCGAGGACGCCTACGCCACCGCGCGTGCCGTGCGCGACCGGTTGGCCGACCGCGAAGAGGTGACGAGCGCCGAGATCCGTGACCTGGTCCAGGAGCACCTCGAACGTACGTTCGGGGATACGCTGGCGGAGCGTCTCGCGACGCCGGCACCGGTCGTCCCCGGCGTCAGGGTCGTCTGCGGGGGCGAGGCCCAGCCGTTCTCGCGCGGGTTGCTGGCCGGCAGTATTCGCGCCGCCGGGCTCGAGCTCGACCGGGCCTACCGCCTCGTGGCGGAGCTGGAGTCGGATCTGGTCACCGAGCACGTAGAGGTGCTGTCCAGCGACGAGATCGCCCGCCGCATGGGCGACCTGCTGGAGAAATTCGAGGGCATCGACTCCGCGCGGCGCTACCGTCTGGTGCGCCGCATCCCGCGGCTGCCGCGGCCGATCGTTCTGTACCTCGGCGGAGCCAGCGGGACCGGCAAGTCGACGCTGGCGCTCGAGCTCGCGCCGTTGCTGCGCATCTACCGTGTCATCGCCACCGACACGATTCGCCAGGTGATGCGCATGGTGTTCACCCCGGCGATCCTGCCCGCGATCCACAGCTCGAGCTTCGAGGCGCACCAGCATCCGGAGCACGGCGACCGCATCTCGGACGGCGCCCGCGACCAGGACTCGGAAGAGCGCCTCATCGCAGGCTTCGAAGAGCAGGCGACGCGAGTCTGCGTCGGAGTGCGCGCCGTGGTCGAGCGAGCGGTCGCCGAGAGCATGAGCGTCCTCGTCGAGGGCGTGCACCTGCATCCGGACATCGTCCCGTTCTCCGATCTCGAGGGCGCCGCCTATCAGGTGCCGGTCCTGCTGTCCACGCTGGATTCCGAAACGCATCGTCCGCGGTTTCTGTTGCGCGCGCGAGCGGGGAGACGCGCGGCGGAGCGCTACCTGGAGAATTTCACCGCGATCCGTCGCGTGCACGATTATCTGACCCAGCAGGCGGAGTCCAACGAGATTCCCGTCCTCGACACGTCCAGTGGAGATCCGCCGGTGGACGGCACGATGCACGTCGTGACGGCGATGATCGAGCGGTACTTCCCGCAGTTCGCCTCCGCGGAGTGGCGCGACCCCGCGCCGCGGATCCCGACGCTGATGCTGTACATCGATGGCCTCGCCGATCGGCCGGTTCGCGCGCTGGGCGGACGCACGCCGCTGCAGGCCGCCGACACACCCACGTTGGACCGCCTGGCTCGCGAGGGGTGCACGGGCCTAGCGGATGCGGTGGCTCCCGGCGTGGTGCCGGATACCGCATCGGGTAGCCTGGCCTTCTTCGGCCAGTCGCCGCAGGCGTTGAAGCGCGGCCCGGTGGAGGCGCTCGGCGCCGGCATCCGCCTGCGAGCCGGGGACGTCGCCCTGCGCGGCAACTTCGCCACGCTGGACGAGCGCGGCAACATCGTCGATCGTCGCGCGGGCCGCATCCGCGAGGGCGCCGGCGAACTGGCCGCGGCGCTGGATCGTCTGACGCTGCCCGGCGTCTCGGACGTCGAGGTGCGGGTGAAGATGTCGACCGAGCATCGGCTGGCGGTGGTGCTGCGCGGCGAAGGTCTTTCGCCCGAGATCCAGGGCAGCGATCCCGGAGACGGGGCAGGCACGGTCGCGCCGCTGAGCCCGCAGCCCGAGGACCCGCGAGACGGCGCCGCGGCCTACACCGCGGGACTGCTCTCGCTGTTCGAGCAGGCCGCGCGCAAGGCGCTCGCGAAGCATCCCGTCAATCTCGAACGCAAGAAGAGCGGCCTGCCCACCGCGAACGCGGTCCTGACCCGCGGCGCCGGTCGAGCGCACCGCCTGCTGCCGCTGGAGGAGGCGGGCTCGCCGCTGCGCCTGGCCTGCGTCAGCGGAGACGGGACGATCCTGGGTGTCGCGTCGCTGCTCGGGGCCGAGACGATCACCGGCCGCGGGATGACGGCCAACCTGGACACCGACCTCGAGGTCAAGTTCGAGCGCACCGCGAAGGCGCTGAAGCGAAACGACCTCGTCGTGTTACACATCAAGGGGGCCGATATCGCGTCGCACGACCGGCGCCCCGAGCTCAAGGCCGAGTTCCTGGAGAAGATCGACCGCCGACTGGCGTTGCTGGTCGACGGTCACGAAGGGCCGCTGCGTGTGGCGGTAACGTCGGATCACGCCACGCTGTCCGAGATCGGTCAGCACGCGGCCGATCCGTTGCCCGTCCTGACCTGGGGCACCGACATCGAGGCCGACTCGGTCACGACCTTCGACGAGCAGTCCGCCGCCCGAGGATCGATGCAGCGTTTTCCGCTGCAGCTTCTCCTCGGGCGACTCTTCGAGTTGTCGTAGTCTCTCGCGCCGGCCTCTAGGGGCAGACGTTCGAGGTGTCCTTGGCCACGGCGGCGCACTCGCCCGAGGCGGCCCCGCCGTTGCGCTCGTTGCCGACCGAGTCGATGCCCCAGCTGCTCTCCATGTCGGCTCCGTCCGTTCCCACGACGAGGAAGAACAGGTCCCCGGCCGGGACCGAGGCCCAGTCGAAGCTACCCGTATCGCCGATGCCGCAGATGCTGCCGGCCAGCGAGTAGCTCGCCACGTCCGCCAGGTTGCCGTAGAGCAGGTTGTAGTCGGTGGCGCGGCACGAGTCGACGTCCCACGTGGTGCGCAGCTCGTCGCCCGCAACGCTCATCCGATCGCCGCGCAGCGGGTTGCTGAACGCCGAGCCGTCCGGCACGGACGGCGGCACGCTGTTCGTCGTGCACTGCGTGTCGACCTCTGCGAGCAGGAAGATGTCGTCGAGCGCCAGCCACTCGTCCTCGATCGCCTTGGTGTAGACGAATCGCACCTGCAGCGTCGCGTTGCCCACCGAGTACGGCAGCAGGTCGTACTCCTGGTGCTCGTTGACGTCGTTGGCGTTCTCGAACCAGATTTGCTGCCAGCTCGAGCCGTCGAAGACCTCGAGTGCGGCGGTGTCGCCCACGTTGTGGTTGTAGTTGATGTCGAAGCCCAGAGTCACTGCCGCCAGGCCGTCGACGTCGGCGTCGATGATGGGAGAATACAGCGAGTTCCAGGTGACGTCGGCGGCACCGCAGCTCCGATTGTCGGTCAGCGCGTACGAGCCGCTGCCGTCGGCCGGCCGCGGCGTCGCGGAACTGGACGGCGCCCAGGTGCCGCAGTTGTGCCCCGGAGCGGTGACGACCGTCCAGTCGTCGAACGTCTCGGGATCCTCGAAGTTGTCGAACACCGGGAGGTAGAATCCGTCCTCCGGCGTCAGCGCCTCGGCGGCCAGCTCGATGACGTTGCCGTCATCCTGACCGTTCGAGGTTTCGACGGCGCGCACGACGTAGAAGTAGAGCGTCCCGTCCTCGAGAGCCGAGCGGTCGGTGAAGCTCGTTTCCATGAGTCCCGACCGGATCAGGTTCCCGGAAGTTACGGACACCGGTGTCGTCGTGTCGCGATACACCGAGTACGTCACCGGTCCGTCGCAAACCGTCGAGGCGGCGTCCCAGTCGAGCTGCACCGCGCAGGTCGATTCGAGGCCGCTGCTGGTGTTCTGGATCCCGTCGAACTGCGGCTTGCCGCGCCACTCGAGCACGGTCGGGCTGCCGTCGGTCGCCTCCTCCGCGCACAGCGTCGAGCGCACGCGAACGTTGTAGGCATGCATCCCCGTGTCGAGCGCGCTGTAGGTCGGCCCGGTGGCGCTCGGGATGTCGACGCCGTCGCGCGACCACTGGTAGAGGAACGGTCCGGTGCCGTTGGTCAGCTGTGCCGCCAGCTCGACCGCTTCGCCGTCGCAGACCGCCGCCGGACCGTCGGGCACGACGGCGACGAACGGGTTGTCCTCACAGGAACTACCGGTCGCACAGTCGCCCGGTACGTCGACCTGGGTGATGCTGACGTCGTCGATCCACCAGCCCGTACGGGTCTGGGACGAGTCGGTCGACAGCTGCCAGCGGACCTTCACCAGCTGACCGCTCCACGCCGACAGATCGACCATGAAGTCGGACCAGGTCAGGTTCGTCCCGGTGAAGTACTGGCCGGTCGGGAAGCCGCAGTTGTCCGAGGCCTGCGTCGAGGTGCCGGGATACCCGACCTCGAGACGCGTCCAGGTCGCACCGCCGTCGGTCGAGATCTGGACCTCACCCTTGTCCCAGCTGTTCTCGATCTCGTACTTCGTCGAGAACGTCAGCACGCTCGCCGCGCCGAGTTGCAGGGTCGGAGTCGTCAGCGCCGCACACTGGAGGTTGGAATAGGTCCCCGTCTTGTAGACGTTGGGCTCCAGGTTGCCCTCGGTGGCGTCGAGATCCCACGGATCTTCCATGATCATCTTGGCGAAGCCGTTATCGCCGCCGTCGTCCGTCCACGTTCCGGTGGTCAACGTACCGAACGGAACGCTCGACACCTCGGTCGCGTTCTGCTCTTCCACTCCGCTGTCCAGATCGACCGCGCGAACGATGTAGTAGTAGCGCTCGCCGCTCTCCAGCTCGGCGAAGTCCGAGTAGGTCATGCCGCTCAGGGCGGTCGCGATCCGGTTGGAGAGATCCGGCGTGAACTCGGCGGTGTCCGAGCGGTACACGTTGTAGCGCAGCGGGCCGTCACAGTTGGCCGTCGCCGAACTCCACGAGAGATCGAGCGAGCAGGTGGACTCGAAAGGCGACGTTACGTCCTGCAGCCCGGCGAAACTCGGGGACAGCGTGCAGGCCCCGGTGGCCGTCACGTCGACCTCGTTGGACGTGGGCGACGTGCAGGCGGCGCCGTCGTTGGCCAGCACGATGTAGTAGTACGTCGTTCCGCCGCTGACGTCGGTATCGGTGAACGTGTAGCTTCCGAGGCCGCCCGAGCCGGGCGACGAGTCGACGATGTCGGCGACGGTCTCGTAGGGGCCACCGGGGGCCAGCGCGCGACGCACGCGGTAGGCCTGGATCGCGGAATCGGACGAGTCGTCCCAGTCGACATCGATCGCGTTGTCGCCGGCGACCGAGCCCGCGACCAGCAGAGCGGGTGGTTCGAACTCACAGCCGCAGGCCTCGAAGCGGAACGAGGCGATCTGCGTGCGCCAGTTGCTGGAGGTGTTGTCCAGGCTGGTGAACCAGAACGTGCAGTCGTCCTCCGGGTCCAGGTTCATCGAGGCGTAGTCGCCGTAGCGGTTCGAGGAGTTCGATCCCGTCCCGGCGTGGATGTTGGACTCCGCCTGCGTCATCACGTTCAGCGGATCGTCCACCTTGCGTCCCGTGTAACGCAGACTCGGGAACGTCGAGCCGGAGGTCACGCTGTAGGCCGCGGCGATGTTGCCCGATTGGTCCATCGCGGCAGAGCCCATGAAGCGGTTGTCCGCGTCGATCGAATACGTTCCTTCCTGGTTCAGCGCCCAGGCGCCCCCACCCGTGCGTCGCACCTCGAACCAGCGCAATCCGCCGTGATCGGTGGCGTCGACGTCGACCGTGTAGTTGGCCACGAGGGTCTCGTGCGTGCCGTGGTTGATGTACTGCAAACGGTTCATGATCACTTCGCGCAGCGGGTCCAGCGTCGTACCCGTCCCGGGCTGCGGGAAGCAGAAGAACGAGGTCAAGCCGCAGACATCCGAGTCGAACTCGGACGTATCGACCGACGGCCCCTGTGTGATCGTCGTGTTGGACGGCGTGTTCCAGTCGACGTCGAACACGAACATCTCGAGCAGATCGCCCGGCGCCGCCGGACCGGAGTGGTTCTCGGTGTCGCGGTGGCGCATGATGATCGCCGACGCGCCCGTCGGCGGCGGCGTCGGGCCGTCGAGGTCGGCCGGCGACGGGCTCTCGAACGAGAACCCGGGCAGGCCGGGAATCGTCAGGCGCTGATACGTGCCCGGCGAACCGCTGAGCATCGCGCCGCGGTCCAGCGCGTAGATCCCGGGTCCGCCGTCGTTGGCGGTGACGATGTACGAGCCCTCTCCGCCGTTGGCGTCCGTGGGCCAGACGCCGTACTTCGGGTAGTCGGGAAACGACGGAGCGGTGTAGCCGTAGTTGAACCAGCCGCCGCTGACGGGGTCCGGCGTCTGAGAGATGTAGAGGCACAGGTTGTTGCCGGAGCTGGAGAACTCACTGAGCATCCAGCGCTCCGCCAGACGATCGTAGAGCACGATCGGGTCGCCGAAGCCGCTGGCGCACTGGCCGCTGCCGAGGCTGTCGAGCGCGAACGTCGTCAGCTGGTTCGGCGTCGGCTCCGCCTTGTCCCAGATCGTGACGACCGTGCCGCCGCTGGCGTTGACCATCTGGATGTAGTGGTTCGGGCCGACGTCGCCGACCGTGTCCGGCGGATTCACGCCCGTGTAGTTGCGACCGGGGAAGCTGCGTGACGGCGTCGTGAAACTACCGCCGGCGCGCGGGGCGAAGTCGCGCTGGGCCTCGTACAGCTCGTCGACGTGCGTTATGCCCGACGGAGTGTACTGCTCTTCGTCCTCGGGGCTGGGATAGAACCGGCGAGGAATCTCTCGCACGGGGTCTCCCGGCTTCCACTCGGGCGGTGCCGGCAGGTCGCGCAGATCTCCATCAAAGATGAAGGGAGTGACCGGTTCACTGCGCTCCACGATTCCGGTCGGCCGGGGCTCCGGCTGTTTCTTTTCTTCAGCGAGAGGGCCCGCCGCGACGAGCGACAGAGCGAGGATTCCGATGTACACGATCCGTGACCTGGCCATTCATCTCTCCAGTCGTTCATTCTTCGGGAACGAAATCTTTCGGAAGGCGGAGCAATCGGATCCGCCCGCGTTTGCTTTGTAGTTCGAGTTTCGGGCCGCCGTTGCCGACGACGGCCACGCCGTGCTTGCCGGGCTCTTCGTGCCGGCGATGTTCGATCTGCATCGAGAAGTCGGTGCTGATCTCGCCCGAGGTGGCGAGACGGACGTCGGCGTCGGCGTCCTCCCAGAGGTAGGCCTCGATCTCGCCGGTCACCGTGGCGATGGTCTGCGCCTGGTCGGTCGCTCCGGTCGCGAACGTCACGGTCACGTGGCCGCGCTCGGACTTCGCGTTGACCCGACCGCGGATCTTGCGCAGGCTCACGTCGCCCTTGATCGAGCTGACGGAGACGTCGGCGTGCAGTCCCTTGGCCGCGACCCCGCCGTCGTACGTTTCGACGTCGAACGTCGCACCCTCGGGGACATAGATGACCAGATCCAGCCGGTCGCTGCGTCCGGCGTCGCGCTGTCGCACGGGTGTCTCGTCGCCGAGCCCGACGCCGACCTCGAGCCCGGCGCCCGCGCGCGACGTCACGAGCTGCAGCTGCGGGGCGTCGCGGTCCAGTCGCTGGATCGTCGCCAGCAGCTCGACCTTGTTCTCGTAGCCGCCGAAACGCGCGTAGACGTTGCCGTACGGGTTGCGCACACGAACCGTGCCGCCGGCGTCGATGGTCTCGAAGCGCTGCACGGTCTGCTTGGACGGAGACGGATCCGCCGGGGCCGTTTCGGCCCACAACAGGGATGCACCTAGAACGAGGGCCGTCGCCGCCGCCCCGGCCAGACGACGGCCCAAGCGATTCGTGTCGGTCAAATTACCCCTCCCCGGACTCCTATCCTATACAGCCAGTCGGATGGCCCGCCAACGTCGAATCCCTCCGGTTACGGAGTGCCGAGATCTCGTACCGCACGGACAACGCAAGGCTGTCCAGAAATCTAGCAGGCCGCTGAGAAACCCCGATGGGTCGCGCTACTCGACGAGAACGCCCACACGGAACTCGCGCCGAACCTCTTCGATCCCGATCCACCCGCTACCGTTCGCCGGTTGCGAGAACGGCGGTGACCATTCGGGGCCGTCTTTCTCGACGCACCCCAGCACCTGCTCGCCGTGGATCCAATCGATCCACTGCTTTCCCGCCACGGCGTGGATGATCGACTCGAGCGCTCCCGGGTTTGGGGTCGTCGCCACGATCTCGACATCGAAGGTGTCGCCACCGGTGTGGGTCGCGACCACGACCTCCTGCGCCATGCCGACCGCGTCGGAGTCGCGCTCGTAGGTCAGCAGGATCGTGCCGGCGCTCACGACAACGGATGGACGCCTGCCGCGCTCGGGCCCCGGCGTGACGAGCCCCGGCGTGCCCCACGCGCCCGTCGTCGCAGGCCGCGTCGCCAAGAACACGTCGTCCGTATCGCCCGTCCACCAGACGACGTGCACGGTTCCGTCCGGTTCCACGAACAGGCGAGGATCGAGATCGTTCGTTGCAGAAGAAGTCAAGAACTCGGTGACCGTCCATTGCGTTCCGTCCCATTCCGAGAACGCGATGTCACCGTCAGTGCCGGCGTTGTAGGACCAGACAGCGGTGGGTCCGGAATCGGCCCTGATGAATACATCCGGCCGACCGTCGATTCGCACGTCCCCATCAGGGTTCAGCGTTCGGCCGAGAGGGACCGCGCGGTGCAGGGTCCAAACGCCGACCGGGTTCGGGTCGTCAGTGATGTGGCCGAGAATCAGCGTCGTAGGTTGCGGGTGCCCGGCGTTCGAGGACACCTCGGCAGTGGCAAAAGGTGCGGCTAGCAGCAGCGCAGCGGCTGTGGCGATGCACAATGCCTTACTCATCGGTGCTTCTCGCATTGAGGATCGACTCTTCGAACTCTCTGATCACGTCCAGGTTTCTGTGCTCTTTGACTCGGGAATAGAGCTTGGTCAGCTGCCTTGTCCTCTTCTCGTCTCGGGCCGTAGGGTCCCGACGCTTCACGACCAGGTGACGAAGCCACTCGGCGCAGAAGACCGTGAGGACTCTCTCGCTGGGCCTGGCAATCTCGAGCGCGAGTGCGGCATAGCGATCCGCATCATCTAGGGAGTCGCGTTCGAATGCGAGACGCCCGAGCGCGACGAGCCAAAACGCCTCGGCGGCGGGGTCGCTGCACTTCCGGGCAAGATCGATGGCCGCTACAAAGCGTCGCAGGGCCTGCTCCGGTTGATCGAGCATCGCGAGGCACGCGCCGACGTTGCCCTCCGTGCTGGCTTGGTCGCGAACATCTCCTGCCTCGAGTGCGAGTTTCCTGGCCTCGAGGAACGCATGGCGAGCCTGTTCGAACCGATCCATGCGAAACAGGACATTCGCCATCTGGCTCCATGCCTTGCCTCGGAGTTTCGCGTTACCGTTTTCTGCCAACGAGATGCTCTTCTCCGCGTGAAGCTCTGCGAGTTCCAACAATCCCTGGTGCGAGTCGAGGGACGCGAGCACCATGTACGCCTCGGCTTGGTAGTCTGGGAATTCGCGCGAGAACTCGATCGCGCGCCTCGCGGATGCTGTAGCGGCTCTCAACGCACTGATCTGGCGCAGCGCTGTTGCTCGGTTGACTTCGATTTTGGCGCGAATCCGCCTCGACTTATTATCTTCCAGGGACTCGTCACGATGCAGTATCTCAAGTGTACTGCCGAACATCGACAGAGCTGCTCGGTAGTCGCCCGCCCAGAAGAGCGCCTCGGCTTTCGCCAGTGCCGTTTCAACCCCGAGCCCCTCGACGTCGAAGGGTGTGGTCGTCTCGACGCTGACTTGTTCCAGGACCTCTGCCGGATCGATGTGAAGCGCTTTTGAAAGCGAAACGAGAACCGGAAGAGTCGGCAGGCTCTTGCCGCGCTCGATGTCGCTGATCGTCGTGCGCGAGAGTTCCGCAAGGCCGTCCGTCCGTAGGGCGACTTGCTCTTGGCTCAGCCCCTGAATCTCGCGCGCCGTGCGGAACATCGCACCCACCAATTCCGGGAGGGCATGTGCGCCGGAACTCCGGCGGGTTCGCGCCGGTTCCGTCGCGGCGTCGTGCGGGCGTCTCGGCGGGTTGTTCTCTTTCACGGTTCACTCGGCGCGGTGCGCATTGTAAAAACGAAGTCCAAAGCGCAAGGCGAGGCAGCCGGGGCAGTCCGACCCTGGTGCACACCGAGCATACCAAAGGAGAGTGCTACCCGCGCAGGTCGGCTCGAGCGGTTTGTGGGTTGCGGAAACGCAACACCTCGCCGAGCCAGAACTCGAAATCGTGAACCTCGGGGCGATCCCCCGAAAGGAGGACTCATGCAGAGAAGCGCAATGTGTATCGTTGTCTGGTTGGCCATCGCTTCCGTTACTTGGGCACAGCCCGGCGTCGACCAACACGTCAAGATCAGCATCCTCGGTCCGGAAGGTGGGGCGGAGATGCGGGTCTTGTCCTGGGAGAGCGGTCTTCCTTCGTATGTCGAGATTCAGTCCAAGGGCGAGACGCCCTTGATCCGTGAAGTCGATAAGGGCCTGTTTCTGGCTTCGGAATGGGAGAAAACGCACGTTGATCGCGAGGGCTGGACGCACGGTAAGATCACATTGCCGGGGGCGCTCGGCGAGGGAGCCCAATTCGCAGTTCGCTACTTGGAGGCTGAGGGCGGTGTGGAGTACGCGGTCCACAGCCAACAGGATCCTCGTGGTGAGATCGTCGGTTTTGCGGAGCTCCCACCCGATGGACAGTGGACGACTCCGAACTGGACAATCGTGATTCCGATCATCATCGTACTGGCGGCGATCACCGGTTGTTATGCAGCGCAAAGTCGTGCGATCAGGAACTGCCTGGAAAGCGCTGGGCGCGCTTGCGCGCCGACGGGAGTGGAAGAGGCCAGGTTCCGTGGGATTTGTGGCATGGGCAGTTGCTACGTCCGGTGCTTCGAGCCGCGGCGTTAGAATGACCGACCGGGCGGCGGCCGAGACTCCACGATTCGGTCGCCGCCCCGCTCAGGTAAGAACGGCGCGTCGGTATCGGTGGGGTGACCTTGCATGATTCGTAACGGCATCATCGAGTTTGCGTGCATCGCGCTACTGATGATCGCGGGCGGAGCGATCGGGTTGGTATTCGCCCAGTGGGCTGGATACCCGATTCTCGCCGGCTACGACAAGGTCATCTACACGTACTCGGATGGGTCCAGCGCCGAGTTCGACTCGCTCGAAGAGGCCGAGCGGGTGACGGTGGCGACCGGAAAGGTCCTCTCGTCTGCCGAGATGACCACGAAAGGCCTCGCCGGCGGGAGCTTGATACCGGTCACGATGGTGACCAGCTTCGTCGGTCTCATCATCTATACCGGCGTTCGAGAACGGAGCAAGATCGGTCGTTGGTTCTCAGTCTCGCTGAGGGAGATCGCATTCGGCATCGTAGGCGCCGCCGGGTTGTTGGGGATCGGTGCGTTGTACACGCTGGTGTTGGGCTGGTTCGACTATCGGTCGCAGGATTTCATGACCATGCTCACGGACGGACTTCCAATGCGCGGATTGATGCTGGTCGGCGGTGTCGTGTTGGCGCCCATGGCGGAAGAGCTCTATTTCCGGGGTCGACTCTTCGATCTGGTCTCGAGGTCTCGCGGGCCTGCGGTCGCAGTCTTGGTGACTTCGGTGTGTTTCGGGATCATGCACATGATCCCGGTGTACGTGCCGATCACGATGCTGATGGGTGCGCTGCTCGGCTACCTCCGCCACGTCAGCAAGGGTCTCGTCGCGCCGATCCTGGCCCACGCGCTGAATAACCTCGTCGCGTTCCTCTGATCGTCGCCGCAGCCCCGTGGCGTAAGGGTGCCCGACGCTCGGTCGCGCCCGCCTGCTAGGATTCGGGCACGGAGGAATATCAATGATCAGGCACACCGGTACCGGAATTGCGGTCGTTCTCTGTCTTCTCTCGCTCTCGGGCTGCGCCGGATACGACGACGACGGCGCGTCGCCGGAGATGAAGGTCAAGCTCGACAAGTACACGACGTTCCGGCTGGTCGCGGACCTGTCCGGCCTGACCGACGAGCAGCGGAAGATGGTCGGGGTGCTGATCGAGGCCGCCGAGCCGATGGACGAGGCGTTCTGGCTGCAGGCCTACGGCTCGAAGGACGAGCTGCTGGGGTCGCTCGACGACCCGGCCGCGCGACGCTTCGCGGAGATCAACTACGGGCCGTGGGACCGACTCGACGGCGACGCCCCGTTCCTCGACGGCGTTGAGGCCAAGCCGGAGGGCGCCCGGTTCTATCCGCCCGACATGACGAAGGACGAGTTCGAGGCCGCGATCGCCGAATCCGACGAACGCAGGCAGGCGCTGACCAGCCTGTACACGATGGTCGAGCGCGACGCCGAGGGCGAGCTGACGGCGCGTCCGTTCAGCGAGGCGTTCTCCGGGCAGGCCGAGGCCGCCGCGGCCAAGCTGCGCGAGGCGGCCGAGCTCGCGCAGGAGCCCGGGCTGAAGAAGTACCTGTCGATGCGCGCGGACGCGCTGCTGTCCGACGACTACCAGCCGAGCGACCTGGCGTGGATGGACATGAAGGACAACACGATCGACGTCGTCATCGGCCCGATCGAGACGTACGAGGACGCGCTGTTCGGTTACAAGGCGGCCTACGAGGCCTACGTGCTGATCAAGGACATGGACTGGAGTCGCAGGCTGTCACGCTACGTCGCGATGCTGCCCGAGTTGCAGCGCGGCCTGCCGGTCGATGCGGTGTACAAGGCCGAGACGCCGGGTGTCGAGTCGGATCTCAACGCCTACGATGTCGTGTACTACGCGGGGCACTGCAACGCGGGTTCGAAGACGATCGCGATCAACCTGCCCAACGACGAAGAGGTCCAGCTGGCCAAGGGCACGCGCCGCCTGCAGCTCAAGAACGCGATGCGCGCCAAGTTCGACAAGATCCTCGTGTCGATCGCGGACGAGCTGATCGCCGAGGATCAACGCAAGCACGTCACGTTCGAGGCATTCTTCGCCAACACGATGTTTCACGAGGTGGCCCACGGGCTGGGGATCAAGAACACGCTGAACGGCGAGGGCACCGTGCGCGACGCGTTGAAGGAGCAGGCCTCGGCGATCGAGGAGGGTAAGGCCGACATCCTCGGACTGTACATGGTCACCAAGCTGCACGAGAACGGCGAGCTGGGCGCGGAGCCGCTCGAGGACTACTACGTGACGTTCATGTCGAGCATCTTCCGCTCGGTGCGCTTCGGCGCTTCCAGCGCGCACGGTCGCGCGAACATGATCCGCTTCAACTTCTTCCAGGAACAGGGCGCGTTCTCGAAGGACGAAGCCACGGGCCGTTACCGGGCGGACTTCGACAAGATGCGCGAGGCCGTCGACGCGTTGTCGCGCAAGATCCTCGAGCTGCAGGGCGACGGGAACCACGCCGGGGCTCGCGAGTTGACGGAGGCGATGGGAGTCATCGGATCCGAGCTGCAGTCGGACCTCGACCGTCTCGCCGCCGCGGGGATTCCGGTCGACATCGTGCTGGAGCAGGGCAAGAGCGTGCTGGGGTTATAGGAAGAGGCTGCGCGCCGTCAGCCGCCGGTGGTCGAGTCCGGCGGCGCGGTCGAGCCGCCGCAGGAGCTCGGGCAACTCGACCTCGAAGCGCCACGTGTCCTCGCGCCCGTCCGCCCCGCGGAACGCGTCCGCCCACGAATCCCACCACGGCACGGGCTTCTTCGAGATCGGCTCGAGCACCAGCACGCGCGCCCCGCGCCGCGCCGCATCGAGCAGGCGCTCGAGCAGCGGTGCGAGGGCGTCGCGCGGTAGCTCGTTGACGGTGTAGGCCAGCAGAATCGCGCCACGGCTGGTACGGGTCGAGCCGAGGCCCGGCCAGCGGCGGACGTCCGCGCGGCGTGCCCGACCCCTCAGCCCCAGCCGGCCCCAGGTCCAGCCGGCCTCGCCGGCGGCCCACGGGTTGAGATCGATGCCGGAGATCTCGCTGCCCGGCCCGGCCAGCAGGGCCCAGGCGGCGCCGGCCGCGCCGCTGCCGCAGCCGAGGTCGAGAATGCGGTCGGGCGCGGGGCGATGCGCACCGAGCTCGGTCACCACGTGCCTCACGGTCAGGAAGTGGAGCGGGCCGTAGAACACGGCGAAGGCGGCGCGCTTGCCGGCGCCGTCGAGCGCGGCCCCCGAGGTCAGCGACTCACGGTAGTGCACGTAGCGCGCGGAGAGTGCCTGCAGTCCTCGTCGCACCTCTGCAAAACGCAGGTCGGCGAGGTGTCGCGCCTCGAGCTGGTCGAGCCAGTCGACGAACTTGCTGTCGGGATCGGGTTGCACGCGCCAAGACTAGCGCACGTGCGTAGTCAGGAGGCCTGGGCGCGGTAGAACTTGATCACGGGCCGTTCGTGGTCCTCGATCAGGTAACCGAGCTTCTTTGCCTTCTTGACCACGGTGCTTCGCGACGGCGACCATGCCACCCCTTGACCGGTGGCCATGTCTTCGATCTCGAACCAGATCTGTCGATCGGTTCCGCGAAAGCAATAAACTTTGTAGAGTACGGCTGTCATTTCCCTGCACCTCAGTTCCCCTTTCGATTACGAGGAACCCCGCCTCGAGTCAAGCGTAAATACCGCGTCCGCGTCGTCATCGGTTCCGCCACCGGAACGCGAAGTCGGCCAATCGAGAAACCGACGCCGCTGCCGGAATCCGACCCGCGGATCGCCGCACATCTTACCCGCAAAACGCAGGGCACGGCAGTTGTTTTTCAAACGCCGACTATCCAGAAAACACCGACCGCTCGTTCGCCGTATGTAGCGACACGCATCTTCTCGGTTTCGGGAGTAAACTGGGTCGCACATGCTGTTCCGGCACTCGAGGCGTGTTTGGCTTCTGCTCGCCCTTTCCGGGCTTGCCGGTGTCGTTGCGTCTACGACCACCGCGAAAGCCGACCCGCGCGTGAGCCAGGGCCTGGCCCAGGGGCTGGTGGCCGACGTCGCCGCCGAGGTCGCGCGGATTCGCTCGCTCGAGTTCAAGGCCGACGTTCCGGTAACGGTCGTCGACGACGACGAGGCCGAGCGTCACGTTCTCGAGCGGCTCGAGCGCTTCGACTACGAGGAACGCCTGGTCGCACTGCAGGCGGTCTACGAACGACTCGGCCTGATCCCGCAGGGCACCGACGTGCTCGAGGTGGTGCTGGCGGCGATCCGCGAGCAGGCCGGCGGCTTCTACGATCCTCCGACCCGGTCGTTCTTCCTGTTGGACGACATTCCGATCTCACTCGCCGAGGCGGTCACGGCTCACGAGCTGACCCACGCGCTGGAGGACCAGCACTTCGATCTCGACGGTCGCATCGAGCGATCGATCGAGGACGACGACCTGCTGTTCGCACACTCTGCGGTCCACGAGGGCAGCGCGATGCTGCTGATGACGACCTTCGCGGTCGAGCGGATGGTCCGGGGGCGCGGACTGCTCGACGATATGCAGTCGCTGGCCGGATCGCCCGGCCTGGATCTGTTGCCGCCGGTGCTGCTGCGCCAGTTCGTCGGCCCCTACGTGCTGGGCCCGAGCTTCCTGCTCGGCGGGGACCTGCTGCAGCTGGCCGAGGGTTACCCGGCGCGTCGCATCGACGGTGTGTACCGCGACGGCCCCCGCTCCTCCGAGCAGGTGTTGCACCCCGAGAAGTACTGGGATGCGGAGCAGTGGGACGCTCCGTTGCCGGTGGCGTTACCCGAGCTGGGCGAGTCCCTCGGAAGATCCTGGAGCCGCGTGGCCGTCGGAACCCTGGGCGAGCTCACGCTGGCCGTGCTGGCCGAGCCGACGCCCGCCGAGCAGCCGTCGTCGGCGGACGAGTGGACGAACGCCGCCGCCGCGGGCTGGGGGGGCGATCGCTGGGAGCTGTGGGGCCGGGGCGCGCGGCGCGTCGTCGTGCTCGCCACGTGCTGGGATACGCCCGCCGACGCGCGGGAATTCTCGGAAGTTCTGCCCGCGAACGGCACGTTGCAGTGGAGACACTCGGAGGGCGCCGTCTACGTCGTGGCGGGGAAATTGGGCGCCAAGCGAGTGGCTCGAACGCTCGAGTTCCTCGACTCCAGCGCGACTTGTGCGGCCGCCGCCGAGTCGATACAGTAGCCCGTCGGTTCTGACAAAACACGGTCTTACACGGAGGTCGTCCATGGCCCACGAACTTCCCTCTCTGCCCTATGCATTCGAAGCCCTCGAGCCGCACATCGACGCGCGCACGATGGAAATCCACCACGACAAACACCACGCCGCGTACGTGACGAACCTGAACAAGGCGCTCGACGGCCACGCCGATCTGCAGCAGAAGTCGATCACCGAATTGCTGTCCGATCTCTCCGCGGTGCCGGAGGCAATTCGCGGCGCCGTGCGCAACAACGGCGGCGGCCACTTCAACCACACGATGTTCTGGAAGATCATGAAGCCCGGTGGCGGCGGCGAACCGACCGGCGAGCTGGGCGACGCGATCAAGTCGACCTTCGGTTCGTTCGATGCGTTCCAGGAGAAGTTCGGCCAGGCCGGCATCACCCGCTTCGGGTCGGGCTGGGCGTGGCTGTTCGTCAAGAACGGTTCGCTCGAGATCGGCTCCTCGCCGAACCAGGACACACCCGTGATGGACGGCGCCAGGCCGATCATGGGACTCGACGTGTGGGAGCACGCGTACTACCTCAACTACCAGAACCGCCGCCCGGACTACGTCAAGGCGTGGTGGAACACGGTGAACTGGGAAGAAGTCGCCCAGAACTTCTCGACGGCTCGCTGACACGTCCCTCTCCGCCACATCTCGCGACCCGGCGCCGTCCGCGCGGGTCGCGCCCCGTTTCTCCACGGGCGGGTCGACCGGCCGCCCCGTGGAATAGCCCCTCTGCGACCGGCGTTTCTCGTATCGATGGAAGTCGCATTGAAACTGCAAGATCAGAAGCACCTGGACGAGCTCGTCTGCCCGGATTGCGGCACGTGCTCGATTCGTGCCGCCGAGGGTTCCGCGGAGCAGCAAGCGGCATGCGGACACTGCGGCCGACAGTTCCCGATGGAGTCGCTCTCGACCTACATCGAGCGCTTCGAGGCCGTCAGCCGTGTCGCCGAGACCGAACCCTGCTCGCTGTGCAGCAGTGGCATGCGCTCGGTCCGTTCCTTCTGCGACCGCATCAGCAGGACGTGTCTGTTCGTTGTCGTGTGCGAGCAATGTGACGATGTGAGGTTGGTCTGAACGTCGGTGAGGGCGACCGGTTGCGCGTAGCGATCGTCGGTAACGGTGTGACGGGCGTCTCGGCGGCGCTGCGTCTGCGAGAGCTGCAGCCCGACTGGCGTATCTGCCTGATCTCCGGCGAGTCGAAGTACCACTACTCCCGCCCCGCGCTGATGTACCTCTTCATGGGGCACATGAGCTACAGCGACGTCAAGCCCTACGAAGACGACTTCTGGGAAGCGAAGCGCCTGGAGCTGGTGCGCGACTGGGCGACCGATGTAGACGTCGAGGCCAAGACGCTTGCTCTGCATCGCGGCGCACCCCTGCAATACGACAAGCTGCTGCTGGCCACCGGATCGAAATCGAACCGTTTCGGCTGGCCCGGCCAGGAGCTGCAGGGCGTCCAGGGACTGTGGGGCCTGCAGGACCTGCGTCGGCTGTACGACAATGCGCGCGCGACTCGCGAGGCCGTGATCGTCGGCGGTGGACTGATCGGTATCGAGCTCGCCGAGATGCTGCACTCACGCGGGGTTCACGTCACGTTCCTCGTTCGCGAGAAGTCCTACTGGAACAACATTCTCCCCGGCGACGAGTCGGCGATGCTCAATCGCCTGATCCGCGCGCACGGCATCGGCCTCCGGCTGAAGACGCAGCTCGCGGAGATCCACGACGACGGCGGCGGTCGCTGCTGCGGCGTGACGACCGACGGCGGCGAACGCATCGACTGCCAGCTCGTCGGCCTGACGGCAGGCGTGAGTCCCAACGTCGACCTGGTTCGTGACTCCGCGATCGCGACGGGCCGCGGCGTCCTCGTCGATCGACGGTTTCGCACCGACGCAGGCGAAGTCTACGCCGCGGGCGACTGCGCCGAGATCGTCGACCCCGACGGCGGACGCAACCTGATCCAGCAGGTCTGGTATACCGGCAAGAAGCAGGGGGAGGCGGTGGCGCACGAGATGGCCGGCCGAGGCGCGGACTACGAGCCGGGTGTTTGGTTCAACTCGGCCAAGTTCCTCGATCTCGAGTACCAGGTCTACGGTCGCGTCAACACGGGTGTCCCCGGCGAGGCCAACCTGTACTGGGAGCACGCGAACGAGAACCGCGCCGTGCGCATCGTGCACGCCGAGGGTCGCGTCATCGGATTCAACGTGATGGGCCTACGTTGGCGCCACGAGGTTTGCGAGCGCTGGATCGCCGAGGGCGCCTCGCCGGCTCACGTCCTCGATCACCTGCGGCATGCGAACTTCGATCCCGAGCTGTTCCGGCGTTACGAGCGCGAGGCGGTCGGCGCCATGCGCGGGCAGCTCTCGTGATCGACGCCGACACACTGGCCTACGAGCACGACGAGGAGGCCGCGGGCTTCGGTCGCCCGCCGACGCCGGCGGGGGTGCGTCCGGCGGGGCACGGCGCGCTGAACAGGGTCGCCGTCGCGCTGATGGCCGTCGCGCTGCTGTCGCTCGCCGTGCAGGTCTTCTCCGGCACGCTGAACGGGACATGGGCCGGGTTGCTGTCCGGCCTGGGGCTGCTGTCGTTCGGCGCCGCCCTGTACTTCTGGTCCGGGCTGCGCGGCACCGAGGCCGGGATCAAGCACGACGGGACGCAGTTCGACGGATTGCGCACTCGCGGCTGGGCCGGCTGGGTCGCCGGTCTGGCGATGACCGCACTGTACGTCCTGCTCTACTTCGATCCGCGCCTGTTGGGCTACGTCCCGGCGGTGTGGGGCGCCGGGGGCCTCGTCGAGGAGGCGCGAATCACGGGCGGGCTCGTGCTGACCGTGCAACCGCTGGCGCACGCGCTCGGCGTCGAGACCTCGCAGTGGTTCCTGTACGGCGTGCTGTACACGTTGGCGATCCTCGTCTTCGGCGTGCGCATGTTCATGAAGTACCGCCACAACCGGTATCAACAGATCCGCACCGCGTCGGTCATGTTCTTCCAGTCCGTTTTCGCCTGGTACCTGCCGCAGCTTCTCGTTCGCTTCCAGCAGCCGTACGTCGAGTTCAACGGTGTGTGGCCGCTGAAGTACGACTACCTGTGGCCCGAGAAGACGCACGGGCAGTTCCTCGGCGCCGGGTTGCCGGGGAAGCTGCTGCTGGCGTTTGCCGTCGCCGGCGTCGTGGCCACGCCGATCCTGACTTACTTCTACGGCAAGCGCTGGTACTGCTCGTGGGTCTGCGGCTGCGGCGGACTGGCCGAGACGCTGGGCGACCCGTGGCGCCAGTTGTCGAGTAAGTCGACCCGCGCGTGGAAGATCGAGCGCTGGTTGATCCACGGCGTGCTGCTCCTCGTCGTCGTGACGACCGCTGCCCTGTGGCTCGACTATCGCGCGTCGGGCAACCTCTACGGAAGCTGGTCCGGCAAGCTGCGCACGGCCTACGGGCTGTACGTCGGAGCCATCTTCTCCGGCGTGGTCGGCGTCGGCTTCTATCCGCTGCTGGGCAGCCGCGTCTGGTGCCGCTTCGGGTGTCCGCAGGCGGCGATCCTCGGCATCCTGCAGCGCGTGTTCTCGCGCTTCCGTATCACGACCAACGGCGGCCAGTGCATGTCGTGCGGCAACTGCTCGACGTACTGCGAGATGGGAATCGACGTTCGCGCGTACGCGCAGCGCGGCGAGAACATCGTGCGCGCTTCGTGCGTGGGCTGTGGCGTGTGTGCCGCTGTCTGCCCGCGCGGCGTGCTGAAGCTCGAGGCCGGACCGCCGGGCGACCGCTACGACGGGGCCGAGCGCCCTGTCGCGGCGCTGGTCGATTCGGTCAAGAGCCCCGAGATCTACGGTTACCGCTCCTGGCAAGGCCCGGCGGGCGACGTGGCGAAGGACTTGCGGAAAACCTAGATTCGGCACAGGATTCCCCTACGTTTCGCACGGGCAAGGAATCGATGGATCTGGGGCTGCAGACGATCGCCGTCGTGACCGTCGTGGCGGCGTTCGCCGGCGCGGTGGGCTGGTTTCTGCATCGCACCGGGGAGGCCGCGCGGCAGAGCATCATCGAGGCGCACAGCCGCGAGGAGGTCAACGCGGCCCGCCGTGCGAGAGACCGCGCTCGGGAAGAGACCGAAGAGCTGCGCGAGCGGTTCGAAGCGGCCAAGGGCGAGCACGAAGAGTCCCGCATGCGCGCCGCCACACTCGAGGCCGCGCTGCGCAAGACGCGGATGTCGATGGATGGTTCGGGCGACGAGCTCGAGCGGCGGCAGGCGCGGGTGGAGCAGCTCGAGGAGATCCTGCTCGAGCGCACGGCCGAGACGAACCGGTTGCAGGAGGCCCTCACCGCTCGCGACGGCGTCGTCGTCGACGCCGAGCGCCGCGGCACCGAATCCGAGAAGCTCGTCGGCGGACTGCGCCGGGAGATCGATCGTCAGAAGGCCGCCATCTCCGAACGCGACGTGAGACTCGACGAGCTGGAGATCAAGCTGCAGGACCGCGAGGCGACGATCGGATCGCTGAGCGCGGAGCTCGGTAGCCACCAGTCGGGCATTCGCAACGTCAAGCGGGAGAAGGAACTGACCGTCTCCAAGCTGTCCGGCCTGAAGAAGCGAATGGACGATCGAGCAGCCGAGCTGTCGCGGCTGCGTTCGACGAAGATCGAGCTCGAGACCCTGCTGCGCGAGAAGGACTCGACGATCACGACGTTGCGCTCCAGCGTGGATCGCCAGCAGATCGAGGAACAGAAAGCCGCCGAGCGTCTCGCGTCGAGTCGCGAGGAGACGCAGGCCGCTCGCGACGGGCTGGCGCGCGCCGAGTCGAGGATCGAACAACTGAAGTCCGATCTCGAGCTGGCGCGGCAGGCACACGAAGACGAAGCGCATCGCGCGCGCGAGCTGGACAAGCGCCTGAAGGACATCGAGCGTCTCGTCGCCAGCGGGCAGGAGCAGGTGCGGGCGATGAAGTCCCTGCGCGGCGAGCTGAAGCAGGTCGAGGCGGCCGCCGAAGCGTTGCGCACCCAGCTCGTGGCTCGCGGCGAGGAGGTTGAGGACCTCGAGAGCCGGCTCGGCGACGCGCGCGCGGCGCACGAGCGGTCGGCGGAGACGGTCCGAGATCTCGCGGCGCAGGTCGAGGCCCTGACCGGGACCGTCGCGGAGCGCGACGAGGAGCTGGCCGCGCTCTCTCCCGACTGGTTGCTCGATCGGTCCGACGGCGAGCCGGACGACCTGAAGACGCTCGCCGGCGTCGGCCCCGTGCTCGAGGAGCGGTTGAACGCGCTGGGGATCTTCCACTTCCTTCAGCTCGCGCAGGCCAGGGCCGTCGACCTCGACTGGATCGCGGCGCGCATCAACCAGTCTTCGGCCCAAGTTCGACGGCACCGCTGGCCGGCCCAGGCCAAGTCCCGCGCGCGCAAGCGCTGATTCCCGTTTCGTAACTGCGCGGCGTTTCGCCCGCGAATTGATCTCGCGTGGGAACCAAACACCCGCGGCGGGGTCATACTCGTTGAAACCTTGGCGCCGCTCGCTGGTATGGGCGGTTATGTACGAGGCGCAGGCAACCGACATGAGCGAATCCACCGCCCCGCAGTCGACCGCATCTTCGGAACGCGATTTGTTGTTGCGTTTCCGCGAAGGCGACCGCGAGGCGTTCGCGGAGCTGGTCGCGGCATATCGGGCTCCGGTCTGGTCCTACCTCGTCCGCTGCAACATCCCCGCGGCCGATCGCGAGGATCTGTTTCAGGACATCTTCATCCGCGTGCACCGCGCGGCGGGCCAGTACGAGCCCAGCAGGCCGCTGCACCCGTGGCTGTTCACCATCGTCGCCAACGTCGTGCGCACGTTCCATCGCAAGCGCAAGCTGCGCGGCATTCTGTTTGCCGACGCCGCGGACGTGGAACGGGCCGACCGTGCGCCGAGTGGCGAACGAAGCGCCAGCGCGCGCCAGACGGTGGACTGGCTCGAGCACGAGATCCGCGACCTGCCTCCGGCGCAACGCGAGGTGCTGTTGCTGGCCGGCGTGCAGAACGTGCCGCAGAAGGACGTCGCCGGCGCACTCGGTCTTCCGTTGAACACGGTCAAGACCCATCTGCGCCGCGCCCGCCTGACCCTCGCCGAGAAACTGCGCCGAAGAAATCGAGCGCAAGGTGTGAAACCATGAACGACACTTGCAAGAAGTTGAGAGACAAGCTGGCGGCCGACGGACCGCAGGCGATTCGCGACTGCCTCGACAGCCAGCAGCACGTGCTGGAGTGCTCCGATTGCTTCGAGTTCCTCGAGGCGCTGTCGGAGATCGAGGGCGCGTTGCCGGAGCTGCCGCCGCACGACGCACCGGACGCTGTGGTCGACGCGTTGCTGGCACGGCCCGAGCTGCTCGACGAGCCCGCGACGCTTCCGCCGCGCCCGGGCATCGGCACCTGGCTCTTCCGTGTGCCGCGCCCGCTGGCGCTCGGCGCGCTCGGCGCGCTGGCCATCACCGTCACGTTGTTCGTCACGTTGCGCTCGCCGGCCGACCGCACTCCGTTCGGAATCGACGAGTGGCCGGTCGCCGCATCGGGCTCCGACAACGCACCGCTGGACGAGGTCGCGCGGCTGGACGACGATACGGCCGAGGCGTTGAAGTCGCTCGGCTACACGGGTGAGCCGAAGGAACGGCCTGTCGGCAAGGACAAGCGCAAGGCGGGCGATCGTTCGAACCGGGTGCCGCCTCCGCCGGCGTCGGAGTCGAGGAAGCCGGAGCCGAGGAAGTCGGAGCAACGCCTCGAGGTCGAGGCGGACCAGGCGGAGGCCGAAACGCTTGCACGCTCGGCGCGAGAGATCTACGAAGAGCAGAAGAAGCGCGACGAGTGGATGCGCAGGCAGCTCGCGAACGAGCAGCCGAGCGCGGCCGCAGGGAGCGGCGGGATCCAGGTCCAGGTCGTCGAGGATAACGGCCCGCTGCCCGGAGCGACCGTCACGATCGGTCACGCGACCGGCTACGTCAGGACGACGGCCGCGCTGACCAACGCGCGCGGCGTCGTCGACTTCCCTGTCCTGCGCCCGGGGCGGGGTTACGACATCCAGGTCCAGTTTCCGGGCTACGGCATGCGTCGCGTACCGGACATCCGGGTCCAGCAGGGCCGGACCACGCCGATCACGATTCAACTGGCCGACGAGCTGCGGGGGAAGGTCGTGGTCGTGGCCGAGGGTGACGTCGTCGACCTCGACGGCACGCAATCGGCGACCAAGTTCAGCGACGAGTATATCCAGGATCTCCCCACGCCGGGACGCTTCTATCAGAACGTGCTGACCCTCGCACCGGGCGTACAAGATGCGGAGGGAGAACAGGTCGCGACGGCCCACGGATCGCGCTCGCGCGACTTCAAGGCCGAGGTCGGCGGTGTCGGCAACGTGGACGCGCCGACAGGTGAGTTCATGAGCCGTGTCAATCCGAACTCCATCGACGAGATGGAGGTCGTCACGGGCGGCAAGGGCGTCGAGTTCAGCCGCGCGCAGGGCGGATTCGCCTCGATCGTCGGATCGCCCGCGGAGCGCTTCCTCGCCGAACGCGCCCGCGTCGAGGATCTGGAGTTCGTTTCCGCCACGGGCTACTGGTCCAACACCTACGTGCCGGGCGACCCCGAGCTGCGGCTGCTGCAGTCGCGCCTGACCGGTTTCGACCCGGCCGTGTTCGCGTCGTCCTCCGGATCGTCGCCGAGTCTGCACCGGGCGATCCGTCGCGCGGCGCAGCCGTTCGACGCCCCGCGCAACGCCGCGCTCGACGTGTTCCTGCACGCCGACCGCACGGGCATCACCGAGCGTGGACGTATCCTGTTGCAGGTCGGGCTGCAGGCCGCCGAGGGTCACGGTCGCCGCCGCCCGGCGATGAACCTCGGTCTCGTCGTCGACCTCCGCGCTCCGCAGTCCGATCGCGCCGCGGCCGCGGCACGCTCCGTCGTCGAGGCGACGATCCGTGCCATCGAGCCCGGCGATCGGATCGGACTGACGGTCGTCGGGCCGTCGTCGGTCGCGTACGTTCCCCCGGGCGACTTCCGCCACGGCACCGCGAAGATCGCGCTCGACACGGCGCTCGCGGAATCGGCCGGCGACATCGGCGCGCAGCACCTGGCCGACGCCGTCTCGACGGCCGTGCGCCACGTCTCGGCCGCGGACGATTCGACGGCGACGCTCGGATCCAGCGCGGTGATTCTCGTCGCCGGCGGAGCGCTCGGCGACGTCGATCGGCTGGCCGACATCGCGCACACGGGCGCCGTCGCGGGCGTCATCACCAGTGTCATCGCGGCGGGTGACGGGGCGGACCCGGACTCGCTCGAACGCCTGGCCCTCGCGGGGCAGGGGAATCGACGAATCCTGACCTCGCCGGCCGAGGCGTCGAGCGTCGTCGAGCGCGAGCTCGCCGCCGTGGGCCGCGTCGTGGCCCGTGCGGTCCGGCTGCGGATTCGCCTGGCGCCCGGCGTCGAGTTGGTCGACATCCCCGGCGCTTCGTCGCTCGACGAGGTGCGCGCCGAGCGCGTGCGTGAGGCGGAGGTCAGCATCGATCGGCGACTGTCGCGCAACCTGGGGATCCAGGCCGACCGCGGCGAGGACGAGGAGGGGATCCAGATCGTGATCCCGAGCTTCTACGCCGGCGACTCGCACGTGATCCTGCTCGACGTCGTCGCGCCGGGGCCCGGTCCCGTGGCCGACGTCACGGTGCGTTACAAGGACCTGGCTCACCTGAAGAACGGCGTCGCACGCGACAGCCTCGGCCTGGCCGATGAGTCGCGGGCCGCCGGGCCGCTCGAACGCAACGTGCTGCTCAACCTGCTCGCGCTCGATCTCGCGCAGGCCCTCGAGGACGCGGGCAGTGCCGCCGCGGCCGGACGCGCGGACGCCGCGTTGACGCGCCTCGCCGAGTTCTCCGAGCTGCTGCGCGAACTGCGCGCGCAGGTCCCGGACCTGGCACAGAACGTCGAGCTGGCCGCGGACATCGCCCTGCTCGACGACTACCGCTCGGTGCTGAGCAGCGAGGCCGCCTCGCGGCCGGAGCTGCTGGCGCTGCTGTCCGATTCCCTGCGCTACGCGGGGCGACTGAAACTCCAACGACCCTACACGAACTGATTCACCTCGGAGCCCCTCATGAACATCCATCGCAACCTCGTCACGACGTTGATCGCATTCCTCCTCGTCCTCGCCGGCCTCCCGTCGGCGGCCGAGGAAGATCCCGCGCAGGTTCGACTGCCACTCGACGTTTACACCGAGCTGGTGCGTCAGGGTGACCTCGCGCTCGAACGACCCGTGCCCGCCGGCTTCGCGCTGGGTAGCGCCGACGTCGAGGCGATCGTCGCCGACGTCGAGCCGCTGAGTGCACAGGTCAACGTGCGCCTGACGATCGACGTCCTCGAGCGGGACGCCTGGGTGCTGGTCCCCGTGCTCCCGCCCGGCACGCCGATCGAGAGCGTTACCGTGGACGGCAAGCCGGCCCAGCTCGTCGCCGGAGCGAACGGCCTGGCCTGGGTCACGAACAGCACGGGCACGCACGCGATGGTCATTCGCTACAAGATCGACGCCCAGCGCTCCGAGGGCGGTTACATGTTGACGCTGCCGGTGCCGGAGGCGTCCGCGCTGAATCTCGTTGCGTCGTTGCCGGGCGCCGGACTCGACGTGTCCGTGATTCCATCGGCCGGCCTGCAGACGCAGCCCCAGGCCGAGAGCACGCGCGTGTCGGCGACCATCCCGACGACACGCGGCGTCCAGCTGTTCTGGCAGGGCGAGCGCTGGGAAGGGCACTCGATCGGACGCGCCGACTACAGCGGAGAGCTGGTCGGCGACGCCGTGCTGTGGAAGGGCCGGCTGGCGGTCGAGCTGTTCAGCGATCGCGCGATCCTGCTGCCGATCCTCCCGGGAAGCGTGACGCTGAGCGAGCTCGCCGTCGACGGCGAGCCCGCGACGATCCTCGTCGAGGGCAACCGCTTCGCCACCCGCATCGCCGGGCGCGGAGCGCACGAGGTCGAGGTCGAGTTCCAGGTGCCCGTGTCGCGCGGCGACGGCCCGCCCAGCGTGGACCTGCACGTTCCGCGGATTCCCGTGTCGCGTTTCGAGCTGCGCCTGCCGGGGCAAAAAGAGCTGTCGGTTCGGCCCCGCGCCAACGTGGACAGCACGAGTGACGAGAACGAGACGGTGGCCCGCGTCCACGTGCCGATGACCGAACGCGTGACGTTCACCTGGTCCGAGGCGGTTCCGGACGAGGTCGCCGAGGAGGTGCGGGCCAACGCCACGGTGTACCACGCGGCCCATGTCGACGAGAACGTGCTCTACGTCCACGCGCTGGTGCACTACGACGTGCGTCGCGGCGAGACCAGCGTGATCGAGCTGCAGCTGCCGCCCGAGGTCCAGATCAACCGCATCGGCGACGATTCCGGCATCGTCTCCGACTGGCGCGAGCTGCCGGCCCCCAAGGGTGGGCCGCGCACCGTCAACGTCTTCCTCGATCGCGAGCTGCAAGGCGAGTTGCTGTTCGAGGTGCTGTACGATCGTTCGATGCCGTCCGAGGCCGAGGCCTCGCTCGGCGTGCCGATGGTCCGCACGCCCGCCGCCCAGCGCAGACGGGGCATGGTCGCGTTGCTGTCGAGCCCCGAGCTGACGCTCGACCCCGTCGAGGACGCGGACGCGACCCGGGTGGGGGAGAACCGGCTGCCCCCGTTCGTCCGCGAACGGATCGAGCTGACCGTTGCCCACACCTACAAGTACACCGATCATCCGCCCGCGCTGCTCGTCGCCTCGAAGGTGCCCGAACGCGTGCAGGGTCGCTTCGACACCCGCGTCGACTCGCTCGTGTCGCTCGGTGACGTGGCGCTCGAGGGTTCGACCAGCGTTCAGATCAACGTCAAGTCCGGCAGCATCACCGATCTCGTGCTCTCGTTGCCGGACGGGATCAACCTGTTGAACCTCACCGCGCCGTCGTTGCGCGGGTACGACGTGACCGACGAGACCCCGACGAGGCAGGTCGAGATCGAGTTCACGCAGGAGATGCAGGGACGCTTCCGCGTCGACCTGTCCTACGAACGGATTCTGGTCGAGGGCGAGTCTCCGGTGGGCGTGCCCACGATTGCAGTTCTCGGTTCCGAGGTCGAGCAGGGCCGGATCGCCGTCGAGGCGCTGAGCGCCGCCGAAATCCAGCCGGCCGTTGAGAAGCAGCTCACCGCGCTCGACGTGGACGAGCTGCCGCGCCAGCTCGTGTTGCAGACGACGAATCCGATCCTGCTGGCGTACAAGTACGTCCGCTCGGAGGCGCCGCCCGAGCTGGCGCTGCGCGTCACGCGGCACCGCGTTCTCGGCGTCCAGGAGGCCGCGATCGACAGCGCCACGTACCGCACGCTGTTCACGGCGGACGGGCTGCAGGTCACGACGGCACACTTCCTCGTGCGCAACAGCCGCAAGCAGTTCCTGCGTGTTCGTCTGCCCGAAAACTCCGAAGTGTGGTCGGCCTTCGTCGACGGCACTCCGGAGAACCCGGCCGCCGCGGGCAGCGAAGGCGAGGACGAACGCAGCGTGCTGATCAAGATCATCAACTCCGCCGAGCCGTTTCCGGTCGAGCTGGTCTACGCGACCCGCGGCACGCGTGTCGGTCTCATGGGGGCGATCGAGGGCATCCTGCCGCGTCCCGACATCCTCGTCACCGAGACCCACTGGGACGTCTACCTGCCGGATCGCGTCAGCTACTCCGGTCCGCGCACGAATCTCGAGTCCGCGAGCGAGGGAGTCCGCGTCGCGGCGCAGACGATGGAGCAGCAGTTCGCCGGGCTGGGAAAGAGCAGCGACGTCGATCAGGTGACGAAGTCGTTGCGCGTGATCGTCCCCGCGTCGGGCATGCACTTCGCGTTCACGAAGATCTACGCCAACCAGGCCGACCAGGACTCCTGGCTCAGCCTGCGCTACGTGTCCAGCGGCGGGACGGCGACGGCACGCGCGATGAGCGTGCTGGGCGCAGCGCTGTTCTGGCTCGGCGCCGGCATCTGGCTGCAGACGCGACGTCGAGTGCCCGCCGCAGCCTTTGGCGTTGCCGGACTGGGCATCGTCGCGCTGGCGCTGCGGCTACACCCGATCGGTGTCGGGCCGCTGCTCGTCACCTCGCTCGTCGCCCTGGTCGTCCTCGCTGCCGTGCGGATGCGAGCGGCGCACGCCCCGCTGGATGCGGGACACTCGGCCTGATGCCGTTGCGAGCGGTCGTCAGCGCGACGGCCGCTCGCCCAGCTCCAGCGGCAGCGAGATGCGATCGTCGTCGCGGATCAGCGCGACGTCGACCGTCTCTCCGGCGCCGATCTGCATCAGCCGCGAGCGTAGGCTGTTCGTGCCGACGGGCCGACCCTCGATGGAGATCATGATGTCGCCCTCGAGCAGGCCGGCCGCCTCGGCCGGTCCCCCGGCGACGACGCGCAACAGCACGATCCCCTGCCCCTCGTTCAGTCCGTGCGCCGTGCGCTGATCGTCGTCGACGGCGCCGGGGAATACGCCGAGGTAGCCCGTCCGGGCACGTTCGACCTCGACGCGCAGCTCGTCTCCGTCGCGCGAGACGGAGAGCGCGACGAGCGGCCCCGGGTCGATCTCGCGAAACCGAGGACCGACGTCGTCGGGGTGCTCGAGGGCCTCGTCGTCGAAGGCCAGCAGCACGTCGCCCGCGAGGAGGCCGGCCTGCTCGGCGCGCGAGGCTTCCTCGACCCCGGTGATCCGCGCGGCAGGGGGCGCGGCCGCGTCATCAACCTCGACGCGGATCCCGAGCCACGTGACGTTGTGAACGAACGTCGGGGCTCGGTCGGCATTCGCCACGCGATCGATCACACCGTGGGCCAGCCTGGCGATCGACTGCATCCGAGAGAAGTCGAGCTTCTCCGGGTGGTCGCCTAGCTGATGGTAGTCCTCGTGCGTTCCGGTGAAGAAGAACGTGAACGGGACATCGCTATCGAAGAACGCGTCGTGGTCGCTGTTGCCCGCGTAGCCGCTGCCGTTGAACTGCAGCGGGATTCCGAGCGGCTCGTTCGCCGCGTCGACGATCTCGCGCAGCTCGCGGACGTATCCGTCGCCGTAGACCTCGACCGCGCGCTCGGGGTTGCGCCCGATCATGTCCAGATTGAGCATGAAGACGATCTGCTCGACGGGCACCAGGGCCTGCTCGACCAGCGCGCGAGAGCCGAGCAAGCCCCGCTCTTCCGCGCTGAACGTGACGAACAGGATGCTGCGACGAGGTCTCTCGCCGGCGCTCGCGAACGCGCGAGCCAGCTCCAGTACGGCCGACACGCCGGACGCGTTGTCGTCGGCGCCGTTGAACACCGTATCGCCCTCGCCGGGGAACCCACCCACGTGGTCGTGGTGCCCGCCGACGACGAGCCATTCGTGCGTCAGCGCCGGGTCGGATCCGGCCACGAAACCGGCCACGTTGCGCGCCCGCACCGTCTCGGATCCTTCCAGCGTGCGTACTGCGAGGCGGACCGTGACCGGTTCCCAGTCGATCGACCCGGGAGCCGTGCCGTCGTCGACGCGGCGCTGCAACTCGTCGAGACCGACGCCGGAGGGGCGAGCCAGGAGGTCCGCCAGCGCGCGATCGACCTGCAACGCCAGGAACGGACTCTCGACGGTTTCCTCGTCCTCGGCGGGCTCCGGCGGGTCGAGCCGCAGGCTGCCGCGCACGCGAAGATCCTCCGCTTCCTCGTGGTGTAGCGGGTCCGTGACCAGGATCATGCCGAGCGCACCGTTTTCCGCCGCTCGCTCCGCCTTGGCCGTGAACAGCGCGTGCCGGCTGCTCGATGTGCCGTCGAACGCGCTGTCGGGGTCGTTCTCGCCGGGTTCGTGGCGCAGCACGAGGACGATCTTGCCCTCGACGTCCAGCCCCGCGAAGTCGTCGTAGTCGTGCTCGTCCGCGGTGATGCCGTAGCCGGCGAAGACGACCTGCGCCTCGACCCGTCCCTCGTCGGAGAAGTCGAACGGCCGGAAGTCCGAACCCAGCTCGGCCCGGTGCTCGACGCCGTCCGCGGTGATCGCGAGCGACGTACCGGCGGCGTCGTACGCCGAGCGGTGCAGCTCGAAATCGATGAAGTGATCGTCGCATCCAGGTGGGGGGGACAGCCCGGCATCGCCGAAGAACGCCGCGATGTACTCCTCGGCCTCGCCGATCCCGGACTCGCCCGTGTCGCGCCCGAGCAATGCGTCGTCGGCAAGGAACTCCACGTGGCGGCGCATTCGATCCTCGGTGATGCTCTGGAGCCCGCGCGACGTGTCGCAGGCCCACGTCGAGAGCGCGACGAGAGCGATGAGCAGCGTGATCGTGCGGCGTTCCAATTCTTCGTTCCCCCGAAGAAAGACGAACCGGGAGTATACGCAAACGAGAACGGGGAAAGGCCCGGCCGCACGTCACGGGAGTCGAGAAAGCCCCGATTTTCCGGCGGACTCCGCTTCCGCGCCGCCCGGTTTGACTTCGCGCCCTCGGGTCGAATATTTGTTGGTAATGGAACAATTGACTCTATGAGCGTTGCCGATTTCGAGATCGTAATCGGCGCCGGAATGTGGGCCCATGTTTGATCCGAACCGCATCCTCGTGGTCGAGTCCGAGGACGACCTGCGCCAGGTCCTGAACGACGTGTTGAGCGACGCGGGATACGACGTCCTGACCGCGCGCGACGGCGAGCACGCGATCGACGTGTTCCGCATCAACCCGTGCGCGATCGTGCTCACCGACATGGTCATGGGTGAGATGTCCGGTCTCGACGTGCTACACAAGATCCAGAAGATGAGCCCCGAGACCGAGACGATCATGATGACCTGCCACGCGTCGATGGAGTCGGCGATCGAGTCCCTGCGCGGTGGAGCCTACGACTTCCTGATCAAGCCCTTCGACGACCTGACGATCGTCGCCAGTACGGTCGCCCGCGCGCTGGACAAACAGCAGCTGCAGGGTAAGAACAAGGCGTTGATGACGCAGCTCAGGGGCTACGCGAGGGACCTCGAGGAAGTCAACGAGCAGCTCAAGGCCGTCGTCAGCCTCGACGGCCTGACCGACCTGTACAACCACAAGTTCTTCCGCGAAGCGCTGGAGAAGGAGTTGGCGCGCTCGGCCCGACACAGCCGCGAGTTCTCGCTGGTGTTTCTCGACATCGACCACTTCAAGCAGTACAACGACCGCAACGGTCACCTCTGCGGCGACGAGCTGCTCAAGCAACTGGCGCTGTTGATCCAGAAACTCTCTCGACGCTCCGAGGTCGTGGCACGCTACGGCGGCGAGGAGTTCGTCCTGATCCTGCCCGAGACGAACAAGTCGGGCGCCTTCGTGCACGCAGAGAGGTTGCGTGAGAGCGTCATGGACTATCCGTTCGACGGCCGCGAGACCCAACCGCTCGGCCGCGTCACGATGAGCCTCGGCGTTTCGAGCTACCCGGAAGACGGGGGCGACGCCGACACGCTGATCGACCGCGCGGACAAGGCGCTGTACGTCGCGAAGCGCCAGGGGCGCAACCGCGTCAGCCTGGCGGGTCTCGAGGAGCTCGACATCGGGCTGTTCCCCGAAGACGAACCGGTCATCGAACCCCACACCTGACGCGAACGCCTGCGCCTTCGACCCCGAGTGCTACGACCCCGGCCCGGCGCGAAGCGTCGCCGACTGTCCCGCAGGCTAGTCTCCACGGTATGCTTCCCGTCTCCGGCTGATTCCCGCCGGGCAGGAGTCGATTGTTGAGCGCTCGGCCGGACGTGGCGGTGTTCCTTCCCGGGCTCGAGGCGGGCGGCGCCGAGCGCGCGCTGCTGCTGCTGGCCCGGGGACTGTGCGATCACCTGCAGGCGGTCGACCTGGTCGTGGCGCGCGTCTCGGGCGACTACGTCGGACTGGTCCCCCCGTCGGCGCGACTGGTCGACCTGTCGGCCCCCCGCGCGCGCTATCAGGTCGGACCGCTGTCGCGCTACCTGCGCCGCGAGCGACCGCGTGCGCTCGTGACCTCGCTGGTCGACTCGAGTCTGGTCGCTCTCGCGGCGAGGCGCATCGCGGGCGGCGACACGCGCCTCGTGTTGCGCCTGGCCAGCACGCTCTCGCATCAGTTCGGCGCCTGGCGACTCCCCGGGCGACTCGCGCTGCGCGCGGTGACGGCGGCGACCTACCGCTTCGCCGACGTTGTCGTCGCGGTGTCGCGAGGCGCGGCGGACGACGCGGCGCGCACGCTGCGGATTCCGCGCCGGCGGGTGCACGTGATCTACGGCCCGCACCTGCCACCGAATCTAGACACGCTGGCCGCCGAACCCGTCGGACCGGACGACGGGTTCGAGGAGGGAGGCGATCCGGTGGTTCTTGCCTGCGGACGGCTCGTTCCGGAGAAGGACCTCGTCACCCTGATCCGCGCCTTCGCCTCCGTCCCGCCTCCCGCGCGGCTGGTACTCGTCGGCCAGGGCCCGGAGCGCGCCGCGCTGGAGGCGTTGGCGGACGACCTGGGCATCGCGTCGCGCGTCCGCTTCACGGGTTTCGCGATCAACCCGTTCCGTTTCATGGCGCGCTGCGCGGTCTACGCTCACTCCGCGCGCTACGAGGGGATGCCGGGCTCGCTCGTGCAGGCCATGGCGCTGGGGTGCCCCGTCGTCGCGACCGATTGCCCGCACGGCCCGCGCGAGATCCTGCGCGACGGCGAGCTGGGAACGCTCGTCGGCGTCGGCGACGTGGACGCGCTGTCGGCCGCGCTCGGTCGCGCGCTGCGTGTGCCGCCCGAGGTCGGCGAGGCTCGCGCGCACGCGCGGCGCTTCAGCCTGCCGCGAGTCACCGGGGAATACCTGGACGTGCTGCTTCCGCGGGACGCGGGCCGATGACCCCGAAGCCCGACCCGGCCGCGGCGCCGCGCTCGCCGCTGCCCGTGGTCCTGATCGTCGGGACGGCGTTCTCGGGATCGACCCTGCTGTCGCTGTTGCTGAACACGCACCAGAACCTCGTCTCGCCGGGCGAGGCGACCGGACCGATTCCCGGCCTGGTCGGCCGCGACTACCCGTGCTCGTGCGGAGCCCGTCTGGCCGAGTGCGCCTTCTGGCGGCGGGCCGGCGCGGCCATGGACCGCCGCGGGTCTCGTTTCGGGCCGGACGAGTGGGAGATGCGCGTGCAGCTCGGCCGGAACGCGCCGGTGCGCTTCCTGCTGGAGCGCTCGTTGCGCGTGCGCGCGCTCGATCGCCTGCGCGACGCGCTCGTGTTGCGCATGCCCGGTCTCGGCCGGCGCGTGCGTGAGGCGCTGCGGAGAAACGTCGCGCTGTTCGGGGCCCTGGCGGAGGTCGGCAACGCATCCGTCGTCGTCGATGCCTCCAAGGACCCGAGACGCTACGCCTACCTGCGTCGCAGTCCGCAGCTCGAACTCTACGTCTTGAGCCTCGTGCGCGACGCGCCGGGCTTCGTCAACTCGTTCCGCAGGAACTCGGGCGCGAGCATCACCGCGGGCTGCCGGTCGTGGGCCCGCATGGCGCGCCACGTCGATCGCCTGCTCGCGGAGGTGCCGGCGCCGCGCGCGCTGCGCATGCGCTACGAGGACCTGTGCGCCGACCCCGCGCGGGAGCTGTCGCGCGTGGCGCGCTGGCTCGGTGTCGGCCCGTTTCCGGCAGAGCTCGCTTTCCGCGCCGTCGAGCATCACGTCATCGGCAATCGCATGCGCCTGTCGGGCGCGGACGAGATCCGACTCGACGAGCGCTGGCGCAGCGAACTCTCCGCGGACGAGCTACGGATCGTCGTGCGACGAACCGCCGCGGTCCGGCGCCGGCTCGGATACGGCTGACGACCGGATGTGGCTCAGGATCGCACCGGCCGCGACGTCGTGCGCGTGTCGCGTCCAGTGGCCGTCGTTGCGGAAAACCAGCGGGCCGCCTCGGCGCGCGCGATCCTCCGCGAACACGGGGTGCAGATCGACGAACTCCACGCCGTGCCGCCGCGCCGCATCGCCGACGATACGATTCAGTTTCAGCGCGCGGCTCGATCCTGAGCTTCCGCGTTCGATCCCGCGCCGGTCGCCGTCCATGACGATCAGCAGATCCGTGCCCGCCCGCCGGGCGGCCCGCGCCATCGCGTTCATGGCGTAGTCGGCGACGGCCCGGTCGTTTCGCCGATCGTCGTCGAGTCGCGACATATCGATGTGTGCCCGATCGCGCCCGTCGTCGTCGGTGCCCAGCACGTTGTCGCGCAGGGTCTGCAGTCGCACACCCTGACGGTGGACCAGGAAGCGCCAGGAAGCGCTGCGGCGCACGAGGTCGAACCACGGCGCGGCGTACGGGGTCGGCGCGATCTCGCCGCGCACGACGCCGTCTTCGACGACGAACTTGAGGAAGCTGCTCGTGTGTGTCCCGGGGACGAAGCGCCACGACTCTGCGACGTCGTTGTGCACGACCACGACCGCGACCAGGTCCGGCGCGTAGCGCGGAACCTCGTTGCGCAACACGTGCAGGTGCTGGGACAGCGGAGCGCCCGCCACGCCGAAGCGGTAAACCTCGGCGCCACCGCCCAGGCGATCCTCCAGTCGCTCGGCGAGGCTGTCGCCGTACGGCACCTGCAGCGCCGCCACGAACGAGTCGCCGACGATCGCGACGCGCATACCGTCCGAACGGCGTTCGGACGAGTAGCTCGGGTGGCGCGAGTTCCAGCCCTGCGCGTTGATGCGAAACTCGGCCGAGATCTCGTCGCGCACGCGATACGTCCCATGCTGGTTCGGCCGATAACGTACGACGCCGTCGACGAACCCGACGAGCGGCAGCGCGGCGGCGGGCCAGACGAAGCGAAAGACGACGAGCTCGAGCAGCAGCAGCGTCGCCGCGAGCGCCCCGAACGCGAGCGCGGTCCGCGCAAGCGCCAGGCGCCGGTGACGCGGTGGCGAGCTCGGAGTCGGGGTTTCCACACGTCCAGGCTATCAGGCCGCGTAGTATCGTCAGAGCCGGAGAAGGCCTGAACAAACGTGTGCGGAATCTGTGGAACCTGGAGGCTCGCGGGCGGCGCCGACCGCGACGCTCTGCGTAGCGAGGCGGAGGCGATGGCGGCGACGCTGCGCCATCGCGGCCCCGACGATTCCGGATCCTGGGTCGATGAAGCCGCAGGCGTAGGCTTCGGGCACCGGCGGCTGGCCGTGATCGACCCGACCCCGGCAGGCCACCAGCCGATGCTGTCGGCATGCGGACGCTTCGTCGTTGTCTACAACGGAGAGTTGTACAACCATCTCGACCTGCAACGGGAGCTGGCCGCGGCCGGGCACCGGGTCGACGGGTCGTCCGACACGCGTGTCCTCGTCGAGGGCTGCTCGCTGTGGGGTGTGCGCGAGACGATCCCCCGGCTGCGTGGCATGTTCGCCCTCGCCGTGTTCGATCGTCGCGAGCGCACCCTGACCCTGGCGCGCGATCGTATGGGCATCAAACCGCTCTACTGGGGCCGCATCGGTGAGCGGGTCGCCTTCGCGTCGGAGCTGAAAGCGCTGCGGCTGCACGCCGGCTGGAGCGGCGAGATCGATCGCGCGTCTCTCGCCGCCTACCTGAGGTTCGCCTACGTGCCGTCCGGCCGTTCGATCTACCGGCAGGTGACCAAGCTGCCGCCGGGGCGGCTGGTGACGATCGATTGCGAGGGGCGCGAGCGCGCGGAGGCCTACTGGAGCCTGCGCCAGGTTGCCGGCGACGGACGCCGGGCGCGCGAGGCTGAGGTCGACGCCCGGGAGGCGATCGATCGCCTGGACGCGACGCTGCGCGATTCCGTGGAGCGCCACCTGATCTCCGACGTGCCGCTCGGCGCGTTTCTCTCGGGCGGCATCGACTCCAGCACCGTTGTCGCGCTCATGCAATCCGTGTCGCGCCGACCGGTCAAGACTTTCTCGATTGGCTCTCCCGATCCGAACTACGACGAGTCGGCGTACGCGCGCGAGATCGCGAACCACCTGGGGACGGAGCACACGGAGCTCATCGTCGAACCCGAGCACGCCCTGGACGTGATCCCGAATCTCCCGCGCTACTACGACGAGCCGTTCGCCGACTCGTCGCAGATCCCGACCTTTCTCGTCAGCGAGATGACGCGACGGCATGTCACGGTGGCGCTGTCCGGCGACGGAGGAGACGAGCTGTTCCTGGGATACAACCGTTACCACCTGGCCCAGCGGGTCCGTCGGATGCTGAAGCTCGTTCCGCGGCCGTTGCGAAAAATCGTCGCTGGGGCGCTCGTCGCGCCGTCACCCGAAACGTGGGACGCGGTTCTCTCTCGCATTCCCGCGGCCCGGCGCAGGTTCATCTTCGGCGACCGATTGCACAAGCTGGCGCGCGTCGTGAGTGCGCGCAACCTGGACGAGCACTACACCCGACTGGTCTCGTCGTGGGACGAGCCGGAACGACTCGCGCTCGGGGCCCGAGAGCCGGAGAGCGAGCTGCAGGACCCGACGCTGACCGGGGAGTTCTCGTCGTTCCTCGAGCGGATGGCGTACCTCGACGGGATCACTTATCTCCCCGACGATATCCTGACCAAGGTCGATCGGGCGAGCATGGCGGTCAGTCTGGAGGTGCGGGTCCCGTTGCTCGACCACGAGGTCGTCGAGCTGGCGTGGAGCCTCCCCCTCGAGCTGCGTTACCGCGCCGGGGAGACGAAGTGGCTGTTGCGTCAAGTCCTGCAGCGATATGTCCCGCGTGAGCTGATCGACAGGCCGAAGCTCGGGTTCGGCGTCCCGATCGGCGCCTGGTTGCGCGGAGCGCTGCGCGAGTGGGCCGAAGACCTGCTGTGCGAGCGAACGATGCGGTCCGAGGGTTATCTCGATCCCGCGCCCGTGCGGCGGCGCTGGCAGGAGCACCTCTCCGGTACGCGCAACTGGCATCCGTCGCTGTGGACCGTCCTCATGTTCCAGCAGTGGCTGCGCGATGCAACGTCCACCCGACCGCCGCAGTGACGACCGCGCACAACGCGAGCGCGGCGGGTGCCGGGAGGAGCGTGGCCACACAGCCGCCGGCCGCGAACAGCCCGGCCAGGGCATAGCTCACGCCGGCGACGCGCCGCGCGCTCCAGCCGCGGTCGGACCACTGGTCGTAGTAGTGCCTGCGGTCGCCCTGCATCAGCGGGCGTCCCTCACGCAGGCGTTGCGTGACCGTCGCAGCGAGCGCGAGCAGCGGCAGGCCGAAGGCGAACAGCGCCGTCAGCAGCCCCCGCCCGCCCCCGCCGCGCGCCGGCGACAGCATCGCGCTCGCGATCCCGAACCCCAGCAGCAACGAGCCCGCGTCGCCCATGAAGATCCCGGCGCGGTGCAGGTTGAACGGCAGGAAGCCGAACGCAGCGCCCGCCAGCGCCAGCGAGAGCACCAGCGCGCGCGCGTTCGCGCCGGAATCCGAGCCGACGAGCGCCAGCGCCGCGAGCCCCAGCGCGGAGATCCCCACGACGCCGGCGCACAGCCCGTCCATGCCGTCGATCAGGTTCGTGGCGGTGCATGCCACGGCGGTGATTCCGATCGCGAGGGCCAGGTCGAGCGGCCCTGCGCGATGTGCCAGCGCGGGCACGAGCGCCACGACCGCGATCGCGCCGAGCTTGATTCCGGGCGACAGCGGACGGATGTCGTCGAGCAGCCCGAGGCTCGTCACGGCGAGACCGGCGACCAGGAGCGCAAGCGTCACGAGCGTGTCGCGACCGGTGGCAAGCGAGGGCGCGATACCCACCGCCCAGCCGGCGAGGATGGCGACGCCGCCGAGATACGGCGTCGGTATGCGGTGCGGCTTGAGCCGGCCGTCGGGCCGATCGCAGAGATCGAAGCGTCGCGCGACGAGGCGGCATGCGGGCGTGACCGCGAGCGTCACGACGAACGACGAGACGAGAACGGGCCAGTGCTCGGCCGCGGCGCTCCACGCACGCGAAAGCAGATCAGGCACCCCCGCGCCGCGTCGTCTCGAGCAGATACACGTTGGTCGGAGTTCCGTGGCTGAGAATCCTCGCGGCCGGCGATCCGCCTCGCGCGCTGTAGAACGCGTTGGCTCGTTCGATTCCGGCGCCGACGAGGACGCGGCAACTCTTCCGGCCGCGCCTGTGAAACTCGCGTGTGACCGCGGCCAGCAGGTCGTCTGCGACTCCCGTCCCGCGCAGTTCCGGCTCGAGCGCGATGGAGAGTAGTTCGGCGTCGGGAAGCCGGCGATCGACACGCCGGGGGTGCGACAGCGTCTCGAGCATCCTGCGCAGCGTGCTCGGGCTGGTCGCATGGCGCAGCAGCAGGATCGCGTAGAGCCAGCCGCGGCGCAGCAGAATGGAGCGGTACAGGCGCGAGACGTCCTCGGCACCGCATGCGAAGCCGACGACACGTTCGTCGCGGTCCACCGCGACGAACAGGATCGCGTCGCGGCTGCCGTGCATCGCGCGATACAGGTGCGTCAGGAAGCGCCGGCCGAGACTGCTGAGAAAGCCGGTCGGGATCTGCTCGACGTGACAGCGCGCAACGTGCTCCGCGTCGGCCGCCCGCATCGGGCGCACCACGACCTTGCTCCCGGCGAGGCCGGCGCCGCTTGGGCTACGCGTGCTCGGGGTTGACGTCATCGTCGTCCTTTTCGCCATGACGTACGTCGCGGTTGACGATTATGCAACGAAACAGACCCGCCACCGCGCAAAATTCACGGCAGAACCAGTCGATTCTGCTTGTCTGCCGTTTCGTTTGACGGTACGCTCGCCCTCAGGGGAGAGCCAACGATCGTCCCGAGGAGTCTTCCTTGAAGCAGCAAATCCGAGCGCTCGCGCCGCTGCTGATCGGCGCACTGAGTATCCTCGCGCCCACGGCGCACGCCGCGGTCACATCGTGGACCAACCCCTCGGGCGGCGACTGGTTCAACCCGGCCAACTGGAGCGCGGGTGTTCCCGGGCAGCAGGACGACGCGATCATCGACCGGCCCGGCTCGTACACCGTCGACCTCGTCGGCGGCGCCGCCAACGTCGCCTCGCTTACGTTGGCCGCCCCCGACGCCACGCTGCTCAACGAGGGCTTCCTCACGGTCAACGGTACGCTCGACGTCGGCGGCGGCACGCTCGACGGCAACGGCAGCGTGGTGGTCAACGGGCTGCTGCGGTTCACGCGCGGCTCGATCGGCGGCAGCGGCACGCTGGAGGTCAACGGCGACATGGCGTTCTCGGCGCCGACGACCAAGACGATATCCGGGCGCAGCGTGACGACGTTCGGCAACGTGTCGTGGACCGACGGCAACATCTCGACGACGAGCGGCATCTCCTGGCACCAGGCGGACGGCACGCTGGTCGTGAACAGCGACGCGACGTGGAGCGACGACGGGACGGGGACGCTCGTGTTCGACGCCGCGCTGCACGTCACCGGCGATGGTTCACTGCCTCCGTTTCACGGCGGTCCGACGCAGGTGATGGCGATCGATTCCGGGAAGCTCCTGCGCGTCAACGGCGGGGGGACGCTGGACGGCTCGATCGTGACGCTGGGCTCGCTGGCCCCGGCGAACGGGCTGTTCTCCTTCCGCCCGTCGAGCAGCCTGACGGGCTCGGGCGAGGTGGTCGTCGGATCGGGCGCCGAGGTGCGGCTCGACACCGACGTCTCGATGACCGGCGGCTCGTGGACCGTCGACGGCGGCTCGCTGACGGTCTGGAGCGGCCGGCGGTTTCTGCCGGGCTCCGACCTGCGGGTCACCGACGGCGACCTGCGTTTCGCGTCGGGAAGTTCGGGAGCGGCGACCCAGGTCCCCACGCTGGAGCTCTCCGGCGGGAACGTCCGCGTGGACGGCACGCTGGTGGTCAACACCAGCCTCGATCAGTCCTTCGGGACGCTCTGGGTCCTCGGAGAGCTGACCGCCGCCGGCGCGCACAAGAGCGGTGGGTACACGAGCACGGAGGCGGGCGGGACGCTGGTGATCGGCGGCATCTTCGACCTCTCGGGCGGCACGCTCGCGACCGCCGCCGCGGCCGGGTCGCCCTATGCCGGCACGCTCGCGCCCGGCGTCGTGCTGCTCGATTCGGTGATCCAGACCGGCGGGGCCCTGGACGGCATAGGCGGCACCATCGACGTCGGCGGCACGTATAGCTGGCGGGCCGGTGCGTGGGACGGCGGCGGCACGCTGGTTATCCAGGATCTGCTGACGATCGAGGGTTCGTCGCAGAAGACGCTCGGCGATCGACGCGTCGTGACGAGCGGGGGCGTGGACTGGATCGACGGCGACGTCGTGGGGTCCGGAGGCTTCGTCTGGAAGCAGCTCCAGGGGCCGTTCGCCATGAGCAACACCGACGGCAACTGGACCGGCACGGGCACGCTCGTGGTTCTGGGCGAACTCTCCACCGTGTCCGGCGGATCGATCGCGGTCGACCCCGTGCTGCGCATCGCGAGTCTGGGCACGCTCGACGTGCGCGGCCTGTCGCGGTTGAGCCTGGGCTCGCTCACGCTGGACGGCGACCTTCGCGTCAATGGCGACCTCAGCGTGCGCGGCGCCGATCTGGTCTGCGGCAGTCCGGGCGGCGGACTTCCCGGCTGCGAATCGAGCACGTTCGTCAGCGACGGCACGCTGGTGGTCTTCAACGGTCTGACCCACGACTACAGCGACGCGCGCGCGTGGAGCTTCTCTCCCGGGTCGAGACTGCGCATCGCCGGCGGTGTTCTGGCCGACGTCGACGACTGGCCGCGCTGGACCGCGCTGGAGATCGCGGGCGAGGACCTCGGGCCGGGTCAGCAGGGGGTCCCGAACTTCGACGTCTCGGAGCTGTCGATCGCTCCGGGCGCGCGCCTGCTGCTGGAAGATCGCGTCGACAACCTGGGCCTCGGCGCGGCCGAGGCGTTGTACGTCGACACGCTGACCTTCGACGACGCGGATGGGCGAATCAACCTGAACGGACGGCGGCTGTACTACAACCAACTGTTCGGCAACCCCGCGCAGATCGTCGACGAGCCGGTGATCCACGTGGGTCTGTCGAAGAACGACGCCCAGGGCGCGGTCAATCTCGTCTGGTCGACCAACGGCTTCCCACCGTTCCGCGTGCTGCGCAGCGCGTTCGCCGACGCCGGTTTCTCGGCGATCACGCCGCAGGGCGGTACCAACCAGTCGGCCTGGGACGACGGCGTGCTGTTCGACGGACAGACCTACTATTACCTGGTCGAGCGCGAGGTCCCGTAGCCTCCGGCTTCAGTTGCCGAAGGTGACGCGCGTCATCCACGCGTGCTCGTCGCGCCAGCGCTCGCGCAGCGGTTCGGGCAGGGCGTCCATCACGCGCGCGTAGGCCGCCGCGACGCCGTCCGCCTGCTTGGCCTGCAGGTGGGCCTTCATCGCGGCGTCCCCGATCGGCATCAGGGCGATCGGGTCGAGGACCTCCTCTTCGAGCATCATGCCGATCGCGCGGTCGTAGCGCGCGGCCGCCTCGGCGTCCCGCCCCTGCGCCTCGAACACGTCGCCGCGCAGGACTACCGATCGAACGCGGCGCGCGAACGTGTCCGCGACACGCTCGGCCTGCTCGGCCATGACGAACGCCTCGTCCAGCCGCTCGGCCTGGAACAGCGCACTGGCGTGCAGTATGGCGACCTCGCCGGCGTTGTCGACCGTGCGTCGTCGTTCGGTGACGCGCCAGAACAGCTCCGCTGCCTCGATCACCTCGTCGTTGTGCCCCAGCAGCGCCGCCAGGCGGGCGCGCAGCGCCTGGCTCAGCGCGTCCTGGGGCGGATCGAACTCCCCGCCCTCGCGCCACAGCGCCAGCGCGTCCTCGGAGCGTCCGACCTTCTCGTAGAGCAGCCCCAGCCGTACGACGCCCAGGGTGACGACCTGCGGCCGCGCGATCATCTGCTCCAGCACCGCGATCGCCTCGTCGGTCTCGCCGCGGTCGGCGAGGATGCCGCCCAGATTGGACAGGCCGCGGATGTAGTGCGGGTGCGACGTTCTGAGCTCGCGCAGGATGGCGACGGCGCGCTCGGTGCCTTCCGGATCGCGCGCTCGCGCGTGATAGTGGGCCATCGCCAGCTCGTTGCGCGGGCGCAGCCGGTCGGGCGCCTTGCGTGCGGCGTCGGTCCACAGGTGAACAGCATCGCGCCACGCGGCGGAGTTGCGTGCGGCCGTGCTCGCCGCGAGGATCAGCGGAAGCGCGACGGCGACGACGAGCGCCGGCCGGCGCCACGCCGGTCTGTCGGCAATCGCCGCCAGCGCCGCGGCGAGGATCAGCGTGGCTCCGGCCAGGCCCACGACGTAGCGGTACTCCAGTAGCGGCTGCAGCCCCGGCGTGAGCGAATTCGGACCGAGGCCCACGAAGACGACCCAAACGCCGAGACCGGCCAGCGCCGGTCGCGGGCGTCGCGTCGCGGGCGCGAGCAGGGCGAACAGCGCCAGCCCGCACACGGCGAGGATCGCCGGCAGCGTCGTCCACGGGCCGAACGGCCCCGAGCTCCAGACGATCGGGTGATCGATCGTCTGCCGGCCCCACGGTGCGACGACCAGCGAAAGCCAGATCACGAACGAGCGCGTCTGCGTCAACCAGTAGCTCGTCGCGGAGTAATCGAACGTTTGGCCCAGCCCGTAGGCGTCGTTCGAAATCGTTCCCGTCTGCGCGAAGTTCTGCGAGACGCGGTAGTGAACTTGCTCCAGGCCCGCCGGACGCAGCGGTTCGAGCCCGGGAAGCAGCAGCCATAGCAGCAACAGCGCGACGAATGCGGGCGGGCCGACGATCGCCAGCCAGCGCCGAGCGGGACGCATGTCGGCCCAGCGCGCGCGCAGGCGCCCGACCTCGGTCACGTAGAACACGCCCAGGCCGACACCCCACGGGAAGAACGCGCCGACCTCCTTCGAATAGGTCGACAGCAGTACCGCCAGCGCGACCCCGCCCCACGCGACGACGCGGCGCAGGCCGGCGGAGCCCAGGCCGGAGACGAACAGCGCGATCGCGGCGAAGGTGAACAGCGCCGCCAGCGAGGAACCGCGCGCCGCGGGGTAGTTGACGGCCTCGCTGACCAGCGGGTGCGTGCCGAACAACGCCGCGGCCAGCGTCGCGGTCTCGAACCCCGCCGGCAGTTCCAGGCGACGCGCCACGGCGAGCCACGCGCTCCACAACGCCAGCACCGCCAGGGCGTGGATCAAGAGGCTCGTCGTGTGGAACGGCCGCGGATCGACGGCGAGCGGGTCCGCTCCGCCGCGCAGATAGTCCCAGCGGTAGGTGAGAAACGTCAGGCTGCGCAGCTTCGCGACGCGCAGCAGCTCGTCCAGCGGACCGGAGACCGCCGGGCGGATCGTGGCGCCCGACTCGGTGCTGCCGTCGAGGAAGTAGCGCCAGTCGTCGTAGAAGAACCCGCCGTCGAGCACCGCGACGTAGGGCAGCGTCGAGACGGCGACCAGCATCGCGGCGACGGCGAGGAAGACTCGCACCGACGGCGCGCCGCGCTCCGGCGTCGAACTCGATTGGCTCAGGTCGGCGATGCTCTCCCCCGGCGCGTCTAGAATGGCCGGGTGCCCGAGCCCTCCCAGCCGCGACTTCGCGTCGTTCATCTTATGTCGATCTACCTCGGCGAGCGCGGGATCCTCGAATCGAAACTGAGGGCGCTGGCCGCGTTTCCGGAGATCGAGCCGCTGCTGGTCACGCCGCCTGCCGACCCGGATCTCATCGTGCCGCCGACGGCGGTGGAACACACCGCGGTTCCGCTGGTGCGGCCGATCTCGCCGCTACGCGATCTGCGGTCGCTGGTGGCGCTCGTGCGCCTGCTGCGTCGCCTGCGCCCCGATGTGCTGCACACGCACGCCGCCAAGCCGGGTTTCCTCGGCGCCTACGCCGGCCGGATCGCGGGCGTTCCGCGCGTCGTGCACACGTACCACGGGCTGCCGTTCTACGCCGGACAGTCGCCGTTCGCCCGGCGCCTGATTCGCGCCCTCGAGCGCCGAGCGTGTCGCAAGCGGCACCACGTCCTGAGTCAGAACCGAGGCGATATTCCCGCGATCTCCGAGCTGGTCGGCGGCAGGCCCGTGCATCACGAGAGCAACGGCGTCGATGTAGCAACGCTGCGCGAGGAGCGCGCGCGACACCGTCACGCGGGCGACGCGGTCTGGGGCGAAGGGGAGTTCCGCCTGCTGTCGATCAGCCGACTCGAGCCGGTGAAGCGCGTGCACGACTTCGTCGAGCTGATCCGCATCCTCCGTTCCGACGGACGACGGGTCAGTGCCGCGGTGGCCGGCCCCGGAAGACTGCATCGCTCGCTGGAGAAGCTGGCCGCGGACCGCGGAGTAGTCGAGCATCTTCGATTCCTCGGCTGGCGCGCCGACGTGTGCGGCCTGATCGACTCCGCGGATGCCGTCGCCCTGTGCTCGGAGAAGGAGGGCGTTCCGCGTTCGTTGATGGAGGCGATGGCGCTGGGCAAGCCGGTCGTGGCCACCGACGTCGTCGGAACGAACGAGCTCGTGCTGGATGGTGAGACGGGGTACGTGACGCCTCTCGGAGACCCCTCGGCCATGGCGCGGCGCGTGGCCTCGCTGATCGAAGACCCGCAGGCCCGGGCACGCATGGGGGCTGCCGGCAGGCAGCGCATCGAGGCGTGCTTCGACGATCGCGAGATCGCGGCGCGCTGGCGCGAGTTGTACCTGCAGCTGTGTCCGCGGCCGCGCGGTTGACTTTTACCCGCCCGTTACACGCCGCGGGAAGACAGTGCGGTACAACCATCCACGTCGTCAATTGCTCGTGGAGGAACCCGTGCGAATCTATCCCCTGGTCCTGTCGGCCGTGCTTCCGTTCTTCGTACTCGCCGGCGCATGGGCTGCCGAGCCCGAGTCTGTCGAAGAGCCGCCCATGCTGCTCGGCGCGTGCACCGAGGCCCAGCTGAACGAAGAGCCGTTTTCCGAGTGGTACCGCGAGGAGTACGAAGGGTACGAGCCCAACGCCGACGTCGTGGCGCAGCTGCGGCGCGCCGACCGCAGGGGCGTCGAGCTGACGCTGTTCTTCGGGACCTGGTGCGGCGACAGTCGCCACGAGGTGCCGCGCATGGTCAAGCTGCTGCGCCAGGCCGGCTTTTCCGACGACGACGTCGAGCTGATCGCCGTCGACAGGGGAGAGGGCGTGCACAAACAGTCACCGGGCGGCGAGGAGCGCGGGGTCGAGATCTACCGCGTGCCCACGCTCGTGATCCGCCGCGGCGGGAGGGAAGCCTCGCGCATCGTCGAGTTTCCGGTGCTCTCGCTCGAGCGCGACCTGCTGGCCATCCTGGACGGCGAACCCTACGAGCCGAACTACCTCTCGTATCCGCTGATCCGCCGCTGGCTCGACGAGGGGCTGCTGGTGGACGAGAACGTCAGCGCCCGTGGCTTGGCGGGGCAGGCGCGCCACCTCATCGCCTCGGAAGGCGAGCTGGCCGCGGCGGCCAACGTGTTGATCGAGCGCGGCGACGTCACCGAGGGAGTGACGCTGGCGCGCGTCAACTGCGCGCTGCACCGTGAGAGTGCGCGCTGTGCTGCGCGGTTGGCCGAGGCGCTGCTGCGCGCCGAGAACCACGAGGCCGCCGCCGAGGCTGCGCAGCGGGCGCTGCGGCTCAACACCGACGGCGAACGGGTCGAGGAACTGGTGGAACTGCTGTCGCGGGCAAGAAAATGAGGACCCGGATTCGGGGAGCTCCCCGGACCCGGATCCTCGAAGAGGGAATCAGAATACGTATTGAGCTTGCAGGAACGTCGTGTCGATGTCGACGTCCTCCTCGCCGGCGACGTTGGTCGCCATCCGGTGGGTCAACTGCAGCTTGGCCTTGTGCTTGTTCCAGAACCAGTTGACGCTGACGTCGACGCGCTCGAACTCGGTCTGGTAGTTGTCGGCGTCCTGGGACTCGAACCCGAGCGCGAGCTCGAGGTTCTTCAGCACCATGTAGCCGCCCTCGACCGTGATCTTCTCGAGGTCGGTTGTGCCGTCGAGGTAGATCCCGCCGGTGAAATCCTCGACGACCGTGTCGCCGCTGACGACCTGGAACGCGGCGTCGACCGACAGGCCGTGGCCGCGCAGGCCGCTGGAGACCTCGAAGCCGGTCGCGCTGTCCAGATCCGCCTTGTCCGGGTCGAGGGAGAGCCCGTCGTCGTCCGTGAAGGTGTTGTTGTCGTCGTCGTTGCTCCAGGTGAAACCGGACGCGCCGACGGTGAACTTCCAGTCGTCCGAGCGGAAGTCGCCCTGGTCGAACTTCATGTAGCCCAGCGGGTGGAAGTCGACTCGGCCGGCGGCGACCCAGCCCTCGTTCCAGTCGCCCTGCCTGTTGACCGGCGAGTCGAAGTCCATGCGCCCCGAGGCCGGGTCGTGGTGCTCGGCGCCCACGGCAGCGGAGTACGAGAACTTCCCGGACGATGCCTTGCCGTCGAGGCGCAGCCCGAGCTGCCGGTCGGGCGAACCGAAGTTGTGGTCGCCGGTGAACGTGCGCTCCACGTGCTGCTGCCGCTTGGACGACGTCAGGAACTCACGCGAGAACGGCGTCTTGGTGTTGCCGATGCTCAGCTTCAGGCCCTCCGCCTTGAACCCGGAGTAGCGCATGAAGGCGTCCTTGATCGCGACCTCGTCCGAGTCGAGCGACTTGCCGAAGTCGAACTGGATCTTGCCGTACCAGTCCTCGGTCACCGTGCCGGCGATGTACGGCCGCAGACGACGGAAGAACACGTCGTCACGCGAGTCGCCGGACTCCGGGTTGATGTTGAGATACTGGAGCTGGATCCGGCCTCCGACCTCGATCTTCTTGTTGCCCTCCTCGTAGACCACGATCCCGGCGCTGCCCGCCGAAGCCGCGATGAGAGCCGTTGCGAAAGCGAGTCCCCAGAGGTTCCGCCCCCTCGACATATTCGAACTCCTGGTCCTTTCGGACGTTGGTCGAGGCCCGCTCCGCCTGCGCGGTCTCCGGATGCCCCGAAATTGCCACATACAAGCCTTTCGGCGGCAACGTATCCGCCGCGGATGTGTAACCTGTTAGCTCGCTGTTAAATGCATGTTAGGGATCGCTCGGATCGGGCGTAAGGTGCTGCCGCCGCACCAGGGCGAGGTTTCGAGCGTACATGAGGATGCCGCCGGCCTGACCGACGATGAACACGACGTCCGCGCGGTGGATGGCGTAGGCGAGCAGGCAGACCCCGCCCGCCAGCGAGAAGTACCAGAACGCCACGGGCAGGACGCTGCGGCGCCTACGCTCGGATGCGATCCACTGCACGAGGAATCGACAGGAGAACAGCAGTTGCCCCGCAAAGCCGAGCACAATCCAGCCGCTGAGTAGTTGGTCCTGATTCATGACTGCACCACCTCGGCCGCAGTCTAGCTCGGACGCGCCGGGCGGCGATACAATCGCCGCGGAGTGCCCAGGCCGGGGAAGGGGCCGCGATCGCATGTGTGCAATAGACGGAAGCAGGACGTTTCGCGGATCCACGGCGATCGGGCTCGTGGGGCTGGGCCTGGTCGCGATCCTCGGCCTCCTGCCCGGACGCGCATCCGCCGCCGTACTGGAAGAGCTGCGCGTCGACCGCATCGGGGTGGCGCGCGGGCTGCCCTCGGACACGATCACGGCGCTGTGCCAGGACCGGGCGGGGTTCCTGTGGATCGGCACGCGCGAGGGTCTGGCGCTGCACGACGGGTACACGACCCGCGTGTTCGACCACTCGATCGCGGAGTCCGCGTCCCTGTCGGACAACTACATCCGGACCATCTTCGAGGATCGCAACGGCGATCTGTGGATCGGAACCAACTCCAGCGGCCTGAATCGTCTCGAGCGCGCGACGTGGAGCTTCGAGACCTTCCGCCACGATTCGGCCGACTTCAACAGCCTGAGCCACGACAGCGTGTACGCGATCTTCGAGGACAGCCGCGGGAGATTGTGGGTCGGTACGCAGGACGGCCTGAATCTGTTCCGGCCGGACGACCGCTCGTTCGAACGCTGGTACGCCGATCCCGACGACCCGAGTTCGCTGCCGCACTCCTGGATCTCCGGGATCGTCGAGGACGGTGAGGGGTACCTGTGGGTCGGCACGATCGGACGCGGAGTGGCGCGGATCGGACCCGATCTGCAGCAAGTCGAACGTTTCGGGCCCGAGTCCGCGGAGGATCAGTCCAACCTGGTCTTCGCCCTGACCGTCGGTCGCGACGGGCGTGTGTGGATCGGAACCCAGGTCGGGGTCCTGTGGGTGAACGGGGACTCGGGCGAGTTCGCCGAACCGGCGTTCCCCGCGTCGACCGCGAGCGAGACCGAACGCATCGTGACTTCAATGGCGTTCGACGCCGAGGGCAAGTTGTGGATCGGAACGTGGGGTCACGGACTCCACGCCGTCGATCCAACGCTGAGCTCGCGCAGCGTCTACCGCCACGAGACCCAGCGTCCGGACAGTCTGGGCGCCGACCGAGTCTCCGCGATCGCTTCGACCCCGGGCGGCGATCTGTGGGTCGGCACGTGGGGCGGCGGCGTCAATCGTTTCCGCGGGACCGGAGAGTCGTTTCGCTCCATCGGCGAGGAACGACCGGGGAAGCCGGGGCTGGTCTACCGCGATGCGACCGCGGTGTTCGAGGACTCGTCGGGCGGCCTGTGGATCGGTACCTGGGGCAAGGGGCTGCAACGCAGGGCGCTCGGTGACGATCGGTTCGAGCTGCTCGAGTCGAATTCCATCGACCCGCTGGGTCTGTCCACGGTGCTGTCGCTGGCCGAGACCCCCGACGGTGCGATCTGGGCCGGGGCGATGTCGGGCCTGACCCGTATCGACCCGGCATCGGGGGAGGCCGTGGGGCTTCCGCGACGACCGGAGGACCCTCGCGGGCTGGGTCGCGGCTACGTCACCGATCTGATGACGGACCGCGACGGAAACCTGTGGGTCGGCACCGGAGGCGGAGGCGTGCACCGGCTGGCGCCGGATGCGCAGTCATTCGATCGCTTCCGGCACGATCCGAACGACCCGGCTTCGCTGAGCAACGATTTCGTCACCTCGCTCGCCGAATCGACGGACGGGACGATCTGGGTCGGTACGCGGTCGGGTGGACTCAATGCGCTCGATCCCGTTACCGGACGCTCGCGTCGCTACCAGCCGGAACCCGACGATCCCGCGTCGCTGAGCCACCACTACGTGTTCGACGTGCTCGTCACGCGCGACGGAGAGCTCTGGGTCGGGACGGCCGGGGGCGGCGTCAACCACCTGCTCGACGCCGAGGCGGGGACGTTCGAGCGCATGACCGAGGTCGACGGGTTGATCGCCGACGACGTCGTCGGGTTGCTCGAGGACGACGACGAGTCGCTGTGGATCGCCACGCGCCGCGGGCTGTCGCGCTACGATCCGCTCGGCAACCGCTTTGCCAACTTCGGGCCCGGCGACGGGCTCGCCGCGCTGGAGTTCACCGCCGGCGCCGGCGCGACCGGGCGCAACTCGCTGTACTTCGCGTCGGCCGGCGGGGTCACCGTCGTGCAGCGCGGCACATCGTTCCGCACGCCGCGGCCGTCCCCGGTGCGCATCACCGCGCTGCGCACGTTGGAGGGGCCGGTGACCGGACAGGGACCGCCGTGGGACCTGGATCGAATCGACATTCCTTACGGCACCGCGTTGACCGCTCAGTTCACCGTTCTCGACTACCGACACCCGCACCGCTACCAGTACCGCATGCAGGGGATCGACGAGCGCTGGATCGATCTCGAGGATCGCCGCGAGCCGACCTTCGCCAACCTGGACCCCGGCGTCTACCGCCTCTCCGTGCGCGGGCGCAACGCGCAGGGAGTGTGGGCCGAGACCGCGTCGACGCTCGAGATCCACGTCGTTCCTCCGTTCTGGATGACGAACTGGTTCCGCGGTCTGGTCGCGTTCGTGTTGGTGCTCGGCGTGTGGACCGGCCACACCGTTCGCACGTCGAGCCTCGAGAAGCGCAATCGAGAGCTGGAGCGACTGAAGAACGAGCGCGAGCGCGCCCTGTTCGAGGCGCACGAGAGCCGCGAGCAGCAGGACGAGACCTACCAACGCCTGCGCCGGCTGACGCGTCGGCTGGAGCATGCCAAGGAAGAGGAGCGGCGCTTCATCGCGCGCGAGCTGCACGACGAGCTCGGACAGGCGCTGAGCGCCGCGAAGATCACCCTGCAGCGGCTGTCGCGCAAGCTCACGACGCCGGGCGACGCCCGGTTGACGACCGACGCGATCGAGTTGATCAACGGCCTGATCTCGCGCGTGCGCGAGCTGTCGCTGGACCTGCGGCCGCCGCTGCTCGACGAGCTGGGCTTCATGCCGGCGCTGCGCGGCTACGCCGAGGGGCAGTCCCAGCGAACCGGCCTGCGGATCCGCGTCGTCGCCGAGCCGGAGCCCGACGCCATGGATCCCGACGTCGCCACGGCGGCGTTCCGCGTGGTGCAGGAAGCGTTGACCAACGTCGTCAGACACGCGGGCGCGCGCAACGTCGAGATCGGCGTCGACTGCGGCGACGAGCGCGTACGGTTGTCGATCCGCGACGACGGCGCCGGGTTCGATCTGGATCAGGCGCTGGAGGCGGCGGTACGCGGCCGGCACCTCGGCCTGCTCGGCATGCGCGAGCGAGTCGAGGCGCTGGGCGGTGTGCTCGTGGTCGACTCCGCGCCGGGACGTGGCACGGCGATCACCGCGGAGCTGCCGTTGACCGATGAGCTTCCGGCCTAGTGGACCTAACGGTCCACTAGTTGTAGTCGAACGACTTGTCCGGGAACGCGGGCGGCAGCAGGTCCTCGACGGGTTCTTCCTCGATCTTGCGCTGCAGCCACTCCACCGCGGCCTCGAGTTGCGCGTCGCGCCCGTTGAACGTCGCATGGGGCAGGTTGTCGACGACGATGTCCGGCTCGACTCCGTGTCCCTCGATCAGCCACTCGCCCTGCGGCCCGTAGACGCCGAACTCGGCCGCGGTCGCGACGCCGCCGTCGACGAGGAAGTTGCTCGACGTGAGCCAGATCTCACCGCCCCACGTGCGCGTCCCGATGACCTCGCCGATGTCCAGGCGCTTGATGCCTTCGGCGAACGCCTCGCCATCGGACGCCGTGCGCTCGTTGCACAGCACGACGACATGTCCGCGGAAGGCGTATTGCATGTTCCACATCGGAGCCTGCCCCGCGTGCTGATTCCAACCGAACCAGGCGCGGCGCAGAAGCCGGCTCAACAGCCAGCTGTCGATGTTGCCGCCTCGGTTGTGGCGCACGTCGACGATCAGGCCCTTGCGATTGAATGCGGGGAAGTAGCCCTTGGCCCACTCCGTGTAGTTGCGCCCGCCCATCGCGCGCAGATGCAGGTAGCCGATATCGCCGTCGCCGAGCCGGTCGACCTCGAGCCGCCGCGTGTACTCCCACTCGTGATAGCGCAAGTTGTCGGCGCTCGACCCGCTTGCCGGATGGACGATCGCGTCCCGCGCATCGCCACCGTCCGCGGGTTTCACGCGCAGCAGCACCTGCCGCCCCGACTGGTTGCGCAGCAGCATGTGCGCGTCCGGCACGGACAGCGTCGGGGTCCCATTGATCGACTCGATGACGTCTCCCTCGCGCACGTCGACTCCGGGCACGCGCAGCGGGTGGCGGAAGTCGGGGTCCTCGGGGTCGGCGCGGTAGACGTGCCCCACGCGGTAGCCGCCCGCCTCCTCGTCGCGCGTCAGGACCGCGCCCAGCGACGCGGGTCGGATGTCGTCCTCACCCGACCGGTGGTCGCCGCCGCGCACGAAGATGTGCAGCGCGCTCAGCTCGCCGACCATCTGCGCCAGCAGGTCGGCCAGCTCGCCGCGCGACGTGACGCGCTCCACGAGCGGCAGGTACTTGTCGCGCATCGCCGGCCAGTCGACGCCGTGCATGCCGCGGTCGTAGAAGTAGTCGCGCTCGAGCCGCCAGGCCTCGACGAACATCTGACGCCACTCTTCCTCGGGGATGACCGACAGCTTCCACGCGCCGAGGTCGACGGCGGTCTTGTCCAGTGACGCTTCCGCGGGAGCGGCGGGGATCACGTGCAGAGCGTTGCCCTTGCGCACGAGCAGCTTCTTGCCGTCGCCGCTCATCTCGTAGCTGCCGATCTCGCCGACGATCGTCTTGACCTCGAACTCCTCGTGCGTGATCTTCGCGCCGACCAGCGAGGTCTGCCGCGCGCCGGTGGCGCGCGAGGTCCAGAACAAGCCCTGGTCGTTGACGGTGAGGTTCGCGTAGTTCCCGGGCGGGGCGCTCACCTCGTGCAGGCGATCGCGGATACGCTCCAGGTCGATGACGACCGGCACGGCGTCCTCGTCCTTCTTCTTTTTCTTCTTGCCCTTCTTCTCCTCGTCCTCGGATGCGCCCTCGTCGCTCGTTTTCTCGTTCGCGTCGGGGTCGTGCAGCTCGTCGAGCGGCGCGAAGGGCGAACGCAGGCCGTCCTGCAGCGCCAGGGCGAAGATCTTCTGCGTCTTGTCGAGGTAGGGCTCGGGCTGGTAGTTGCCCCACGGGCTACCCACGATCGAGACCAGGTGCCGTTCGGAGAGGAAGTAGAGCCAACTGCCGTCCGCGCTGAAGGCCGGGGAGTAGCTCTCGTAGCGCTCGCTGGTGATCGTGGTCGACTCACCGGACTCGACGCTATACAGCGCGACGCGCGATACGAGGTTTCCGCCCGAGCGCGAATAGGCGAGCCACCTGCCGTCGGGCGACCAGGCCAGGCCCGAGTAACCCGAGACGGCGTTCTTCTCGATCAGCTTGTCCGTGTCGCTCTCGACGTCGTAGACGAACAGACGCTGATCCTTGTCGTGATGCGCGACGCGCTTGCCGTCCGGTGACGGAAGCGTCTCCCAGCGCAGTACGCTGCCGTTCTCGGTGAGCTGCGCGGCGTCTCCGACCCCGTTGGCCGGCAGTTGCCACAGCTCGACCTCGCCCGACTCGTCCGACAGCGCGACCAGGCTCTCGCCATCCGGCATGAACCGCGCTTCCCGGTACCGCACGCCCTCCTTGCGCGTCGCCTCCACCAGACGCCCCTGGCGCAGCGGCGCGACGAAGACCCTGCCGCGCGCGGTGAGCACGACGCGGTCCCCGGTCTTCGAGACGTGAGCCGACGTCATGTAGTCCATCGGAGAAGCGACCCAGTTCTCGCGCGTCTGGTCCAGGTCGGAGTCCAGCGTGATGTCGACGGCCCGGTCACGGGCCGCGGCGATGTCGTAGATGCGGATGTCCGCGCCGACCTTGTAGGCGATGCGGCCGCCCTCGAGATCGGGCGAGGCGACGTCCCAACCCGAATGCGTCGTGTGCTGCCGCTTGTCGCCGCCGTCGGGCAGCATCGACCACAGGTTCATCGTTCCGTCACGGTCGCTGACGAAGTACACGCGGCCGTTCCAGACCATCGGTCGCTTGCTCGTCCCCGCGTGGTCGGCGGTCAGCGGCCGGGCTTCTTCGTCCCCCTCGGCGAAGCGCCAGATGTTCTGCGCCGTGCCGCCCTTGTAGCGCTTGGTGTGGCTGCCCTGGAAGTGCAGGCGGGTGAAGAACAGCGTGCCGTCGTCGCCGTACCAGCCGTCGGCGGCCTGGGCCAGCGGGATCCGCTGCGGGGTTCCCGCGACCGTGTCGCGGCCGACGTCGAGTGTGACCAGTTGCCAGGCCGGAAGCGTCGAGAACGTCTCGGTGCTGTACATCACGCGCCCGTCGCTCGTCCATCCGCTGACCCGCACGCCGTCCGCTCCGTACGTGCGCCGGATCGGGCGGCCTCCGTCGAGCGGCATCGTGTACAACTCGGTCGGTCCCTCGTAGCGGGCGGCGAAGGCCACGGTCGCGCCGTCGGGCGAGATTGCGGGCTGACTCTCGGAGGCCGCGTGACTCGTCAGACGCCGCGCCGCGCCGCCCGCGACCGGGACCTTCCACAGGTCTCCCTCCGCCACGAACAACAGCGTCTCTCCGTGCAGCGCGGGCTGGCGGTAGTAGCCCTGCGGGCCGGCAAACGCGGCGCCGCCGGCCAGGGCGATCACGAGCAGCAGGACGGCGGGACGAGGCGACGGAAAACGCATGGATCTTCTTCCTCCGGCGGGGCGCGACGGGTGGCTCCCGTCGCGGCCTCATACAATACCAACGTCTCGGAGGATTCGGGGTTTTGGTCTCCGGTGGGTTCTGCTAGCTTGAACTCATGGCGCCCAAGAGCACGTGCTGCGAGAAGTTCAAGACGAAGGCCAAGGCTTGCAAGCAGTGCCCCGTCATGGCCGTCCTGACCAAGAAGAACCGCCGCAAGAGGCTGAAGAAGATCAAGAAGAAGCTGGCCCAGGCCGCCTGAGCCCGGCCCGATGCATCCGGACTACACCGACCCCGTACGGCGCGCCGCGCTCTACCGTCTGCTCGACATCACCTGGCCCGGGGTCGCGCGCAAGATCGAGACCGCCGCACGATACGGCTGGAACTGGGACGAGCAGACCACACCTTTCGCCCGCTTCGACGGCGACCTGGCGCTGTCCCACGTCGGCGTCCTGGACCTCCCGCTGCTGCTCGACGGCGCGGAGCACCGCGTCGCCGGCGTGCACGCCGTGTGCACCGACCCCGGCCACCGTCGCCGCGGCCATTACCGCGCCGTGATGGAGCACGCGCTGGAGTTCATCGACGCTCGCTGGAAGATCGCAAAGCTGCACTGCTCGCGCCCCGAGCTGTACGAGCCGTTCGGGTTCCGCGTCGTGCCGCTGAATCGCTTCGAGCTGTTTCGCTCCGGCGCCGGTAACGGCACCGCGCGCAAGCTCGGCGAGGCCGACCTGAACTGGATCCGTGAACGACTGCAGACGCGGAGTCCGAGCTCCGTGCGCCACGCCGTGCTCGAGTCGGGCTGGTTGCTGGGCATCGACGAGGTGCTGTGGACCGGCGACCTCGACCACCTGTACGCGGTCGACGACGACACGCTGGTCGCGTGGGACGCCGCGGGCGGTACGCTCAACCTCTACGAGGTGGCGACGCGCGGCGAGCCGGACCTCGACACGCTGCTCGCGGCGTGCCCGTGGCCCTTCGAGCGCGTCGTGTTCTGGATCACCCCGGATCGATTCGCCCCCGAGGCGCGGCCGATCGACTGGCTCGCCGACGACATCCTGATGGTCCGCGGAGACTGGCCCGTCGAGGGCCCGTTCGCCATCTCGCCGCTGACCTCGCACTGACGCCGGTATAGGATCGACGTCACATTCGAGTTAGACTTCGGTTCGCATGTCAAATCGTCGCGCACTACGGAGTCGCGCTTCGCATCCGATGCGGGCGTCCCTGAGGCTGGGCTTTGCTCTCCTCCTCCTCGCTTTGCCAACGGCGGCGGAGCAACGCCTTCCCGTACCGCTCGCCGACAATCCGAGACCGGTCTATCCGGAGATAGCCTTCGAGAAATCGATCGACGGCGGTGTCAAGTTCATCGCGGTCGTCGACGTCGAGGGTCGCGTCGAACGGTTAGACATCGTGGAAGTGCCGCACGACGGGGTGGGGTTCGAGGAGGCGGTTCGCGTTGCGGTCTCCGCCTGGCGGTTCGAACCCGCGTTGCGGGAAGGAGAGCCCGTAGCTGCTTCGTATCGCGGGATCATCAACTTCGTCGCGACCCACGCTGACCACGCGGGGCGCATGTACCCGGTGAGCAGCAGTGTTCTGTGGACGGAACTTCGAGCCGTCTTGCGCGAGCTCGGCCTATCGGCCCGAACGCGCGACAAGAAAAACGGCGTCCTCATCACGCGATCCAAGTCGATCGGCCGCAGGACACTTCCCGGTTTCCAGCCACCGGATGGAAGCCTCGTGCTTCTGGAAAGTGAGCTGCATGTGTTCGTTCCACCGTGGGCCGAGCCGGGCCGGTTGTATCTCGGTTCGATGAACGTGACCGAGAATCGCCAAAGTGGACGCGCCGGCAGAGGTTTCACCTATAACCTGGGCGCGGTGGAGAGCTGGCTGCTCGACCGACTCGATCAACACCTTGGCGTTCGTGGCCGGCTCATCCCCAGAAACGCCCCGGCTCGGCTACGCCTCGCAAACGAGCTGCAGCCGGGCAGCGTGCCGGAAGCCTGCCTGCAGCGCGTCGGGACCGCGCAGACCGGGCCGGATCTGTCGCTGCCGGAGACGATCGAGTCCAGCCGCATCGATCCGCTCTACCCCGCATCCGGCGCCGCGAGCAGGCAAACGGCACGCATCATCGTCGGGACGCAGATCCAAGAGGACGGTTGGGCCGGCCGACTGGAAGTCGTGAGGAGCGACAGTCGGAACCCGGAGTTCGGCGTATCGGCGATCCACACAGTCTCGTTCTGGCGGTACCGTCCGGCCGTCTCGAACGGATGTCCGGTTCCTGTCGATTTCACGGTCTTCGTGCAGTTCAAGATGCGTTAGGGCCCGGGCTGATGGCACAACTCGCGCAAGTTTCCACTGTAGCCGTCCTACTCGCATTCGTCGGGGCGATCGCCGCCCAGCCCGGCGCGGTCGGGAAGAGGGCACACGACGCGCCGCTCGACGGCGCCGGCTCAGCGGCCGAGCAGTCGCCTCCGCAGCCGTTGCCCGACAACGCCGCCGCCGCCTACCCCGACCAGGCACTGGACCAATCGGTAGATGGAACCGTGGAGTTCGTCGCACTCGTCGATGCCGAGGGACGGGTCGAGCGCGTCGACGTGGTCGACGTGCCGCGCGAGGGGATGGGTTTCGAAGAGGCCGTCCGTGCCGCCGTGTCCAAGTGGTCGTTCATACCGTCGGTGCGCGATGGTACGCCCGTGGCTGCAACGTACCGTGGGGCGATCGACTTCGTCACGACATATCCGTCGGAGTGGGGGCGCATGTATCCGCTGAGCACCGACGAACTGTGGAAGGAGTTCCGCACGGTCCTGCGCAAGTCCGGTTTCGTGGTTCGCAGGAAGGACCGCAAAAACGGCGTCGCGATCACGCATCTGAGGCGGATCGGCCATGAGACGATCCCCGGGCTCCGCCGGCCAGATGACGGGCGCCGAATCCTGGGAAGCCAGCTACACGCCTTCATTCCGCCGTGGGCCGAACCGGGGCGACTGTACCTCGGCTCGATGAACGAGACCGAGGACGCCGAACTCGGTCGTTCTTCGCGGGGCTACACGTACAACATGGGGGTACTGGAGGGCTGGTTGCTCGACCGTCTCGACGAGCACCTGGGAACTCGGGGCCGACCGATTCCGAAGAACGCCGAGCCGCGCTTACGACTGGCCAACGAGCTGCGCCCGGCGAGCGTGTCGCAGGGTTGTTTGGATGCCGGCGAACTTCTCCCGTACTGGTCGATCGATGCGAATCCGGAGGTCGTCGAATCGACGCGCATCAGTCCACTCTACCCACCGTTCTTGGTTGGGCAGGGCAAGACGGACTACGTCGCTGTGCGCGCCCTCGTGCAAGAAGACGGTTGGGCCGGCGACCTGGAGGTTGTGCACAGCACCGCTCCCGACTCGGAGTTCGAGGTGTCCGCGCTCCATACGGTGTCATTCTGGCGCTTCCGGCCGGCGAGGTCGGACGGCTGTCCGGTCTCGAGCCACGTGCCCGTCATCATCGAGTTCAAGAAGGGTGGGCGTGGTCCGTAACGCGCGCGGAACGTGGCTGAGGCGGGTGGACTCGAACCACCATGACCTGATTAACAGTCAGGCAGGTTGCCATTACCTCACGCCTCAACGTCTGTTCCCAACCTAGGCCACGTTCCCGTCCCGGGCAAGATCCATCGGGGACCGACGGAATTGTGAGTCGAGTGCTGCCACGCCGACCGCAGCGGCCTTGACGACCCGATGTGAGTGATGTAACTTCATGACATCACTTGAGGGGTCCCAGGTCTCCCATGGCGACGAAAATGCACCGCCTGCAGATCTCCCTGCGTCACGAGCAGGCCCGCTTCCTGGAAGCCCGCGCACAACTGGACGGCGTCAGCATGGCCGAGGTCGTGCGCCGCCTGATCGACCGCGAGGTCGGTTCCGGGCTGTCCCCCGGGAACGCCGAGAGCCTGTGGGACATCGCCGGCATCGCCGAGGATCGCGCGCCGCTGATCGACGACGTGGCCGTCAGCGAGAACCCGGAGCTCTACTTGACCGGCGCCCCGACAGACTCGCGCCGAAAGAGCCGATCGACGCGGCGCAAGCGACGGCCGTGACATGGCGCAGCGCAGGGTCCTGATCGATACGGGGGCGATCTACGCCTTCGTCACGCGATCCGACAGGAACCACTCCGCCGCCCGGTCGTTCGTCGAGCGCTGGCTGAAGCGGCGGGGCGTATTCGTCCTGACGGACTCGGTGTTCGCCGAGACGATGACGCTGCTCAAGGTCCGCCTGGGTGCCCAGGTGGCGATCCGCGTCGGGCGCGAGCTGCGTGACAACCCGGCCTATGCGTGGACCACGCTGGGCTCGGACGGTGAGCGGGAAGCGTGGGAGATCTTCCGCAAGTACGACGACAAGGACTGGTCGTACACCGACTGCAGCCTGCTCGCGGTGTCACGTCGTTCGGGCGTCCGCGGCATCTTCGCGTTCGACCGTCACTTCTCTCAGATGGACGGAGTCGAGCGGCTTCCGGAGTGACGCCCCCGGCCTCGGCCGTTGCTCGAGTCGGCAGACCGGCGAGGCGTGTATTCCGGACTTCCCCATGCCTGGCCGGGTCTTGTCAATCAGCTAAAAACTGGCGGATAATCGACCTTATTCGGCGCGGCGATGCCATCGAGGCGCGTCCTCGATCGGTACGCCCCGGGACCGAGGTCGAGGAGGGGCATATGCGGGAGCGAGAGGTCCAGGCGTCACGTGTGTCGTGCCGCATCGTTCGGTCGGTCGTCGCGGTCGGGTTTCTGCTGGGACTCGGAGGGGTTCTTGCCGCACCGGTCGACCTCGCGCTCGAGGAGGCGTTCGAAGGGCTGCTCTCGGACGAGGCGGGCCGACTGGAAGCCAACCAGCGCCTGGTTCCGGGCAAGAGCTACACGGAGGTCGACGGCGGGTACGAGGTGCTGGTCGTGCTAGACACGGCCGGAGACCGCTCGCTGAAGACCGAGCGCTTTCGCTACCGGTTTCAACCGGCCGGCAAGAAGTGGGAGATCGGCGAGAGGACGCTCGAGGAGACCTCGGAGCGTCTGGTCCGCGAGCCGGTCGAGGCGGACGCTGTGTACCGCTTCGACGCGTTCGGGCTCGATCGCGAGGGGTTGAAGATCACGGCCACGAACGGCGTGGCCTGGCTGTTCTCCGTAGGGGACGAGCCGGCCACGATTCTCGTCTCCGCCTCCGACCTGGCCTACCACTACGCGCCTCCGGGTCGCGCGGACTCCGCCTCCGCGGCGTACGGCGCGCTGAAACGGGGGGCCCCCGAGAAGTTCGAGTTCGCTCCGAAGGCGGTCGAGATCTCGTGCGATCCCGCATCCTGTCGGAAGGTCGTCGAGGGGATCGCCGGGCTGACCGAGATCGAAGCCGGGTCGGCGGCGCCGTCCGACGGGTACGACCGCCGGGTGAGTCGGGTGAAGCAGGCGCGGCAGAGCGACGCGTTCGCCGGTTTTCGCTTGCCGCGTCGCAGCGTCGACCGTTGGCTGCGCGTGGCGCTGAGCTCGAAGGACGACGAACGCTGGATCGCCCTCGAACACGACGGCGCCGCGGGGCACGAGGTGCGCTTCTCCGTCGGCGGGTACGACAACGCGCTCTACGGCTATCCCTCGGCCTCGACGCGTGAGACCGTCGACCCGCTGACGGTCGAGCGACGCGATGACGAGGAAGGGAAGCTGTTCCAGATCACCGATCTCACCGGGACGGTCGAGATCGGCCTCGTCGAGCCGGAGCTGTTGCACGCCGACGTGACGTTCACGATGCAGGCCAAGCGCGACCTGGACGCGATCCCGTTCTCGCTGATCGCGACGGTGATCGGAATGGCGCCCGACAAGCGAGCCACGCTGTACGTCAGCGAGATCGAGGACGGGCAGGGGCGCAGGTTGAGCTGGGTGCGAAGCGATCTGTCGCGGGGCATCGTTCTCCTGCCCGAGACGATCCGTGCGGGTTCCGAGTTGAGCCTGCGCATGGAGTTCCAGACACGTGGCAGCGTGATCAAGTTCAACCCGTCGTACTCGTACGTCTCGCGCTCCGGCTGGCTGCCCTTCGTCCGCTATAGCGACAAGATCGACGGCTTCGACCTGACGGTGAAGGTCCCGCAGCGCTACACGACGATCGGTGTGGGCACGAAGGTCTCGGAGAGCCGCGAGGGCAAGGCGAGCGTCACGCGCTGGAAGGCTCAGAGCCCCGTGCATTTCCCCACGATCATCTTCGGCGTGTACCAGGACGACACGCCGGGCGGCGAGGCGAGGAAATCGGACGGCAGCGAGATCCCGGTCACGGTGTATGTCGACAAGACGGCGATGGGGGACTGGCAGGTCAGGCCCGGGCAGTTGCGGCCGCTGGGCGACATCGCCGTCAACGCACTCAACATCTACCAGCAGCTCTTCGGCACCGACTATCCCTACGGTAAGCTCGACCTCGTCAACGACCCGCTGGAAATGCTGGGCGCGCAGGCGCCCGCCTCGGTCGTCTATCTGGGCAGCGCGCTGTTCCGCTCGCAGTCGGCTCTTTCGCACGCGCTGACGCGCGATACGACGACGCTCGTCGAGGAGGTCGTCGCGCATGAGGTGGCGCACCAGTGGTGGGGCTCGCTCGTCAGCTCCGCGAATCAACGCAACTACTGGTTCGTCGAGTCGCTGGCCGAGTACTCGTCTGCGTTGTTCATGGAGATCATGGCCAGCGAGGGCTACCAGAAGCCGGAGAAGGGGCGCAAAGCCTACCAATCGATGGTCAAGCGTTGGCACACCGAGCTCATGCGTAGCCCGTTGCTGTGTAGCGTCCAGGATTCCAGCACCCTGTGGTCGAACGACGGTTACGTCGCGGCGGTCTATTCGAAAGGACCGTACGTGTTCCACATGCTGCGGCAGATTTTCGGCGACGCGAAGTTCTTCGCCTTCCTCAAGCAACTGTCCCAGGAGACGAGCGGCAAGGAAATCGTGACCCGCGACATTCAGACCATTGCCGAGCGCGCCTTCGGCGGGACGGGCCAGGACGGGCAGCCCTACAGCGTCGATCTCGACTGGTTCTTCAGTCAGTGGGTTCGCGGCGTTGGAATGCCCGAACTCCGAGTCGAGGTCTCGCACCATCAGACAGAGGACGGGAAGTACGCCGTCGAGGGTAAGGTGCGTCAACGCGTCTTCGCCGGAAAGCACGACGTGCTGCTCGAGGGCGTGTACTACCGCGGAGTTGTTCCGGTCACCGTCCTCGGTAAGGACAAGCAGGAGTACTCCGCCCGCGTCGTGGTGGAGGGGCCGGAGACGCCGTTCGCCTTCAAGGTGCCGGTCAAGCCGCTGGACGTGACCGTCAACAAGTACGGCGAGACCCTGTCGCGGCCGATACCGGTCAACTAGGAGCCTGTCCGATGTCGCAACGCGAAACACGAGAGAGCAGGCTCCCGACCCGCATCGGACGGATCGGCGCGGGAATCGCCGTCGCGTTGTTCGTGTTGTCCGCACACGCCGCCGACCACGCCGTGCCCGAGCGGTTCCGGTCCGAGCCCGCCGTCGTGCTCGAGGACACGCGCGTCTGGACGGTGGACGTCGAGGGCTCGGCGACGTTCTCGATCAAGAAGAGAATCCTCCTCCAGGACCGGCGCGGTTTCGACCTGGCGGACCAGGGGTTCGGTTACTCGAAGCCGGGTGGAGAGGTCGTCGGGTTCGCCGCACGCACGGTGTTGCCGAACGGTGAGGTCGTCGACGTACCGGAGGACCTGCGTCGCGACTCGCTGCTGTACAAGGAGGGCGAGGACGAGTACCGCTACGTGCAGTTCACCTTTCCCGCCGTCGAAGAGGGCGCGGTGATCGAGTGGGAGTACGAGATTCGGCGCGAGCACTGGACGCTCATCCGCGAATGGACGCTGCAGCGCGATGTCCCCGTGCTCGAGACGCGTTTCACGACGCGTGAGAAGAGGCGGAAGAAGTACAGCTACGAGATCTGGCTCTACGCCCGCGTGCCGTACGAGCAGTGGTGCGAGACGCGACCGCGGGAACTACAGAAGGGTTTCACGACGCGCGAGATCGTCTGTCGCGAGATCCCGGCCTTTCGTGACGAGGACTGGTCGCCCCCCGAGGAAGACACGCGCGCCGAGTTGATCTTCAACATCGGCCCCGGCTGGAGGGCCCCGCACCTTTACAGCTGGGCCAACGTCGGCGAGGGCTGGCAGAAGGAGATCGAGGAGTTCCTGTCGACGAGCTCGGAGGCGAAGAAGCTGGCCGTCTCCCTGACCGAGTCTGCCCGGAGCGATGCCGAGAAGGTCGATGCGATCTACAGCCACGTCCAGCGCAATATCAAGCTGCGCCGTGTCGGCATGCGCATCGGCGATCTGCGGGGTGAGGCGGAGAACGTCGACGAACTGCTGGCCCGCGGCGGCGGGAAGCCCGATCACGTCACGATGCTCGTGCTGGCGATGTTGCGCGCGGTGGGAGTGGAGGTGACGCCGATCGTGGTGGTCGATCGCCGCGACGGCAAGATGGTCTGGAAGTACTCGGGCTACTATCAGGCCGATCATCTGATGCTCGAGGTGGAGACCGACGGGCACGAGGGTTTCCTCGACCCGTCGTGTCGCGATTGCCAACCCGGGATTCCGGCGTGGCCTTACACGAGCGAGATCCAGAACGGCATCGTGATCGAGCGGGCGGGTTCGTTGCCGCGCAAGGTCCACGTGACTCCGGTTCCGGCGGAGCTCAATTCCGAACGCAGCGTCGAGCACGTCGTCCTGCACGCCGACGGGAACGCCGAGGTCGAGGGCGAGATCACGTGGCACGGCCAGCGCGATGTGGACGTGCGCAGGCGCTGGAGGCTTCTGTCCGAATCGGCTCGCCGAGACGCGATCGTCCGGCGCCTGCCCGGCGCCGCAACCGAGGTCGACGTCGAGATCGCCGACCCCGAGGACGCCGGAGTCGGCCTGCGTGCGACCTACTCGTACCAAGATCCCGGCGCGGCCTTCGCCGTCGAGGGCAACCTACTGATCGAGCCGGGCGACGTGTTCACGGGCAAGCTGCGCTTCTCGCTGGATTTCGATCGGCAGCATCCCGTGTGGATCCGCTATCCGTTCGCCGTGCGGTCGCAGAGGATCTTCACGACCCCGGAGGGGTATGTCGCCGGGCAACTGCCCGAGCGGTCCGAGATCGAGGGGCCCGGTTTGACCTTCCGGCAGATGTGGGCCGCCGACACCGCGTCGCGTCAACTGCAATGGACGGGGTTGCTGATCGTCCGGCGGGAGGAGATCTCGGCCGAAGAATACCCGGAGTACGTCGAGTTCGTGAACGACCTGCATCGCGCACTCCGCGACGGTGTGGCGCTGCGAAGGAGCGAGCCTTGACCTCGTCGTGGCTCCGCCTGCCTCTGTCGCTGCTGATCGTCGTGGCGTTGCTCGCCCCGGCGGAGGCCGCGCGGCGCAAGAAGAAGGGCAAGGACAGGCCCGAGCTTCCCGGGTGGGCCGTGGAGTACGTGGACGCTCCGGTCGTCGAAGACTTCCCCAAGGCCGACGCGATCATCGTGCTCGAGTCGTGGGACCTGACGGTCGAGCGGGGCGCGCGAAAGGGCACGCGCAGACGGGTCCTGCGCGTCGTCACCGAAGACGGCCGAGATCATGCCGACGTCGTGCTGTTCCAGGGCAGCTTCAGGAAGCACCAAGACGTCAAGCTGTGGGTTCAGGACCCCGAGGGCGGCCTCGAGCTCTACTCCGAGAGCGACGGTTCGCTGTTCACGGCGATCCGTCGGAAACTGCTCGACGATGACTCCGGCTGGTACATCGAGCCTCCCGGCGTCCGGCCGGGTACGGTCGTCATCCTCGAGAGCAGCGTCGAGATGTCGGCCGAGCTGCCGCAGGACCAGTTCAGCATTCACCGGGAGATCCCCGTCTGGAAGGCACGGGTCGCGGTCGAGTCGAGGGATGACTGGACCGTATACGGTCGCGTGGTCGGCGGGGACAACCCCGGTCCCGATGAAGCGACGGGGAGCGGAGCGTGGGTGTTCGAGCGCGTCCCCGCGCTCAAGCGTGTGGAGGCCGATAACGCTCCTGTCCCGCCCGGTCTCAAAATGACGCTCGAGGTCATTCCTCCGCAGGGGGAGATCACGTTCCCCGACTGGAGCACGACCGCGAACTGGACCGCGGCCCTGTTCGACGCCGGCGACGACATGACGGCCGTTCGGGAGACCGCGGCACGCCTGTCCGACGAGGAGGATCCGGTCGACGCGGTGGGCGAGCTCGTCCGGCGCATGCGTTACTTCGGCGTGGAGATCGGCTGGGGCGGCTGGCGCCCGCGCACGCCCGCGACCACGTTGCGCCGCGGGTTCGGCGATTGCAAGGACAAGTCGTTCCTGATGGTCAGCCTGCTGCAGCAGGTGGGTGTCGAAGCGGTGCCGGTGATCGTCATGGCTCCGGACGATGGCTACGTCTACGAAGAACTACCGGGCCCGTTCCAGTTCAACCACTGCATCGTCGGGATCCCGCTGAGGCCCGAGGACGACCGGGAGGGGATCGTCTGGGTCGATAGCCCCGGCGTGGGGCCCGTGCGGCTGTTCGATCCGACGCTGTCCGAGGAGTTCCCCGGAGACGTCGCGCCCGGGCTCGAAGGTGGGCGCGGGCTCGCCGTGGACGCTCGGTCGACCGGGTTGCTCCAGGTGCCGAGGACGCCGGGGGAACGCAACGAGTCGGTCACGCACTACGACGCGCGGTTGAATGGGGATGGGACGCTCTCGATCTCGATGCAGCGTCGGCTCAGCGGAGGGCGCGCCTACCAGCTGTGGGAGGCGGGCAGCGTGATGGATTCGAGCGAGCTGCGCCGGGACATCGCGAACGAGTTCGCCGAGGATCTTCCCGGTCTGAGTGACGTATCGGTCTCGGAGCCCCGATTGTCGGAGGACGGCGTCTGGACCTTCGATGCGTCGTTCGCACAGCCGGAGGCGCTGGCGAGCTACGGCGACGTCACCGTGCTCCACTTGCCGATACTCGCTGCGGCGTCGAACTTCCCACTGCCCGACATCGACGAGCCCGAGACGCTGTACCAGTGGAGCCTGCGTCGCACGCGCGAGACGTGGGTCGTGGACCTCTCCGGATTCGATGTGCTGACCCTTCCCGAGAGTCTCGACGTGGAGCGACCGATGGGCCGTGTCTCGCTGAGCGTCGAACGCGACGACGGCCGCGTGACCGTGCGGCGCGAGATCGATATCACCTCGATCGAGATTCCGCCGGGGCAACGCGATGACGCGCTCGCGCTGCGAGCCGCGCTGCGTAGCGTCAACAAGGTCCGCCTGGCGCTACGCGGCCCCTGAGCCGGATACCGAGCCCCGGCCTCAGCCGTTGCTCAGCACGACCAGGACGGTGCCGTCGTCGCACGCGGCGCGGTCGACGAAGAGGAACAGCGCGCGGCCCTCGAGGGCGTCGCCCTGCTCGTACATCAGCGGGATGTTGTTGGCGATCACGCTGAACTCGCAGTCGTCGTCGCCCGCGATCTGTGGACGGATCGTCCAGTCCAGGTCGGCGTTGTCGCCCGAGCGGTCCTTCGGCGTCAGATCTTCCAACACCTTCTCCATCAGCAGGTCTGCGTTGACCGCGGAGGTGTAGCAGATCTGCTGGTCATCCGGACCGCTGCGGGTATCGCTGATGTAGGCCGGGCACTCGGTCGACGCGCCGCAGTGTTTCTCGAGGATCGAGAGCAGCTCGGCGTGGTCGTGATACACCGGACCCGTCGGCTCGGGCTCGGCTTCGGAGTCCGGCGCCCCGGAGCAACCCGAGAGGATCAGCAGCAGGCCGACGGCAAGCACGAGGAGGCCCGTGCGACAACACGCGATGCGATCGAAAACGTTGGTCATGATCGTCTCCTCGGCCGAACGGCGGGCTCGGCCCCGGGTGAAGGGCTGGAATATATCAAAAAGGAAGAGCGGGTTGCACGGCGGCCGAGGCTTGCCCCGCCATCTCGCGCCGATACAATGCCCGCCATGAGTCACGCTTTCGGAACGCCCGGCTGGGCGGCGGCGCTACGCGCCGAGATCGAAGGGTCGGCCGAGTACCGCAGGGCCGGCGCGAAGTGGGGCGTGGGCTTCAACGGCAACATCCTGCTGGCGTTCGAGGCCGACCCGGGCCTCGGCTGCCCCGTGTACCTGCTGCTTCGCCTCGCCGCCGGAAGCTGCGCGGACGCCGCGTTCGTCGACGACGGGCGACACCCCGAGGCCGGCTTCACGCTGCGCGCCCCGTTCTCGCTGTGGCGCGAGGTGCTGGAGCGCCGGCTGCCCGCGCCCGCCGCGATCATGTCGGGCAGGGTCGCGGTCGAGGGCGACAAGATGCGGCTGCTGAGGCACACCGCGGCCGCGCGCGCCATGCTGGACTGCGCCGCGTCGATCGACACCGACTGGTAGCCGTCAGCGGCGCTGCATGCCGCGCGACGACGCGCCGCGATTCTGGTCGGACCAACTCGCGGGAGCCGTCTCGTCCTCCGGCGCGTCGCACAGCACGTCCGGCGCGCCCGGCGGCACGAACTCGCCGCTGAGGATGCCGAGGCTCAGCGCGTCCAGCGTGAAGACGCCGTGCGCCGGCCCGTCGAACGCCAGCGTCAGCCGCTTGCGCTCGGCGTCGACGATCCAGGCCTCGCCGTCCTGGACGATCTGCGAACCGAGCAGCGTCGTCAGGATGCCGAGCTGCGTCGAGAAGGCCACGCGGTCGCCGTTCAGTACGTCCACACCGTCGACCTGGGTCACGTTGAACGGCGCGAGATCGACGTACAGCTCGACGGCTCCGGTCCCGGGATCGAAGCGATACAGGTTGCCCGGGGACAGGATGTCGGCGCCCAGCACCTGGGCGGTTCTCGTGGAGAACACGTAGCTGCCGTCCCCCAGCCGGTCCAGCGCGTCGACCGAGCCGATCGCCAGGGCGTGGTCGATCCAGCGCAGTTCGGTCGTCACGGCGTCGGTCGTCGTGTTGAAGTGATAGATGTCGAACTCGTTGACGATCATGAACCCGTTGCTGCCCGTGGCGTAGCCGGGACCGCTCACGCTGAACAGGAACCCGGTCGCGTCTAGATCGACGGCGTCGACGTTGAGGCCGCCGTACAGGAAGCCGTTCTCGAAGATCTCGATCGCCGTCGATCCCGTGGGATTACGCAGGATGTCGCCGGGGCTCACGATCGGGGGAACGACGGCCGGAGCGGACACGGAGAGATAGGTCTCGTCGCACACGTCGCCGATACCGTCCATGTCGGCGTCGGCCTGGTCCGGGTTGTCGATCAACGGGCAGTTGTCGAAGCAGTCCGGGAAGTCGTCCCCGTCGCTGTGGAAGCCCTCGTCGAAGTCGCCGTCGCAGTCGTCGTCCAGTCCGTTGCAGATCTCGTTCTGTCCGGGGAAGACGTCGGCCAGCTGGTCGGCACAGTCGACCGGGTTGCCGTTCACGTCGCACAGCGGGAAGCCGTCCTCGTCCTCGTCGAGACCCAGCAGCTCGGGGTCTCCCTCGCAATCGGGCTCTCCGGTCACGGCGCACGTGCAGCGCACCAGGGACCAGCGCGGCGTGCCGCCGGAGCGCGTCGGATCCGGATCGATATTGATGATGTGCTGCACGAACGTCGTGACGTCCTCGAACGGACTCCAGTCGCCGTCCTCCATGCGCGAGCAGAGAATGCGCATGTCGGGGACGAACGGACCGTCCTTGACGTAGACGACGTCGGTGTCGCCGGCGATCGACGAGTCGATGATCACCATCTTGCACGGCGGATCGGCCTGCGGGCACTCGTAGGTCACGGGGAACTCGGGCTCGCCCAGGTCGCACAGCTCCTGGCTGCACGCGGCGACCGCAGCAGGCTCGACGAAGTCGTTGCTGGCGGTGAACTTGATCCCCTCGCCGGTGCACAGCGTCTTGTCCAGCAGCTCACCCTCGGGGACGGGGCAGAAGTTGACCGGCATCGTGCACGTGTCTTCGCCGGCCGTGACCTCGACGATGCCGTTGCCGTCCTGCGTCGGGTTGACCAGGCCGACGTTGAAGCTCGCGCTCGAGTCTCCGGGGGTGAAGCCGCCCGTGTTCAAGCTGACGTTCTCCGCGCCGCCCTGCAATACGATCGAATCGATGCCGCCCTCGTTGTCGTCGCACAGCTCGGCGACACCGTCGATCGAGGTCGCCCCGCCGTTCTCGATGACGATGCGCTCGCAGATGAGGCACGGCAGCGACGAGCTGAACGTCAGGTCGTCGATGCCGAAGTTGTCGTCCGATTCCCCGCTGGGGCTGACGCTCGTCGGCGCCGCGTTCATCGACAGAATCTCCGTAGCGCTCGGCGCCGATCGCTCGGGGCGACGGCTGCGGTCCGGCGAAGCCCCGGGGGTGTCGCACCCGTACTCCGACAGGCGCAGGCTGGCGATCCCGTCTTCCGACGTGATGCCGAAGAACGAGTCGCAGCCCTCGTCGCACAGCTCGAAGCACTCCTCATCGCCGTCGCCGAACTCCGCCTCGATGGTGACGAACGAGTCGAAGTCGATGACGTCGAACCCCACCGCATCCACCGGCGCGTCGAATTCGATCTCGATGACCTGTTCGTCGCTGGACGCGTTGAGGCCGCCGGTCAGGATGTTGGGGCTCGACGTCGCGGCGTCGGATGCGTGCGCGCGGATCGGCAGATAGGGGACGGGCTCGTCTGCGAGGGGCGACGAGAACGTGATCCCGTCAATCGAGTCGCACTCGCCGCTGTCGCTGTCGTCGAGGCAGGTATCGTCCGCGAAGCCGTCGAAGTTCTCTACCTGGCGCGGTTGCCCGACCGGGTCCGCGTCGAATGCCGCGCGGCTCGAGTAGGTGTCGAAGTCCGCGCCGAGGGCGCTGCCCGCTGCGAGGGACACGACCGTGAGCATCATCGAGAGGACGAGTAGGGATCGACGCATGGGGGTACTCCAGCGGAGGCGGTGGAAAAGCCTCAATAGTTGAACCTGGGCGCAGAGACAGTCCCCCTAACGAGACGACCGGGCGCCCGCCGTGTCAAGCGGATTCTGGGATCAGCCGGGCGATTCGCCGAGCCGGGCCAGCGCCGCAGGGTCGTCTTTCAGCAGCCGGCGGGTCAGCGCCGCGAAGGCCGAGATATCGGCGCGCGCGTCGAGACTCGCCGCCAGCTCGGGGGACAGGCCGCGCCGGAGCTGCTCGAGCGGTTCCAGGGCCGCCAGAGCCTCCTTCTTCGCGGCGTCGGCGCGTCCGTCGCGGTCGAGCGCCGCCGCGGCGATGCCGTGCGCCTGCAACAGCAGGTCCGCCTGGCGCAGCTCGGTCCCGACCCGGACGGCCTCCTCCGCCGCCTGCAGCGCTCCGCCGCTCCCGCCGCGCAGGCTCATTCGCGCCCGGGCCAGGGCGCCCCACGCGGCCAGCGGTTTCAGTCCGGCTCCGCCGGCCTCGTCCGCGCTGCGGGCCAGCGCCGTCGCGTCGCCGAGGGCCTCCGCCAGGTGCAGTGCGGCGGTCAGCTTCAGCCGGTAGTCCTGCGAGGACTCCGCGGCACGCAGCGCCTGCCGCAACGGTTGCAGCGCGGCGTCGCGCTCGCCGCGGGACATCTCGAGCAACCCCTGCTGGATCCGGATCTCCGCGGTCAGCGAGGGACTGTTCATCTCCTGCGCCGAGGCCAGCGCCTGCTCCAGATTCGCGCGCGCCTCGTCGTACCGGCCGAGGCCGCGGCGCACGTCCGCGGAGTAGATCAGGCACGAGACGATCAGGTTTCCGTCACCCAGCTCTCGCGCTCCCTCGAGCGCGTTGTCGAGCAGCGACAGCGCCGAGGCGTAGTTCCCCTGGTCCGCGTGGATCGACGCGATGTTGGCCGACAGCGTGACCTCCTGGGTCCGGTCCTGCGTCTCGCCGGCAAGCTGCATCCCCTCGCCGTAGTAGTCCAGCGCCTGCTCGTAGCGCCCCTGGACCTGTTCGAGGTATCCGATGTCGACGAGCGAACGCATCACGTCGTGCGGGCTACCGAGCGCGCGGCGCGTGTCGAGCGCGTTCTTCTGGAACGGGTAGGCCTCGTCGAACTTCCCCAGGACCGTGTAGATGTACCCCAGGTTGCCCATCGTCCGGGCCAGGCTGGCCTCGTCGCCGATCTCGCGCAGCAGGCGCAGCCCGTGCTTGTACGCCTCGACCGCCTCGTCGGGTCGGCCGGCGGCGACGTAGATGTCACCCAGATTCGAGTTTGCGTCGGCCAGGCCCACGCTGTCGCCGAGTGTCTCGGACGTCGCGATCGATTCCTGTTGCAGAGAAACCGCCTCGTCGAAGTCGCCCTCGCTCATGTGGATCAGCGCGAGGTTGTTCAGCGCGACGCTGACGCCGCGCGTGTCGCCGATGCGACGCCGGATGCCCAGGCTCTGCTCGTAGTGCCGCCGCGCCTCGTCCGGGTTGCCCATATAGCGGTAGGTGTTGCCGATTCCGTTCAGGACCGTCGCCAGCCCCTCGTCGTTGCCCGACTGCCGGTGCAGCGCCGCTGCCCGGTCGAACTGGTCCAGCGCCGATACCGTGTCGCCGGATTTGACGTGCACGCGGCCCAGCGCGTAGCGCGACGTCGGACTCTTCGGGTCGAGCTCCAGCGCGCGCTCGAGCGCGCCGCGCGCCGCGTCGAACTCACCGGTCTGCTCGTGCCACATCGCCAGCGAGTAGTGCGACTCGGGGCTGTTGGGCGCGATGCGCGGCAGCTCGGCATAGGCCGCGGCCGCGGCCTCGGCGTCGTCCGACAGGTCGGCCTGGATCGCGCGGATGCGCGCCTCCTCGTAGGGCGACGTGCCGTGCAGCCCGGCCAGCGCCTGCTCGGCGTGCCCGCCGGCCTCCTCGGTGCGCCCCAGACTGACCAGCGTCTCCGCCAGCCGCGCGCGCGCGATCGCGAACTCGGGGTCCACGGCGAGCGCCGACTCGAGCGGCTGCACGGCCTCCAGGTAGCGGCCGTCGCGCGCCAGGGACGTCCCCTCGGTGTACAGCTTCAGCGCCTGCACCGAGTCCGTGGACAGCTCCGTCGTGCTGCGCTTGCCGTCGCCGCGTCGTCGCGATAGGTCCAGCTCGTCCCGTACTCCGTCCGCCAGGTCGTCGATCATCGCGAACAACGCGTCCTCGCCGTCACCCTCGATGGTGAACGCCGCGTCGTCGACCAGCCTGGTTCCGGCGAGTCGTACGAGTCGTGCGTCGATGCGGAAGCGATCGCCGGCGCGGAACAGGCTGCCGGCCAGCATCGTCTCGACGCCGATGAGGCCCGACAGGCGCTTCATCGCGGTCGAATCCAGCTCGTCGGCCGTATCGAGTTGCATCGCGTCGACGATCTCGCGCACGCGCTGCTCGCCGACGATGCGCAGCGTCCGCGTCTGCTGCAGGTCCGCGCGCAGCAGATCCGGCAGTCCGGTGCGCGACCAGTCGAAGCCGGGGTCCTGCGTCACGTTGAGGAACGGCAGCAGGATCAGCGATGCCTCGATCTGCGGCACGACCTCGGGCGTCTCGCGCGACAGGAAACTCCAGGCGCCCCAGATCACGGCGCCCAGCGCCAGCAGCGCGGCCGCGCCGACGCCGGCGCGCCGGAGCAGACCGCGGCGCCAGGCCACGGATGCGTGCTGGGCGTCGAGGTCGGCCAGGACCTCATTCATGCTCTGGTAACGCGCCGCGACGTCACGGTGCAGCATGCGCGAGACGATGCGCGACATCCACGGCGGCACGTCCGTGCGCTGCGACTGCACCGTCGGCGCGTCTTCTTGCACGCGCTTCATCAGCGACGACAGCTGGTTGTGCCCGATGAACGGCAGCTCGCCCGTGAGCATCTCGTAGACGATCAGGCCCAGCGAGAAGACGTCGCTGCGCTCGTCGGCGACTTCGCCCTGTGCCTGCTCGGGCGACATGTAGGCCAGCGTGCCCAGCACCGCGCCCGTCTCCGTCATCGTCGAGCCGGAATCGGACGAGCGCGAGATGCCGAAGTCGGCGACGTACGCGTTGTCGTCGCCGTCGACGAGGATGTTCTGCGGCTTGAGATCGCGGTGGATCACCCCCGCGTCGTGCGCGGCCTGCAGCGCCTCGGCCATCTGCCGGATCATCGGCGCGGCGCGCTCGATCGGCAGCGGACCGCCGTCCTCGATCTGCTGCTTGAGGTCGTCGCCCTCGACGAAGGCCATCGAGACGAACCGGACGTCGTCGATCTCGCCCAGGTCGTGAATGCGCACCACGTTCTTGTGCGTGATCTTGCTCGCGAGGAGGATCTCGCGTTTGAAGCGCTCGAGCATCTCCGGGTTCGACGCCAGAGCGGGCTGGATCACCTTCAGTGCGACCGTGCGCTCGAGCACCCGGTCGTGCGCGCGGTACACCGCTCCGAAGCCGCCCTCTCCCAGGACCGCCTCGACCGCGTACCGATCGCCGAGCAACTCGCCGGGGCGCAGCTTGCGCGCGCCTCCCGCAGCGGCCGCCCCCGCAGGCGGAGTGCCGACGGTCGGACTCTCCGAGGCGTCCACGAGGCCGGTCGGAGCGTCGGAGTGGTCGGAGATCTGCGTCGGCGCAGAGGACGCATCGCTCGCCTGCGCCCCGTCGTCATCCCGCGCTGCCAGCGGGATTCCGCAGGCGCTGCAGCGGGTCGCGTCGTCGGGGCCGGCGGCCCCACACCTGGGACAGGTCACGTCTCGGTTTCCTCGCGCTCGACTCTACAGCATATTCGGGGCCGTGCCCCTTCGAGGGGGACCCCCGTGGGTTCTATATCCCGCGCCAGATCAGGTAGATCCAGCCGCCGGCGATCGACAGCAGGGCCAGCATGCGCAGCACCGTGCGCTCGCGCGGCTCGAGCACCAGGCGCAACGCGGGGCGCCCGATCGCGTAGCGCAGCGAGACGACGGAGGCCCACACGGCCAGCAGCGCGAATCCGCAGAACATCAGCGGGTTCAGGCCGGCGGCCGCGGTGAAATCCCCGTGCAGCACGGCCTCGACCATGCGCGTCGAGCCGCATGTGGGGCACGGCACCCCGGTCCACTCGCGGAAATAGCAGACCGGGCGCGGCAGGCCGAAGCGAAACCAGAGCGCCGAGATGCCCGCGCCGAGCAGCAGCACGATCCCGAACAGCGCGCCCGCGGGCAACCCGCGGCGGTCGGTCTCGAGCCGCACGAAGCGCATGGCGCGGGCTCAGAGCGCCGTCGCGCCGAGTGACACCAGGACGAAGAGCAGGCCGAACGGCGTGCAACAGCACAGCCCGGCCAGGACCGCGAACGCCAGCGTCGCGCGCCACCAGTCCGTGCGGTGCCCGAGGCACGCGCCGTAGACGACGAGCACCGCGCACCACACGACGGCCAGCGGGAAGCCGAGGCAGGGGACGATGTTGAACAGCCACGGCGTGCCGCCGTAGGCCACCGCGCGCAACGTGATGCCGAACCCCCGGTCCGCGCCGCCGAACAGCATCAACAGCAGGTGATAGGCGCCCGAGAGGAGAAACATGCAGGCCACGGCGACGACCGGACCGAGGAACAGCCAGACGATCGTACCTCCGGTGCTCAGAGCGACCTGCCCGAGCGCGGCGTCCCCGCCCAGCATCGCCAGCCCGCCGAAGAACATGTTCCACGCCACTTGCCAGATCGCCGCGAAGATCGACCCGATGAAGACGACGATCAGCCCGTAGAGGACCGGCGGGCCGATATCGTCGCCGCGCAAGCCGGAGAACAGTTGCTGCGGATTGCCCAGCGCCAGCTTGACCGTCTCCGCGAAACGCGCGAGGAACGGGGTCGACTCGTCCTCGAACGGGACGCTGTTCGGCGGCTCGGCCGGCGGCGGGTCTTGCTCGGGTGGTAGTGTCACGTCAAGAGTGTGCCCGACGCGCGTCGGGGAGTAAAGCGGGATCCTCGACGGTTGCGCTGCGCCGCTTGCGCGCGAGCCGGCGCTTGAGATCCTCCAGCATCATGTAGCCCGCCGGGATCAGGATCAGTGTGATGAACGTCGCGAAGACCACGCCGAAGGCGAGCGAGACCGCCATCGGGATCAGGAACCGGGCCTGCATGCTCTTCTCCGTCATCAGCGGGAGCAGCCCCAGGAACGTCGTCAACGAAGTGAGCAGGATCGGTCGAAAACGCGCGACGCCGGCCTGGCGCACGGCCTGGAGCATCGCCGCCTGGGTCTTGCGGTGGCGGTTGATGAAGTCGACCATCACGAGGCTGTCGTTGACCACCACGCCGGCCAGCGCGACCACGCCGAACATCGACAGGATGGTCAGATCCAGTCCCATGATCGCGTGGCCCCACACCGCGCCGACGATGCCGAACGGGATCGCCGACATGATCAGGAACGGCTGAACGTACGAGCGCAGCGGGATCGCCAGCAGCGCGTAGATGAACACCAGCGCCAGCATGAATCCCTTGATGATTCCGCCCATCGTCTCCCGCTGCTCGGCCTGCTGACCCTCGAGCGAGTACTGGACGCCGGGGTGGTCGTTCAGGATCCGCGGCAGCGCCGTCTCCTGCAGATCGGCCAGGATCGCCGACGGCGTTCCCTGCGCCGGATCGACGTCGGCGGTGACGCTGACCGCGCGCCTGCGATCGACGCGGGTGATCGAGGCGTAGCCGCGGCCGATCTGCACGTCCGCCACCTCGGAGAACGGAACCTCGCCGCCGTCCGGCGTCCGCACGCGCATGTTCTCCAGATCGCCGATCGAGCGTCGCTCGTCACTGGGGTAGCGCACCATGACGCGCAGGTCGTCGCGACCGCGCTGGATGCGCTGCGCCTCCTCGCCGTAGAACGCCTGGCGCACCTGCCGCCCGAGATCGGCCTGGGTCAAGCCCAGCACCTCGGCCTGGGGCTTGATCGCCAGCTTGATCTCGCGCTTGCCTGCCCGGAACGAATCCGCGATCTCGTACACTCCCGCGTAGCCGGCCAACGCCGTCTTGAGCTCGGCCGCGGCGCTGTTCAGCTCGTCGATGTCGGAGCCGGTCAACTGCACGTCGACGTCGTCGCCCGGCGAGAACAGCGACGCGGTGTAGCGCACCTCCTCCGCGTCGGGGATCAGGCCGGTCAGCTCGCGCCAGCGTTCGGCGAGCTCGGCGCTGCTGAAGTTCGGCCGCTCTTCCGCGGGCAGCAGCTCGATCGTCACCTCGCCCAGGTGCGAGGAGATGGTGCGCTGCGCCGCTCCCCCGGCGTTCTGTTGCTGTCCGCGCATGAACGGTTGCTCGCCGATCGCGGAGATCGTGTGCAGGAACGGGTCGACGCCGTATCGTTCCTCGAATTCGCGCCGCACCCGCTCGGCGCTCTGCTCGAGCTGCCGCACGGCCTCCGACGTCCGTTCGACGTGCGTGCCCTGCGGCATCGACAGTGCGGCGGCAACGTAGTCCGACTCGACGTCGGGGAAGAAGATGAAGCGCACGTAGCCGCCGAAGACCAGCCCCAGCGTGACGATCAGCGTCGCCATCCCGAAGGCGACGGTCGCCGCACGGTGGCGCAGCGCCAGGTTCAGCGTCGGCGTGTACACCCGCTTCACGACGGTCTGCAATCCGTCGGAGAACTTGTTCTGGAACCGGCGCCACGGGCCGGAGATCATGCCGCCCTCGCTCTCCTCCTCGGCCTTGTCGTAGTGCGAGAGGTGCGCGGGGAGGATCCACAGCGACTCGACCAGCGACCACACCAGGCAGGGGATGACGATCAGCGGGATGACACGCATCACCTTGCCCGTGCTGCCGGGCACGTTCAGCAACGGCGAGAACGCCGCGATCGTCGTCAGCACGGCGAAGACGACGGGCTTCCCGACCTCCGCCGCGCCCTCGACCGCGCCCTTCAGACCCTGGCCGTGTCGCTGCTGGTGCGTGCATATGTTCTCGCCGGCGACGATCGCGTCGTCGACGACGATGCCCAGCACGAGGATGAACGCGAACAGCGAGATCAGATTGATCGAGACGTTCAGCACCGGCATCAACAGCAGCGCGCCGAGGAACGAGATCGCCAATCCCACGGCAACCCAGAACGCCAGCCGGAAGCGCAGGAACAGGGCCAGGCTGACGAAGACGAGCAGCAGCCCCATACGCCCGTTGCGCACGAGCAGGTCGCGCCGGCTCTCGAGCACCTTCGCCGCGTTCTGCCACGTCGTCAGCTTCACGCCCTCCGGCATGCGCTGCTGCGCCTCGACGACGTACTCCTTCACGACGCCCGCGATCTTCAGCGCGTCCTGGTTGCCGATGCGGAAGACCTCCAGCACCTGCGTCGCCTCGCCGTTGAAGCGCATGAACTGGTCGGTGTCCTCGAAGCCGTCGACGACGTCGGCCACGTCGCCCAGCCGGAGGTGCGTACCGTCGGGACGCGTCAGCAGCACCAGTTGCTCGAACTCGCGCCCGAGGTAGGCCTGCCCCTTCGTGCGCAGCAGGATCTCGCCGGCCTCGGTGCGCACCGAGCCGCCCGGCAGGTCGAGCGACGAGCGGCGCACCGCGCCGGCGACGAAGTCGAACGTCAGCCCGTGACGCCGCAGATCGGACTCGGAGACCTCGATCGAGATCTCGTACGGCCGAGCGTTGGCCAGCTCGACCAGCGTGATGCCGGGCAACGCCGAGAGCTCGTCGCGCACTCGCTCGGCCAGGTGGCGCAGGGTCACCTCGTCCCCCGCGCCGTGCACCGAAACGTCGATCACCTGCCGGCGGTTCGTCACCTCGCGGATGATCGGCTTCTCGGTCTCGGCCGGGAACGTCTCGATGGCGTCGATGCGCGTCTTGATGTCGTCGAGCACCTCGCGCGCGTCGCTGCCCAGCTGCAGCTCGACGCGCACGATCCCCTGTCCCTCGGAGGCGACCGAGGTCACGCGCTTGACGCCGTCGAGGCCCTGGATCGCCTCCTCGATGCGGATGCAGACGCCCTCCTCGACCTCTTCGGGGGCGGCCCCGCGGTACGGCACGCTGATCGTCAGCAGGTCGAGCGAGAACTCGGGGAACACCTCCTGCTTGATGCTGCCGTCGCGCAGAAAGGACGGCAGGAACGGCAGCGGGATGCCCAGCGTGCCGAGGCCGCCGAGGATCACGAGGATCATGATCAAGTTCGCCGCTACGCGGTGCTCGGCAAACCAGCGAATCGTGCCGCCCATCAGGACTCGCCTCCGTCGATCGAGCCGTGCGGCCGGACGCGCATCCCGTCCGTCACGGCGCTGATCGCAGACAAACAGACACGGTCGCCGGTCGCCAGCCCGTCGGACAGGATGGCGCGCTCGGGGGTCAGGCGCAGCACCGTCACGTCGCGGAAGCGCAGCCGGTTCTCGTCATCGAGGATCAGTACCTGATCGCCGGATCGCAGCGCCGAGCGCGGGATCACCGACACGTTCTCCACCGAGCGCCCGACGATCTCGGCCTCGACGAACATGCCCGCCGCCAGCGGCGGACGCTCGCGGTCCGCGCCGCGCGCGTACGGGTTCTCGACGCGGGCGACCGCGCGAACCATGCGACTCTGCGGATCGATCTCTCCCGCCGTGCGCACGATCCGGCCGTGCCACGTGTGGACGCGCCCGGCGAACTCGGCGGTCAACACCACCTCGGGCTGCGCGGGCGTCTCACCCTCGCCGCGATAGCCCAGGGGCAGGCGGACGAAGGCCAGCTCGTGATCCGGCAACGGCAGCCGGATCTCCGCGAAGTCGATGGCGTAGATCGTTCCGAGGCGCGCCCCGCGGCCGACGAACTGGCCGAGGTCGACCTCCTTGGTCCGCACGCGTCCGGCATAGGGCGCCCGCACGGCGGTGCGCTCGAGGTCGCGCTCGGCGCGGCCGCGCGCCGCTTCCGCCGAGGCCAATGCCGCCTCGGCCTGCAGCAGCTGCGGCTCGAACAGGGTCAGCGGCGTCGCCTCGCCCGATCCCAGGTCGTCCCACTCCTTGCGGGCGATCTCGGCCTCGGCACGGATCTCCGCCAGACGCAGCTCGGCCGCGGCCACCGCCGAGTGCGACTGCACGGCCGCCTGCCGGTAGTCGTGCGGGTCGATGCGCAGCAGCAGGTCGCCCTCCTCGAAGAAACCGCCGGACTCGAACGACGGCGACACCTCGATCACGCGACCCGAGACCTCGGGGACCAGCATGCTCTCCGTTCGCGGGCGCACCGTGCCCTGGCTCTTCACGGTCAACTGCAGGTCCTGCAACTCGACGGCCTGCACACGCACCATGGGGAGCGGGATGTCCGGGATGCGCGTGTCCGGTGCGGGACGCGCGTTGATCATCGCGCCGGCGATCAGCACGGCAACGACGATCAGCAGGATGGGGAGCAAGGTCGCCAGCAAACGCTTCATGATGTTCCGTCCTTCGGTTCGGACTCGAACCCTCCGCCGAGCGCGAGGTGCAAGCCGATGCGGTTCTCGACGCGTCGGCGCTGCACGCTGATCAGCTCACCCTCGGCGGCCAGCGCGCGCGACTGCGACTCGAGAACGATGAGGTACGTGCCGACACCCTGTCGGTAGCGCTCCTCGGCCAGCCCGCGCGCCGCGACGAGCTGCTCGGCCGTCTCGGCCAGTCGCTGCTCCTCGTCGGCGAGGAACTCCTCGGCCGCCAGGGCCGACTCGACCTCGGCGAACGCCTGCAGCGCCGTGCCGGCGAAGTCGGCCAGCGCCTCGTCGATGCCGGCCGCCGTCAGATCGACGCCCGCGCGCAGGCGCCCTCCCTGGAACAACGGCTGGACCAGATTGCCGACGATGCTCCACACGCTGAAGTCGCCGTCGAGCAGGTCACCCAGCCCCTCGGCGCGAGTTCCACCGCTCGCCGTCAGCGTCAGCCGCGGGTACAGCGAGCGACGGGCCTGGCGCCAGCGCTGGTCCGCGGCGGCCAGCCGGCGCTCGGCTGCGACCAGGTCCGGGCGACGCGCGATCAGGTCGGCGGGCAGCCCGACGGGCGGCGGTTCGGTCGTCGAGGGCAGGCGTGGCTCGGGCAGCGTCGTGAGCAGCTGAGCCGACGGGTAGTTGCCGAGCAGGATCTCCAGCCGGCGCACGGTGCTGTCGAGCTGTCCCCGGCGTCGCGCGACGAGCGCCTCGGCCGCGGCCTGGTTGGACAGGGCGAGCCGCAGGTCGAGCGCGGGGCGCACGCCGCCGAGGAACCGCCGACGCACCTGTGCGGTGGAGTCGGCGAAGCTCTTTGCGCTCTCCTGCGCCAGCTCGAGCTGCAAGCGCGCCTCGGCGATCGCGAACCACGTCCTGGCCGTTTGCGCGGCCACGGATTGCTTGGCCCCGCGGACCAGCGCGTCGGCGGCTTGCCAGTCGGCGACCGCCGCGCGGGCGCCGGCGCGGACGCGGCCCCAGAGATCCGCCTCCCACGCGGCGTCCACGGAGAGGTTGAACACGGTCGTCGTCGTCGGCGGGAAGTCGACGCCGAAGCCGGCGAAGTTCGTCTTCTGCCGCGACCCGTTGAGGCCGACGCCGAGCGTCGGTTTCAGGTCGGCCCCGGCGATGCGCGCCAGCGCCGCCGCCTGTTCGACGCGCGCTGCGGCGGCCTGCAGGTCGCGGTTCCGCTCCAGCGCGAGGGCGATCAACTCGTCGAGCGCCGGTTCGTCGAAGTCGTGCCACCACTCCGCCGTCGGCTCGGTCGTGTCGGCCGCTTCGTTGCCGTACTCGGCGGCGATCTCGAAGCCGGGATCCGGCTCGGTCTGCGGCGGGGGCTTCACGCAGGCCGCCGCGAGGGGGATCAGCAGCAGCGCGCACGCACGTCTCATGGGGTCTCCTCCGCGTCCAGTTTCACGGCGGGCGAACGCATCGCGGCGGTGAGAAACGGAACCAGCCGCGCGACGATCTCCTCCTCGTCGGTCGGATCGCACACGCCGCGCGAAACCTTCTTGAAGTGGTCCGCCATCGCCATCGTGTGCGCCATCGAGCCGACCATGAACGCCATGCGCCAGAAGACCTCGGTCGGGTCCAGGCCGGGCAGGGCCCGGCCGAGGGCCGTCGAGAAGCGCCGGGCGATCTCGCGGAACTGGGAGGCGAGCAGCTCGCGGATCTCGTCCTTGGGCTGGCTCATCGCATGGCCGAGCAGTCGCATGAACACCGTGCCGCCGCGCTCGGGGTCGCGGCTGGCACGCAGCACGGGGCCGACGAAGGCCTCGATCACCCGCTCGAGCTCGGGGGCGCCCGAGCCCGCGCGGGATTCCAGCGTGTCGAGCTCGGCCAGCCGCTCGTGGTTCATCGGCTCGCAGCGGCGGACGAAGACCGCCTCGACCAGCGCCTCCTTCGAACCGAAGTGGTAGTTCACCGCGGCCAGGTTCGCGCCGGCCAGCGTCGTGATGTTGCGCAGGGACGTTCCCGCGAATCCCTTCTCCGCGAACAGGCTCTCGGCAGCGTCGAGGATCCGCTGCTTGGTGTCCCGTGGATCGACCGGTACGCTCAACTCAACCTCTCATTCAAACGTACGTTTCAATCGACCGTATGGTTTCAATTCCACGAAGATTCGTCCAGTCGCTCCGGAGGGAGCGTCTAAGTCGTTTGTTGTCTGTTGTTTGTCGGGGTTGCGTGGCTAGTGCGAGCGGTACATCACCTCGCCGCCGACAATCGTCATCCAGACCGAGGCGGAGGGGATCTCGTCTTCGGAGACGGTCAGGATGTCGCGGCTGAGGACGGTCACGTCGGCCAGCTTGCCCGGCGTCAGCGAACCCTTGAGTTGCTCTTCGAAGGCGGCATGGGCCGCGTGAATCGTCGCGGCCTCGAGCGCCTCCATCCGCGTCATCTTCTGCTCGGGGTAGAACGTCTCTCCGTTGCGCATCCTGCGCGTGACGGCCGAATGGAAGTTGGCGATCGGGTCGACATCCTCGACCGGCGCGTCGGTTCCGTTCGTGACGACGACGCCGGACTCCATCAGGGTCCGCCAGACGTACGCGCCCTCCTCGCTGCGCCGATCGCCGAGCCGCTCGGGGACCCAGGGGCCGTCGGACGTGCAGTGCACGGTCTGCATCGAAGCGACGATGCCCAGGTCGCGGAAGCGCGGCACGTCCTCGGGCGACAGATGTTGCGCGTGCTCGATGCGCCAGCGCAGCTCGTCGGTGTTCTCGATCGGGGCGAAGGCCCGCTCGAAGACGTCGAGCGTCTCGCGGTTGCCGCGGTCGCCGATGGCGTGCACGCAGAGCTGGACGTCGTGCACCAGCGCCAGCCGCGCCGTCTCCTGCAGATCGTCCAGCGGCACGGTGTTGAGTCCGCTCGATTCCGGCAGGTCCGTGTACGGCTCGAGCAGCCACGCGCCGTGCGAGCCCAGCGCGCCGTCGATCGAACGCTTGATCGCGCGCACGGTCAGATGGTTGTCCGCCGCACCGATCGTGCGGTAGCTCGCGAGGTGCTCGTCGAGGGCCGCGTTGTCCTCGCGCAGCATCATCCACAGCCGCACGCCCAGTCGCCCCTGCTCCGCGATGGAGCGGATGCGGTCGACCGTCTCGAAGCTGGAGCCCGCGTCCTGGAAGCTGGTGATTCCCTTGGACAGGCACTCGGCATCGGCGAGCTCGATCTCCTTGATCGCGCGCTGCGCCAGCTGGTCCGCCGTCAGCCCCTCGAGGGAGTTGCGGTAGGCCCGTTCGACCAGCTCCTCGGCCGTCTCGCGCAGAACTCCGGTCGGAGCGCCGGCGCCGTCGCGCAGGATCGTTCCGCCCGCGGGGTCCGGGGTGTCGCGGTCGATGCCCGCGAGCTCGAGCGCGGCGGCGTTGGCCAGCGCGGCGTGGCCCGACGCGTGGACCAGCAGTACGGGGTTGTCCGCAACGGCACGGCTCAGCCGCTCGTGAACGGGGTAGCCCTCGACGGCGGGGTCGGCCGGCCGTTCCCACTTCTCCTGGTGCCAACCGCGCCCGAGGATCCACTCGCCGGGCTCGTGGTTCTGCGCGGCGACGGCGACCGTGTCTACGACTTCTTCCCAGGTGCGCGCGTGGCGTAGGTCGACGTTCATCAACGAGCGTCCGATGCCGGTGAAGTGGCCGTGCCCCTCGATGAACCCGGGGATCGCCAGGCGTCCCTCCAGGTCGACGACCTCGGTCGAGCCGTCGCGCAGGGCCGCGATCTCGTCGTTGCCGCCGACCGCGATGATCTCGCCGTCGCGCATGGCGAGCGCCTGGGCCTCGGGCTGCGAGGGGTCGACGGTGACGACCTTGCCGTTGAGCAGGATCAGGTCCGCCGCCGGCTCGGCACACCCGAGGAGGCCGGCGGCGAGGCAGGAAAAGAGGACCGTGCGAATCCAGTTTGTCGACGCCATGTCTCAGCGCTCTCCCGCGGGCAGGACTTCCAGGTCGAACTCGAAGCGAATCGCCTCGCGCCCCATGCGAATCCCGTTCAGGCTGGACTTTAGCTCGACATCCCCGCGAGCGCCCTCCATCGAGAAGAACGCGTCGGCGGGGAAGCGTTGCGGGGGCACCAGGCGCGCGATGTCGATCTGCCCCATCAGCGGCAGCTCGATCGGGACCTCCTCGTAGCGCAGTTCCAGCGAGCTCTCGCCGTTGTCACGCACGACCCTGAGCGATATTCGCGGTTCGATCTTCAGTCGGACGCCGACGTCCACGGCCACGATCTCCAGTGAGGCCAGTACGTAGCCCTGCATGCGCTCGCCCGCCGCCGGATCGAAGCCCGTGATCTCCAGGTTGGCCAGCTCGACGTCGATCGCGCCCTGCCCCAGCGGCACCTGCACCTCGCGTATCGTCAGCTCGGTCAGCACCTCGTTCAGCGTGGAGAGGCCCACGTCGACCGTGACGCCCGCCGTGGCCGGAATGCCGAAGAGCAGCCAGATCGCGACGGCCGAAAACAGCGCGCGTCGCCGCACGCGGAGCGAGTTGCGGGTGTCGATTCGTGTTGCGGTCGCCATGCGATGAACTCCTTTGCGAGTGGGACGGACAAGTCTATCTCGACCCCTCTCGATCAACGCGCAAAGTGCACCGGAGTTCCAAGGAAAGTACCGGAAACGGCGCGTCGGTTGGCTTGCGCGCGTTTTTGGCCCTCGCTATAGTGCCCGGTCCTCGGCACCCCTGAAACTCGGCGCGGAACATGAATCAGGACAGTGAAACACCGCTGATCTTCCCGAAGTGGCTCGACTCGTTGCGGCCCGTCGTCGGCGGAGTGCTCGGTGTTTTACCGATCTACCTGCTGGCGTTGGCCTATCTGGGCGGCTCGCCGCAAACGACGGACGTCGGCTATCGACCCGAGCAACCGATTCCGTACAGCCATCGCCTGCACGTCGGCGAGCTGGGTATCGACTGTCGTTACTGTCACTCCACCGTGGAGCAGACGGCGCACGCGGCGCTCCCTCCGACCGAGACGTGCATGAATTGCCACGCGAACATCCACACCGAGAGCGAGAAGCTGCTGCCGGTGCGCGAGAGTTACTCCAGCGGACTTCCGGTGCGCTGGGTTCGCGTGCACGATCTGCCGGACTACGTGTACTTCAACCACAGCGCGCACGTGACCCGCGGTGTGGCTTGCGTGTCGTGCCACGACCGCGTGGACACGATGGAAGTCGTCTATCAGGCGCAACCGCTGAGCATGGGCTGGTGCCTCGACTGTCACCGCAACCCCGAGCCGAACCTGCGTCCGCCGGAGTACGTGACGCAGATGGACTGGCAGCCGGACCCCAACGTCGCGGAGCACGCGGGCAGTCACATTCGAGAGACCTACGACATCAACCCGTCCGAGGATTGCAGTACATGTCATCGCTGAAGCAGACGACGGGCAAGAAGTACTGGCGCAGCATGAACGAGCTGGCCGACAGGCCGGAGTTCCGTCAGTTCGTCGAGCGCGAGTTCCCCGCGTGGGCCGACGAGATGCTGTCGCCTGCGTCGCGCCGTAAGTTCCTCAAGCTGATGGGCGCCTCGATGGCGCTGGCCGGCATGACCGCGTGTCGCTGGCCCAGCGAGGAGATCCTGCCCTTCACCCGCCGCCCCGGGGGCTACGTCCCCGGCGTGCCGCTGCAGTTCGCCACGGCGATGGAACTCGGCGGCAGCGCGACCGGCCTGCTGGTCACCAGCTACGACGGCCGCCCGGTGAAGATCGAGGGCAACCCGCAGCACCCACAGAGCGGGGGCGCGACCAACGCGTGGGCCCAGGCGACTCTGCTCGAGCTCTACGATCCGGATCGCAGTTCGTCTCCGTCCGAGCGCGACGGCGAGAACGAGGCCGATCGCAGCTGGGCCGAGGCCGAGGCGTTCCTGCGCAGCCGCTTCGCCGATCTGCGTGGTCGCGGGGGACGCGGCTTCCATGTGCTGTCCGAAGCCAGCGGGTCGCCGACCGTCGCCGACATGCGCCGCAGGCTGCAGGGCGCGTTTCCGTCGATGACGTGGCACGAGTACGAGACGACCTCACGCGACAACCAGCGCGAGGGGACGCGGCTGGCGTTCGGTCGCCCGTACCGCGTGCACAACGCGTTCGACGCAGCGAGCACGATCGTCTCGTTCGACGAGGACTTCCTGCTGCATCATCCGGCCGCGGTGCGCAACGCGCGTGACTTCAGCCGCGGGCGCGACGTCCACGAGCACAGCTTCAGTCGCCTGCGCGTGTTCGAGAGCGCGTTCAGCGTCACCGGCGCCGCGGCCGATCACCGGGTGGCGGTCCAGTCGCGCATGATCCCGGTGCTCGTCGCGTGTCTGGCCGCCGAGCTGTTCCTCGAGCTGGGACTGCAGCTGCCGCACCAGGCCGAGTCGATGCGACCCACGCTGGAGCGTTTCCGGTTGCATCCGCTGTACACCGAGTTCGACTTCAGCTTCGCCCGGGAGCTGCTCGAGCACCCCGGGCAGTCGCTGATCGTCGCCGGCCCGCGACAGCCCCCCGAGGTTCACGCGCTGGTCTGCTTCCTCAACCAGGCGCTGGGCAACGTCGGCAACAGCGTGACCTATGTCGAGGCCGCCGACGAGAACCGCCCGCACCACCATCGGGCGATCCGCGACCTGGCGGGTCTGATCGAGCGCAGCGACGTGGACACGTTGCTCGTGCTGGGCGGCAACGCCGCGTTCGACGCGCCGGCGGATCTCGGCCTTGCCGCGTTGTTGCAACGCGTGCCCGCGTCGATCCACGTCAGTCTGTATCGCAACGAGACGAGCTCCGCCTGTTTGTGGCACCTGCCTCGCGCCCACTTCCTGGAGACGTGGGGCGACACCACGGGCGACCGCGGGACGTTGACCGTCGCGCAGCCTCTGATCGAGCCGCTGTTCAACGGCAAGAGCGTGATCGAGGTGCTGGCGCTGGTGTTGGGCGACACGGTCACGTCCGGCCACGACCTGGTGCGGCGCACGTTCGGCGAACGGCGCGGCGCTTCGGGCTTCGAGGATGCGTGGCAGACGGCGTTGCACGACGGCGTCGTGGCCGGGACCGAGTGGCCGGCCGAGCGTCCGTCATTGCGCGACGCCACGTGGTCCGACAACCTCAAGCCGTACTTGCACGCCGGCACGGACGAGCCGGAAGGGCAGCTCGAGCTCGTGTTCCTCGAGGACAGCAGCGTGCTCGACGGGCGTTTCGCCAACAACGGCTGGCTGCAGGAGATGCCGGATCCGCTGACCAAACTGACGTGGGACAACGCCGCGCTGATGTCGCCCGCGACCGCGGAGCAGCTCGGCGTGGGGCAGAGCGACATGATTCGCGTCGGCACCGGCGACGCGTCGGTGGACCTGCCGGTGCACGTGATGCCCGGTGTGGCCACCGGTTCGATCGCGGTGCAACTGGGTTACGGACGGACGCGTTGCGGCAAGGTCGGCGAGGGTGCCGGCTTCGACGTGTATCCGCTGCGCGTGGGGCAGGGGATGAGCGCGACGCTCGTAACCGCCGAGAAGATCGACGGCCGCTATCCGCTGCACGCGACCCAGGATCACTACGCCATCGACGCGCTGGGCGCCGGCGAGCGCGCGGAGCGTGTGCACCGGCTCGTGAAAGAGGTCGAGCTCGAGGAGTTTCTCCACGATCCCGAGCACGCAATGCACGGCGAGCACCACTTGTTCGAGGCCAAGCTGTGGGCCGAGCACGAGTACGAGGGGCATCGCTGGGCGATGTCGATCGATCTGAACTCGTGCATCGGCTGCAACGCCTGCACGATCGCCTGTCAGGCCGAGAACAACATCCCGGTCGTCGGCAAGGACGAGATCGGCCTCGGACGCGAGATGCACTGGATCCGCATCGACCGCTACTTCGCGGGCGAGCCCGAGGATCCCGACGTCGTCTTCCAGCCGGTGACGTGTCAGCACTGCGAGAACGCACCGTGCGAGCAGGTATGCCCGGTCGCGGCCACCGTGCACGATCACGAGGGCCTCAACGTGATGGTCTACAACCGTTGCGTCGGCACCCGCTACTGCGCCAACAACTGCCCCTACAAGGTGCGGCGGTTCAACTACTTCAACAACCACGAGAACGAACAAGCCGTCCAGACGATGATCTACAATCCGGAGGTCTCGATCCGTTCGCGCGGCGTGATGGAGAAGTGCACGTTCTGCACCCAGCGCATCCAGAACGTCAAGATCCAGGCCAAGAACGAGGGCCGGACGATTCGCGACGGCGAGATCACGACGGCGTGCGAGCAGGCCTGTCCGACGCGCGCGATCGTCTTCGGCGATCTCTCCGACGAGTCGAGTCGCGTGGCCCAGGCGCACCATGACGAGCGCGCCTATACGATGCTCGAAGAGCTCAACATCAAGCCGCGGACGCGCTATCTGGCGCGCGTGCGCAACCGCCGCCACGGCGAAGGGGTGTCCTAGCCATGGCCGTGCTGAGCGCCGAGGTCGAGGCCCGCAGGGCGCGCAACAACACGTCGGACGACCCGAGCCGCCGCGCGCCGCTGGTGCTCGGCGGCAACACGTTCGCGTCCGTCACGGACAAGGTCTGCGCCCTCGCCGAAGAACGAAAAGTCACGCGGGCGTGGTACATCGCCTTCACCGTCTCCGTGGCGCTGACCGGTCTCCTGTTCTCGATGCTGGGCTACCTGGTCGTCAAGGGTGTCGGCGTCTGGGGCGTCAACGCTCCGGTCGGCTGGGGCTTCGCGATCATCAACTTCGTCTTCTGGGTCGGCATCGGTCATGCGGGCACGTTGATCTCGGCGATCCTGTTTCTTTTTCGCCAGAGGTGGCGCACGGGGATCAACCGCTTCGCCGAGGCGATGACGATCTTCGCCGTCATCTGCGCCGGCGTCTTCCCCGCCGTGCACATCGGTCGTGTCTGGCTGGCCTACTGGCTGTTCCCGTATCCGAACCAGATGGCGATGTGGCCCAATTTCCGCAGCCCGCTGCTGTGGGACGTGTTCGCCGTCAGCACCTACTTCACGGTCTCGCTGCTGTTCTGGTACATGGGGATGATCCCGGACCTGGCGACGCTGCGCGACCGCGCGACGAGCCGTGTGCGGCAGGTCATCTACGGCCTGCTGTCCGTCGGCTGGCGCGGCTCCAACCGCCACTGGCAGAACTACGAGCGCGTCTACCTGCTGCTCGCCGCGCTGGCCACGCCGCTGGTGCTCAGCGTGCACTCCGTGGTCAGCTTCGACTTCGCCGTGTCGATCCTGCCCGGCTGGCACACCACGATCTTCCCGCCGTACTTCGTCGCGGGCGCCATCTTCTGCGGATTCGCGATGGTGGTATTGCTCGCCGTCCCGGCGCGGCAGTTCTTCGGCCTGAAGGACGTGATCACGCTGCGGCATCTCGAGAACATGAACAAGATCATTCTGGCCACGGGCCTGATGGTCGGCTACGCGTACTTCGTCGAGTTCTTCATCGCGTGGTACAGCGGCAACTCCTACGAGCAGTTCGCGTTCGTGAATCGCGCGCTCGGCCCCTACGCCTGGGCCTACTGGATCATGGTCACGTGCAACGTGATCACGCCGCAGCTCTTCTGGTCGAAGCGGATCCGCACGACCCCGTGGGTGATGTGGGTCATCATGATCTTCGTCAACATCGGGATGTGGTTCGAGCGCTTCGTGATCGTGGTCACGTCGCTCAGCCGCGACTACCTGCCCACGTCGTGGGGCTACTACACCCCGTCCTGGGTCGACATGCTCACTCTGCTGGGTAGCTTCGGCCTGTTCTTTACGCTGTTCCTGCTTTTCGTGCGTTTCGTTCCGATCGTCGCCATGGCCGAGGTCAAGGCGATCATGCCGCAAGCCGATCCGCACCACGATCCGGGGGGGGCGTGATGGGCGAGCAGCGCGATCTGTACGGCCTGCTGGCGGAGTTCAACACGCCCGGCGAGCTGATGCACGCCGCCGAGGGTGTGCGTGACGCGGGATTCAAGAATTGGGACTGCTATTCGCCGTTTCCCGTGCACGGCCTCGACCGAGCGATGGGCCTGCGCGATACGCGCCTGCCGTGGGTCGTGCTGATCGCCGGCATCACCGGTACGACGGTCGCGGTGCTGATGCAGTGGTGGATGAACGCCGTCGACTACAAGCTGATCATCGGCGGCAAGCCGTTCTTCAGCCTGCCGTCGAATATCCCGGTCGCGTTCGAGGTGACGATCCTGTTCGCCGCGATCTCCGCTTTCGCGTCGATGTTCCTGTTCAACAATCTGCCCAAGCTGTACCACCCGGTCTTCCGCAGCAAGCGCTTCAAACGCGTCACCACGGACGGGTTCTTCATCTCGATCGAGAAGAACGACCCGCGCTTCGACGAGGCGAAGACCGACGAGCTGCTGCGCTCGCTCGGTAGCGCCAACGTCGAACGGCTGGAGGACTGACGTGATGCCGCGCTGGGTCGTTCCGAGCCTCGTGTTGCTGGCGACGCTGGCCCTGGTGCCGCCGGCGTTGGTGGTCAAGGCGCGGGTCCATCGCTCCGCGCAGCCGCGCGTGCACATCGTGCAGGACATGGACAACCAGGAGCGCTTCAAGCCGCAGCAGGCCAACGCGATGTTCGTGGACGGCCGCGCGATGCGACGGCCCGTCGCGGGCACGGTCGCCCGCGGTCAACTCGCGACGGATTCGCACCTGCACCGCGGCCTCGTCGGTGAGGGCTACGCCGAGGCATTCCCGATGGAGCTGAGCTCCGAGCTGCTGCATCGCGGCCGCGAGCGCTACGAAATCTACTGCGCGCCGTGCCACGGCATGACCGGTCGGGGCGACGGCACGGTGGCCCGCCGGGCGGACGAGCTGCAGCAGGGCACGTGGGTGCCTCCGGCGTCGATCCACGACGAGCCGGCCTCGACGCGCGAGGTCGGTCACCTGTTCAACACGATCACCAACGGCATCCGCACGATGCCGGCCTACGGCTCGCAGCTCGCGGTCGAGGACCGCTGGGCCGTCGTGGCCTACCTCAAGGCGCTGCAGCGTAGCCGGCGCGCCTCGCCGGCCGACGTTCCCGCCGACGCGCGGGGGGAGTTGAGATGACCCGGCAAGACCTGCGCGAACAGGACTTCGTCCTGGCCGAGGGCGCGGGCCGGCGCATGGGGCTGATCGGCGTCGTGCTGGGCGCGATCGCGCTGGGCGCGTCCGCCCTCCTCGCGCTGGGCGGCGGCGAGCAGGCGACCGAGGACTTCTTCCGCTCGTACCTGCACAACTTCATGTTCTTCCTCAGTCTGGCGCTGGGCGGGATGTTCTTCGTGCTGGTCATGCACCTGACGCGCGCCGGATGGAGCGTCTCGTTGCGCCGCCTGGCGGAGGTGATGGCCTGGACGATCGGACCGCTGACGCTGCTGGCCGTCGTCATCGTCATCGGCATGCACGACCTGTACGAGTGGACGCACGAGCTCGTCGTCGCCGGGGACAGTCTGCTGCAGCACAAGCGGCCGTTCCTCAATCCGGTGTTCTTCGTCGTGCGCCTGATCTTCTACTTCGCGGTCTGGAACTTCCTGGCCCAGTTCTTCCTCCGGCGCTCGCTGGCTCAAGATGCGTCGCGCGATCCGCGCATCACGCTGCAGATGGAGCGCGTCGCCGCGCCGGGGACGATCTTCTACGCGATGACCGTGACCTTCGCGGCGTTCGACCTGATCATGTCGCTCTACCCCCACTGGTACAGCACGATCTACGGCGTGTACTACTTCTCGGGCGCAGTGCTGGGCTTCTTCTCGCTGGTGCCGCTCGCCGTCTGGTTCCTGCGCCGCTCGGGACGCCTGCGCGAGACCGTCACCACCGAGCATCACCACGACATGGGCAAGCTGATGTTCGCCTTCGTCGTGTTCTGGGCCTACATCGCCTTCTCGCAGTACTTCCTCATCTGGTACGGCAACGTCCCGGAAGAGACCTCGTGGTACGAGCTGCGGCAGAGCGGCCCGTGGACCTCGATCAGCCTGGTACTGCTGCTGGGCCACTTCATCCTTCCGTTCTTCTGGCTCGTCTCGCGGCACCCGAAGCGCAATCCGGCGATTCTCGTCGTGTTCGCGTGCTGGCTGCTGCTGATGCACTGGTTCGACCTGTTCTACCTGGTGATGCCGGAGGCGCGGCCGACCGGCATGCTGTTCCGGCTGACCGACGTCACCTGCTTCGTCGGCATCGGCGGCATCGTCGCCGGGGCCGCTCTGTGGCGCCTCGGGCGCGTCAAGCTGATCCCGGTCGGGGATCCGCGCCTCGACGAGTCGCTGGGGTTCGAAAATGTCTGAGCAGCACGAGACCTACACGGTCAGCCCCGACGAGAGCGATCCGAAGGCCGCTTCGACCGCGATCGTCGGCATCGTCGGCATCATCGGCGTCACCGTGATCGTGCTGCTGCTGCAGGCGTTGTTCTACCGGACGAACGACGCCGAAGAGCGGCGCAAGCTGATCGAGGGTGCGCCCTCCGTTCTGCTCGAGCAGCGCGACGAGCAGGCCCGGTCGCTCGAGCAGTACGGCTGGGTCGACCGCGACGCGCAGGTCGTGAGCATTCCGATCGAGCGAGCGATGCAGCTCGTCGTCGAGGAGCAGGCGGGTGCGGGCAACTGAGCCGTCAGCCGGCCCGGCGCGAATCGCGTTCGTCGCGATCCTGGGCTGCTGCGCGCCGTTCGTCGCGCCGGCGCTCGCTCGCGAGGAGCCGGTCCCCACGGAGCTCGAGGGCGTCGGAATCGACCAGCGGCTGGACGCGCAGCTTCCGCTCGACCTGAGCTTCGTCGACGAGGACGGCAAGCACGTCACCGTGCGCGACTACTTCGCGGACGGACGGCCCGTGCTGTTGAACCTCGTGTACTACGAGTGCCCGATGCTGTGCAGCCTCGTGCTCAACGGCCTGGTGGCGTCGCTGCGCGAGGTCGACCTCGAGCCGGGCGAGGACTTTCACATTGTGAGCGTCTCGATCGATCCGACCGAGAGTCCGACGCTGGCCCGTTCGAAGAAGCAGAGCTACGTCCGCACGTACGGCAAGGAGGGTGCGGCAGAGGGCTGGCGCTTCCTGACCGGCGAACGCGAGGCGATCGCCGAGCTCGCCGACAGCGTGGGCTTTCGCTATCGCTATCTGGAAGACGAGGACGAATACGCTCACGGCGCGGTGACGTTCGTCGTCACCCCCGAGGGACGCACGTCGCGCTACCTGTTCGGTGTGAAGCACGACCCGCGCACGATGCGGCTGTCGCTGGTCGAGGCGGCCGAGGGCAAGATCGGCTCTCCCTTGGACAAGATCCTGTTGTATTGCTACCGCTATGACTCAGAAGAAGGGCGTTACGCACCGGTCGCCATGCGCATCATGCGCGCCGGCGGAGCCGCCACGGCACTGGTCGTGGGCGTCTTCCTGGTTGGTTACTGGCGCCGCGAGGCCGCACACAAGAGGGTGGCGTGATGTTCGCCGAAGCGTTGATCTCGATCGTATCTCGGCTGGCGCCGTTGGGCGCGGGTGGCGGAGGGTTCTGGCTGCCCGCTCAGGCGTCGGAACTGGCCAAGGAAGTCGACTCCGACTGGGCGCTCGTGTACTGGCTCTCGGCGTTCTTCTTCGCGCTGATCACTTTCCTGCTGGTGTTCTTCTCGCTGCGCTACCGCAGTCGGCCGGGACACAAGGAGGAGCAGACCGCCAGCCACAACACGCCGCTCGAGGTCGTGTGGAGCGTGATCCCGACGTTTCTCGTGGTGATCCTGTTCTGGAACAGCTACACCACGTTCCTCCAGATGGTCACGCCCCCGGCCGGCGCCTACGAGGTGCTGGTCACGGGTCAGAAGTGGAACTGGCTGTTCACCTACCCCAACGGCTACATCGACGCCGACCTGCACGTGCCGGCGGAGACGCCGGTGACGCTGGTCATGACCTCCGAGGACGTGATCCACGCGTTCTACGTCCCCGAGTTGCGCGTCAAGCGCGACGTGATGCCGGGCCGTTACTCGAAGGTCTGGTTCAGCGCGACGCAGCTCGGCGAGTACGACATCTTCTGCGCCGAGTACTGCGGAACGAGCCACTCGGAGATGCTGTCCAAGCTGGTGGTGCACGAGCCCGCCGACTACGAGGCCTGGCTGGAGGAGGCGTCCGACTTCCTCAGCCGGATGCCGCCGGCCGAGGCCGGCGAGATGCTGTACGAGCAGCGCGGTTGCAAGCAGTGCCACTCCGTCGACGGCAGCGCGGGGATCGCGCCGACGTTCCTCGGTCTGTTCGGCACGGAGGAGCAGCTGGCGGACGGCAGCAGGATCCTCGTCGACGAGAACTACGTGCGCGAGTCGATCTACGATCCGATGAGCCGCGTCACCGCCGGGTACGACCCCGTGATGCCGACCTACCGCGGACGGCTCAAGGACGAGGAAGCCACGGCGATCATCGAATACATCAAGACGCTGCGTCAGTAGGGACGAGAGTTACGGAGTCCGCGTATGAGCACCTCGGAAAACGCACTCGGATCGCAGCCCTACTCCGGTAGTGCGCCGGGCGACAACTATCTGAATCACCAGAAGGGGATCCTGTCCTGGATCTTCACGCTGGACCACAAGCGCATCTCCGTCCTGTACATGATCTCGATCCTCGTCTCGTTCTTCCTGGGCGGGATGTTCGCCGTGCTGCTGCGCACCGAGCTGCTGTTCCAGGGCAAGACGCTGATGGACGCCGACGCGTACAATCAGATGTTCACGCTGCACGGCGCGGTGATGATCTTCCTGTTCGTCATCCCGGGCATCCCCGCGGCGCTGGGCAACCTCGTCCTACCGCTGATGCTCGGCGCCAAGGACGTGGCCTTCCCGCGGTTGAACCTGATGAGCTGGTGGCTGTGGATCATCGGAGCGCTGTTCGCGCTGTCGTCGATCCTGATGGGGGCGGTCGACACGGGCTGGACGTTCTACACGCCGTACAGCACGACGACGAACACCTCGGTCATCTCGATCGTTCTCGGCGCGTTCATCCTCGGCTTCGCCTCGATCTTCACCGGGCTGAACTTCATCGTCACGATCCACAAGCTGCGGCCGAAGACGATGACCTGGTTCAAGATGCCGCTGTTCCTCTGGGGGCTGTACGGCACGGCGATCATGCAGGTGCTGGCCACGCCGGTGCTGGGCATCACGCTGCTGCTGCTGATCGCCGAGCGCGCCATGGGCGTGGGGATCTTCGACCCGGGCCTGGGCGGCGATCCGGTCCTGTTCCAGCACTTCTTCTGGTTCTACTCGCACCCGGCCGTGTACATCATGATCCTGCCCGCGATGGGCGTGATCAGCGAGCTGATCTCGGTCTTCAGCCGCAAGCACATCTTCGGCTATCGCTTCATCGCCTTCAGCAGCATCGCCATCGCCATCCTGAGCTTCCTCGTCTGGGGCCACCACATGTTCACGTCGATGTCGCCGCTGGCCAACATGGTCTTCAGCGCGTTGACGTTCAGCGTGTCGATCCCGTCGGCGATCAAGGTCTTCAACTGGCTGGCCACGATGTACAAGGGCTCGATCGACTTCAGGGCGCCGATGCTGTACGCCCTGGCGTTCATGTTCCTGTTCACCATCGGCGGTCTGACCGGGCTGTTCCTGGGCATGATCTCGATCGACGTGCACGTGCACGACACGTACTTCGTGGTCGCGCACTTCCACTACGTCATGTTCGGCGGCGTCGTGATCGCGTTCCTCGGCGGGCTGCACTACTGGTGGCCCAAGATGACCGGCAAAATGTACGCCGAGCGCCCCGCGTTCTGGGCCTGGCTGCTGGTCGTGGTCGGCTTCAACGCGACGTTCTTCCCGCAGTTCGTCATGGGCTCGCAGGGCATGCCGCGGCGCTACTACGACTACCTGGACCGCTTCACCGTGTTCCACCAGGCGAGCACCGTCGGGTCCTACGTCATGGCCGTCGGGTTCTTCGTGATGCTGTTCTACCTGTTGCACTCGCTGTACCGCGGACCGGCGGCGCCCGCCAACCCGTGGGGCGGCAACTCGCTGGAATGGAAGACTCCTTCTCCGCCGCCGCACGACAACTTCAAAGAAATGCCGCTAGCCGACGACCCGTACGACTTCACGAACTGGAAGTACGACTCGGCGACCCATGGCTACGTCCAGAAAGGTTGACCAGGCCATGAGTCACGACCAGGGCCATCCGGACTTCCTGCAGCACCACTTCGACTCGCCCCAGCAGCAGTTCGACTCGGGCAAGCTCGGCATGTGGCTGTTCCTGGCCACGGAGATCCTGCTGTTCGGCGGCCTGTTCGTGGCCTACGCGATCTACCGCGCCAACCACCCGGAGATCTTCGACTACGCCCACACGTTCCTCGACACGAAGCTCGGCGCGATCAACACCGTGATCCTGCTGTGCAGCAGCCTGACGATGGCCTGGGGCGTCCGCGCGGCGCAGCTCGGCCAGCGCAAGCTGCTGATCGTCCTGCTGTGCTGCACGATCGCCGGCGGCTTCGGCTTCATGGGGATCAAGTTCGTCGAGTACCAGGCGAAGTTCGAGCACGGCACACTGTGGGCCAAGCGCTACGTCTCGCAGGAGCACCACGGCGAGGACCACGGCGGCGCCCTGACGCCGGGCGGCGAGGCCGGACACGCCGAGGAGGGGCACGCGGACGACGCGGCGCCCGAGGCGGATCACGCCGCGCCGGCGACGGATCACCAAGCCGAGGCGGAGCAGGCAGACGCGTTCGAGGTCGAGCACACGATGCTGGCGGCGCCGGCGCCGGAGCCGTCCGGACTGGCGCGCGCCGAGACGCACGACGACGGGGCGCACACGCGCGGTCCCGAACCCGAGAACGTCCAGGTCTTCTTCAGCATCTACTTCCTGATGACCGGCCTGCACGGGGCGCACGTCCTGATCGGCATGCTGGCCATCGCCTGGGTTCTGGTCAAGGCGGTCAAGGGACAGTTCAGCAGCGCCTACTTCACCCCGGTCGACCTGGTCGGCCTGTACTGGCACCTCGTGGACCTGATCTGGATCTTCCTTTTCCCATTGCTGTACCTGATTCGCTGAGTCAAAGACGGAGAACGAAATGGCGCACGATGCACACCACGAAGGAGTCGGACACGTCGTCCCGCTGACGACCCTGTTCGGCGTGCTCGGGACGTTGCTCGTGCTGACGTTCGTCACCGTCGCGGTCACCTGGCTCGACCTGGGGCCGTTCAGCCTGATCGCCGCGCTGGCCATCGCCGTCGTCAAGGGTTCGCTGGTGCTGCTGTACTTCATGCACCTGCGCTGGGATCGGCCGTTCCACGCGGTGATCATCATCTGCTCACTGGTGTTCGTGGCGTTGTTCATCGCGCTGACGCTGCTCGATAGTTACGCCTACCAGCCCGACGTGATCCCCGGCTACTCGCCCAGCTTGCAAAAGTGAGCCCCGGGCGTCGGCACGCGGAGGCCATCCCCGGCGCCCACACGATGGGAATGGCGATCTTCCTCGTCTCGATCTCTATGCTGTTTCTCGGTGCGCTGGTGGGCTACGTCGTGATCCGCTCGCGCTCCGGAGTCTGGCCGCCGGTCGGGGCGCCGGCGCTGCCGCGCGGGTTGATCGTCAGCACGCTGCTGCTGTTCGGTTGCAGTGTGTCGATCCAGCGCGCGCTGTCCCGCATCCGCGCCGGCGACGAGGCCGGCCTGCTGCGCGCGCTGCAGCTCACCGTCGGCATCGCCGTGCTGTTCCTCGTCGCGCAGGGCTGGAGCTGGTGGGTCTTCTTCCACTCGGCGACGTTCGCCTCGCACCTCTACGGCTTCACGTTCTACATGCTGACCGGCCTGCACGCGCTGCACATCCTGGGCGGGCTGGTCTCGCTGGGCGTGGTGATGTACTTCGCGGTGCGCTCGGCCTACTCGTGGGCCCACTACCCCGGCGTCCGGATGTGCGCGATCTACTGGCACTATCTCGCGGTCGTGTGGGTGGTGCTGTACGTCGTGCTGCTCGTCGAATCGTAGAGCGGCGCCGTGCACCTCGGCACAGCCCTTCGCTCCAACGCACGAACGGTCTACAATCACGCCTCGTTCCGCTCACGAGGAGGAATCATGGAGCCAGGCGCCGATTCACCTGTAGCCACGGAAGAGCCGATTCGTTGCGCCGAATGCGAGACGACGCTCTCGGAGGGCCAGCCACGGCAGGAGACCGACGGGGGGACCTTCTGTCAACCGTGCTTTGACCGATTGACCGGGGAGGTGCAGCAGGCGATCGCCGCCCAGGGAGAGGGGATCAATTACCCCATGGCCCTGGTCGGTGGATTGGCCGGCGCCGCGCTCGGCGTCGCCGTCTGGTGGGGCTTCACGGTGCTGACCAACATCGCGTTCGGGCTGGTCGCGATCGTGATCGGCTTCGCGACCGGCAAGGGGGTGATGATCCTGTCCGGCCACAAACGGCACGTGAATCTGCAGGTGCTCGCGATCGCGATCTCGATCGCGGGGTTTGCCTACGCCAGCTATCTGGTCAACCGCAGCTTCATTCTCGAGGCCCTTGCCGCCGACGGGCAGGCGGTCGCGTTGCCGCTGATTCCGCCGCCGGACCTGTTCTACAACGTGATCTCCGCGGGGTTCCGCGCGATGGACCTCGTGTTCCTGGCCATCGTGATCTACGAGGCCTGGAAGATCCCGGCGCCGATCAGAGTGCCCACCCAGTAGCCCTGAGATGAGTGACGACATCCGGCCGGGCGACGACGATCGTCGCCTGCGAAACCTGCAGGCGGTCCTGCGGCACCACGCGCAGAGCGCGGACGAGCAAACGCCCGGCGACGCGGCGCGCCCACCCGTTGAGCCCGGTGTCTGGCGCAAGCGTCTGCGGGCGCTCGGGCCGATCGGGGTGGTGCTGCTGTTCGTGATCGGAAAGTTCAAGTTCCTGCTGCCGATCGTGAAGTTCACCAAGCTCGGCACCTTGTTCACGATGCTGCTGTCGGTCTGGGCCTACGGACTGTTCTTCGGCCTGCCGTTCGCCCTCGGCTTTGTGTTGTTGATCTTCGTTCATGAGCTGGGGCACGGGCTGGTCATGCAGCAGCAGGGGATTCGCGCCGGCGCCCCGGTGTTCATCCCGTTCGTCGGCGCCGTCATTGCGATGAAGAGCCTGCCGCGCGACGCCTACGTCGAGGCGTTGGTCGGGATCGGCGGACCGATCCTGGGCAGCGTCGGCGCATTCGTCTGTCTGGTCGTCGGCTGGGTGACCGGCGGACAGATCTGGTATGCGCTGGCCTACACCGGGTTCATGATCAACATGTTCAACCTGATCCCGATCAGTCCGCTCGACGGTGGGCGAATCGTGGGCGTGATCAGTCGTTGGCTGTGGTTCGTGGGCTACGCGGTCGGCATTGCCGTGTTCCTGAAGACGTATTCGCCGATCCTGTTTCTGATTCTGTTGCTCGGGCTGTTCAGCCTGGGCAGCACGCTACGCGGCCCGCACCAGCGCTATTTTGAAGTCGAACCGCAGAAGCGTCTGGCCATCGGTGTCGCCTATTTCGGCCTGCTGGCGTTGCTGGCGCTGGGGATGTGGGTCGCGGATGCTCCTCTGGAGTCGATTCGAACGGGCGCCGAGCAACAAGCCGCAGAGGTAGAGGAGTTCCCATGAAACGTTGTGGCGCGGGCGTCATTTTTGCGGCGCTGCTTCTCATCGTCGGCGCGGTCTCGGCCGCATCGGACGACAAGCCGATCCGCGTAAAGTACGACGACGGGCTCGAGATCGAGACCGCCGAAGGCAACTACCGTTTCCACATCGAATGGCGCGCGCAGCTGCGCTTCGAGAACCTCGACGCCGGCGGGTTCCCCGACGAGCCGGCGAGCGACAACGACGAGTTCTCGATCAACCGTCTGCGGTTCAAGATGGGCGGTCACGCCTACCGGCCCTGGCTGCGCTACTACACCGAGTACGACCTCGAGGGCGGGCGGCTGCTCGACCTACGCTTCGAGGTGGCGCGCAGCGAGAAGGCGATCTTCCGCGTGGGCCAGTTCAAGGTGTTGTACAACCGCGAGCGCATCGACTCGTCGGGCAAGCAGCAGTTCGCCGAGCGCTCGATCGTCACCCGCACGTTCACGGTCGACCGACAACAGGGTTTGACGCTGCGCGGCCGGCTGTTCGAGGGCAGCCACGCCGACTCGAGCTACGCGGTGGGGGTGTTCAGCGGGACCGGCCGCTCGGAGGACGGCGACGGCGACGGCCGGCCGATGTACGTGGCGCGCTGGCAGTGGAACTTCCTCGGGCGTGACGTGCGTTTTACCGCGTCCGACATCGATCGCACCGACAAGCTCGCCGCCGCCCTCGCGGTGGGGGCGGTCTCCAACCGCAGCCGCTACACGCGTTTCTCGTCGAGCGGTGGGGGGCAGTTGGACGGTTTCGCCGACGGCGAGGAGGGCCAGTACGAGATCGAGCAGTCGATGGTGGAGTTCGCCCTGCGCTCGCGGGGGCTCTACGTCGAGGGCGAATGGCACCGGAAGGAGATCGACGACCGCGTCGCCGACGCGACGACCGACCTCGACGGGTACTACGTCCAGGTCGGCTACTTCTTCCACGAGCTGTTCGAGGCGTTTCCCGACCCGCTGGAGCTGGCGGGACGCTACGCCCGCGTGCGCCGCGAGGGCGACCCGCTGCGCTCCGGCGAGGAGACCACGTTGGTGGCCAACTGGTTCTTCAGCGGCCACCGCAACAAGCTGACGGCCGACATATCGCGGCTGGAGAATCTCACCGACGGGCCCGAGGAGCAATCCGAGACGCGGCTGCGCCTACAGTGGGACGTCTCGTTCTGACAAGTGCTCTTGGCCGTCGGCGAGGTCCCAGTTGGTGTGCGGGGCGCGGTTGCGCACGAACCAGCCCCAGAGGATCTGGGTGTACGAGCGGCTGCGCATCTCGTTCTGGGCGAAGAAGGGCTGCAGCTTCCGGTTGAGCCGCCTGAGGTTGTAGAACGGCACGCGCTGGTAGTAGTGGTGCTCGATGTGGAAGTTCGACCACAGCATCAGGAAGTGCCACGCGGGGTTGCCGTCCACGACGGTCGACCACTTGGCGGGGTCGGTCGAGTCGACGTCGTAGTGCTGCCCCAGGCGGTTCAGTACGAACGCGACGGGGAAGCAGAAGAAGATCGGCACGACGTAGACGCGCAGCAGGACCCAGCCGCCGCCGAACGACAGGAGCGCGGCCAGAATACCCAGGTGCAGCACGACGTTGACCAGCCGCTCGAGGTTGATCGTGCGCCGCTCTTGCGCCGTGTAGCACCCGGCCTCGCGGGTGGCGGCCCGGGCGTAGATCACGAACAGCACCGGCGTGCAGTACAGCAGCTTGTACCAGCGCTTGTTGCGCTTCGGGCTCAGGTGGGCCCGCTTGGGGTCGTCGGTCTTCGAACCCAGTTCGTTGTGGTGGTCGAGGTGCCAGATGCGGAACTGGGTCGCCGAGATGGCGCTGGGGAAGGCGTAGGCCAGACCCAGGAAACGGTGCAGCCGAGGGTAGCGCCCGCGGAAGATGCACTCGTGGACCTGTTCGTGGAGCAGGATGATGAACCCGAGGATGTTGAACCCCTGCCAGACGGCCGCGGGGGCCCACAGCAGGGGCCAGCGGGCCTGCCACAGGGCCCAGCCGCAGAGGGCGACGGAGGCCACCAGGCGCACCACGACGAGGAAGTGGCGCCCCGGCCGGACCTGGTGCAATTCGCGCAATTCCTCAGTGTCCATCACCGAACGCAGGCGCTGCTTTAGGTCCCCGATGTTGTGGTAGTAGAAGTTGCTGTTCTTCATGCGGATCGGACCTCGTCCCTTCAAAGATACGCCAAGCTGGCGGGTTCCGCCGTTCCGGGGGATTCGCGGTTTGAGAGTGCGTCCAGGCCCGCTGGTACTGGGGCTGTTGTTCTACGCCGGCATGCTGCACGACGACGAACCGGAGCGTTCAAAAGCGGAGTCTCGACCGGCCGGACTCCTAGTGAACGAATCCGGCCGAGATGGCATAATCTTTCGTTCCTGGACGCTCGATCCGCAAACCGGCCAGAAGCTGCTGGCCACCAAAAAAACCGGAGATCACGCACATGAGCAAGAAGTGCAGGGCCGAGTACATCTGGTTGGACGGCACGGAACCGACTTCGTTGATGCGGTCGAAGACGAAGGTCGTCGACGACGGCGCCGAGCTGCCGCTCTGGGGTTTTGACGGATCCTCGACCAATCAGGCGCCGGGCAACCAGTCCGACTGCGTCCTCAAGCCGGTCTACACCGTCGACGATCCGATCCGCGGTGACGGCGACAAGCTCGTGCTCTGCGAGGTGTTCGACACCGAGATGAAGCCGCACCCCACCAACACCCGCGCGCTGCTGCGGGACGTGGTCGATAAGTACGGACACCACGACTGCTGGTTCGGCCTGGAGCAGGAGTACACCTTCATGAAGCCGGACGGTCGGCCGCTCGGCTTCCCCGCCGGCGGCTACCCGCACCCGCAGGGCCCGTACTACTGCGGCGTCGGCGGCTCGCAGATCTACGGGCGCGACATCGTCGAGCACCACTTCGAAGCCTGCCTGGAGATCGGGTTGGGCGTGTCCGGGATCAACGCCGAGGTGATGCCGGGGCAGTGGGAGTTCCAGATCGGGCCGCTCGGGCCGCTGGAGGCCTCCGACCAGCTGACGGTGGCCCGCTGGCTGCTCTGCCGTATCGCCGAGCACTACGACTGCGATGCCACCTTCGAACCCAAGCCCGCCAAGGGCGACTGGAACGGGGCCGGCTGCCACACCAACTTCTCGACCAAGGAGATGCGCGAGAGCTGGGAGGCGATCATCGCCGCGTGCGAGGCGCTCAGCGAGAGGTCCGCCGAGCACGTCAAGTACTACGGCCACGGCATCGAGGATCGCCTCACCGGACACCACGAGACGCAGCGCTGGGACACCTTCTCATACGGCGTGTCGGATCGCGGCGCCTCGATCCGGGTCCCCTGGCAGGTCGATCGTGACCGGAAGGGATACATCGAGGACCGGCGACCGAACGCGAACTGCGACCCGTACCACGTGACGCGGTTGCTCGTCGACACCGTCTGCGGGGCGTTGGAGAAGTCGAAGAGCTAGCGGACCGGTAGCGGCTCGATCTCGAGACCGGCACGGCCCACGCGTTCGTCGATGGGCCGCGCTGTGCCACGCTGTGTTTGTCGACGATCGGGGTCACGCGACTGCGTCAGTCCAGTGCAGGCAGCGTCGCATCCTTGAGTTCTTTCCTGGGCACCCGCTCGAACTCGCCGCCGCGCATCCAGTGCCAGCGGCCATCCAGCGCGCAGAGGGTCGTCCCGGCCCCTGCGGCGATGAGGTCGCACGCGGGCTCCCACGACACGGAGAACGGGGCGCCATAGTCGTTCACGTGCAGCAAGCCCCAGGGTCCTTCCGGCTCCGCCCGATACGGGAGCCGGTCCTTCGCCAGCAAAGCCGGATCCCCCATCTCCGCCCACGCGGGCTCGATGAACACGCTCCCGTCTTCGTGGAGCACCCCGTACCGGCCGTTGGCGCGAACGATGAACCCGCCGGGGTCGGGGGCGCTGCTGATCAGCGGCCAGATCTCGTCGTAGACACAGTCCGTGAGGCGCTTGCCGCGGTCGGCCACCGCCCAACGCCCATCCATGCACTGCACGGGAAGTCCATCGTCCAGGTCCACGCCAAAGACACTCCCACCGGGGAGAGTTTCCGAGAACCCCATCACCGGCCCCTCCTCGATGAACGAAGTGCCGTCGCGCCGATAGAGGTGCGTGGTGCCGTCGGCGAGGGTTGCCACGGTGTGGTTGACCTCCGTCCCCAAAAACCGGACATCGAAGGACGCGTAGACCGGCTCGATACGCCAGGAGCGTTTGCGGAAGTCATACAGCCCCTGACCCGTCGCGGTCTGCATCACCCGAGCGCCACTTCCGTTGAGGTTCTGGGACTCCACGACCGAGGCGTCTCCGAGATCGACGATCTCACCACTTTCCAGGTGGAGCCAGGACTTCTTCTCACCACGCTCGATCTGCACCCAGCCCAGGTCGGGGACGTGGACCTGTAGCCCGGTCCAGGAGGGGTCTCGCAATAGAGTTCCGTCCTGGTACTCGATCGTCGGCCGGGTCCGTCCGCCATAGACCGCTACATCGACATAGGTGCTACCCGCCCCGGGCACTTCATCGCGCGGGTAGCCGACGTCGTCGATCCGTACGCGCCAAGCGGAGAAATCCAGCTTGAGGTGGGTCGGCGGAACCACGAAGGTGTTGTCCAGGGCCACGATCGCCTGGTCCTGCTCGCGCCACACCCTGAACGAACGGGATTCCCACTTGGTTTGTTTGAGGCGGTTCCACACCGCGGGGATGCGCATCTTCCGGAAGGAAGCGTCGTACACCCCCCAGTGGCGTCGGCCCACCTCGACCTTGAACAGCGAGCTCGAGTCCTCGACCGGATGCACACCGGTCCACCGGGCCGGGGCCACGACTTCGCCATCCCGACCGACGATCCCGTAGAGTCCCGCGGCGTAGTACCGGCCATAGGATGCCCCGCTCGGGGGCTTCTCTTTGACGAACTGCTTGCTTGACGGCCGCATGTTCGGGCCGAGGAGGGTCTTGTGTCCCTCTGCATCGACCACGAGCAGTCCATCTCCACGCCGGCTCATGGAGACACCGGTCGTGACGATCTTGCCGGCTGCGTCGAGGACGCCGAAGGTCCGGCCGCTGACGGCGAGCCAGACCCCCGTGCCACGGCGAAACGTCTGCCACTCCGGACCCACCGAGGCCAGTGTTTTCCCACCAGGGGAGATGAGGTCCATCCCATCGGGGCGATAGCCTACGAGATGTGCGCTGATCACGTCGTAGCGCGTGTAGGTGCCCGCTGCCGCGACCAGCTTGCCGCCCAGGGAATAGGCCGCGTGGGTTCCCGCGGCGGCGAAGCCGATCGCATAGTTTGCGTGGGTCGCCACACCTTCGTACTCCGCCGGCACGACGACGGTTCCCCCCGCGCGAACGAGGCCCGTCTTCGCGCCGTTCCACACCTGGAACAGCTCGCCGGAGAGCGGGACGGCTTGCTCCCACTGCGTCCCGAGGACCTTCCGCCCATGAGCGTCGTACCAGGTCGTCCCCGCAGCGCGCCGCACCGCGATGTGCCCGGTCTCCGCGAGGTGCACAGCCTCCGCCGTCGCTGCGATGAGCTGCTTGCCGTTGTAGTCCAGCGCGCCCCAGCCCTGCGTGCCGAGAACCAGAAAGCAGGTGTTCTTGCCCTTGGTGACCCGCTGGACGTCCCTGTAGCGCAGCGGGACTACCGCGTTGCCCCAGGAGTCGATCACGCCCACGCCGCTGTCCGCTTCCACCACCGCCTGCATGCCGGACAGCCAGTGTCCTGCGGAGCGCAGGGTCACCGGGTGCATGAGTTGGCCACGGCTACCGATGTAGCCCCACCGACCTCCCTTTCGGACGCGGGGTAGCTGACCCACCGAGGTGTCGATCGCGTCGTACGCCGCCGGCAGCGCGAGCGGGCCCGCTCCGTAGATCGGTCCGACGCCGTACTTTCCTGTCGCTTCATCTCGGACGATCGCCAGCTTGTTGGTGAAGGGTTCTTCCCGCAGGTAGCGCCGGCCGTCGTAACGGAAGGCGTTCTCCTGAAGATCCGCCGACCACCTTGCCAGCTCTTCGGGGTCCCACTCCGTTCCGGGCTCGGTGCCCGTCCCGTTGCAGCGACTGCACGCCACGGTCTCGTTCCCCGAGTAGTAGGTCTTGAGACCCTTCGGGACGGCGTAGTGCGTGTACCCCCGCATCCAGTTGTCATCGCCGGGAAAGATCATCGTCGTGTCGTACTCCATGACGGTGACCTTCGCGTCCCGGTACACCTGCGCCCGGCCGTTGCACAGGGAGCAGGTCCCGGCCCAGGCGGTGGTGCCGAGGAAGAGCAGAGCGAAGAGCGACAGGGCGCGCACGAGCGAGCCCGGATACGGCGGAACGGAAGAGGTGTACATAGTCAGAGCATCATCCATTGTCTTGCATGGGATCATTCCGGCGCACGGACGAGCGACAGGCCGCAGATCCGTGTCATCTCTTCGAAGTCGCGGTCCGTCGTCAGCAGCGGCAGGTCGTGGCGGATGCAAAGCTGGGCGATGAGGGCGTCGATCGTCCCGATCTGAACGCCACTGCGTCGGCATCGCTTCCTCAGCGCGGCCGCCTCGACGTGGTCCTCGAACTCCGGCGCGATCATGGGCAGAAGAGTGAACCTCTGCACGATGGCCTCTCCGGCCCTGGGCCCCTGGAACCCCTGCAGCAGTTCCTGAAGCACGATGCCCGTGGTCACGACGAGGTCCCCCCGCTCGAGTGAGGCTTCGAGGACGCGCACCTCGGGAGCGGTCGACGGAGGGCTTCGCCGCAGGGCCAGCGACCAGACACTCGTGTCGACGAAGCAGCTCAACGACGAGAGCGTTCGGACTTGTAGTCGAAATCGGGGTCCCAGCGGAACTTGCCGAACAGTTCCACCAGACGCTTCTGCTCCCGGCGCGCGATGAACTCGGTCAACGCCTTGGTGACCGCGGCCTTCTTGGTCTTCTCTCCACTCACGGCGAGTGCCCTCTCGAGGAGGTCGGGGTCGATTGCTAGGTTGGTAGCCATGTGTAAATCTCTACACATTAAACTACACATAAGACGGTGGCCCGTCAAGCCGATCGAGCGCATGTGGGGTTTCGCCGGGCCATTCGCTCGGTGTAGTTCGCCGATGTCGATACCGCGTCGATGCGCACGTTGCTTGACGATGACCCCGGAGCGAGGTGCGAAGCTCCCGCAGAGCGAGCGGACTCATAATCCGCTGGTCCCAGGTTCGAGTCCTGGTGGGCCCACCAAGCGCATCTGGTTGCAGTTAAGTCGTTTATGCGTTTGACCAGTTGGTAGACCATGAGCGTATTCTCAGTCAAGGGAAGCAGCGATATCTTCCTGCATCACCTGGACGGAAGCGCTGAGACACGGATCACGGACGACACGGGCTGGGACATGTACCCGGAATGGTCCCCGGACGGCCGGCAGATGATTTTCAACTCGAATCGCCTGGACGGACGATACAGGATCTTCATCACCAACAGAGATGGTGGTGGCACGCGGTCGCTTCTCGATACGCCGATCTCCATCAGCAGTAGGCCATTCCCCGTCAATGCCGGACTCGTCAGCCGCTGGTCGCCGGACGGCAGGCGTATCGCCTACCTGGTGACCACGGAAGAGACCACGTCGCTCTGGACCGTCCACCCGGACGGCGAAGGCGCAAAGGAGGTCATCGGGAACGTCGGTTGGTTCGATTTTTATCTCGATGGCCGGCGCGGGATCTACACGAGACGACACGGAAACCAGTCCGAGCTGGTCGCCGTCCACCTGGAAACAGGGGCGGAACGTCCGCTGTTCGTGGGCCCCCTGATGGAGATTGATGTATCCCCCGACGGCCGTGCCGTGGCGTTTTGCTACGGCCCAGGCCACATGGCCATGGGGCTCGCGGTGCTCAAGTTCGAGCCGCCGGCGGATCCCGACGGTCTTCCGCAGGCCGCTGGCGAGCCCGAGTACGTTGTCCGATCGGAGGGAACCTGGCACGTCCACAACGGAGGGTGGTCTCCAGACTCGAGATCCCTGGTGTACACGCAAGACCAGGACTACGGCGATATCTACGAACTCGTGGAGAGCCGCTAAAGATGCCGGGTCAATCTACGCATTCTCTACGCAAGCCCATCGAAACCCTGGACGCCGGTGGAAACCCTGGACAGAAAAAATGGGCGACGTTTCAAAAAGCCTTGAAACGCCGCCCTCACTCGAGGCCCTCTTAAGTAACTGCTCCTTGAAGTAACTCTCCGGTATCGAGATCGACGAGTGCGAATCCGAGTCTCTTGGCTCGTTTGCGGACGTTGCGAAGACTGCGTTCCCGATGCTGGGTCTCGTAGGCGAGTTCGCCGGGATCCGCGTAGTCCAGCTCTCCCTTGAGTGTTCGGTAGACGAGGATGGCGAGCTTGCGCGCGGTTGCGGTGATGGCTTTGGGCTTGCCGACACGGTAGGCGATGCGGCGATAGTAGGCTCCCAAGGCCGTGGAGGTGCGCCCCAGGACCATGGCGGACATGCGCAACAGGTAGGCGGCCCTGTTCGCCGAGGGCTGAGTCCTGGAGCTGATCAGCCGGGCCCCGGAGACCTTGTTCTTGGGGGCAAGAGTCAGCCACGAGGTGAAGTGCTTGTAGGTCGGCCAACGGCTCATGTCGGTTCCGATCTCGGCGACAAGTCGGAGGGCGGTATAGGGAGCGATCCCGTCGATCTGGGTCAGATCGACTCCCGAAAGACGGAAGAGCGGATCACGGATATCGAAGCGTGGCTCGTTGTCACAGAACTTGAATTTGCAGCGTGGTCGAGGAAGCGAGCGCTTGGACTTGTCGTGCTTCACAGCGAGCCTGCGCAGAAGGATTTCGACTTCACCGTCGCAGTCCTGGATCTGGCGTTGGATCGTGTCGAACAGCTCGAGATTCTGTCGAAGAGCAAACAAGTGCTCGGCGCGATAGTTGCCGGTGAGAGATGCTGCGATCTCGTCCTCGGAAGCTCGGCAGCGGTAATCGCGATGGGTCGCCAGGGCCGCGGGATCTGTGACTCCAGCGACGATGTCACGCAGGATACGCATGCCTGTCATGCCGGTGATGTCGCTGATCACGTTGTGAAGTTGAAGATTCATCTCGACGAGGGCTTTCTGCATACGCCGGATATGGGATGCCGCACCCTGAATGAGCTTCTCGCGGTGCCGAAGATACGCACGCAACGTGGCGATCTCCGCATCGGGTCGGAAGCTGCCGCGAAGCAGCCCGACGCTGTGCAGCTCTTGGATCCACTGGCAGTCCAGAACGTCGGTCTTGCGCCCAGGGACGTTCTTGACGTGCCGGGAGTTGACGAGCACGACCTCGAAGCCGCGATCCTCGAGAATCTCGAAGATCGGGATCCAGTAGACGCCCGTCGATTCCATCGCCACCGTCTTGATCTTGCAGGCCTCGAGCCAGTCAGCGAGACGACGCAGGTCGCTCGTCAAGGTCTTGAACGAACGGACGGGATCCTCGTCTCGCTCCGGCGGTACGGCAACGAAATGGGTTTCGGATCCGCAGTCGATCCCCGCGGCATGACGGTTGATTCGCTTGAGCAGCGACGGATGCTTGGCCTTCTTGCCTCTTGTCGGGCGGCTTCGAGCACGCTTGTCTCCCATCGGTGACTCCTCCATACTGGGAACGCTTGTTGTGGAGCATCCGGGGACAGGGGTGCGATGCGGTACATTCTCTTAAACGGGATCACGCCGAGGCGTGTCACCAATGGGGTTGCCGCAACATCCCATGGACCAAGCTCATAAACGGGCACGCAAGCACCATTGGGCGATCGGTCTCGGTCCCCGGATGCGTCCGCGTGCGATTCTACGCGGCGGCAACGAGCCCCCAGTTTCTTCCCGGGATTTCGAGCGGAAGCCCGTGAGTGAGGCTCTTAATCCGCCGGCCCCAGGTTCGCCTGCCCTCCGTAGCTTCAGCGGAGGAGGGAGTCCTGGTGGGCCCACTCCATTGAACAAGAACGACTTAAGCGTTGGATCGCGCTGCTCGATAGCCCGTGACCATCGGATTTCAGTCCGTTCCGGTTCGCGCATCGGCCTCCCCGGACACTGCGTGCGACCACTAAGGCCCGCGGGACACATCACACCCGCCGTTATGTCGCGCCTCAGAGATTCTGGCGTTCGAAGATCTTCATCGAGACGACGACCGGAATTACAATCCAGCCCAGCAGGCCAAGCAGGCCGAACACCGTCGCCATCGCGGTGGACCCGGTGAGCTTGACCAGGGTCGCGCCCGCCGGTCCGTACAGGTGGGGACCTCCGACCTGGAGCAGCGACAGGACGCGGGCGATGTCCACCGGGTTTCCCATGAGCCCTGCCGGAAGGACCGTCTTCAGTACGTTCGGCGGAATATAAAGCGTGGTTCCGAGCATGATCATGCCGTAAGCCAGCTCGTAGAACACCCACACGCCGAGTGCAATGCCGAGTGCGATCTGGCGTCGCCGCGCCACCAGCGAGATCAGCACGGACAGGCCGGTGAAGACCATCGCCAGCATCATCGAGTAGACGACGACCAACAGGTAGCTCTGAGCCCCGACCACGCCGATCACCAGCGCGATCAGCACACCGGGCAGTCCAAAGCCGAGAAGGGAGGCTCCCAGAATGGTCAGCAGGAGTCCCAGGTAGCGGCCGAGCAGGACCTTCGACCGGGAGACGGGCTGGGTCACGAGAATCTCGAAGTAGTCCTGATTCGTGATGAAGCTGAAGACTCCCAGCAGCATGGCGAACAGAGGGATCAGAAAGCCCCCGAGGTTGATGATGCTCGCCGCGGTGCGTGTGAAGTCCTGAAAACCGGCATAACCCGAGGTGACCATACCGAAGTAGGCCAGCAGCAGCGTGAGGATCGCGAACAGCAAGGCGAACGACACGACCCAGCGGTTCCTGCGGTTCAGGGTGAATTCCTGCCAGCAGATCATCCACACGGGCGAGTTCACATCGCCTCCTCTTCGGCGGTATGCGCCCCGTGCACCCTCAACATGCCCAGCGGCCCGTCGACTCCGGCTTCGACCACGGGGAATCCCATGCCCGGACGTACGGCCTGCATCCGAAACACGACCTCCTCACCCGAGGCCGGTACCGTGATTCGGCCCACCTCGGGATAGCCCTTGATCGTGACCGCGAGATCTCGATCGAGCCCGCTCGACGTCGCCTTCCACAGCAGCAGATCGCCCTTGGTCGACTCCACGAGCGCGGGGACCATGCCCGCGGCGCCGAACTGCAGCTCGATCACCCGATCCGGCACACCCCGGGCGAGCTTGTAACCCTCCCAGTCGGTGATCCGTTCGTCCTCGTGGCGGATCATGGCCTCGGCAGCCTCGCGGTCGGCAAAACACAGCACTCGACTGTCCATGACCGTCGGCATGTGCTCGGAGAGCAAGAACGTCACCGCTTGCGCCGGGTGCAGCGCAGCGTCTCGATGGTCGGCGAAGTAGAGCTCGACCGGCAGTCGCTGTCCGCCTTTGCGCCGGGCTTCGTGGTTCCTGAGCAGGCA
>JAAELQ010000009.1 GCA_024226515.1 bacterium
CGGGCTCAGGCTTCGTTGCTCGTCGTCGACGATGCGTCGGCATCTACTTCCTCCTCGCGCCTCGCCTGCGCACCGCAAGACCCTGGCGCGCGACCCATCGGAGTTTTTCAACGGGCTGCTAGCCCCCTGGCCGTACGGGTCTTATCATGCCCAGGCGAACTCATGAGCCACTCCCCCACAAGTCAGCCGATCTCGGGCTGGGGACGCTACCCCGTCGTCGAGGGCGTCGAGCGTCTCTCCGAGGATCTGGAGCGCATCACCGAGCGGGCCGCGATGACCCGCGGCCTGGGGCGTTCGTACGGCGACGCGTCGTTGCCGCCGGCGCCCGGGCGCGCCGTGGCGGGATCACGACTGGCCGACCGCATCCTACGCTTCGACGAGACGACGGGTGTCCTGCGGGCCGAGGCCGGACTGTCCCTGGGTCGGCTCAGCCGGACGTTCCTGCCGCGCGGTTTCGCCAGCCCCGTCTTCCCCGGCACCCAGTTCGTCACGCTGGGCGGCATGGTCGCCTCCGACGTGCACGGCAAGAACCACCACGTCAACGGCTGCTTCGGCGAGCACGTGCGGGCGCTGCGGATGCGCGTGGCCGACGGCCGCGTGATCGAAGTATCCGCAGATTGCCATTCCGAGCTGTTTCTGGCGACGATCGGCGGGATGGGCCTGACCGGACACATCCTCGAGGTCGAGCTGCAGCTGGAAAAGATCCCCTCGCCGTGGATTCTCTCGCGCCAGGAATCGTGCCGCAATCTGAACGAGCTGATCGAACGCCTCGGCGCGGCAAGCGCCTCGTGGCCCTTCACGGTGGCCTGGGTCGACTCGCTGCGACGCGGAACGGACATGGGACGCGGCGTCGTCATCTCGGGCCGCTGGGCGCAGCCTGCCGAGGTACCCACTCCCCCACCGCGATCGCCGCGCAGGCTCGCGGTTCCGTTCGACACCCCGTCCTGGCTGCTCGGCCCGTGGAGCATGCGCTGGTTCAACCGCGCGTACTACCACATCAACTCGCGGCGCGGCACGCGCCGCGTGGTGCATCCGGAGAGCTTCTTTCATCCGCTGGATGCGGTCGCCGACTGGAATCGACTGTACGGGCGCGCCGGCTTCGTTCAGTACCAGTGCGTGATTCCGCGCGAGGCCGACCGTCGCGTGCACCGCTCGTTCTTCGAGTGCCTGACGCGGCTCGGCGGCGCATCGTTCCTGTCGGTCATCAAGGACTGTGGAGAGACCGGACGCGGAATCCTGTCCTTCCCGATGCCCGGGATCAGCATCGCGCTGGATATTCCGATGCGCGGAGACGCTACGCGTGAACTGGTCGATCGGCTGAACGAGATCGTGATCGGGGCGCGCGGTCGGATCTACCTCGCCAAGGACGCGTTGACGCGTCCGGAGCACTTCCGCGCGATGGACCCGCGACTCGACGCATGGAACGCGGTGCGCCGCACCTGGGACCCCGACGGACGGATCGCGACGGCGCTCTCGGTGCGCATGTTCGGGGACCGCGCGTGAGGGTCGCTCTGCTGGGAGCCACACGCGGGATGGGGCGCGCACTGGCGCGCCGCATGGCCGCGCGCGGCGATCGGCTGTTCCTGCTCGGGCGGGACGAGCGCGAGCTCGAGCTGAGCGCCCGCGACCTCGAGCTGCACGGCGCGGAGGGCCCGGTGGGCCGCGCGACGTGCGATCTGGCGCGCGTCGAGACCTTCGCCCCCGCGCTGGATGCGGCGCAGCGCGAGCTCGGTCGACTGGAGACCGTCGTCGTCAGCGCCGGGGTGTTCGCCGAACAGACGCTGCTCGAGGCCGAGGTCGAGCGCTGCGTCGAGTTGTTGCAGCTCGACTTCGTCAACACCGTCGCGTTCTGCGAACAGGCGCGCCGACGCCTCGTCTCCGACGGCAACGGCACCCTGTGCGTCTTCTCGTCCGTCGCCGGCGATCGCGCGCGAAAGCCGGTCGTACTGTACGGCGCCGCGAAGGCCGGCCTGTCGCACTACCTCGAGGGACTGGACCACAAGTTCCGCGCCGCGGGCCTGACGACCGTCTGCGTCAAGCCGGGGTTCGTTCGCACCGGCATGACGGCAGGCCTGCCCGAGCCCCCGTTCGCCGGCGATCCCGACGACGTGGCCCGCACCGTGCTGCGCGCGATCGACCGCGGCAAGCCGGTCGTCTACGCACCGCCGATCTGGCGTTGGATCCTGTTCCTGATCCGGCATCTCCCGCGAACGATCATGCGGCGTGTAGGATTCTGACGCGATGGCGACTCCGCTGGACCTGCTGGAACTCGCGCGGCCCAAGCACTGGGCCAAGAACGCGTTCGTGTTCATGCCCGTGCCGTTCGCGCTGGCCAGTGGGGCGACCTTCCCACCGCTACCGTTCGCGTTGGGCCTGATCGGCTTCTGCCTGGCCAACTCCGCGGTCTACGCGTTCAACGACGCCCGCGACGTCGAGCAGGACAGGAGACACCCACGCAACCGGACTCGACCGGTCGCCTCCGGCCGCGTCTCGCCCCTCGCCGCGCAGCTGTTCAGCGCCGTGCTGCTCATCGTCGGCGGCGCGGCCGCCGCCGCCTCGGGCAGCAGGACCGCGCTCGTGATCCTCCTGGCCTACGCCGCGCTCAACGCGGCGTACAGCCTGGGCGCCAAGCGCGTCGCGCTGCTCGACGTGTTTCTGCTCTCATCCGGCTTCGTTCTGCGCGTCCTGCTCGGCTGCGCCCTGATCGACGTCGTCCCGTCGAGCTGGTTGCTCCTGTGTTCCTCGGCGCTGGCGCTGTTCCTGGCCTTGACGAAGCGGCGCGCCGACGTGGCGCGCGGGCTGGGCAGCGACGAGCGGCCGAGCCTCGGGGGCTACAACCAGACATTCCTCGATCAGGCGATGACGTTGACCGCCTGCCTCACGCTGATCGCCTACGCGCTGTACTCGATGGAAGCGGACGTGTTGATCCCGGGTCGCGAGTTCGCGTCGCTGCCGTTCGTCGTCTTCGGCGTGCTGGACTACCTGCGCGTGGCGCATCTCGAGGACCGCGGCGGTTCGCCCGTCGACCTCATCCTGTCCTCGCCGACGCTGCTCATCTGCGGCCTGGGCTGGGGCGTGGCGACGCTGTGGAGCGTCCGCCTGTAGGACTCCGGGGCGCCGAGCCTCGACTCTCTACCTGCCTCTTGCCCGACCCGACCGCGCTCAGAACAGCTTCAGGATGATGAGCAGGAACTCGTCGTTGCCCTCGAGCTCTGAAATATCCGCGGTCAGCGCGCGCCCGTAACTGAAGCTGACGATCGTCTTCCACGGCGCGACGAAGTTGGCGGCGAGACCGACGCCGGAGAACTCCAGCGTCGGATCGTCCTCGCGCTCGACACGGCCGTAGTCGTAGGTCGCGTCGAGCCGCACGATCTCGAACAGGTTGAACGAGTAGCCGGTGCGGCCGATCCAGCCGCGGTCGAAACGCACGCCGGAACCGGCGAAGCCGTTCACGCGGTCGTCGCCGAAGAGGCCGAACCCGTAGCGGCTGAATCGATCGAAGTTCGCGCCGTCGAGGTAGTTCAGCTCGCCGCGGATCTTCTGGAACTTCGGCAGGTACCACTCCTTGAAGCCGGTCGCGCTCCAGCGGAAGAAGTCGTCCTGCACCGGCTCCGCCGCACCGGGAACGAACACCCCCGTCTCCGGATCGACGCTGCCGAACTCGCCGCTCAGCGTGTCCTGCAGACCGAACGTGTCCCACTCCGAGCGCCAGGCCCAGCGGGCGCGCGCCGCGAGGCTGTAACCGCGGCGGCTGAACTCGACCTGGACCCGCGCCGCGGTCTCCAGGTGATCCTCCGGCAGCAGGTAGGCGAGATTTCGCGCCGGGTCGTCGTCGTTGATCCCGTCGAGCAGATCCTCGGCGTCGTCGTTGTCGAAGTACTGCCGCACCACGAGCGCGCCCTGCAACGAAACGCGGAAGAACTGGCCCAGCGGCCGCCCCGCCTGGAACGTCACGTTCTGCGACCGAGTGTCGATCCGCTCACCGAGCAGCTCGTCCTCGCCGTCGTAGATCTTGTCCTCGAACTTGAAACCCAGCAGGGTCGCGTCCACCGTCCCATCGAACTTCGAGCCGAACAGGTCGGGGTCGCTCAACGTGACGAAGGCCGCCAGGCCGGCAAAGAAGGCGTTGAACTGCAGGCCTCGACCCCACAGGTCCAGATTGATGTAGTTCACCCCGGCCAGCGGTCGCACGCCGTCGGTCGAGTTGTCCTCGAACGCCCCGCCCCCGGCGAGCCACTGGCTCATCGACGGGTCGTCGTCCACCACGCGCGAGCCGTCGGCGGTCCGATCGAGATAGCGAAAGCCCTGGTCCGTGTCGCGCAGCATCTTGTTGTCGGATACGTACGCTTCCTGCCGACGCTCCACGAACGCGTCGACCGGCGGATTGATAATGAAGTTCTCGAACAGCATCTCGCGGCGAACGACGAAGTTCTCCCCGGCCACCTTCCAGCTCTGCTGACCGTCGATCTCGGTCAGCATCCAGAACGGCTCACCGCCCGGCCCGGCCTGCGGGCGGTGCAGGTCGATCTCCTCGTTGGACACGACGGGCGGCTCCAGGCCGAGCTGGATCACCGAGTTCTTCAACCGGACGAAGCTCTGCGCGTCGATCCACACGCGCCCGCGGTACAGGCTCGCGGGGGCATCGGGGTCGGCCGGCGAGAACTCGAGGACGTAGGCTTCCCGACCGCCGACGCGGTCGCGGCCCACGCGCCTGTAGCGATACGTACGGTCCAGCGTCAGGTCGAGCGGCAGCGTCATCACCTTGACCGGCTGGAACAGCGGCAGCTCGGGGAAGTTCTTCCAGCGCACCGTGCTGCCGTTGATCAGGTAGTCCGTCTCCTCCCACTCGAGATCGCCGCCGCGCTCCCAGAAGTAGTTGCCCTCGATCGAGAGGTCGAACGACCCGCTACCCTGGGCCAGCTTGAAGTGATAGTCGACGCGGCCGCGCGCGATCCAGCGCTCGAGCCGGTCGTCCTGCGTCTGCTGCACCTGCTGGTGCCGCGCGATGATCTCCTCCGCCGTCAGCTCGCGCGACGAGCGCGTCTCGATCTCCTCGGGCGGCAGGTCCACGGCGCCCGAGACGGCGCGCTGGTAACGGAGCGCCATCGGCCACTCGGCCCGCGCCGCGCGCAGGCGCGCTCGTTCGCGCCCCTCGTTCGCACGCGCGCCGCCCAGTCGCTCGGTCCGCCCGTCGACCGGGTCGATCGATCTCGCGGCGCGCACGCGCCGCGCCTCGACGACGAGCCAGTCCTCGACCTCGTCGGTCTCCGCGGGTGGAGCGCTGTAGAACACCAGCGACGAGAAATCCTCCGCGCTGAAGAACCGGCCCAACACCCGCCCCCGGCCGAGCGGCTCTCCCGCCCGGCTCTCGAGCCGCAGGCCCGCCGAGGGGGCGGGCGCGTAGCCCTTGTCGAACAGCGCGGCCGCACCGTTGACCCAGGCGACGCGTTGCGGCTCGCCGTCGGCCGGCAACAGCGCAGCGTCGGCGCCCGCCGCCAGCGACTCGACGGCGCGGCCCGCCGCGCCCCACGGCCCGTCCCCGTCGTCCACCACGTAGGCCAGCACGGGCGGGGCCGGCGGAAAGCTCAGGCGTTCGACCAGCAGTCGGGTCAGCTCGGACACGCCGGCCCGTCCCACCTCGACCGGAAACAGGTCGACGTACGCGGCGACGTCCTCCTGCCACAGGCCACGTTGCCACTCGAGCTCGCCGGCACCGAGCGCACCCGGCGCGACCAGCAGCTCGGCGCCCTTCGCGTCGGCCTCGGCGCGGGCGGCGAGCGCGGACGTCTTGAACAGAAACGCGTAGTCCCGCGCCTCGATCCCCGCGCGGGTGCCGACGCGATCCCACAGCTCGAGCACCGCGAGCCGCCCCGCAAACTCACGCGCAGCGCTGCGCACGAAGTTCCGCCAGCCGTCGAGCGAGTCGCCGTCGATGACGCTGGGCAACCCCTGCCCGCTTCCGTACAACGGATTCGACCCGCTGACGCACAGGATCACGCGGTGCGCCCCGGCGGCGGCGTCGACCTTCGCGGCGACGTCGTCCCACGCGTAGGATCCGCGCTCGCGCTCGACGTCGGCCCAGCGCGCATGAACTCGAATCCACAAGGTGTGCGAGCCGAGCTCGGGCGGCGGGCCCGCGTCGATCCGGAGGCCCAGCGCCGGAGAGGCGTCCGCCGCGGGCTGCGCACTCACGATCGACGTCGCGCCGAGCAGCGCGGCGCAGACGAGCGCGACGGTCGCGCGGAGCAAGGCGGCTTTCATGCGGGTCCCACGGGACGGCATTCTGTGGCACCGACTCCGGCCTGTCAAAGGCGACCGGCTGCTATCCTGATTCGAGGTTCTCATGCCCGATTCACCGATCATCACGCTGACGACGGACTTCGGCGGCAGCGACACGTACGTCGCGCAGATGAAGGGAGCGATCGCGCGCGTGGATCCGCGCTTGCGCGTCGTCGATCTGACGCACCAGGCGCCGGCGCACGACGTCCACGCTGCGGGCTACCTGCTCGAGACGGGTTACGCGGCGTTTCCGCGGCGGACGGTCCACGTCGTCGTCGTCGACCCCGGCGTGGGCACACCGCGGCGCGCCCTCGCGCTGCGGAGCGAGCGCTACGACTTCCTCGGCCCCGACAACGGCGTGCTGTCCCGCATCCTCGACCGCGAGCGCGACCTGCGTGTGTACGCCATCGACGAGCGGCGGTTCGCGACAGGCAGCGTCAGCCGTACGTTCGAGGGCCGCGATCGCTTCGCTCCGGCGGCCGCGTGGCTCGCCGGCGGACTCGACCCGGCCGAGCTGGGACCCGCGGTCGATGACTGCATCCGTCTCTCACGCTTCCGACACATCGACTCGAGCGGCGCGCTGACGATCGCTGCGCTGCACGCCGATCGCTTCGGCAACGTCGTGCTCGACGTCACCGCCGCCGAGCTGGAGGATTGGCTCGGGTGTGCGCCGCGGCGTGACTTCGCCCCTCGCCTGCTCGACTTGGAACTGCCGGTCGAGCGCTTCGGCGCGACGTTCGCCGACGCGCCGCCCGGAGAGTCGCTGCTGCTGATCAACTCGGCGGGCTATCTCGAGGTCGCGGTGAACCGCGGACGTGCGGACGCGCTCGGTTGCCTGCGCCGCGGGCGCCACGTGCGGCTGACGCCGCCCGCCTGAGCCGCGTGCTATAACCGAATCTCGTAGTTGATTCGCAGGAGGTGTCATGTCGGAACCGGTTTACCTGGCAGGCGCGGTGCGCACCCCGATCGGCAAGTTCGGCGGCAGCTTCGCCGCCATGCAGGCGGCCGAACTCGGACGCCACGCGGCGACGGCCGCGATCGAGCGCGCTGGACTGAGCCCGGATCGGGTCGATCAGACGATCTTCGGGCACGCTCGGCAGGCCGGCTGCGGACCGAACCCGGCCCGGCAGGTCTCGCTGCTGGCCGGGATTCCGGAGGACCGGCCGGCCTACACGATCAACCAGGCCTGCCTGTCCGGGATGCAGGCGATCATGGGGGCTTCGCGCGCCGTGCGGCTCGGCGAGGCGCGCGTCGTGCTCGCGGGCGGCATGGAGGCGATGAGTCGCATCCCCTACCTACTCGACGCACGCTGGGGTTATCGCATGGGCCACCAGCCCGCGGTCGACGCCATGATGCGCGACGGGTATCTCGACCCGAACTGCGACAAGCTGATGGGGCAGACGGCCGAGACGCTGGCGCGCAAGTACGACATCTCGCGCGAGGAGCAAGACGCATACGCCGCGCGTTCGCAGAACCGCTGCGAGGCCGCGCGCCGCTCCGGCCGCTTTCGCGACGAGATCGTGCCGGTCGAGGTGCAGGAGAAGCGCGGCTCACGTGAGGTGATCGACGACGAGCACCCGCGGGACGGCGTCACGCCTGAGTCGCTCAAGAAACTGCGACCGGCGTTCGAGAAGGACGGCAGCGTCACGGCGGCGAACAGCAGCGGCATCACCGACGGCGCGTCGGCGATGCTCGTCCTCGACGCCGCATCCGTCGAGGAGCTCGGCGTGCGGCCGATGGCGCGCTTGCACGCGTTTCACGTCGACGCCGTAGCCCCGGAGATCATGGGCATCAGTCCCGTTCCGGCGGTGCGCAAGCTGCTGGAGCGGACGGGCCACGACCTGGACGGCATCGAGCTGATCGAGCTCAACGAGGCGTTCGCCGCACAGGCGCTCGCCGTCGATCGCGAGCTGAAGTTCGATCACGAGCGACTGAACGTCAACGGGGGCGCGATCGCGCTCGGCCACCCCAGCGGCTGCACGGGCAACCGTATCGTCGTCACTCTGCTGCACGAGATGCAACGCCGCGACGCGCAGTGGGGCCTGGCAACCCTGTGCGTGTCCGGTGGCATGGGCGGCGCCATGCTGCTCGAGCGATTCTAGACGGCGTCGTTGCCGTGAACCTGGACGATGAAGCGCCGGTTGACGTAGGTCATCTCGGTGCCGCGGTGCACCGGCAAGAACCGTTCGGTGGCGTTCAGGTAGTCGATCAAGCGTGAGCTCTCCGCGGGCATCGCGTAGTCCACGCGGCCCACGATCCGCTCACCGCCGACGAGCAGGATCGTCACGCCGGTGTGCCAGTCGCCCGCCTCCAGTCCGTCGGGCTCGTGGGCGTCTCTCTCGGCCAGGCAGACCGAGACCACCCGGTCCTTGTTGAGCAGAATCCCGCCCTGGGGCGACACCAGCGGCATGAAGCACTCCTCCGCGTCGTTCAGGCGGTCGGACACCCGACCCGGACCGCCCCCGGGGCGCACTTCGGGGGCGTACAGAACGCCCTCGACGGACGGGCAGCCCTCGAGCTGGACGCGGACGCTGACCTGCTGACACGGTACTTCGTAGGCCTTCATCGAGACTCTCCCATGCGGGGCGGCAGGTGCCCTGAGCCCAATATGGGCCCCCCGTCGCGGGGAAGCTTGCCGGTCCGGGAAACCGGCATAGATTAGTCACCTTGAGGGTTTTTGCGTGCTAAACGGAAGCTTCAAGACCATCCCCCTGCCGGACCTGATGCAGTGGGTCGGGGGCGCTCGCAAGACGGGCACTCTGCAGGTAGAGCGCAACAGGATCACCAAGCTGATCCTGTTCGAGGACGGCCAGGTCGTCGGCTGCTCGTCGGACGACCCGCCCGAGCGCCTGGGTCAGTTCCTGATCAACCGGGGCAAGATCACCGAGGACCAGTTGCGCGAGGCACTGGATCTGCAGGAGATCAGCGGCAAGCACCTGGGCACGATCCTGGTCGATATGGAGACGATCTCCGCCGAGGACCTCTCCTCCCACCTCGAGGCCAAGGCGGAGGAGATCATCTACAGCCTCTTCGAGTGGGACGAGGCCGCCTTCCGCTTCATCGAGGGCCAGAGCGACCCGGCCAACGTCTTCCCGATTCGCGTCGGCGTCCAGGATGTGTTGCTCCGCGGCCTCAAACGCTTCGACGAGATGAGCCTGATCCGGGAGGTTTTTCCGAACAACGGCGTCATCTTGCGGCCGACCAAACGTAAGCCGCCCGACGCCGTTTTCGAGAACAAGATGGCCCGCCGGATCTACGAGCTGGTCAACGACGACCGTACGGTGGCGGAGATCCTGCTGCACGCGCACGGGTCGGAGTACGCGGTCCTCAAGTTCCTCTACGACCTGCACGAAGGCCGATACGTCGCGATCGCTCGGATGCAGGAGCTCGATCCGCAGCCGCCGGCCGCCGCGTCTCCCGCCGTCGAAGCAACGCCGCCCGCGGCGCAGCCGGCGAGTGGGGAGGCCGAGCCGGCTCTCGACTGGACTCCCGACATCGACCACGAACCCGTCCTCGCACCGGAGACCCCTGTCGAGGCCGGTGCACCGTCCGCCGGCGACGACGCGCTGGACGACCTCGTCGACGACCTCGACGCGATGGACGCGCCGATCGACCCCGAGCCGCTGGAGACGCCCGCGACCGCGACGGCGTCACACCCCGCCGAGCCTGCTACCGCGGTGTCCGTCGCCGTAGCGGCCGCCGTCGACGCGATCGGCGCCGAGGCACAACCCGCGGGGTCGGACGAGGTGGGTCTCGAGCCCGTCGAGAAGTCCGACGCGCACTACCTGGCCCGACAGCTCGACCGCGCGCAAGCCGCGATCGACAAGGCCAGCTACGAGGCCGCGATCGACATTCTCGACGAGGTCTACGACCGCTTCCCCGGCGACGACACGGTCCGCGACCTGAGCCGGATCGCCGAGGCCGGTTTCGTCGAGCGCGCCTACCGGCACCTGCTGCCGGCGTCGAAGGTGCCCGTGCTGACGAAGCCGGTCGACGATCTGGACCTGGGCAACATCTCGCCCAGCGAGTTCTTCCTGCTGAGCCGCATCGACGGGACGTGGGACGTGAAGTCGATCATCCAGATCGCACCCCTGCGCGAGGTGGACGCAATTCGCACACTTCGCCGGATGCGCGAGGCGGGCGTGATCGAGCTGCGCGAGCCCGAGGAAAAGAACTAGGAGCCTGTCCGAGTCATCACCGGCGCGGGCGGCTCCCCTTCCAGGATCACGACCGCCGCCACCGTCCCCGGCTGATGCGTCAGGCTGACGTGGAGCGAGCGGACGCCCTCCCGTCGAGCCCGGAGCGCCGCCTCCCCGTGCAACTCCAGCGTGGGCCTGCCGTTCGCGGCGCGGACGACCTCGACCTGACGGAACGCCAGGCCCTCGGACCAGCCCGTTCCGAGCGCCTTGAGGCAAGCCTCCTTGGCCGCGAACCGGGCGGCGAGAGCCTGAGCGCGATCGTGGCGCTCACGGCAGTCCTCGCGCTCCCGCTCCGTGAACACGCGCGACTCGAACCGCTCGCCGTGCCGCTCGATCGCCCGCTGCATGCGCGCGGTTTCCAGCAGATCGATGCCGAGACCCAGAATCATGCAACCCCTCCGTGGCACCCCATGATGCCTCCCCTCGGCCCCTGCCGCCAAACCCGGCCCCGAGGTTCGAAATGCTATAATACTCGGCGTCCGATGACCCTATCGATCTTGAGAAACTACTCCAGGTAAAGCACTTGCGACTCCGATCCGGGAATCGGACCCACGGTTGCTCCAGGGCGCTTGACCTGGCGCTTCCGCGGCCTGAGACTTCCTGCACGCGACCTCGTTCGTCTCGGAGCAACACGTGAGCCTGCAAGAGCAACAGATCTTCGACCGCCTCGGCGACGAGGGTCTGATGCGTGTGCTCGACGACCTCCTGGATCGCAACCGACTGGCACGACTGGCCAACGCGTGTGGCCTCAAGTATCCCGGCATGCGAACGCGCTCGCAGAAGCGGGAGAAGCTCGTCACCGACCTCGTCGATCGCGCGGCGGACGACGCCGCGACGCGGAAGGCGATCTACCGCCTGCTGCGCAAGGAGACGGCGCTCGCACGCCGCCGCTGGAACTCGCTCGCCTCCGAGTCGAAGGCCGAGCGGCTGTCCGATCCCGCGTTTCTCAACGCCAAGGGCAATCTCGGCTTACACCTCTACTTCCTCGCGGCGGCGGACTACGAACCGCAAGACGAGGGCTTCCAGCGCCTTGCCCGGCAGAACCTGCTGCGCATGACGACGAACGGCTCGTCGACCCTGGCCAACACGGGCAAGCCGTCCAGGGAAGAGACGCGCTTGCAGAAACGTGTCGTGGAGTTCGAGAAGAAGATCGTCCACCTCGAATCGCAACTGGGCAAGACGCGCGACCACGAGAAGACACTCAAGCGCGATCTGATCCAACGCAAGGGCGACCTGGCCGAGTCGCGCATGCTCGCCGAGCGCCTGCGCAACGAGCTCGCGCAGGCACAGGCCGCCGCCAAGTTGACGAAGTCGGGCGCCGCCGACCAGGCCGGGGCCGAGATGGGTAAGGCAGTGCGCAAGCTGGCCTCCGAGCAGCGCAAGCTGACGCATCGGATCGAGAAACTGGCCGTACCCGCGTCCCGTTCTCGAACCGAGAAGGACATGCTCGACAAGGTGGGCGAGACGGTCGAGGCGCTGAAGAAAGAGCTGAGCTCTCTGCGCCGTGAGTCGACGAAGATCTCCGAGGATCAGACCAAGCGGCTGGACGAGCTGTCCACGACCGTGGCCAGCACGCAGCGCCAGACACCGAAGAAGAAGCGCGCCCGCAGCAGCGGCAGCGCGGCTCGCGTCGGCGTCTTCGTCGACGTGCAGAACATGTACTACGCCGCTCGCAGGCTCAAGGGCAAGCTGGACTTCGACGCGTTGCTGAAAGCCGCCGTGCGCGATCGTCGTCTGGTACAACCCACCGCCTACGTCGTCGAATCGAAAGAGATCGATCAGTCGGGTTTCATCGCCATGCTCGAACAGCGTGCGATCGAGGTGCGGCGCAAGACGCTCAGCGTACGCGCCGACGGCTCGATGAAGGGCGACTGGGACATGGAGTTGGCCCTCGACATCCTCGACGCCGCACCGCGCCTGGACGTCGTCGTGCTGGTATCGGGCGACGGAGACTTCACCTCCCTGGTGAAGCGCGTCAAGCAGATGGGCCCGCGCGTCGAGGTCATCGGATTCCCGCGCAACACCGCAAAGTCGTTGCTCGAGGCGGCGGATCACTTCACGCCGCTCGACCGTAAGTTCATGATCTACCCGCGCCGGCCGAAGACCGCGACTCCGCCGCCACGGCTGCGCAAGAAGACGGTCACCAAGCCGGGCGACTCCACGGCCCGTTCCTCGGCGGCCGAGGCGCGCAAGACCGGGTAGCCGCCCGCGGGTTTCACGTCGAGTCGACGAACACGATCTCGCCCGACTCCCGCAGCTCGAGATGCCGACGCGTCTCGGTCCACAGCGGCAACACGAACACACGCCCCGCCGGCTTCTCGATCGCGAGTTCGCGCTCCAGGTGGAAGTGTCCCAGCACGACCGCGTCGTGCCCGCGCTCCAGCAACGACCGCGCGTAGCCCCGAATCATCGTCTCGGGGAACTCGCGCTTGAAGTCCAGGTTCGTGCCGCGCAAACGCGCCTCCAGCGAGTCCGCGAACCGACGCCGCCGGGCCCGCGGAACGAGGTGGAACAGCGTCCAGGCCAGCCTCGAACGGCTGAAACGGCGCCAGGCGCGGTACTGCCGGTCGGCGGTGTTCGCGAGGTCTCCGTGCACCGCGTAGACGCGGTGCCCGCCGAACTCCTCGACGATTCCGCCCGGAGTCGAGTCGTCGACAGCCGTCCCGGCATAACACTGCGCGATGCGATAGTCCCGGTTGCCCTCGAGGTAGCGCACGACGACCCCGGCGCCCCGTAGCCGCGCGAGCGCCTCGATCACCGGCACGTGATGCGCACCCTCGAGGTCGCGCCGACCGATCCAGACGTTGAACAGGTCGCCCATCAGGATGACGCGGCTGCTCGTCGAGGCGAGCCGCTCGAGGAAGCCGACAAACGCCTCGATCTCCGCGTCGTGGCCGCGATCGAGGTGCACGTCGCCGATGAACACGACGGGTCTCACGTCCAGGCCCTCGCGTCCTCCGCGCACTCGCGGTGGAAGCGCTCGAACTCGCCGACCTCGATCGCTTGCCGCACGCGAGCCATGAAGCGCAGGTAGTACGTCAGGTTGTGGATCGTGTTCAGCCGACTGGCCATGATCTCGTTGGAGACGAACAGGTGACGCAGGTACGCGCGGGAGTAGCTCGTGCAGGTTTCGCACGGACAGCTCGCGTCGAGCGGCCCGCCGTCGGCACGGTACTCGGCGCGCTTGATGTTGATGCGTCCGGTGGAGGTGAACAGCGTTCCGTTACGAGCGTTTCTCGTCGGCATCACGCAGTCGAACATGTCGACACCGCGCGCGACCGCCTCGAGCATGTCGAGCGGGCGCCCGACGCCCATCAGGTAGCGCGGCCGATCGGCCGGCAGCAGGTCGGCGGTGAACCCGACGATGCGCGGGATCGCCTCCTCCGGCTCGCCGACGGAGACGCCGCCGATCGCATAGCCCGGGAACCCGATCTCCTGCAGCGCTCGCGCGCTGCGCTCGCGCAGCTCGGGATGCGTCCCCCCCTGCACGATGCCGAACACGACGCCCGGTCCGTCGTAGGACTCGAGGCTGCGGCGCGCCCAGCGTGTGCTGCGATCGACGGCCGCCTCGATCGCGTCGCGCTCGGCGGGCCAGGGCGGGCACTCGTCGAGCACCATCGCGATGTCCGACCCCAGCGCGGCCTGGATCTCCATGCTCTTCTCGGGTGTCAGCAGGTGCCGCGAGCCATCGATGTGCGAGGTGAACTGTGCCCCGTTCTCGTCGATCCGCCGCAGCCCCTCCATCGAGAACACCTGGAAGCCGCCCGAGTCCGTCAGGATCGGACCCTCCCAGTTCATGAAGCGCTGCAGTCCGCCGAGCTCGCCGACCAGCTCGTGTCCCGGACGCAGATAGAGGTGATACGTGTTGCCCAGCACGATCTCCGCCCCGCACACGCGAAGCTCCCCTGGCGTCACCCCCTTGACCGCGCCGGCGGTACCGACCGGCATGAACGCGGGCGTCTCCACGCTGCCGTGCGGCGTGCGGAAGCTGCCGCGCCGTGCGCGGCCGTCGGTGCAGGCCAGCTCGAAGGCGAAACGTGTCACGGACAGTCTCCGATGAACATCGCATCCCCGTAGGAGAAGAAACGATACTCCCGTTCGACCGCCTCGCGGTAGGCGGCGAGCAACGGCTCGCGTCCGGCGAACGCCGACACGAGCATCAGCAGCGTCGAGCGCGGCAGGTGGAAGTTCGTGATCAGCGCGTCGACGACGCGGAAGCGGAAGCCCGGCGTGATGAACAGCGCGCAGGATCCGTCCCCCGGATCGACCCGCCCTTCGCCGCGCGCGCGGTGCTCGAGTACGCGCACGACCGTCGTCCCGGTGGCGACGACCCGTCCCCCGCGCGCACGCGTGCGCTCGATCGCTTCCGCGAGCGCAGGCGGCAGATCGAAGCGCTCGCTGTGCATGCGATGCTCCTCGACGCGCTCGACCCGCACGGGACGGAACGTGCCCAGGCCCACGTGCAACGTCAGTCGCGCCAGCTCGACCCCGCGCTCGGTGACGCGCTCGAGCAGTTCCTCGCTGAAGTGCAGGCCGGCGGTCGGCGCGGCCACGGCTCCGCTGCGGCGGGCGAACACCGTCTGGTAGCGCTCGCGATCCTCCGCCGCCGGCGCTGCCTCCGCATCGCGCTTGATGTAGGGCGGTAGCGGCATGTGGCCCAGGTGCTCGATGCGCTCCGCGACCTCGCCCTCACGGGCCTCGAGACGCACGCGCCACGTCTCCTCGTCACGGGCAACGATCTCTCCGACGAGCCCCTCGCCGAGCTCGACCCGCGCCCCCGGCGCCGGGGGATGCGACGCGCGGATCAGGCAGTCCCACTCGTCGGGAGCCTCGCGGGCGGAGAGCAGCAACAGCTCGACGCGCCCGCCCGAGGGCTTGCGCCCGAACAGTCGCGCCGGCAGCACGCGCGTGTCGTTGACGACGAGCAGGTCGCCCGGGCGCAGCAGTTCCGTGATTGCGGCGAAGCGTCGATGCGCGACGTGCCCGCTGTCGCGGTCGAGCGTCAGCAGGCGCGAGTCGCTGCGCTCGGCCGTGGGACGCTGCGCGATGCGCTCCTCCGGAACGTCGTAGTCGAAGTCGGAGACGTTCAACGTCGCGCCTTCGGCAACAGGCCGCGCAACGTCGCCATGTTGCGCAGGTCCTGCCGCTCGCCCTCGCCCTTCGGCGTCTCGAGCACCATCGGCACGTCGCGGAATCGATCGTCGCGCAAGATACTGCGGAACGCGGAGAGCCCCACCTCGCCTTCGCCGATGTGCTCGTGACGGTCGCGCCGGCTGCCGAGCCCGAACTTCGAGTCGTTCAGGTGAAACGCCTTCACACGCCCCAGTCCCACCTGTGCGTCGAGCTCCTCGATCGTTCGCGCATAGGCCCGCGCACCGCTCAGCGCGTAGCCCGCGGCCAGCACGTGGCAGGTGTCGACGCACACGCCCAGCCGGCGCCGGACGCGGCTCGCGCGCACGATCCGCCCCAGGTGCTCGAAACGCGCACCGAGATTCGTCCCCTGACCCGCCGTCGTCTCGAGCAGCACGCTCACGCCGCGCCGCTCGCGCAACGACGGTCCCAGCACGAGGTCCAGGCCGGCGGCAACGCGGTCCAGGCCGGCGTCCTCCCCCGAGCCGACGTGCGAGCCGGGGTGCAGCACGAGGTACGGAACCCCGAGCAGCGCGCAGCGCTCGACCTCGTCGCCGAGCGCCTCGATCGAGCGCCGCCACGTCGGCTCGTCGGGCGACGCGAGGTTGATCAGGTAGCTCGCGTGGGCCATCGTGAACGGCCGCAGGCCGCTGTCCCGCAGGGCCCTGCGGAAGCGGCGCGCCTCCTCGAGGTCCACCGGGCGCGCCTTCCACTGGCGCGCCGACTTGACGAAGATCTGCAGCGCGGTGCCGTCGACACCCCGCGCCCGCTCGATGGCGCGCTCGAACCCGCCGGCGATGGACATGTGGGCTCCGATCGGCGCCCGCGCCCCCTTTGCTACCACGCTGCCCTACTCCGCGCTCCGCTCCCCGAGCCGCGGATGCCGCAGCGAACGGGATGGGAGACCGGGAAGGTTAGCAGGCTGCCGGGAGACCCCGAGGGGTCGGCGAGACCGCGTCAGCGAGCCAGGATCCAGCCCGCGGCGAGGATCAGTCCGGTAAGGACGAAGATGCCGACGGCCGACCAGACCAGCCGTCGCATGTCGGGACCGCTCGTGTCGGCCGCTTCGGGCGGACTGAACGCGTCCCCGAGGCCGCGGACGCGCGTCAGGCTCGATTCGAGGGCCTGCGTGCCGGCGGCGCGCCGAAACACGTCGCGATTGACTCGCGGAGGACTGTCCGACTCGGCAGCCCGAGCCAGCGCGCGCTCCAGTCGTCGAGCGCGGTCCCGCGGCGGCGGATGGGCCAGGGCGTATTCCTGGGCCTCGGACCCGCCGTCGTCGATGCGGCGCTCGATGCGGCGCAGGAAGCGGAGCGCCGACTGCGGGTCGTACTCCAGCGCGAGCAGCGTGTCGAGCGCCAGGGTGTCGGCCTCGTGCTCGGCCGGCGTCCCGTGACCCAGTCGGATCAGATCCATGGCGGCCAGGATCCAGCCGTCGTCGTCGGACTCGGCCCGGCGCGTCACCTGCCCCAGGCTCAGCCGCACCAGACTGCCCGCGGCGGCGCCGGTGGCCACGTGGGCCAGCTCGTGCGCAAGCATGAACACCAGTTCGGCCTCGTCCTGCAGCGTGGCCAACATGCCACGACTGATCAGCAGGGTGCCCGAGGGGAGCGCCAGGGTCTCGAACGAGCCGTTGTCGACGATCACGACGCGCGGAGACTGCGGCGCGTCCTGCATCTGATCCGCCACCAGCCGCGCCACGCGGTCGAGATACGCCGCAAGTGTCTCGGAGGTGACGGTCTCGACCTCTCGGTCGAGCGCGCTGAGGACCTCGGTCTCGGTCGCCAGGGCCACACCGTCGTCGGAGTAGGTCGACTCGGCGGCTGCGCTGCAGACCTCACAGGTCGTCGTGCCCGACTTGCCCTGCTCGATCGAGGCGATCCCGCAATTCTCACAGGCCACGACACGGGCCGGAGGATCCCCGGCGGTGTAGCGGCTGCCGCAGCGCTGACAGCGGCGCAGGCCGAGCTCCCCGAAACGCGTCGTCGAGACCGCGGGCAGATCCCCGCAGGGTTCGCTGCAACGCGGGCAGGCGGTCGCCGCTGCGATCGCGGATTCCGCCGGAACCGGCTCTACCGTTGTTTCCGTGCCACCCATCGGATCCAAGCCATCCCCATCGCAAGGCCCGCGACTCCGCCCACGACCGACCAGGTCACGGGATCGCCACCGGCTTGTGGTGCCGCATAGTACGCCAGACCGCCACCCGCTCCGGCATGAATCGCCAGCACGAGGATGTCGGTGAAGCGCCGGCTCTTGGCCGGAGTCGATTCGGCGGTCGCCGGCTCTGCCGCCTGATCGGCGACAGGAGCGTCGTCGAGCAGCTCGTCTGAGACGGCCGGCCGGCCCTCCGTCGCCTTGGCGGAGGAGGGCTCGGCCAGGCCCACCTTGGCGGCCAGCGAGGGATCGTCCACGCCGACGGGGATCGGAACGTCTCCGGTGACCGCCCCGATCTTACGGGCCGGCAGCAGGACGTACGGTCGCTTTGCGGCGATCAGCGGGAAGCTGTCGTCGCAGTGCGAGCATCGGCCGTGCTCCATCGGTTCAGCGAGCTCGGTCGGATGTTGGTAACGCGTGCTACAAGATGGGCAACTGACGATCAGGGCACTGTCTCCTGGACTGCCAAGAGCGGATTTCGCGGTCGGCTCTTCGCAAACGTAGGTTCGCGCCCGGCGAGGGTCAAGAAACCTCTTTTGTGGGGCTTTTCGGCCCTGTGATATATTCCCGGGTTCCCGACTCACAGCCCGTTCGACCCTGCAGGCCGCGGCCTGAAAGGAGCCACTCCCGTGAAGGTTTACGAGACCGCCAACATCCGCAACCTGGCCCTGATCGGGCATGGAGACTCGGGCAAGACCAGTCTCACCGCCGCCCTGCTGCACACGTCCGGGGCCGTCACTCGGCTGGGCAAGGTCGACGACGGGACCGCGACCACCGACTACGACGAGGAAGAGGTCGAACGCAAGATCTCGCTGCAGGCCGGGCTGGCCCACATGGAATGGAAGTCGAAGAAGATCAACGTCGTCGACACTCCGGGCTACGCGGCGTTCCTGGCCGACGCCCAGTCGGCGCTCGCCGCGGTCGACAGCGCGGCGATGCTCATCGACGGCGTCGCCGGCGTCGAGGTCATCACGCGGCGCGTGTTCCGCTTCGCCGAGCACTACGAGCTGCCGCTGATGTTCGTCGTGAACAAGCTCGACCGCGAGCGATCCTCGTACGCGCGCTGCGTCGAGGCGATCCAGGAGCGCTTCGGCCGCACCGCGGTGCCGGTTCAGCTCGCCATCGGCGAAGAGGACCAGTTCAGCGGTGTCGTGGACTTGCTGACGATGAAGGCGCACACGTACGAGCGCGACGGCAACGGCAAGTACAAGGCCGGCGACGTGCCCGACGACATGAAGGACGCAGCCGAGACGGCGCACGCGGCGCTCGTCGAGATGGTCGCCGAGACGGACGACGCACTGATGGAGAAGTTCTTCGAGGAAGGCAACCTCGCGCCGGAAGAGCTGACCCAGGGACTGCGCAAGGCCGTGCTCGGCCGCCAGGTGTTCCCCATCTTCGCCGCCTCCGCGTTGCACGCGGTCGGCACACAGGGACTGCTGGACTTCGCGGCCGACGTCCTGCCGGCGCCGAACGACCGTCCGCCGACCAAGATGCAGAACCCGGCCGACGACTCCGAGATCGAGCGCCCCGTCGCGGACGGCGAGCCGACCGCACTGTTCGTGTTCAAGACGCTCGCCGACGCGTTCGCCGGACACCTGTCCGTCTACCGCGTCTGCTCGGGCATGGTCAAGAACGACACCCACGTGAACAACGTTCGCACCGGCCACAGTGAGCGCCTCGGCCATCCCTCCTTGCTGCAGGGCCAGCAGCTCGTGCAGGTCGACCAGATTCATGCGGGCGACCTCGGTGTCGCCGCGAAGCTGAAGGAGACCAAGACGAACGACACGCTGGCCGACCCGTCGAGCCAGGTCGCGTTCCCGCCCGTCGAGTTCCCGGAGCCGGTGATCTCCTACGCCATCGAACCCTCCAGCAAGGGTGACGAGGAGAAGATCAACAGTTCGCTACAGCGTCTGTGCGAGGAGGACCCGGTCCTGCGCGTGGGGCGCGACGCGACGACGGGCGAGATGCTCGTCTCGGGCAGCGGCCAGATCCACGTCGAGGTCGCGCTGTCCAAGATGAAGCGCAAGTTCGGCGTCGAGGCGATCCTGCACCCGCCGAAGGTGCCGTACCTCGAGACCATCAAAAAGAAGGTCGAGAACGTCGAAGGGAAACACAAGAAACAGTCCGGCGGGCGCGGCCAGTTCGGCGTCTGCGTGATCCACATGGAGCCGGGCGAGCGCGGTACCGGTTTCGTGTTCGTGGACAAGATCTTCGGCGGATCGATCCCGCAGAACTACCGACCGGCCGTCGAGAAGGGCATCCGCGAAACATCCGAGCGCGGCTGGCAGGTGCCCGGCTGCCCGGTCATCGACTTCCAGGTGACGCTGATCGACGGCAAGTACCACAACGTCGACTCCTCCGAGATGGCATTCAAGATCGCCGGCTCGCTCGCTTTCAAGGCCGCGATGGAGCAAGCGGCGCCGACCCTGCTCGAGCCGATCATGAGCGTCGAGATCTCCTCGCCCGAGGAGTACATGGGCGACATCATGGCCGACCTCTCGTCGCGCCGCGGCAAGCCGCAGGGCATGGACGCGGACGGCGACCATCAGGTGATCCGCGCCCAGGTGCCGATGGCGGAGATGCTGAACTACGCGACGACGCTGAAGTCGATCACCTCCGATCGTGCGACGTACCACATGGAGTTCGACCACTACCACGAGGCTCCTGCACAGGTCCGCAAGGAGATCGTCGCCGAGGCCCAGAAGGCCCAGGCTACGGAGTCGTGAGCACGAACGCCGTGCAGATCCGCGACCTGACTCGGCACGTCGGCGAGAGCGTCACGCTGCGTGGCTGGATCGCCCGCAAGCGTTCGTCGGGGAAGATCAAGTTCCTCGTCGTGCGCGACGGGACCGGTCTGCTGCAGTGCGTGGCGTCGGCCAAGGACGTCGACGCCGAGCTGTTCGAGTTCCTCGGCACGCCGACGCTCGAGTCCTCGGTCGAAGTCGAGGGCGTCGTGCGCGAGGACAAGCGCTCGCCGGGAGGCGTCGAGCTGACGCTGCAGGCGCTGCGCGTGCTGCACCTCGCCGAGGAGTACCCGATCCAGCCCAAGGAGCACGGGGTCGACTTCCTCTTCGACAAGCGCCACCTCTACATGCGGTCACGCACACCCCAGGCGGTGCTGCGCGTTCGCAACGAGGTGATCCAGGCCTGCCGCGACTTCTTCTATGAGCGCGACTTCGTCCTGATCGACTCGCCGATCCTGACGCCTGCGGCCTGCGAGGGCACGACGACGCTGTTCGAGACCGACTACTTCGGCGAGAACGCGTTCCTCGCGCAGTCGGGTCAGCTGTACCTCGAACCGGCCTGCATGGCGTTCGGCAAGGTGTACTGCTTCGGTCCGACGTTCCGCGCGGAGAAGTCGAAGACGAGGCGCCACCTGACCGAGTTCTGGATGATCGAGCCCGAGGTGGCGTTCCTCGAGCTTCCCGGCCTGCTCGAGCTGGGCGAACAGTTCGTCAGCTACATCGTCTCGCGCGTGCTCGATCGCTGTCGCGATCAGCTCGACTTCCTCGAGCGCGACATCACCAAGCTCGAGGCGATCCGGGCACCGTTCCCACGGCTGACCTACGACGAGGCGTCGAAGATCCTGACGACGGAAGATTCCCAGGCGCAGATGCGCGAGGCCGGCGCGCCGTTGTTCGAACACGGCAGCGACTTCGGCGGCTTCGACGAGACGATCCTGACCGCCAAGTTCGACAAGCCGGTGATGGTCACGCACTGGCCCGCGGAGATCAAGGCGTTCTACATGCAGCCCGACGCGGACGATCCGTCGAAGGCGCTGTGCGTCGACATGCTGGCCCCCGAGGGCTACGGCGAGATCATCGGCGGCTCGCAGCGCGTTCACGACCACGACTTGCTGCTGTCGCGCATCGAACAGCACGGGCTGCCCGTCGAGGCCTTTCAGTGGTACCTCGACATCCGGCGCTACGGCACCGTTCCGCACTCCGGCTTCGGCATGGGGATCGAGCGCTGCGTGACGTGGATCTGCGGCATCCCGCACCTGCGCGAGGCGATCCCCTACCCGCGGCAGATTCACAGGCTCTACCCTTGAGCGACGGGTCGGGCACCCCGCGCGACCCGGCGGTGACGCGCGTCGGGGTGATCAGCCTCGGCTGCGCCAAGAACCTGGTCGACACCGAGGTCATGCTGGGGCACCTCGACCGTGCGGGTTGCCGCTTCGTCCAGGACCCGAAGGACGCGGATCTGATCGTCGTCAACACGTGCGGTTTCATCGGACCCGCGCGCGAGGAGTCGATCCGGACCATCCTCGAGGCGGCGCAGCTCAAGCAGGGGGGCGCGCTGAAGCGGCTGGTCGTGGCGGGCTGCATGGTGCAGCGTTACGCCGACGAGTTGAAGCAGAGCCTGCCGGAGGTCGACGCCTTCGTCGGCCTCGACGAGTTGGACCACATCGTCGGCCGTGGACTCGCCGATCTGCAACCGGTCGCGGCGCGGACGGAGTCGGCCGCGGCGCTGCCCGTCCTCGACTCGTCCGGAACCAACGCGCGGGAGGTCGGAGCGACCGCCGTCGCCGCGTGGAGCCCCGCGAGCTATCTCTACGACGACCGCACCCCGCGGCGCAGGGCCACGCCGAGCTGGAGCGCGTACGTCAAGATCGCCGAGGGCTGCGACCACACCTGTTCGTTCTGCGCCATCCCGTCCTTCCGCGGTGTGTTCCGTTCGCGCACGACCGAGAGCGTCGTCAAGGAAGCGCGCGCGCTCGCGGAGGACGGCGTGCGCGAGATCAACTTGATCGCCCAGGACTCGAGCCACTACGGACGCGATCTCGGTCTGCGCGAGGGGCTCGCCGGCCTGCTGCGCGAGCTGAACGACGTCGAGGACCTGCGCTGGGTGCGCGTGCACTACCTGTACCCCAACACGGTGACGTCGGAGCTGATCGACACCATGGCCGCGCTGCCGCGCGTCGTCGACTACGTGGACATTCCGCTGCAACATTCGCATCCCGCGATGCTCAAGCGCATGCGCCGCGGCGGCTCGGGCGACTCGCACCTGGAGCTGCTAGCGAAGTTCCGCCGCGCGATGCCCGACGCCGCGCTGCGCAGCACCTTCATCGTCGGCTTTCCCGGCGAGACCGACGAGCAGTTCGAGGCCCTGCTCGACTTTCTGCGCCGCGCCGAGCTGGACCACGTCGGCGCCTTCACCTACTCGCACGAGGACCGGACGACGGCATTCGACCTCGTCGATGATGTGTCGGAAGAGACGAAGCAGCACCGACTCGAAGCACTCATGCAAACGCAGCAGGAGATCGCCTTCCGCCGCACGAAGGCCTGGCTCGGCCGCAGCGTCGAAGTGCTCGTCGAGGGCCCGCACGCCGAGACGGAGCACCTGCTCGTGGGCCGTATGGCCGGACAGGCGCCGGACGTCGACGGCCAGATCCTGATCAACGACGGTTACGCCGAGCCGGGCAGCTTCGCCCGCGTCGAGCTGACCGAGACCGCGGGCTACGACCTCGTGGGCCGCGTCGTAGACGGGCGATGAGCAAAACGTCGGGCTCGCTGCACCCGTGGATCATTCTCGCCTCGGGCTTCGGCTCGGGCTACTCCCCCTTCGCGCCGGGCACCGCCGGCTCCGCCGTCGGCCTCGCGCTGTTCGCGCCGCTCGCGTGGTACGGTCCGGCCTGGGCGCCGTGGGTCGCCTGCCTCGTCTTCTCGCTGCTCGGCTTTCCCGCCGCGGCCGCCGGCGAGCGCCACTTCGGCAAGAAGGACCCGGGGCCCGTGGTGATCGACGAGATCGCCGGTCAGATGCTGACGCTCCTCTGGTTGCCCGCGACGCCTGCGGTGTGGATCGCCGGCTTCTTCGTGTTTCGCGTTCTCGACATCTTCAAGCCATTCCCGGCGCGACGCCTCGAAGCGCTCGGCGGGGGCTCGGGTATCATGGCCGACGACCTCGTGGTCGGCGTCTACGGGAACCTGCTGCTGCGCGGCGCCCTGTGGCTCGCACCCGGCCTCTCAGGAGCGCTATGAAGATCTGGAATGCACTGGAGGCCCTGCCCGACGGCCCCGTGCGTTGCGTCGCCAGCATCGGCAACTACGACGGAGTCCACGTCGGCCACCGGGCGATCCTCGCGCGCGTGGTCGAGCGTGCCGCCGCGACGGGGGTCCGCTCGCTGTTGATCACGTTCGACCCGCACCCGCTCTCCATCGTCGCACCGCAGCATGCGCCGAGCCTGTTGCAGACACGACGCCAGAAGCTCGACTCCCTCGAGGCCACGGGTCTGAGCGACGTCGTAGTGCTGACGTTCGACGAATCGATCGCGGCGTTGAGCGGCGAGGAGTTCTTCGAGGACTACCTGATGCCCCGGCTGAGCTTCGTAGGCTTGCACGTCGGCGGCAGCTTCCGCTTCGGCAAGGCGCGCAGCGGCGACCTGACACTGCTGCGTCGACTGGGAGAACGCCACGCCTTCGCGGTCGAGGAGTGTCCCGCGATCGAGATCGGCGGCGAGACCGTGTCCTCGACCGCCGTGCGCAAGGCGGTCGCCGCAGGTGACGTCGATCGGGCGCAGCGGATGCTCGGACGCCCCTTCGCCCTGACCGGCGAGGTGATACGCGGCGCGGGTCGCGGGCGCCAGCTCGACTTCCCGACGGCCAACCTCGAGCCGGACAACGATCTGCTGCCGGCGAGCGGCGTGTACGTGACGGACGTCGCCGTCCGCGCGGCGCGCTACGGCGCCATGACCAACATCGGCGTGCGACCGACCTTCGGCGGGCGGACGCTGAGCATCGAGTCTCACCTGCTCGGCTTCTCCGACGAGCTGTACAACGAACGCATGGAGGTGCGCTTCCTCGCGCGCCTGCGTGGTGAGATGCGTTTCTCGTCGCCCGCCGAGCTCGCGGACCAGATAGCCCGCGACCAGGCGGCGACCGAGTCCTTCTTTCACAACGCCCCACTGATCTGACCCTGGCCGGAACGCTGCGGCCGCGAGGAACTCACTCCTCGCGGAGCATCAGCAACTGGTTCACAGCGACATCGCGTAGTTCGCTCGTCCGACCCGCCGGCCAGCGCACCTCGATCCGCTCGACACGGCCGGCCCGGCCCAGTCCGAAGTGCGCCACGGGTAGGGTCGACCCTGCGTAGCCGGTCCCGCGCCGGACCTCGCGGAACTGCGTGGTGCCGCCGGCGGTCAGCGTGACTCTTGCGCCGAGGGCGTCGCGGTTCCCGCGTTTGCCGACCAGCCGCACCTGGAGCCAGTTACCGGGCGCCCCGTCGTTGCGCAACAGGTCCGGCGTGTCGTTGAAGTTGGTAACCAGCAGGTCGAGATCACCGTCGAGGTCGATGTCGACCGGCAACAGCGCGCGGCTGCTCTTGGCCAGCGCCAGGCCGGCCCCGGCACTCTCGGCGACGTCGGCGAACGTACCGTCGCCGAGGTTCTGGTACAGCCCGTTCCGCTGCCGGAAGCGCGTACCGGTCTTCCGCTCGTCGACCTGCGGGAAGACGTGGCCGTAGGCGGAGACCACGTCCTCCCGGCCGTCCTGGTCGAGATCGACGAAACGCACGCCCCACCCGAGCTTCAGCCACGAGGGCGTGCCCAGTCCCGCCGGGAACGAATCGTCGGTGAACAGCATGTCGCCGTCGTTGCGATACAGCGTGTCGTGGTCGTGCGAGAAGTTCGTGACCAGGAGATCCACGCGACCGTCGCCGTTGTAGTCGCCCGTCGCGACTCCCATGCCCGCCTGCTCGTGCCCCTGCTCGTCGTAGGCCAGACCGGCGAGCGTCGCGCTCTCCTCGAACCTCCCTCCGGCGTTGGCAAAGTACGTGTTGGCCTGCCCGTCGTTGGCCACGTACAGGTCGTCGTCACCGTCGTCGTCCAGGTCGACGAAACTGACGGCGAGTCCGTAGCGCGCTTCCTCGACTTGCAGTCCGACCTCCGCGGCGACCTCGACGAACGAGGGGATGCCGTCACCGTCGGGATCTCCATCGTTGCGGAAGAAGCGGTCCGGCGCGGCCTCGAGGCCGCGCGGTCCGCAGAACACCTCGACACCCCGCCAGCGGCAGGCCGGGTCGCGAGCCGCGTCGGTCGCACCGCGCGAGGGGTAGCGGCCGAACTCGAACACGATGTAGTTCGCGACGTAGAGATCGAGGTCTCCGTCGAGGTCCGTATCGCTCCACGCCGCCGACGTGCCCCACGCGGGATCGTCGACGCCGGCGGCCCGGGCGACGTCGGTGAACGTCCCGTCCCCGTTGTTGCGATACAGCCGATTGGGACCCCAGTTGGTCAAATAGATGTCCGGGTCGCCGTCGCCGTCGTAGTCCGCCACGGCGACACCGACGCTCCACAGCGTGTCGCCCAGTCCGGCCTCTCGCGTCACGTCGCGAAACCGCGGCACGCCGTCACCGTCGAGGTCGCCCTCGTTGCGCCACAGAACGTCCGGCGGCCCGTCGTACGGGGCGGAGGGCACGGCGCCCTGCGCCAGGTACAGATCCGCGTCGCCGTCGAGGTCATGGTCGAGCCATGCGCCTCCGGCCCCCAGGGATTCGATGATGTGATCGACGCCCGGGTCGCCGCCGAGTTGCACGGTGTCCAGACCCGCTGCGGCACTGACGTCGGCGAACAGCAGCGCCGGCCGTTCGGCGCGAGACGGTGGCTGGGCGACGCCCCCGCCGCACGAACAAGCGCCGCACGCCGCGAGGCACAGCAGCGCGGCGAGAGTATGTGGCGTCGAGAGTCTCACGGTCCGGTGCAATCGCTCCTCGCTCGCCATCATGGATCAGGCCGCCGTTTTTCGCTCTCCAGCGCTTCAGTGGACAAACGGGATCGTGATTGACGCCGCTCCGATCGCGGCTCGCCGAAACTCGCCGTCGTATCCTCGACTACCCCGATCACACTCGGTCGCCCCGATGCCGCACGCCTCGCACGGCGAGGAAGGTTCACGCGTGGAACGTTCGCCCGGTACGACTTCGCGCCGCCCGCGTGCCTCCGACAGGATCGTCTTGTCGACCGCGGCACGCCTGGCGATCGCGAGCGCGACCGTGCTGGCGCTCGGCGCGTGCTCCCGCGACCAGGCATTCGACTCGCGCTCCGATGCGCGCCCGATCCCGGTCGAGTTCGAGCGCACGGAGCATCCTCCGACGGCGCTGGACGAGGCGATGAAGGCCGACGGTCCGGGTTTCGGCGGCTGGGAAAGCGAAGGGTTGAGCCAGACGGCCTCGCGCGCCCTCGAGACGCTGGGAGAGCGGATCCGCGCCCCCGAGGGAAGCGCTGTCGATCGGCTGGCCGATCTGCTGGACGAGGAGTTCGCCTGCGCGGCGCTGCGACCGGCCGGCCTGTCGGAGGTGTTCGACGACGGCGTCTTCAACGTGCGACGCGCGCCGATCGGCCGCGCCGACGCACGGGCAACGGTCCATCGTGGGCCGCGGGGCCTCGCGGAAGCGCTGGACGAGCTCGGCGCCGAGCTGCGATCCGGCGACGAGATTCGCGTCGAGTTCGAGATCCGCGGAGTGGAGGTCGCCTCCGACACGGTCACGACGCGCGCGTTGTACAGCGCCGGAGCTCTCGGAGCGCACGGCGGGGTGCAACAACGTGGCGAATGGATCCTGCGCTGGCGCCGTGCGCCAGGCGCCTCCCCGGGGCTGCTCCTGCAGTCGATCGAGCCTTCGCGCTACGAGGAGATCCTGACCCGCCTTCCCGGAGGCTCGCTGTACCGGGACTTCACGGATTCCGCCCTGCGCAACGCTCCCGCGTCCGCCGCGCAGGGGTTCCACGGTCTGTTGCACTGGGCGGAGCGGATCAGTCGCATGGAGAACGTATCGATCTACGGCCATTCCGGGATCGCCGTGGGCGACGTCAACGGAGACGGTCTGGAGGATCTCTACGTCTGCGACGACGGAGGTCTGCCCAACCGGCTCCTGGTCCAGAACGAGGACGGAAGCCTGCGCGACGTGTCCGCCGAGGCCGGCGTCGACTGGATGGAACGCTCGTTCGCGGCATTGTTCGTCGACCTGGACAACGACGGCGACCAGGATCTGGTCGCTGCCACGCATCCACGCCTCCTGATCTGCGAGAACGACGGTCGAGGACGGTTCACGGTGCGCCGCCGGCTCGCAGCGGTCGACGACGCCTACGCGCCGACCGCAGCCGACTACGACAACGACGGCGATCTCGATCTCTACATCACGACCTACGGCGGCGGAGGCCATGGGGGTGGCGCTTCGGAGGACCCGGAACGCGAGTCGACCGCGGGCGAGGTGGTCTCCTCCCGCACGGCACGCGGTGGCGGCATGGAGAGCGGAGGCCACTCCGGAGGGCTCGCGGCGGTGACCGTGTTCGACCCGCTGGACGACATCGAGGAAGAGGAGATCCCGGTGGTCCCGCCCGAAGACGGCGTGGCTCCGGTCGAGACCTCCCAGCGCGCCGGCAGCGCCACGGCCGGCCGCGCCGGCGGCCACAGCGAGGGAGCCACGGCCCCGGTCCCGTACCACGACGCGAACAACGGCGGCGCCAACGCGCTCCTGCGCAACGACGGGGAGTTCCGCTTCGTCGAGGTGACCGCCGCGACCGGCGTGGACCGCAACAACAGCCGCTTCAGCTTCGCCGCGGCGTGGGAGGACTTCGACAACGACGGCGATCTCGATCTCTACGTCGCCAACGACTTCGGGCGCAACAACCTCTTCCGCAACGACGGCGGCCGCTTCGTCGACATCGCCGCACGGGCCGGCGTCGAGGACGTCGGCGCCGGGATGTCGGTGTCCTGGGGTGACTACAACCTCGACGGCTGGGTCGACCTCTACGTCGGCAACATGTTCTCCAGCGACGGCATGCGAATCGCCTACCAGGATCGCTTTGCGCCGGGTCACTCGAACGAGGACGTCGCGCTCTTGCGGCGCACGGCACGCGGCAACAGCCTGTTCACCAACCTGGGTGACGGCACGTTCCGCGACGACAGCGAACTCAGCGGGATCAACGAGGGGCGCTGGGCCTGGTCCTCGAACTTCGCCGACCTGAACAACGACGGTCGGCAGGACGTCGTGGTGGCCAACGGTTTCCTGAGCAGCGAGAGCCGCGAGGAGATGTCGAGCTTCTTCTGGCGTCAGGTCGTGTCGCGCACCCCGCGAACGGACGAGCAGTACGACGAGTACCAGGCGGGCTGGGACGCGATCAATCGCAGCGTTCGACAGGGCAAGTCCTGGGCCGGCTACGAGCGCAACTGCGCGTTCCTGAACTGTGGGACCGATCGCTTTGCCGACGTCTCCGTACTGAGCGGACTGGATTTCGACGACGACGGCCGTGCCGTGGCGCTCGTCGACTGGGATCACGACGGGGATCTCGACCTCTGGCTGCGCAATCGAACCGCACCGCGGCTGCGGCTGATGTTGAATCAGCTCCCGGCGGGCGCCGCGTTCCTGGCCCTCAAGCTGCAGGGGACCACCGCCAACCGCGACGCAATCGGCGCGCGCGTGGAGCTCGTGCTCGGCGACGGCAAGCGAGTCGTTCGCTCGCTGCGCGCCGGCGAGGGGTTCCGCTCCCAGTCGAGCAAGTGGCTGCACTTCGGCCTCGGTACCACCGCTCTGGCCGATGCGGTCGAGCGACTGACCGTCCGCTGGCCCGGCGGCGAACGCGAGAGCTTCTCGGGCGTCGAGCCGGGTCGGCGCTACGTCCTGCAGCAAGGTAGCGGCACGGCGGCCGAGTGGGTTCCACCGGTGCGCTCGTCGAGCCTCCGCCCCTCCCCGCGCGCGTCGACGGCGCGTCCGCCGGAGAGCGCGCGGCGGATCGTCCTCTCTCGACGACTCCCCCCCATGACACTGTCCTACGCCGACCTCGACACGGGGACGGAACGTAGCGTGCGTCCGACCGGAAGGCCGTTGTTGATTCAACTGTGGGCCAGCTCGTGCGATCCGTGTGTGGCCGCGCTGCGGCAGTTGAGCGAACGGCAGCACGGGCTCCGCACGGCAGGCCTCGACGTTCTCGCGCTCACCGTCGACGGCATCGACCTGGATCGCGTCACGACTCCGGACGATGCGCGACGCACCCTGCAAGAGATCGGCTTCCCGTTCGACACGGGGCGGGCGACGGCGGTGTTGCTCGAGGAGCTGGAGTTCGTCCAAGACCTGATGCAAGGTCATGTGGCTCCGCTCGCCGTGCCCGCCGCGTTTCTGTTCGACGGCGAGAATCGTCTGGCGCTGGTCTACCGCGGTGGGGTCGGCGTCGACCGTCTGGTCGAGGACCTCGCCGTCCTCGAGCTGTCCGGCGAGGCGTTGCGCGAGGCGGCGCTGCCGTTCGACGGTCGGTGGTACAGTCGCTTCGAGCCGATCGAGTTCTACGCCCCGATGCTGGCCGCGGAGTGGCAAGAGCGCTACCCGGAAGAGACCGGCCGTTTTCTCGATGTGTCCATCGACTACCTCCGGACCCGGCTCGAGTCGGCAGACCTGCCCGCCACGCAGAAGGGCCGGCTGGAGGCATCGCTGGCGGATACGCACTTCCAGCGCGCGGCGTTGCACGCCGAGCAGCGGCGTTTCGCGGAGGCGGTGCAGCACTACCGGGCGGTTCTGGTCCATCAACCCGATCGGGCCGAGGCTCACGCGGGCCTGGCCTTGAACCTGTCGGAGCTCGGCGATCTGCCGTCGGCGATCGAGCACTTTCGCCTTGCCCTGAGCCTCGGCCCCGCCGAGCCCTCGACCCACAACAACCTGGGCCTGGCCCTGTTTCTCCAGGGAGAGACCGCGGCCGCGATCCGCGAGTTCCGTGAAGCGTTACGTCTCGATCCGACGGACGACGACGTGCATTACGACCTGGGCCTGGCTCTGCACGAGGTTGGCCGCCTGACCGACGCGCTCGCCAGCTACCGGACGGCGTTGAGCCTGAGACCGGACGCCCTCGGCCCGATGACCGAGTTGGCCTGGATCCTGGCCACGGACCCGGACGCGAAGACGCGCGTGCCGGATGAAGCGCTACGGCTCGCCCGCCGCGCCGCCGAGCTCACCGGAAACCGCGACGCGACGATCCTGGACACGCTCGCCGCGGCGTATGCCGACGCCGCGCAATTCGACCGCGCGGTGATCACGGCGGAGAAGGCGCTGGAGGCGGCCATCCTCGAGCGGAACCGTACGCTGGCCCACCATATCTCCCGGCGACTGCCGCTCTACCGCGAGCACCGGCCCTACCGCGAACGAGCCGGGGCCGGCACGGGAGAGTGAGCGCGGCGCGAAGCGGCGCTCGGCGGCGGCTCAGGTATCATGGCGGTCCACCTCGAGACCGAGGATCTGACAGAGCCCTGCTTTCACGGCGCTCCGCCGATCGGACCGGAGCCCGGGAGTCCGTCAACCGTGTGGATCACGTTCGAAGGCATCGAGGGTAGCGGCAAGTCGACACAGATCGCGCGTCTGGCCGACCGCCTGCGCCGCGCCGACATCCCGACCGTGGTGACGCGCGAACCAGGCGGAACCGAGACCGGACGCAAGCTACGCGCGATCCTGCTGCGGCCGTCGACGAAGATCCACCCGATGACCGAGCTGCTGCTGTACGCCGCGGACCGCGCCGAACACCTGTACCAGGTCGTCCTCCCGGCGCGCGAGCGCGGCGAGGTCGTGCTGTGCGATCGATTCCTCGACGCGACGCTCGCGTATCAGGGATACGGGCGCCGCCTCGGGACCGATCGCATCCTCGAGCTGCACCGACGCTCGCCGCTCGACCGGCGTCCGGATCGCACCCTGCTGTTCGATCTCGACCCCGAGATCGGCTTGCGCCGGGCGCGCGATCGCAACTCCGAGCAAGGCACGGACGCAACCGAGGGGCGGTTCGAGCAGGAGCTGATGGACTTCCACAACCGGGTGCGCCACGGTTACCTCGACCTCGCGCGCGGCGAGCCCGGGCGCTTCCGCATCGTGGACGCCGCTCCCGACGCGGACCACGTCGAGCGGGCGGTCCTCGACGAGCTGGCGGATCTGCTGCCGCGGCTGGCGGACACGCGATGATCAAGCTGCAGGAGATCGAGGGGCACGACGCCGCACGCGAGATGCTCGCGCGCATGCTCGACAACGATCGAGTCCCGCACGCGATGCTGTTTCAGGGCCCCGAGAACGTGGGCAAGGCCACGACCGCGCTCGCGTTCGCCGCGTGCCTGCTGTGCGAGACGCGTGGATCGGTGGCCTGCGGACGCTGCGACCCCTGCCGTCTGCTCGAGGCGGGAACCCACCCCGACTGCATCATGCTCGGGCTCGAGGCCAAGCCCTCATCGCCCAGCGGCCGCAAGAAGAGCGCCGGCCCGATCGCCCCGGAGGACCTGCGCAAGATCATCACCGTGGACCAGATTCGCGGGATGGCGCAGCACGTCGGCCTCGCACCGCGCATGGGCCGGCACCGCGTGTTCCTGATCGATCCCGCGGACCAGATGAACGCGGAGGCACAGAACGCGCTGCTCAAGACGCTCGAGGAGCCCCCGGGGCAAGCGGTGCTGTTACTGATCGCCCGGCGCCCCAACCTGCTGCTGCCGACGGTGCGCTCGCGCTGCTTTGCCTTGCGCTTCGCGGCGTTCCGCTCGGACGTGTTGACCGAGATGCTCGTCGCGCGCGGGATCTCCCGCAGCGAGGCACTCGCGCGCGCTTCGCTGGCGGAGGGCCGCTTCGGTCGCGCGCTGGAGATGGAGCTCGACGAGCTCCAGGCGCGACGCGAGCAGGTGCTGGAGACGCTCGAGGGGCTCGTCGCCTCCGCCGCGGAGGCCGTCCCGCGCATTCCGGCGTCGGCCGCCGAGCTCGCCGGCAAGACCGAGCGCAGCCTGCTCGAGGGTCTGGAGATCCTGCAAGGCCTGCTGCGCGACGCCGGACGGGCGCAGGCCGACCCGAGCGATCCGCACCTGGTCAACGCCGACCTCGGCCCGCGGCTCGCGCGCATCGGCGGCACCCTGGGCCCGACGCGCACCGCCGCCCTGGTCGCCTCGGTGGAGAAGCTGCGCGGGGAGCTGCGCTTCAATCTGAACCGCACGTTGCTGGCCGAGGGCCTGCTCGCCGCGATCGGCGGCGGTCCGTTGCCGTAGGTCACTCTCGAGCGGCCCCGTCGAGCCGGGCCAGCGCAGCCACAGCCTCGGCGTTATCCGGCTCGAGGTCCAGTGCCCGCAGGATCGACTTACGTGCCGTCCCCGCTCGCCCGCGGGCGAGCTCGGCACGCCCGACCGCCAGATGGGTGTCGACGAGCTGCGGACTCCCACGCGCCGCCCGCCGGTACAACCGCAACGCCCGGCGCGGCTTGCCGTCACGCATCTCGAAGTCACCGCGAAGCAGTAACATGTAAGGCGCGCAGCCGGCACGATCCGCGGCCGCAATCGCGGTGCGCGCTTCGGAGAGACGACCCAGCGAGAGGTACAACGACGCCAGGTTGTGCAACACCGTCTCGGACTGCGGATCGATTCCGAGCGATTGCCGGTAGGCTCGGAAGGCGCCGTCGAGGTCGCCGAGCCGGCGCAGGACCGCCCCCAGGTTCCCGTGAGCCGGCGCGAAGTCGGGAGCCAGCGCAACGGCGTGCCGTAGATGCGTCGAAGCGGAAGGGAGATTCCCTTCCAGTAACGCCTCGGCGCCCAGGTTGTTGAGGTAAATCGCGCCGAGCCACAGATCGTCGATCGGTCGCAGACCTACGAGCCGCTTCTCGTTTGACGGGGCAAAATCGAACACGTCGGCCCCACCCGTCCGTTCGTAGATGGCGACGATATGGTCGCTGACCACGATGAGATCGCCCACCTTTTCGACTGTCGGGATCACCCTGGGCAGTGCAGCGCGCAGCGGCAGCCCCACGGAACGCGCCATGGCGATGAACAGGATCGTGAACGACGCGCAATTGCCACGGCGCAGACGGTAGGTATCCGCAGCGGAGTACGTGCCTATGGAACGGTACTCGAAGCGCAGGCCATCCTCGTCGAACAGGAATCCGTGCAGTCTTCGTAGTTTCTCGAGCTCGCTGCCCGACCCAACGACGGCAAGGGCGGCCTCGCGCAATTCGTCGCCGATTGCGAGAGGGTCGGTCAACGTCGCCGGATCCAGTCCGCGACGCCGCACCTCCTGCTCCCACGAGACGGCCTCGAGCCCGTGTCGTTTCAGGGTCGCCGTCGAGCACGCGACCGCCGAGACCAGGCAGGCGCTCGCAACGAGGAAAGCGGCTCGGTATCCGAGACCCTTCATGACCTGAGTGTACCTGCCCGGCAATTCGATGAGACCTTCAACATGGGGCGATAGCCTGATCGTACACGTACGGGCGAGTGCTACGATGGCCACCTCGTGCAGCCCCAACGACTCGCCCTGCGTGCCCGCGCCTCGTCGGTCTATGCCGACCACCGCGCCGCCTACC
>JAAELQ010000010.1 GCA_024226515.1 bacterium
AACCGTGGATCAACCGCTCATCGCTTCGCCCGCGGGCGTCATGACCGTGCTCGTGGCCGTGGTCGCATTCTGGTTCTCGCTCGAGCGCTTCACGAAGTGGAAGATCTTCGAGTTCCTCCCGCCGCTGATCTTCATCTACTCCTCCCCGGTCCTGCTGTCGAACACGGGGATCATCCCGTACTCGAGCCCGGCCTACGATTTCCTGCGGCAGTTCGGCTTACCGATCTTCATCGTGCTGATGCTGATCAAGGTCGATGTGGCCAGCGCCGTGCGCATCATGGGCAAGGGCGTGTTCGTCATGCTGCTCGGCAGCGTGGGCGTCGTGCTGGGCGGCGTCGTGGCGTTCGCGCTGGGGCAGGCGCTCAGCCTCGGTGACTTCTTCCCGCTCTCGCCGGACAGCTGGAAGGCGTTCGGCACGCTCTCCGGAAGCTGGATCGGCGGCACCGGCAACATGACGGCGGCGCACGCCGCGCTCGAGGGGACGGCCGAGCACCTGACGATGGCGGCGGCCGCGGATCAGATGGTCTACCTGGTATGGCTGCCGATCCTGCTCGGCTGCAAGGCGTTCGCCGACCGCTTCAATCGCTGGGCGCGGGTACCGGCCGGACGCATCGAGCAGATGGAGCGCGCCTCGCTCGACCTGGACACGAACGATCATGCGCCCACCATGATGCAGCTTCTGTATCTGGCCCTGCTGGCGCTGGGGACGACGTGGGTCTCGATGGGGCTGTCCAAGGTGTTGCCTCCCGTCGTGGTCGGAGGGGCAACCGTGATCACCGCGAGTACGTGGTTGATCCTGCTCGTGACCACCCTGGCCCTGATCGCGTCGGTGACCCGAGCGCGCAAACTTCCCGCCGCGCAACCCATCGCGATGGCGATCATCTACGTCTACGTGGCTCGCGTGGGCGCGACGATGGACCTGAGCAACGTCGACTGGGCCGACATGGGAGCGTTCGTGCTGATGGCCTACGTGTGGATCGCGATCCACGGAGCGTTCGTCCTGGGCGGCGCATGGATATTCCGCGTCGACGTACACACCCTCGCCATCGCCTCGGCGGCCAACATCGGCGGCGCGGCATCGGCGCCCATCGTCGCCGCGCACCACCGCGAGTCGCTGGTGCCGGCGTCGATCCTGATGGCGCTGATCGGCTACGCGCTGGGGAACTACCTGGCGATCCTCACGGGTCGGCTGGGTCAGTTGATCGCGGGGTAGTCGGAGTCACGGAGATGGCTGCATGGGTCACTCGCACGCCATGAAAGACCGCGACGCAACTGCGTCGATCTGCGTCGGCCCGGATCGGGTGACGCTCGAGCCCGACCGGCTGGTCGTTCGCTCGCCCGCCGACATGGACGGCTGGGAGGTGCACCCGTACCGCAGGCCGTTGATCCACTTCGACGATCGAACGTGGCGCATTGCGGGCAAGTCGCAGGAAGGGGACGGCACGTTTCGCTACGAGCTGCGGCCGTGGGTTCCCGCGCTGGGCGATGTTCCGACCCGCGAGATCCGCTACGACGCGGACTACGTCGAGCGGCGCGAGAGCCTGAGCAGGCAGCACCGCGCGCACGCGATCGCCGGCCCCGCGATACTTCTGCTCTCGCCGCTGCTGGGGTTTCTGGGCTCGGGGACCAAGCGCCGGCTCGAGGCCTTCGGGCTCAACGTGCGTGCCGCCACGTGGCACTCGATCTACCTGCAGTGTTTCGTCATTCTGTGCTGCGGCACGCTGGCGTCGATCAGCATGATGATCGTGGCACAACGCCAGACGCCGCCGTGGTCCAGCGGGCATCTGCTTCTGCTGGCCGCCGTCGTCGGCCTCGACGTGCTGTTCCGCGTCGACCGCCTGATCCGCGAGGACGACTACCCGCCGGGCTTCTACCAGTGGCTGATCCCGCGCCGCGGTCGCCGGCGCAAGTAGCCCGAGACCTGTCCGGCAACTTCGGCTTGACCGTCGGTGAGTTCGTGGTAGGTTCCTGCCATGTGTCCATCGGCGGCGGGAAAGAGGCCGTTCGAACCTCGGCTCGAGATCGTCATCGCCGTCGCGCTCGTCGTGCTGACCGTCGCCGTCTACTGGCCGGTTCTGGGGCATGACTTCGTAGACTGCGACGACAACATCTACGTCTACGACAACGCCAACGTTCGGAACGGGCTGTCGTGGGACACGTTGCGCACCGAGCTGACGGCGATCTACTCGGGCAACTACCACCCGGTGACCATGGGATCACACCTGGTCGACGTCGAGCTGTTCGGTCTCGACGCGAAGGACCACCACAAGACCAACCTGCTGATCCACGTCGTGAACGTGCTGCTGCTGTTCGCGTTGCTCTCGCGTTTCACGGGGGCGCCGGGACCGTCCGCCTTCGTTGCCGCACTCTTCGCCGTTCACCCGCTGAACGTCCAGTCCGTCGCCTGGATCGCCGAGCGCAAGAACCTGCTCAGCACGCTGTTCTGGTTCGCCGGCCTCCTGCTGTATCGGGCCTACGTGACGCGGCCGACGTGGATGCGCCGGCTCGCGGTGCTGGCGGCGTTTCTCCTCGGGCTGCTGTCGAAGTCGATGCTGGTGACCTTTCCGGTCGTCCTGCTGCTCGTCGATCACGCGATCGACAGCGGTCGTCTCGCGCTTCGGCGACCCGCGCCCGTGGCCTGGAGCAGGCTGGTGGCCGAGAAGCTGCCCATGTTCGCCGCATCGCTCGCGATCGGGTTGCTGACGATCTTCGCCCAGCGCGGTGCCGGCGCGTTGCAGGGCATGGAGTCCTACACGTTTCTCGTGCGCATCGGCACCGCGCTGAGCGGAAGCCTGTGGTACGTGTCGAAGATGTTCGTCCCGAGCGGCCTGGCCATCACCTATCCACATCCGCTGGACAATCTGGACCTCGGTCGCGCGGGGCTGGGAGCGCTGTTCCTGATTGCGGTCTCGGCTGTGGCACTGTGGAAGCGCCGGAGTCATCCGTACCTACTCTTCGGCTGGCTGGGGTACCTGATCACCGTGGCCCCCGTCATCGGCGTACTGCAAGTGGGCTTCCAGCCGTACGCCGACCGCTACGCCTACGTGCCGTTGATCGGTCTGTTCGTCGCCGTGGTGTGGGCCGTCGATACCTGGACGGCCGGCCGGCGCGCGCCGCGGATCGTGGCCGCCGCCGCGGGGCTGAGCGTCACGCTCGCTCTTGCCTGGGGCGCCGCGGCGAACACCGCGCACTGGAAGGACAGCGTCGCGCTGCGGGCGCGCGCCGTCGCCGTCCATCCCGGCGAGTACATCGCCGAGGGCAACCTGGGCCGCGCGTTGATCGACGCCGGACGGCTGGAGGAGGCCTTGCCCCACTTCCGGGCCGCCGCCGAATCGAGCCCGGAGCTGGCGTCGGTGCACGTCAACCTGGGCAACGCGCTGGCTCTCGCGGGAAACCGCGGCGAGGCGATCGACGCCTTTCGCGCCGCGATGCGGATCGAGCCGTCCAACCCCCTGCCGCACTTCAACCTGGGGCGCTTGCTGTTCGACGCCGGCGACCTGGCGGGTGCGATCGGGGCGTTCGCGGGGGCGGTCGAGGTCGACCCGGCGTACTTCGACGCACGCATGATGCTCGCCGGCGCGCTGTACCGCGTGGGGCGACGGGACGACGCAATCGCCCAACTCGTCGAGGCCCGCGAGCGGACCGACGACCCCAGAGCGCGGGCCCTCGTCGACGAGCAGCTCTCCCGACTCCGAGGGCGACCCTGACGCCCCGCTGCAACGTTCGGCGGCCGAATGGGTCGGTTTACAAAACGTTACACCTCCGCGCTCGATCCCTGGGTACGCTGACGGCACGGAGGTGCCCATGCACGAGATCGCGGATCGGATTCTGGAACAGGTCGAACAAGGGAAGCTCGGTCGCCGTGATGCCGTCGCGCGACTGGTCGCGGTCGCCGCCGCCACGTTCGTGGGCGGCACTGCCGGTGCGCAGCCGACGGCGAACGCGGCACAGCCGACGTTCCGCTCCGTCGGCCTGAACCACATCGCGCTGCGCGTCGCGGACGTTTCACGGTCGCGCGACTTCTACCGCAAGCACCTCGGACTCGAGACGCTTCAGGAGTCGAAGCACAATTGCTTCCTTGCCGCGGGCAAGAACAACTTCGTCGCCCTGTTTCGCTCGGACAGGCCGGGCCTCGACCACTACTGCTACACGGTCGAGGGCTACCGCGCGGGAGACGTCGTCGAGCGGCTCGGATCGGTCGGCCTCGAGTCGCGCCGCGTGCAGAATCGCGTGTACTTCGACGACCCCGACGGTATCGAGGTGCAGCTCGCCAGCGAGTGGGGCGACTACCCCCGCCGCTGAGTTTTCTCGGGTCTGTCGTTTCGCGGTACATTGACGCGAGGGGAGGAGACCGTGCGCGCTGAGACGTCCGGTCGGGCTACGGGCATTCCTCCGCCGGAGTTCTCTCCTCGCCTTCGCCGTCAGATCCGAGCGTACCGCGTCCGCACACGTTCGTGCCGCGCACCAGCAGGCGCGTCACCTCACCCGGAGGCGGATCGACGACCTGAACCTGCGGCACCTGACGCTCGCTGATCCAGCAACTGAACCCCGGGTCCTGGTCGTCGCGAAAGATGTCGTACAGCACGAGGCCCGGTTGGTCGGTCCAGCGCAACGTGGTCTTGGTCGGCGAGAAGCCGATGCCTTCGACCTCTGGTGGGATCGCCTGGGCCAGGTTGTCCAGCGGGGCGCAGTCGTCCTCGTTGGCCGCGCCGTCTCCGTCGATGTCGGGGTCGCAGCGGTCGCCGAAGCCATCCCCGTCGAGATCCTCGACCGCCGCGCCCCAGAACAGCAACGCCGCACCCGAGTTGAGCTTGCCGGGGCGATCCGTGAGGTACGCGCCGATGACGAGCTCCTGCGTTCCGTCCGCGTCGAGGTCGCCGATGCCCGCGAGACCCGCCCCCAGCACGTCGCCGGTCGCTCCGTCCGGGTCGATCAGTTTGCGGATCGGCAGTCGGGTCGCGCCCGAGAACACCGTGGCGCTGCCCGAGTTGACCGACCCCGTGGCGTCGTCGGTGAACGCTCCGGCGACGAAGTCGGCAACGCCGTCCGCGTCCATGTCGCCCAGGGCGGCAACGCGATAGCCCAGGCTGTCGCCCGCCTCGCCCTCCGGGTCCGTGGCGCGATCGAGCAGCGCAGCGTCCGCTCCGGAGAAGAGCAGCACCTCGCCGCCGGCCGAGGCCCCGGGCGCACCGGCCAGCAGGTCGTCCACTCCGTCCCCGTCCAGGTCGGCGATCGACGCCAGTCCACGCCCGAACTCGTCGCCGCCGGTTCCCGCGGGATCGGCGAAGGTGCGGATCGCACCGCCGTCGGCTCCGGAGAACGCCGTCACCTCGCCGGCGCCAGGTGCGACGGCGGAGTCGGCGGCGTACGCCCCGATCAGCACGTCCGGCACGTCGTCGCCGTCGAGGTCGCCCGATCCGGTCACGGCGTATCCGAACAGATCGCCGACCTGTCCGGCGGGATCGGTCAGCTTGCGGATGAAGCCGCCGCCGGCGCCGGAAAAGACCAGCGCGCTGCCGCGACCGTCGTCGTTGCGCGCCCCGACGACGATGTCGCCGACGCCGTCGTCGTCCACGTCGCCCAGCGCGGCGACGCTGTAACCCAGCTCGTCGCCCGGGCCTGCGGCCGGATCGACTAGCGCGTGAATCGGCTCGAAGTCGTCCGCCGCCGATCCGGAGAAGACGTGCGCGCTTCCGCTATCGACGATTCCGCCGGCGTCGTCGAGCGGTGCGCCGACGAGGATGTCCCGGATGCCGTCTCCGTTCACATCGTCGATTCCGGCCACGCTGCGTGCGAAGTTGTCGCCCGCCGCTGGAGCGGGGTGCGTCAGCGTGTGCAGCTCGGCGCGCGTGGCGCCCGACAGCACGACCGCGCGGCCGGCCTGCAGTATCCCGGAGACCGTGTCGCGGCGCGCTCCGACGACGAACTCCTCGACGCCGTCCCCGTCGGCGTCGCCCAGTCCGGCCACGGTGATGCCGAAGTGCGCGCCGTCGGCGCCGTCCGCATCTTCCAGCCGCTGGGCCAGCACGGGAGCCTCGTCGTTGCGACCGTCGCAGTTCTGGTCCAGGCCGTCACAGATCTCGGGCGCCACGATGCCGGGGTACAGCGACGGCTCGCCGTCCTCGCAGTCGCCGTCGCATTCGCTGAACCCGTCGCCGTCGTCGTCGAACTCGTTCGTGCCCTCGAGGTCGGGCCAGTGCGCATGGAAGCAGTCGTTGTTCAGACCGTCTCCGCAGATCTGCGGGCCGTGCGGCAGGACGTCCGGATTCGTGTTGTCACAGTCCTCGGCGCCGATGCCGGTCGGCGAGCAGTACCCGTCGGCGTCGCCGTCCGGACAGCACGGGATCAGCCCGGTCGAGTTGAAGAAGGATCCGTTCACGAACAGCGTGAGGTGTGGAATCTCGAAGCCGCTCTCGAGCACGACCTCGTACGCCAGGTAGGCGTAGCCCCACGTGTTGCAGCCGAAGTGCAGCATCGTCGGCGTGCCGAACGGGATCGGAGCGCCGTCGGGGCCGCTTCCTCCGGGAACGAGCGTCCAGTCGGGATTCGAGCGGTCGATCGGAGTCGACGGAAGCAACGGCGTGAAACTCCAGTTGATGTAGATCCGGTAGCCGGCGAGGGGATCGTCGCATGCGGCGTCGAGATACAGCCCCTCGGAAGGCGCGGGCACGTTGACGGAGAAGATGGGTAGCGGTTCCTGATCCGCGGCGTTGTAGTCCGAGAGGACGACGGGGAGATCGCTCAGCTCGATCGTCGCACCGTTCGCCTGCGCGAACGAGAACGGCTGTCCGGGCCCCGGGTCCTCGTCCGTGGCGACGGCGAGCGACACGCAGGTCTCCTCCCACGGAGTGCACGAGCCGTCGCGGTCGTAGACGGCCAGCGCCGTGCAGTCGGCGTCCTCGTTGTCGAGGATGCAGCCGTCGACACCGCTCCGGTTCCAGTTCGACTCGATCCACGCCGGGTAGCCCGGTACCGTGGCCAGGATCCCCGGTATCGCGCTGAGGCTGCCGCTGTCCACACCGGCGCCGTCGGCGGGGTCGCCGAAGCCGAGGGCCCAGAACAGCGCGCCGACCTCAGGTGAGAGTGGATAAGAGAGGTAACTGTATTGCGGGGCGTCGAACGAGAGGATCGGTTTGCTTTGCGAGCAGGCCGCGTGCACGTCGGCTGCGAGCAGGCCGCCGAGACCCCAGGCCAGAACGGCGAACGCCGCGCGTGTGAGAAGGGGGCGCATGATCCACCTCCTTGGGGCAGCACCGGAAACATACTCCGAGTGCGGGTCTGCCGGCAACGGCGCTCATGGATGCCGGGAGTGGCCTTACGGCCCGACTCCGCGAACCACTCCCCATCGTGGGAGGGTCTGCATCGGCCCCGGAGCGCCTCGGGCGGCCGGGTCGGCCCCGACCTGCTACCTTGTCGCGATGATCTCCATACAAAACCTGACCCTACAGTTCGGCAAGCGCGTCCTGTTCGAGGACGTCTCGCTCAAATTCACCAACGGCAACTGCTACGGGTTGATCGGCCCGAACGGGGCCGGCAAGTCAACATTATTAAAGGTACTGGCCGGCGAGGTCGAGCAGACCGCGGGCAACGTCGTCGTCCCTAAGGGGCTGCGCATCAGCGTGCTGAAGCAGGACCACTTCGAGTACAGCGACTATCCCGCCCTCGAGACCGTCCTGATGGGGCACGAGCGCCTTCATCGCGTGTCGATGGAAAAGGACGCGTTGTACTCCAAGCCGGAGTTCGACGAGGCCGACGGCATGCGCGTCGCCGAGCTCGAGGCGGACTTCGCCGAGATGAACGGCTGGGGCGCCGAGGCGCAGGCGGCCGAGCTGCTGTGCTGTCTGGGGATTCCGACCCCGCGCCACGGCACGCTGGTCAAGGACCTCGACGACGGCGACAAGGTTCGCGTGTTGCTGGCGCAGGCCGTGTTCGGCGATCCCGACATCCTGTTGCTCGACGAGCCGACGAACCACCTCGACGTCGACTCGATCCTGTGGCTCGAAGAGTTCCTGGCGGAGTTCCGCAACACCGTCATCGTCGTCTCGCACGATAGGCACTTCCTCAACAAGGTCTGCACGCACACGGCCGACATCGACTTCGGCACGATCGCGCTGCACACCGGAAACTACGACTTCTGGTTCCAGGCCAGCGAACTGGCGCTGAAGCACCAGCGGGCCAAGCAGGCCAAGGACGAGGAGAAGGCCAAGGAGCTGAAGGCGTTCATCGCGCGCTTCAGCGCCAACGCGTCGAAGTCGCGCCAGGCGACGTCGCGCAAGAAGATGCTGGGTAAGCTGACCACCGACAACTTCCGGCCCTCGTCGCGCAAGTACCCGCACGTGACCTTCGACCCGGAGCCGCTGCGCGCCAAGGCCGTGGTGCGGCTCGAGAACATCACGCACTCGATCGCAGGCGAGACGCTGCTGCGCGACTTCAGCCTGACCGTGGCGCGCGGCGAGAAGATCGTGATCGTCTCGCGCAACTCGGTTGCGACTTCTACGTTGCTCGAGATCATGGCCGGCGCGGTCGAGCCCGACGAGGGCAGCGTCGAGTGGGGCCAGACCGTGCGCAAGTCGTTTCTGCCGAAGGACGCGTCCGAGTTGTTCAGCCAGGAGACCAACCTGATCGACTGGCTGCGGGAGTACAGCGTGGAGAAGGACGAGAACTTCGTCCGCGGCTTCCTCGGCCGGATGCTGTTCACCGGCGACGAGACCAAGAAGCCCGTCAACGTGCTCAGCGGCGGCGAGAAGGTGCGCTGCATGATCTCGCGGATGATGCTGGAAGATCCGCACTGCATGGTGCTCGACGGTCCGACGAACCACCTCGATCTCGAGACGATCACGTCGCTGAACAAGGCGCTGGTGCGGCACGACGGGACGCTGATCTTCAGCTCGCACGACCAGGAGTTCGCGCGCTCGATCGCCGGCCGCGTGCTGGAGATCACGCCGACCGGGGCCGTGGTCGACCATCACGTGGACTACGACGAGTTCCTGCGTCGCCGCGCCGCGGCTCTCGACGCCTCGACCGCGGATTCGGACGAGTCGGATGGCTCGGACGAGTCGGATGACGCGGATCCGTTCGAAAACGAGCTGATCGAGTCGGTCGGCTGACGACGAGGGTCTCCTCGACAACTCGTGCGGGGAGAACCTCGTTCCCGGGCCGCCGCTGTGCCGATCGTCACTCCGTGACCGGTACGGCCCCCTCCGTGTAGGCGTCGAGGTCGCGCAGGTCGCGGTCGAATCGCAGCTCGAGCGTGTTGTTCGTCAGGTCGTAAACCCAGACCTGATCGCCGTAGATCAGCATCAGGCCCCCAGGCCGCGTCCGCCGGCGTTCGGGACGAAGCGGTAGACCGCCGACGGGTAAAGCGCCATCACGCCGCCGTCGTGGGAGACTTTTCGGAGCATTCCCGACCCCGTAGGTCCGGTCTCTCGGAAACTCCACGATCGCCGCAGCCACACCTGTGGTAGAAACGCCTCACACAGCGGCCGCACACTCGGCGGGCCGACCCATGGCGTCTCGTTCCTCATGGGTCAAGATCCCGTCTTCGTATTCCGGCGAGTTCGATCCGATAACGGCATGGCCGCTCGCGGAGGCAGTATGCGGCGTCTAGCTTCGTTTCCGGCATCTCGACGGTTCGCGGCGTCGGTCGCGCTTCTCTGGTTCTCGGCGATCGCTACCGCGGTGTCGGCCGGGGAGGTTCACGAACGGTTGACCGCCGAGGATCGGGTTCGATGTCAGCGGGCGGTCGAGCGTGCCTACTGGGATCAGCGCATCTGGCCCGAAGAGAATCCGAACCCGAAACCCCGACTCGACGAGGTGCTGCCCGACGAGGTGATCCGCGACCGCGTCTCGTCCTACCTGCAGAAGGGCTCGGCGCTGGAGACGATCTGGGGCCGTCCTCTGTCCGGTGAGCAGATCCAGGCCGAGATCGACCGCATGGCGCGAAACACGAACGACGCCGCGGGATTGCGCAGGTTGTTCGCCGCGCTCGGCGACGAGCCCACCCTGATCGCCGAGTGTCTGGCGCGACCGACTCTGACCGACCGCCTGGTGCGCTCTTTGTACGCGCGAGACGGACGCTTTCACGGCGAGCTCCGCGCCCGTCTCGAGGCGTCGCTCGAGCTTCTTCCCGACACGGCCGAGATGCGCGACCTCGACGGAGAGTATGTCGAGGAGGTCGTCGAGAGTCTGCCCGCGGAGGCCGGCGATCTTCCCATGGGTCGAGTCTCGCCGCTGATCGAGGAGGACGACCGGTTCCGGGTGACGGCGGTGCTCGCGAAGGACGAGCAGGCGTTTCGCGTGGCAACGGTCTCCTGGCCCAAACGCTCGTTCGACGAATGGTGGGAGGCGGAAGGTCGGACTCGGGTCGACTCGCCCCGCGGAACGGCACGAGGTCACGTTGCGCCGCTGACCGGTGGATACGAGGTCCCGGCAACCCTGGGGGCGCAGTGCACCGCGCTCGAGTGGAACGAGCTGTGGTACGTACCCCACAGCAGGGAGGGCCACACGGCGGTGTGGACCGGTGCGGAGATGATCGTCTGGGGCGGAGTCGGGAACCTCCGAAGCGGAGGCCGCTACGATCCCGCGACCGACAGCTGGACCAAGACTCGCGACGACTACACCGCGGCCTTCGGCCGACGCTGGCATTCGGCGGTGTGGACCGGCACGAAGATGATCGTCTGGGGCGGGCAGTACACCTTCGGTTACACGAACAACGGTCGGATGTACGACCCGACGACGGACAGCTGGACGAACATGTCCAGCGGCGGCATCACGTCGCGCGCCTACCACACGGCGTTGTGGAGCGGCACGGAGATGATCGTCTGGGGCGGAGAGACCAGCGGCGGCGTCCCGCTGAACGACGGTGGCCGGTTTGATCCGTCGACCGGCCTCTGGAGCCAGACGTCGACGACGGGCAGCGTGCCGCCGGCTCGATCCGATCACACGGCGGTGTGGACCGGTGCAGAGATGATCGTCTGGGGCGGAGCCGACGGTACGGGCGCGCTCGACAGCGGCGGCCGTTACGACCCGGTCCTGGACAGTTGGGCGTCGGTCGCAGCCGGCGCGCCTGCACCGCGAGAGCACCACACCGCAGTGTGGAGTGGGTCGGAGATGATCGTCTGGGGTGGACACGACGGCGTGGGCGGATTGTTGAACGACGGAGGCTCGTACGACCCGCAGTCCGATGGTTGGGCTCCGACATCGATGGGAGCCAACGTGCCCGACCCGCGCTTCGATCACGTCGCGGTGTGGAGCGGGACGGAGATGATCGTCTGGGGCGGAGATGACAGTACCGGGATCGAGCTGGACAACGGAGCGCGTTACGACCCTGTGCTGGACAGCTGGACGCCGACCGCGTCGACCGGTGCACCGGTCGGTCGAGCCCGGCACACGGTGGTGTGGAGCGGGACGGAGATGATCGTCTGGGGTGGGTTCGGGCCTGGGAGTCTGCACTCCGGCGGGCGATACGATCCGGGCGCGGACAGCTGGTCGCCGACGTCGACCGGGCCTTCCGTACCGGCCGCGCGGTCGAACCACGCGGCGGTGTGGACCGGCGCGGAGATGATCGTCTGGGGCGGAGCCGCCAGCGGCATCGGGTATACACAGACCGGGGGACGGTACGATCCGGCGACGGATTCGTGGGCGCCGACGTCGATCGGTACGGGTGCGCCCACCGCGCGGTCCTCTCTCACGGCGGTCTGGACCGGGGTCGAGATGATCGTGTGGGGCGGGTACGACACCTGGTATGCGAACACCGGCGGGCGTTACGACCCGATGAGTGACAGCTGGACGCCGACCTCCACGGGAGCGGGAGTGCCCGACGGAAGGCACGGTCACACGGCCGTGTGGAGCGGCACGGAGATGATCGTCTGGGGCGGTCGATCTCTCGGTCCTCAGGAGGTCAATACGGGCGGGCGCTACAACCCGGTGACCGACGGCTGGACGTCGACGTCGACCGACCCCGGAGTGCCGACGGCACGGGATGATCACACCGCGGTGTGGAGCGGCACCGAGATGATTGTCTGGGGAGGCATCTCGAGCGACAACACCGGTGGTCGCTACGACCCCGCAACGGATGCGTGGACGCCGACGTCGACCGCCTCCGGAACGCCCGGCGGACGAACGCGCCACACGGCGGTGTGGACCGGTACGGAGATGATCGTCTGGGGTGGGTACTCGGGAGGGGACCTCAGAACCGGCGGTCGCTACGATCCGGGCACGGACAACTGGACGCCGACGTCCTCCTCCGCGCCCCAGGCGAGGGATCGCCACACGGCCGTCTGGACCGATGTCGAGATGGTGATCTGGGGTGGATATTCCAACACCGGAGGGAGGTACGATCCGGCGAGCGACAGCTGGTTCGGAACGCCGACCGGGGACGGTGTGCCCGAGGGGCGAGCCGATCACACGGCGGTCTGGACCGGTTCGAAGATGATCGTCTGGGGTGGCGGTTTGAACTCCGGGGGACTTCTGTGTCTGTGCGACGGCGGGGCGGTCATCGTCTCGTACTCCGACGTGGATGAGGACGGGTACGGTGACTCGTTTGCGAGCTCGTGCGAACCGATCGCCGGCCACGTCGACGTGGACGGGGATTGCGACGACTCGAACGACACGATCTACCCCGGCGCCACAGAGCTGTGCGACGGACTCAACAACGATTGCTCGTCGGGCAACTGGCCGACCCCGGTCGACCCGGATCGCGACCACATCGAATCCGCCTGCGACCTGTGCCCCGACCGTTCGGATCCGCTGCAGCGGGATCAGGACGGCGACGGCGAGGGGGACCTCTGCGACAACTGTCCCGACGTGTCCAACGTCGACCAGACCAACTCCGACGGGGATCACTTCGGCGACGTGTGCGACAACTGCGATCTGACCGACAACGACGATCAGGCCGACGCCGACCTGGATCTCATCGGGGACGCGTGCGACGCCGATGCGGATGACGACGGCGTGCCCGACGAGGACGGCGACCAGGTCGCCGACCCGTGCGTCGGTGGCGCCACCGCGAACTGTGACGACAACTGTCCGATCGCCGACAACCCCAACCAGGACGATTTCGACTTCGACGGCGTCGGCGACACCTGCGACGTATGCACGTCCGTCTCCGATCCCAGCCAGGCCGACACCGATCTGGACGGTACCGGCGACGCGTGCGATACGTGTACCGATAGTGACGGCGACGGATTCGGCGATCCCGGATTCCCGCTGAACACCTGTGGTCTCGACTCCTGCCCGTTCGATCCGGCGGACGATGGCGACGGCGATGGAGCCTGCGCCGACGTCGACAATTGCCCCTGGTTGCCCAATCCTCCCACGGACTGCGACGACGACCCCGGGACCCCGGACGAACAGTGCGACGAGGACGGAGACGGTTTCGGCGACGCGTGCGACAATTGCTTCGACGACGAGAACCCCGGCCAGCGCGACGACGACGGCGACGGTCAGGGCAATCAATGCGATGACGACATCGACGGCGATGGGTTGCATAACGGACACGACGACGAGGACGACCAGGACAATGATGAGGTCTTCGACGGGGAGTTCGACGGGGAATTCGCCCTCCGGGGCAAGGGGAACTTGGAGCTCTGTGCGGATCGTGTCCGAGTTGGATGTTTCGACAACTGCTCGCAGGATCGCAACCGGCTCCAACGCGATCGGGACGGAGACGGCAGAGGCAACGTCTGTGACTTCGACGACGGTGAGGTCGGAGGCGCGGCGACGACGTCGGTGCCGGCCGGCGCCTTCGCCGGAGGCTTTGCCGGAACGGTGAGTACGTTCGTATTGCACTGGGATCCCGAGGACGGCGCGAGCGCCTACAACGTGTACCGCGGCCGGGTCGACGACTTGCCGCAGAGCTACGGAACTTGCTACAGGAAGGGTGTGCCGGTGGCCCAGACGGGCATTCCGGAAATCCCGTCAGCACACGAGACCTATTTCTACTTGATCACCCTCGATACGCCTCCGGGTGTGGACGCGTCTTTGGGAAGCGACGGAGCGGGCCTCGCGCGCCCACCCGTCACTGCCTGTCCGGAGTAGCAACTCGGATCTTCTCGAGGCCGGAGGGCTCAGGGGCCCGCGACGCCCCCAGCGGTCAGGCCGCGCACGAGGTAGAACGCCGGGCCGGGAGAGGTGACGAGAGCGTCGGGATCGGCCCAGGTCGAGCCCGGCACCTGGGCCACCTCGGTCGCGCCGGCTGCCGCCGGAGTCTCGTCGCGGCGCACTGTGTGTCCCGTGGACCCGGCGGCGGCCTGCCACGAGAGCACCACGTCGGGATGACTCTTCGTCAGCAAGAGCTGTGAGGCCTCGGCCGGGCAGCCCGGCCCGATCTCGCACTCGGTGCACTCGTCCGGCAATCCGTCCACCGCGTCGTCGGCGCTGGTCAGCGCGGCAACGTCGCACTCGTCCGGGATCGCGTTGCCGTTGCAGTCGCCGCTGACGAGGTCGTCGAGATCGTCCGTGTCCGCCGTGCCGTTGTCGTTGCAGTCGCCCGCCGAGGCGGCCACCACGTCGAGGATGCCGAAGCCCAGCACGTTGAACGAGTCCGGTGCGCCGGTGTCTCGATAATGCGCGGCCGTGAGGAACAGGTTGGTGCGCATCTGGTCCACGGTCCAGTCCGGGTGCGCCTGCGCGACACACGCGGTGGCGCCGGCGGTCAGCGGCGTCGCGAACGAGGTGCCGTCCGCGCCGACGACTCCGCTGTCGGCGGACGCGGAGACGGTCCGCGCGTTCACGCCGCGGGCCAGCACCTCCGGCTTGAGCCGTCCGTCGGCGGTGGGGCCGTCCGAGCTGAAGCTGGCGATGTTGCCCGTGACGTCGACCGCACCGGCGGTGATGACGCGCAACGCGTCCGCCGGAGGAACGAGCGTCGAGGTCAACGGGTTGATGTCGTGGCCGCTGTTGCCCGCACCCTGGCAGACGTGCATGCCGTTCGCGGTGGCGACGTTGATGCCCTGCGTCATGATCGTCGTCTCTCCGTCGAGCTCGGCGGGGGAGTAGACGCCGTTGATGACCAGCGATGATGTCGCGACGTCTCCGCCGTGCGCCTCGATGAACTCGAGTCCCGCGACGAACAGATCCTCCTCCGCCGTCACCTCCACGGTCACGTCCTCGACCTTGGCCAGGATGTACGACGCGTCGTAGGCGGCCCCGACGAGCACGCCCGGCTGGTAGGCCGCCAGCGTGCCGAGGACGAGGGTGCCGTGATTGTGCTGGTTGGCCGCGTCGCCGGACTGCGGGCCGGTCTCGGCGTCGTTGTCGACGAAGTCCCACTCGGCCACGACGTCGAGCGGGTGCGCCGGGTCGTTGAACGCCTCGTGCGTCGTGCGGAAGCCCGTGTCCAGCACGCCGATTCGTACACCCGCCCCGGTGAAGCCGAGCGCGTGCAGGTTGTGCAGGTTGAGCTGCTTGATCTGATCGAACGACTCGCCGTAGAACGCGCCCGCGATTCCGCGCGCCGTCGCCGGGGCGTCCTCGATCGCTCGGTCGATGTCATGGGCGGGACGCGGTCTGTCAACTCGAGCGACGGGGCGCAGTCGTTCGACGAACTCCAGTCGTGCCAGTCGCGCGAGCTGCGTGCGCGTGGCGCGGACGCTGACGGCGTGGACCCAGCGACTCTCGACGACGAGCTCGGCGCCCGTCGCGCGAACGGCGTCGATCCACGCTTCGGGAAGGGGGATGTCGTCCACGTCGAACAGTCCGGGCCTCGTACGCAGACGCTGCCGTCGGTTCACGGCATGCGCGTCGAAGGTGCGATGCAGCTGCTCCAGCGCGCCGCTCAGCTCCGTCCGCGAACGCACGCCCTTGTCGCGCCGGAACATCACCCAGGCCTTGAGCCGTGCGCCTTCCGGAATCTCCGCGAGTCGTCGCTCCAGCGAGGGCAGCGCCTTACCGCGGAACGCGCCCGCGGACCGCGGCGCCTCGGCCGAGGACAGGCCCGCGCACAGGGCGACCGTCAAACTGGTCGACAATGCGAATCTGGCGATAGAGACCACGATCACGACGCGCCTCCCGATCGGTTTCATTCACATACGGTGAAACCGACCCCGTGTTCGTCGTTCCCGCCGATTTCTGCTGCCGGTGGCGAAGGGTCGGGCACTCCGTTTTTTCAGGAATCGTCGTTGCGGCCACGGGACGGCATTTTCTCTCGGTTTTCCATCAACAAAAAAAACCCAATCGACTCTATTCTTGTCGAGAGGAAAACGGCACGGGAGGGCCGATCGTCGGCCTACAACCAATCGACTGTGTTTGCCGGGGCCTGCGCTCGCACGGGGTAGTACCCGGCAAGGAGGAGGGCACATGAGAACAAAGCTGGAAACGCGTCCCCGTACGCGTGGTCTCTTCATCGTGATCGTCGGCCTGTTGATCGCCGGGGTGGCAGCCGCCCAGGATATCCCGCTCGGCACCGACTGTTGGACGACCGAGGGGCCGACGACCATCGAGCTGCCCGTGCTGCCGAGCGGCTTCTTCGGCACGAAGGCCGGCACGCCGTCCGATCCGCGCGGGGCCCAGGTTGTCGCCATGAACGGCCTTCCGCTGCCGAACGGCGTGGTCACGGGAGACTGCGAGTGCCCGCCGGTGGAGCAGGTCGAACTGGTCTGGGTCGATCAGCACGGCACGCCGGTCGAGCCCGACGACCGCCACAAGGTCAAGCAGCAGGAAGTCGTCTCCCAGGGTGTGCCCCAGAACATCGACACCTGCGTCCGGCGCCTCGGAGTTATCAACTTTGCCGGTGTCGGTACTCCCGAGCAGGTCGACATCAGGCTCATCCAGCTGTCGCTCAAGTCGATTGCGCCGATCACCGTGACGTACGGCGGCCAGCCCAGTTCGCAGTTCCGCGTCTTCGTCGAGGAGTCCGGCAGTCAGACCCAGGGCATGATGACGTTCACGCCATCGGCGACCTCGGGCGGGGAATTCTCGGGGGACGTCGTCAACGACTCGCTGTTCGTCGACTTCGTCATCACGTTCGAGGACCTGGCCTCGATCCAGACGACGCCGAACCCGCTGTCGCCGATGTCGATCGAGTTCATCAATACAGCGGGAACGTTCGACACCGACGTGATCCAGACGGTGCCAGCGATGGACGACTGGGCGCTGGCGTTGCTGATCGTGGTACTGGCCGCGATCGCGGTGACGTCGCTGTACATGCTGCGCCGACGCCAGCAACAGACTTCCCACATGTAACCACGGGATCGATCCGTGCCTGCCGAGAGATCTTCAGCCTGGGCCGCCTCCGTCGCGCGGTGTGCGGAGGCGCGCCCGTGGCGATTCCTGACCTGGATCGCCGTCGTGACCGTCGTTCTGGGGACGGGCGTTCTGCGTCTCGAACTGCGGACCGACGGGGCGGCGATCTATCCGACGGGGGACCCGACGGTCGAGCGCACCCGGCAGGACCGTCGGGATTTTCGCGAGCTCGAGCAGGTCGTGGCCCTGGTCACCGCGACCTCCGCCGAAGGGACGGTGGTCGATCACACCGGGTTGGCCTACGTGAAGCGGCTTCACGAGTCGCTCGCGGGGGTTCCCGGCGTCGATGCGGGGCGCTCGTTTTCGCTGGCCACGATTCCGGATCCGACTCCGGGCGGCTCGCAGGTCTTCATTCCGTCGCTCCTCGACGAGTTGCCCTCGGAGGAAGGTGGCCTCGTCCGTCTACGCGAACGGATCCGAGCGTCTCCGATGGCCCGCGGGCTGTTCGTCTCGGACGACGGGCGAGCGGCGGCGATCGTCGTGTCGCTGGATCGCCGGCATCCGCGAGAGGAGGTGTTCTCGGATCTCGAGGCGTGGGTCGAACATCAGCGGATCGCCGGCTTCGAGCTGGGGTTGACCGGCCCCGTCGCCGCGGAAGTGTCGCTGGGCCGTGCGGTGCTGGTCGATCTGCTGCGTCTCGTTCCCGCGATGATGGCCGTCGTCGCGCTGCTGCTGTTCGTCTCGCTGCGCTGCGTCGGCGGTGTTCTGGTTGCGCTGGCCGAGGTCGGGCTGGTGCTGGTGTGGACTCTCGGTCTGATGGGGCACCTCGGTATGCCGGTGACGATCGTCACCACGGTGCTTCCGGTCGTGGTGCTGGCGATGGCGGTGATCGACGAGATCCACCTGTTGCAGCGATTCGCCGTACATCGCAGGCACGATCGTGAGGTGCAAGGCTCGCCGATGCTGGCGGCGGTCCGCGACGTGGCGTCGCCGATCATCCTGACCTCGCTGACCACCGCGGCCGGCCTGCTCTCGTTTCTGGCGGCCTCGATCGCGCCGATACGACAGTTCGGACTGTTCGCGGCGATCGGGATCCTGTTCGCGATGGGGCTGAGCTTCTCGTTCGTGCCGGCGGCGGTCGCCGCACTGCCCGATCGCTGGTTCCGCGTCCCCGCACACCGTGCGGGCATCTTCCGGGTGCGCCGCACCGGCAAGCTCGGCGCACTGCTGGTGGGAGGCGCCGTCGTCCTGGTCGTCGCGCCCGGCGTCGGCCGGCTGGCGGTGCAGGATTCCTGGATCGACAACCTCGACCCCGAGTCGCGGCTCGTGCGGACGGAGCACGCATTCAACGAACACCTGTGGGGCACGTATCGCTACGACGTCGTGCTGCACGGTCCCGACACGTATTTCCAGCGAGCCGAGGGGTTGCAGCTGCTGGCCGACGTCGAGCGGGCCGCAAGGAGCGGACCGTTCGTGGGCGGCGTGCTGAGTCAATTGTCGGCCTACGAGACCGCCGCCGTGCTCGAGGGCGAGCCGGGATCGATTCTCGAGGCGACGCCCGAGACCGTGTGGCGTATCTCCGGCTTGCTGCACCTGTTTCAGCGCCGCATCGGGCTGCGCCAGCTCCTGCGTGGCGACGGTGCGGCGGCCCGGGTGCGGATCTTCGTCAACAGCGCGGACTTCGAGCGCGTCCGACGGCTCGAGACCCACCTGGCGCGGGCGATCCCGCGGGCGATCGGGGCGCGTGCCGTGGGCTACCATTTCAGCGGGGACCTTCCCGCGTCGCAGGCCGCGGTGCGCTCGGTCGTGAGCAACATGACACGTTCGATCACCTGGGCGCTGCCGGCCGTCGCGCTGATCCTGTCCGTGGCCTATCGCTCGGTTCCGCTCGGTCTCGTGGCGCTCGCGCCGCTCGGATTCTCGCTGACCGTTTTGCTCGGGACGATGGGTTACGGCGGGGTGCCTCTCGGGATCGCCACGAGCATGTTCTGCGCGGTCGCGATCGGCGTGGGCGTCGACTTCGCCGTGCATTACCTCCACGCGTGCGAGCAGTTGCGAGAGGACGGAGTGGAGCCCACGCTCGTGGCGAGTTCCGCGTGGCATCGTGTCGGGCCCTCGATCCAGTGGAGCGCTCTGGTCTTGACGCTCGGCCCGCTGGTGCTCGCGCTGTCGGGGATGCTGCCGGTGCGGAGTCTGGGCCTGCTGCTCTCCGCCGCCATCGCGTTGTGCTACGTGGCTACGCGGATGCTGCTTCCTCCGATCGTCACGCGCTGGTTCGGTTCGAGAGAGGTCGGTCGTCGAGCTTCACACGACCGGGTTGTCGTCCCGGTCCATCAGGGGGCCCCAGGTGGCAAGTAAGAAACGAAGACGCAACAACTCGACGGATGACGCCGACGTGCGCCGGATGGTGTTCCGCTTTCTGCTCGTGTTCCTTCCGCTCGTGACGGCCTTGCTGGTCGCGCTCGCCGAGCCGGTGGTGTTCGAGACGTTCCGCGAGCCCTTCTGCACGCGGCTCGCGTCGATCTGCGCCGCCGCACTCGGGGTCGTCGGAGTCCAGACGTCGTTGAGCGGTACGCTGCTCTCCGTCGGAGGGATCCACGTCGAGATCGTCCGGCAGTGCGACGGACTGCAGGCCCTGGCGATTCTGGTCTCCGCCATCGCGGCTTTTCCCGCCACGCTCAAGTCCAGGGCGATCGGCCTGCTTCTCGCGATCCCGCTCGTGCTGGCGATCAACGTGCTGCGGATCGGCGTGCTGGTCCTGCTCGGCCTCGTGTCGAAGGACCTGTTCCAGATGATTCACGTCTACGTCTTCCAGGTCGCGTTGATCGGTGCGGTCGCCGCGATCTTCATAGGATGGACCCGTGTTTTTGCAACCGAGAGCCTGGCTCGACTCACAGCCTAGTGTGAGGTTCGTCGCGCTGGCGGCGCTGCTGTACCTCATGCTCTACCCGGCGTGGATCGCCATGGGGCCGGCATACGGTCACATCGTCGCGGAGGCGTATGTCGTCGTCGCGCCCGCGCTGGAGCATCCCACGCGTACGATCGCGGCGACTCCGAACGGGGACGCCACGGTCCTGTCGACCACGAAGGACTACCCGAGTTTCTCCGTGGCGAACAAGAACCTGTTCATCGATCTGCCGGTCCTGATCGCCCTGATCCTGGCCCTTCCGCGTCGCCCGTGGCCGATGCGGCTGAAGATGATGACGATCGGGGCCGGTGTGCTGCTGACGGTCCACCTCGTGGCGTTCGCAACGGCGGTCCACATCAGTCACGCCCAGTCGGATCTGAGCCGCTTCGAGACGGTTCCCGGGTGGTTCACGCTCTACGTTGTTTCCTCTCTGCGGCGCTTGCTGTATTCCGACGCGATCCTGGCGATCCCGTTCCTGACCTTCGGCGTGCTCGCGTTGCTGTATCGTCCGGACTCGAAGAGAAAGCGACGGCAGCAGTGAGCCTTCGGGCGCTGGGGTATGCTTGCCCCGTACCCCGAGGAGGAGCGCCATGACCCCCGAGATCGCGGTTTACGGCTTCGAGACATCCAACAACATGAAGGTGCGGATCGCCCTGGGCTACAAGGAGATCCCGTACGAGTTCCACACGATCGACCCGCGCGACCGGCCCGGACTGTTCGGCGCGACGCATCGCGAGCAGTGGGAGATCGAGGACGAGGAGCTGTTGGCGCGCGCGAGTCTCTCCGGTCCCCTGATGGAGATCGTGCACCAGCAGGTTTACGGCGACACGGTCGACGACGCGATGCAGGCGCGCTGCGCCGAGAAGTTCGGCGAGGCGACGGCAAGGCTGGCCGATCGACTCGGCTCGGGCCAATGGCTGGTGGGCGACGGCATGACCGCCGCGGACATCACCGCGGCGGCGGTGATCCACCGCGTGCGGGTGGCCGGCATGTTCGAGATCCGTGCTCTCGACCGCCTGGCGCCATGGGTCGATCGGGTGATGTCCTACGACCGAGGTGGCTAGAGGTCAAGGGCGCCGGCCTTGCGGCGCTGCTCGAGTTCTCGCGCCAGATGATCACGGTCTCGTGTACCGGATGTGGATACACGGAGTTCTACAACTCGGATGTCCTCGAGGGAACCGCCGAGCTCGACTCGATCCTGGACGTGATCTTCCCCAGGCGCGACTAGTTCGGGATCTGCTCCACGCGTCCGGTGCCCGTGATGTCGATCGTCAGCGCGGGGTCGCCGATGTACTGCACCAGCCCGTCGCCGAGGATCGTCACGTCCAGCGTGCCGCTGACGCGCACGACGATCGTACCCACGCCGGTGAAATTCACCGTGGCGTCGACGCCGGCCAGATCGCTTCCGTCGAAGTTGCCGACGCCGGACAGCGTGATCTCCTGCATCTCGGCGGTGCCGGACAGCGTGAAACCTCCCACCCCGGTGTGATCGATCTCGAGCTCGTCGACGTCGAGGTCGGTCGCCTCCAGGCCGCCGACGCCGGTCAGCGTCAGCGACAGGCTGGGCGTCATCAGCAGGTCGTCGATCTCGATCTCGCCGACACCGGTGTGACGGATCTCGTTCAGGTCGATCGCCGTCAGGGAGTACTCGATACCGTCGCTCGGCATGACGTCGATGCCACGCTCCGTGCGGATCTCCAGCCGCCCGTTCCGGACGTCCGTCTGCAGATATTCCAGCAGGTTGTCGTCGGTGGTGATGCTCAACGACTCGACGGCCCCCATCTCGATCTCGAGCGAGCCTTCTCCGGCAAACAACACGCTGTCGAATCCGCTGACCGTACGGTCCTCGGCCGCGATGGTCCCCGAACCGACTACGGTTTCCGTCTGCGTAAAGCCGCTGCTGCTGCTGCTGTCACAGGCGGCGCCGACGGCGACGATCAGCATCGCGAGGGGGAGGATGAGTATGCGTTGCATGGTCGAACCCTCCTGTTCACCGGACATGCTAGTCCTCGGAAGGAGGGCGTCGAAACCGCGACGCCGACGAACCTGCGGCGTCAAAGGACCGTTTTTGGTCGACCGGCCGAATTATCCCCGAACTAGCAGGTGCCGGGCGCGTCGACCATGTTGTCGCCGAACGAGCGGTTGGCGTCCGCGTCGACCGCGGGATCCAGGCCCGTCTCGTCGCACACCGCCGGAGAGGCGCAGGGCGATGCCGGAACCCCGGTGCACGTCGCCGCCGGCAGGTCGGCATCGTTGTCGCGCAGCACGTTGTTCCCGTAGCTGTTGCCGTCGCTGTTGTCGCGCAGGTAGATCCCGAAGGTGTCGTTGCGGTTGAACTGATTGCCCTGGATGAAGCAACGGTCGGAGTCGTTCATGTCGAGACCGTGCTCCCCGTTCGACGACGCCAGATTGTCCTTGATGGTGCACTCGTCGCAGTTGTACAGCTCGATCCCGGTGGCGTCCGAATCGCTGACGTTGTTCTCCGCGATCGTGCACTCCTCGCAGCCGCTGATCGGACCGACTCCGGAGTCTCCGATCTCGATGCCGGTGCCGCCGCCGGAGATGTTGTTGCCCACGATGACGGTCGAGCGGCCGTAGCGCACGCGCAACCCGACCCGCGAGGGGTCGAAGGGGTTGACGATCTGGTTGTTACGAATCGTGGCCGAGCGGTTGGTCCAGCGAAACTCGATGCCGATCGCCGTGTCGCGGACGACGTTGTCCTCGATGATGCCGGTCATCTGATCCGAGCTCGACGCTGAGTCGGCGACGCGAATCCCGGAGCCGAGTGTCTCGACGACGAGATTGCGCCGGATGGCGAAGTTGGTGACCTTGTCCAGGTACAGCCCCTCGTCACCGCCCTTGATCTTGACGTCCTCGACGATCACCAGATCCTCGTCGCCGTCCGTGCCCGTGACGAAGACGGTGTCCTCGTCGTCGTCGCCGCCGACCACCGACCCGTTGCGCATCGTGAAGTTCTCGAGCCCCGTTACCTCGATGACCGAGAGGCCTCCGTTCACGGTGGTCAGCGTGAAGCCGTTGAGGTCGATCTCGACGTTCTGGTCCGTCCCGTTGCCGATGATGCGGATCACCGACGTTCCGATCGCGGCCGTGATGTCGCGTGTGACGACGTAGTTGCCGGAGATGTTCGACGTCGTGCCGTCGAGCACGACCGGCTCGAAGATCGGGATGCGACCTTCCTCGGCCGAGACCAGCCCTGCGTACGCGACCAGCAGCGCTGCGGCACATGCGACAGAAACGACGGAGCGGCGATGTTCCCGCATCTTGGGCCCCTCTCTGGTTGGATCACCTGGGATCGCGGGGGAGCTGAAGTTGCCCCCAATAAACCACGGACCCGCGCCGAGGGACAAGAACTTTCTCTCCGAGCAGCGTCGTTCGTGATGGATCTGTAATATCCAGCCACAATCTCGGGGTTTTCCTCACAGGACACGATGCCAACGAGACGCGTTCGAAGTACGACCTACAAGTTCAGCGTGGCATCTTCGGCGTTCGTCTTCACGCCGGGTGGGGCCGTGATCCTGACGCCGGCCAACGTCTACATGCGCGGCGCCGGCGGGACGATCGCGGTCGACCTGGACTGGTCGGCCGAGGGGATCAATCTGGCGAGCCTCAACGCGCTGGACTGCATCGATCCGGATACGTACCTGTTCTCGGTGGGCGCCGCACAGGTCGTGATCGACGGCGCGGGGACGTTGCGCGTGCTCTATCCGTCTCGCGTCTACCGTTTCGTCCGCACGACGGGAGCGATCGACGAGGTACTCGACGCCGCGCCGCTCGGTATGGCGAACGTCAACGGCATCGACCTGTTGCCCGACGGCCGTCTCGCTCTGACCTCGGCCGCGCAGGGCATCGCGCAGCTTCCCGGTGGGCCCGTGCTGGTGCATCCGGCGCGGATCTACATCACCGACCCGGCCGCCGGCTCCGAACCTGATCCCGAGCTGGGACGGAGCTGCCGCCGGCATTCAGCGTATCGACGGGTTCACGAAGATCGTTCCGGAGGCGCCGTTGGTTCCGTGACGCTGCCGCGCCGGCGCGGGGTCAGGGGCAGACGTCGACGGGTAGCGGACCCGCGCGCTCGGCGCGACGGCTGGTCCAGCCCAGGGAGCCGTCCCCGGCGGAGTTGCGGCCGACGACCATGAAGCCGCTGTCGTCGGGCAGCGCGGCGAGGATGGCCGTCGTGCCGTTGCCCAGTGCGGCGACGCATTGCGGCGCGGCCGGTCCCGCACCGAGCGGCACGGCGTAAAGGTTGTACTCGCCGATCGGTCCGCCGCGCACGGGATCCGACCAGCTCAGCGCGTAGCCGCTCTCGTCCTTCTCGATGAACAGTGGGTCGCGGCCGCCGCCGGGTTCCGAGGCCTCGCCGGGAGGGCCGACGTCGACGATCCCGATCTGGGCGAGCTTGTTGGTCGCCTGGTAGCCGGCCGCGACGATGTAGTTCATCGAGTGGTCGAGGTACTGACGGAAATCGCTGAACGGTGTGTCGGGGTCCGCGCTGGGGCTGGGCCACGGGGGAGAGTAGCCGTTGGACTCGAACGCCGGCACGAGGATGTTCTTGACGGCCCAGATGTCGCCGGCCACGGGGTCGAGCGTCGCCACCAGCCGGTCGGTGCGCGTCGCGCCGGAGTAGCTGGTCGCGGGGCCGGTGAACGGGTTCGCGTTGACCCAGATCGCGTCGAGGATGTTGAGGTCGGCCGGCCGGATCTCGCCCAGCAGGGCGCCGAGCAGTCCGTAGTGCATCGCCGAGTGCGAGCTGGTGCCGAGGCCGGTCGTGATGACGCCCATGTAGTTCTTGACCATCGACGTCGCGCCGTAGGTCGCGCTATGGGACTTCAGCACGGGCAAGTTGATGAACTTCAGCCGCTCGCGGTCGTAGCCGGTCGCGGGATCCCAGACGCCGTCCCTGAGGCTGATGTAGGTGCCGAGCTCGGTCCGGAACTTGGGATACGACAGGAATCCGTGCAGGTCGGGGTCGTAGGGATAGGCGACGTAGCCGTCGGTCAAGTCGGCCGCGGAGTACTCGTCGACCTGGGTGTGTCGCACGGAGGTCCAGTCGTACAGCGACACGTCGTGCCCCTGGTTCAGGAAGTCGGTGACGACGTCGCGCGGCGACTGGCCGATGTTCTGGGCGTTGTTGTCGGGACGGTCGAAGTTGTACGCCGATGCGAACTGGGTGTTCTCGCAGACGACGATCTCACCCGTGAACTCGTCGGGATGATCGACGATGCGCCGGATCAGGCCGCGCAGCAGGTCCGTGTTGGTTCCGCCGCGCTCGTCCCACTGATAGTTGATCTTGACCACGATGACGTCGTCGGCGCCGAGGATCCCGTCCGGTCCCGCGGTCAGCGACGGGGTCGCCGAGCGATGGAACTTCAAACCCCGAGCGCCCATCGTCTCGAGCAGGTCGTCGAGACAGACGAAGCGTTCGCCGTGTGGGTCCTGCGGGCAGTTCTGCTGGTCGAAGACCTCCGCCATGTACGACGCCGGGGCCCTGGTCGTCGGCCCGGTGTACGCCGGGGCTCGCGTGACGTAGGTCCACATGCCGAAGGTGACGACGATCCCGAGTCCGGCGATCGCGGCGCCGCGCGGCGTCCGCAGGCTGTCGATCGTGCGGTGTCGAAGCGAGAGGATCGCGGCCACGACCGGCACCCCGAACGCGGCGGCCGCCGTGGCGAAGGCCGCCTGCTGGCACGGATAGGCGAAGCGGCTGGGTCGAGTGCCGCTGCGCAGGATCAGCCACGCCAGCGCCAGCGTGCCCGACACGATGGAGTTCAACACGAACCAGCGGACGAAGAACCGTCGGACAGAACCTGCCGTGGAAGCGGGGCGGCCTCCGGCCGCGCGCCGCGAATGAGGGCAGCCGTGCATGTGGAGATTCTACGGGAGAGCGGGGCTCGGCGTGGGCCCTGAAAGCGGAGAGAACGGATCCTCAAAGGCGCCGTCCTCGATTGGGTTACCATGGCCCGTTCGCCGGCCGTGGCCGCGCGGGGAGGGGCGGAGATGCAACAGCACGACGTGCTCGACCGGGCACGGGGGATCCAGGACTGGATCGTCGACCTGCGCCGCCGGCTGCACCGGCATCCGGAGCTGATGTACGAGGAGGTCGAGACGAGCCGCCTCGTCCGCGAGACGCTCGATCAGCTCGACATCCCGTACCGCGCGAACGTCGCCGTGACCGGAGTGGTCGCGACGCTGGGCCGGGGCGAGCCGTGCGTGGCGTTGCGTGCCGACATGGACGCGCTGCCGATCCACGAAGAGGCCGATATCGATTTCCGCAGCGAGATCGACGGCAAGATGCACGCCTGCGGCCACGACTGCCACACGGCGATGCTGCTCGGCGCGGCGAAGCTGCTGAAGCAGAACGAGAGCGAGCTGGTCGGCACGGTCAAGCTGGTGTTCCAGCCCGCCGAGGAGGGCGGCGCCGGCGGGCGGCGTATGCGCGAGGAGGGCGTGCTCGAGAACCCGAAGGTGCAGCGCATCTTCGGCCTGCACGTCTGGCCCCTGTCTCCGATCGGCACGATCGTCTCCCGCGCGGGCGCCTTCCTGGCCGCGACGGGCGAGTTCGAGATCGTCGTGCACGGAAAGGGCGGGCACGCGGCCCTGCCGCACATGACGATCGACCCGGTGACGACCGCGGCCAAGATCGTCACCGAGCTGCAGACGATCGTCTCACGCGAGCTCGATCCGCTCGACTCCGGCGTGATCAGCGTCACCACGATCCACGGCGGCGCGGCGTTCAACGTCATCCCGCAGGACGTGAAGCTACAGGGCACGATCCGCGCCCTGACGATGGAGAGCCTGCAGTATCTCGAGCAACGGGTCACCGAGATCGCGCAGCAGCTCGCCGCCGCCAACCGCTGCACGGCGCAGGTCGAGATCGTCGGCAACTCCTACCCGCCCACGGTCAACGACGAGCACCTGTGGCAGCTGGCGCGCGAGGCCGGCGCGGACCTGCTGGGTGCGGACAACGTGCTGGAGTCGCCGCCGATCATGGGCGGCGAGGACTTCTCCTTTTATACCGAGGTCATCCCGGGCTGCTTCGTCGGCGTTGGCGTGCTCAACCCCGACATCGGGGCGATACACAGCGTGCATCACCCGAAGTTCAAGGTCGACGAGAACGCGCTGCCGATCGGTTCGGCGCTGCACGTGTCTCTCGCCCTCAGGTCGCTCGCCGAGCTGTCCGGCTAACGGGTCGGGCACCCCGCCAATCGACACTGAAGACAATTTTGCTCGGTTGAACGCCCTTTTCTCGACGGCTCTAATTCTGGTCTGAAGGGTCGTAGCGTCCATCTGTCCCGGACCGAGTTCGCTGAGCGCCCGGTAACCGACGGCACCCTGGACCTGCGGTACTCCTTCAGGACGAAGGAGCGTCCATGGGCAGATTCAATCGACGTCGAGTGGTGTCCCTGTGTGTGTTTCTGACCGTCGTCATCGGGTCGATGGCGGCGATCAACGTGCTGGGTGCCGACCGGTCGATTCAGTTTCTGCAAGAGGGGCGCTACCTGATCGGACTGCCGGGTCAGATCACGTCGCCCAGCCCATTGTTGAACTCGACGGATTTGCTGCGCGAGGTACCGAACGCGGTCCGCGTGTCGAAGTGGGATCCCACCGACAACAAGTTCTTCGTCTGGGACGGCCAATTTTGCCGCAAGTGCGACCAGGCGAACGGCTTCTGCCAGACGTACGACCAGGAGCCGGGCTGGAACTCCTGCGGCACGGACGGCGCGTGCTTCTGCGTCACGCCCGCGGACGGCGACGCGTTCTTCGTCGACGTCAGCGCACCGGGGACCCTGTCCATGACCGGCCAGGACGGCGGAATGACCATCGACCTACCGGGTCCGCTCCAGAGCCTCAGCGGCAGCACGTTCATCGCGATCCCGTACGATACCTCGCTGTCCTCCGCATCCGACCTGGCGAACAACATCAATGCGCAGGCGGGCTTCACGACCGTGACGCAGGTCGCGCGGTACCTGTGCATAACGGACGCTTTCGAGTCCTACGCCCCAGGGCTGGGAGGCGTCAATTTCACATTGGCGCCCGCCGAGGGCTACCTGGTCCAGACGACGTCCCAGCTCAGCTACGTCCCGACATCGACCAACGACCCGAACCCGATCTCGGGCGTCTTTAGCGGACCCTGCCGGTGCGGTATTCCGGAAGACTCGGACGGCGATCTCATACCCGACTGCGAGGACAACTGCCCCGACTACCCCAACCCGAGTCAGGATGTACCCGTCTGGTACCTGGACTCCGACGGGGACGGCTTCGGCGATGCAGTCTTCAGTCAGGAGACGTGCGACCAGCCCGCAGACTACGTCGCCGACGATACCGACTGCGACGACCAGGCGCCGTGGACGTTCCCGGGGGCAGCCCCGAACGACCACCCGACCGATTGCATGAAGGACTGGGACGACGACGACTACGGCGACGATTTCGACGGCCTGCCTCCGCCACCCGGAGTGAGCGCTGGAACCGACTGCGACGACATGGATGCCGGGGCCGCGCCGAACCAGGCCGAGGTGGCGTGTGACGGCGTCGACAACGACTGCAACCCGGCGACGCTCGACGACGCGAACGCGGACGGCGACCCGGTGACGGTCTGCGGCGGCGACTGCGACGACGCCGACCCCGACAATTATCCGGGGAATGTCGAGCTGTGCGACGGGCAGGACAACGACTGCAACACGCTGCCCGACTACGACGAGCTGCTCGAGCACGACGACGACGCCGACGGCCTGCTGAGCTGTGAGGACAACTGTCCGTGGGTCCACAACCCGGGCCAGGAGGACGTGGCCCCGGCCAACGGTGTCGGCGACGCGTGCGAGTGCATCGACCCGCCTCCGGGGATGGCCGGTTGGTGGCCGCTCGATGAGCGCGCGGGGCCGCAGGCGGTCGACGACGCGTTGACCAACGATGGGACGTACGTGAACTCGCCGCTCCCGATCCTCGACGGCGCCGTGGACTGGGCGCTGTCCCTCCGCGGCGACGACGACTACGTCGACGTGCCACACCACCCGTCGATGAACTGCGGCGTAGGCGACCTCACGATCGACGGCTGGATCCGCATCGAATCCGGCTGGGGGGCGGTGGTCGGCAAGCGTACGGACAGCCCGGAGCTTCAGGGGTGGCTGGTCTGGCTCTCGAACGGTCAGCTGGTTTTACAGATGCTTTCGGGAGGAGTGACCCCGAGCTGGTGGTCCGGCTACGACATTCAAGACGGCGCCTGGCATCACTTCGCGGTGACCGTCGATCGCGACGCGCCCAACGGGGGCAGGTGGTATATCGACGGAGTCCTGCGCAGCTCGTTCACCCCCCTACAGGGTTCCCTCGACAACACGAACCCGCTGCGCCTGGGCCATCCGACCGACCCCTTCATGCCGCCGCCGGAATTCCGCGGTGACCTCGACGAGATCCAGCTGTTTTGCCGCAGCCTGAGCGAGACCGAGATCCTGGGTATCTGGAACGCCGGTCCGGGCGGCAAGTGCCGCTGCGAGCAGGAAGACGTGGACAACGACGGCGTTGCGACTTGCGACGGCGACTGCGACGACACCGACGCCGAGGTCTACCCCGGCAACACGGACCTGTGCGACGGCAAGGACAACGACTGCGACGGCCTCGTCGACGAGGACGAGGCGACGATCTGGTACTTCGACGGCGACGGCGACGGCTTCGGAGATCCGCTGAACTCTCAGCTCGCGTGCGACCAGCCCGTAGACTATGTCGCCGACGACACCGACTGCGACGACCAGGCGCCGTGGACGTTCCCGGGCGCAGCCCCGAACGACCACCCGACCGACTGCATGAAGGACTGGGACGACGACGACTACGGCGACGACAACCCGGGCGGCACGATCGTGCCCGGGACGGACTGCGACGACATGGACGCCGGAGCGGCACCGAACCAGACCGAGGTGGCGTGCGACGGGGTCGACAACGACTGCAACCCGGTGACGCTCGACGACGCGAACGCGGACGGCGATCCGGTGACGGTCTGCGGCGGCGACTGCGACGACGCCGACCCCGACAATTATCCGGGGAATGTCGAGCTGTGCGACGGGCAGGACAACGACTGCAACGGGCTGGCCGACTACGACGAGCTGCTCGAGCACGACGACGACGCCGACGGCCTGCTGAGCTGCGAGGACAACTGTCCGTGGGTCCACAACCCGGGCCAGGAGGACGTGGCCCCGGCCAACGGGGTCGGCGACGCGTGCGAGTGCATCGACCCGCCTCCGGAAATGGCCGGCTGGTGGCCGCTGGACGAGCGCGAGGGTCCGCTGGCGGTCGACGACGCGTTGACCAACGACGGGGACTACGTGAACTCGCCGCAGCCGATTCTCGACGGTGCCGTGGACTGGGCGCTGTCCTTCCGCGGCACCGACGATTACGTCCAGGTCCCGCACGACTCCTCGATGAACTGCGGCGAGGGGGACATCACGATCGACGGCTGGATCCGCACCGACTCCGTTTCCGCCAGTTTCGAGCTGGTTGTGGGTAAGCGCGCCAGCTCACCGCAACTCCAGGGCTGGTTGATCTACATCTCGGCCCGCGAGTTGGCGCTGCAGATGGTCTCGGCGGGAGTCTCCCCGAGCTACTGGGCCGAGTACACGCTGCCCGACGGCGACTGGCACCACTTCGCCGTGACCGTCGATCGCGACGTGCCGAACGGCGGCAAGTGGTACATCGACGGTGTCCTGCGCAACTCGTTCACCGCGCTGCAGGGCTCGCTCGACAACACGAACCCACTGCGCATGGGCTATCGCACGGACAACTACTTTCCTCCGCTCGACTTCGGCGGCGACCTCGACGAGGTCCAGCTCTTCTGCCGCAACCTGAGCGAGGCGGAAATCCTGGACATCTGGAACGCCGGTCCGGGCGGCAAGTGCCGCTGCGAACAGGAAGACGCGGACAACGACGGCGTCGCGACTTGCGACGGCGACTGCGACGACACCGACGTCGAGGTTTACCCCGGCAACACGGACCTGTGCGACGGCAAGGACAACGACTGCGACGGGCTCGTCGACGAGGACGAGCCTCCGTCGACGTGGTATCTCGACTGGGACGGCGACGGCTTCGGAGATCCGCTGACCTCTCAGCAGGCGTGCGACCAACCCGCAGGCTACGTCGCCGACGACACCGACTGCGACGACACGAACGCGGAGATCGCGCCGGACCAGATCGAGGTGCCGTGCAACGGCCTCGACGACGACTGTGACGCCGGCACTCCCGACGACGCCAACGAGGACGGCGATCCGGTAACGCTCTGCGGTGGCGACTGCGACGACACCGACCCGAACAACTATCCCGGCAACGCCGAGGTCTGCGACGGGCAGGACAACGACTGCAACGGCCTCGCCGACTACGACGAGCTGTTCGAGCACGACGACGACGCAGACGGAGTCTTCAGCTGCGCGGACAACTGTCCCGATCTCGCCAACCCGACCCAGGAAGACGAAGAGACCGGAGCCGGACCGAACGAGACCTGCTTCGACGAGGACGACAACCCCGACCTCTACGTCGGCAACGCTTGCGATACGGTGCCGCGGGGCGACGGTGTCGGCGATCTGTGCGACACCTGCCCGACGGTCTTCGACCCGGAGCAGGAAGACCTGGACGACAACGGCGTGGGCGACGCCTGCGAGCAGTGCCTCGACCCGCCGCACGGCATGTTCAGCTGGTGGCCGTTCGACGAGTCGTACGGCCGGCCGCGGGATTTCATCACCAACCTGTACGGTTACCGCTATCGCGATCCTCTGCCTTACCCGGGGATCGACGACAACGCGTTGCTGTTCGAACATGTCGGGAGCGGCGGGTACTACGGCGGCGACGGGGTTCAATCGTGGACCTCGTTCGGAGGACGCATCGGCGAGGGTGACCTCTCGATCGATGCATGGGTGTACTTCGACGCAGGCGCGCACTCTCCGCACCACCCGGTCGTGAGCAACCTCATCGAACGCTACGGCCCGACCCGCGGCTTCGCCCTGGCCGTGAGCCCGAACGGGAGGCTGATGCTCGAGCTGGCCGACGGTAACGGTGGCAGCAACTACTGCTCGCCGCACGTGCTCAGCTCGTACTATCGCTGCAAGCGTTTCTATTCGGCCTACGGCCCCAATCTCCGCGACAGGTGGGCCCACGTCGCGGTGACCGTGGACCGCGACGACGCGCAAGGCGTCCGGTTCTACCTGGACGGCGCCCAGCTCAATCCGGGCTCGCAACCCAACCCGACTCTCGTGCAGGGCGATCTCAACACGGGGCGCGGACCGACGATCGGCTGGAACTCGGGCCAGGCCCACTACTACCGGAACAACAAGTTCCGCCACTTCGACGGGGCGATCGATGAGGTCGAGCTGTTCGATCGTGTGCTGACGCCGGACGAGATCCAGGCCATCGCCGCATCCCCGCCCGAGGGCAAGTGCAAGTGCATCCGGCGCCCGCAGTCCATGCGGAGCTGGTGGGCACTCGACGAGACGCTGGACGCGACGACGGCGCCCGGCGGCGTCCGGGACGAGTTGTGGGTCAACCACGGAACGCACGTCAACGATCCGCTCCCGATCCCCGACGGCCAGGTCGGCGGCGCCCTGCGCTTCGACGGCTCGAACGACTTCGTGGAGGTCCCGGATCACGTCGCCCTGCAGTGCGGCTCGAGGAGCATGACGATCGAGGCCTGGATCCGAACGGATGCAACCACCGGACCGACGGCGCTGCTGAGCAAGTGGGAGTCGGCGGCACCCGACGGCTGGCTGCTGTATCTGTCCGATGGAAAGCCCGCATTGCGGCTCGCCGACGGAGCGTCTCCCGTCGAATGGGTGGCGTCGTCGGACAGGGTCGACGATGGCAACTGGCACCACGTGGTTGCCATTCACGACCGCTCTTCCTCGACACGTCTTCAGTTTTACGTCGACGGGGCGTTCGCGGGCAGCTCCGCCGCGTATCCGCAGATGAACATCGGCGGCCAAGCGAACCTGTTGATGGGCGTGGCGCCCGGCACCGCCGAGCTCGAGTACGACGGCGACCTGGACGAGGTGGGCCTCGTCTGCCGCCGACTCCAGACCTGGGAGGTCAGCGACATCTACGAGGCCGGCGCGGCCGGCAAGTGCAAGAGACCTTGCTACGATCCGAGCGACACCGACGACGACGGCGTCGGTGACAATTGCGACAACTGCGTCGACGACCAGAACCCAGGACAGGAAGACCTGGACTTCGACGGCCTGGGCGATGTCTGCGACGACGACCCCGACGGCGACGGCGGCGGCAACTTCGCCCCGCTGGACGTCGACAACTGCCCGATGGTCTACAACCCCGACCAGGCGGACAGCGACACGGACGGCGTGGGCGACGCCTGCGACAACTGCATCGACGTGCAGAACGCCGGTCAGGAGGACGCGGACCTCGACGAGGTCGGCGACGCGTGCGACCCGTGCTCGCTGGACTACAACCCCGAACAGGGCGTCGTCTACTTCCCCGAGTGGATCGTGGCCCAGGACAAGAACACGCTGGTCTGGGGCCAGCCGCGCGACGTCGACACGTGGGAGGGGGACCTGGCGCTGGTCTCGTCCTATGTGGGCTCGGCGGGGAACCTGATCGCGGCGACCTCGATGTCGATGGCCGGGGTGCCGCCTGCCGGTGAGGGCCGCTACTACCTGATCAACATCACCGGGTGCGGCTCGTGGCAGACGATCTGGGAGGAGGAGCCGGGCCGCGCGGCGCTTCCCTGAGTCGAGTGTGACGGCGGCGCTCGGAGACGGGCGTCGCCGCTTCTCAGGGGCCCGTGCACGATAACGCGCGACCTCTGTGTGTCCTCAGCTGTCGAGCTTGTCGACGATCAGCGCGACCAGCTCGCGGCCGCGTCCGTGATACTCGGAGAAGCCGTACTCGGCCTCGAACCACTCCGAGACCGGATCGCTCTCGCCCTGCTTGCTCTTGGAGACTGCAGCCGGGCAGGACGACGTGAGGGCGACCACTCGTTCGAGTACGGCGTGCGCGGCCGGATTCGAGGCCGGGTAGGACTCGCGCAGGTACTTCACGATCACGTGGACCAGAACGGGGTCGAGCTCCTCGACCAGGAAACCCGCGTCCGCGGTGGGCAGCGTCCCGGCCTCCAGGCCGTCCAGCAGTCGTAGCGCCGTGTCTCTGTCGATGGAGTCGCTCATTTTGTCCTCGAAGAAGCGAGAAGCGTAGCACGACGAGACACTCCTTGGTCTGACCCGTGGCGTGGGTTATTCTCCCGTCAACGAACACGCCTGGTTCGGTCAGCGTCACCGAGCGGGTCGGGGGAGGGTTCCGATGATCTTCTTGTCACAGCGCCGTGCGATTCCGGCCATGGGTCTCGCGTTCTTCGCCCTGATCGCATCTGCGGGTTTCGCGCAGGAGTTCGACTGGGTCGTTCAGCAGGGTGCGGACGAGCTCGATCAGACGGTCGGCGTGGCGCTCGATGCGTCCGGCAACGTCTATACGACCGGGTTCTTCCATGGCATCGCCGATTTCGACCCGGGACCCGGCACGGCATTCTTGATCGCGTTCGACATGGCGGACGTGTTCGTGACGAAGACGAACAGCCTCGGCGAGGTGCAGTGGGCGCGCAAGCTCGGCGGGAACGGCAACGATTTTCCGCAGGCGATCGCGGTCGACGCCTCGGGCAACGTCTACACGACGGGAACGTTCGAAGGCCTCGCCGATTTCGACCCGGGTGCACCTCAGGTTCAGCTGCTTGCGACGGGATCGACCGATCTCTTCGTGTCCAAGCTGGACACATCCGGCAACTACGTGTGGGCGCGCAACATGGGCGCCGCGGGCGGGGGAGTGATCAGCGGTGGCCTGGCTCTGGACCCGAGCGGCAACGTGATCACGTCGGGCGCATACTGGGAGCCGGGCGACTTCGATCCCGGGCCCGGCGTGGCGACACTGCCGTGCCCGCAGTTCGACATTTGCGGCTTCGTCTCCAAGTTGAACAGCTCGGGTAACTATGTCGCGGCTCATAAGTTGGGAGGACCCGGGCTGGCCGTCGCCTGGAACGTGGCGACCGATGCCAGCGGCAACATCTATCCGGCCGGTGAGTTCGCCGACACGGCGGACATGGACCCGGGGGCAGGCATCTTCAACCTGGTTAGCACGGGGAGCCGTGACGGCTTCGTGTCCAAGCTGGACAGTGCGGGCAATCATGTCTGGTCGCGCCGGCTCGGCGGGTCGAGCTTCGATCGCGCGGAAGGTGTCGTCGTGGATGCGTCAAACAACGTCTTCATCGGTGGGACATT
>JAAELQ010000011.1 GCA_024226515.1 bacterium
GCCAGTTTTGCTGTGAGCCCAAGTGTTGGCTGGCTACCTTACACTCTCATCTGTAAGGTAGCCCTGGCAGTGCACACTGACTTGGTCGCATGACCTCCGCAACCCTTAATTGCCGCGCTGCGGCCTGACCTTCACTTGCCTTTTGCGCTTCTCCACAGCGTCTGTTCGTGTTTGCTTCCTCGTTGCTGTCCGTTTTGTGTTCGTTTTCGTTGCTGGCTTTCACTTGCACACTGGCGCATGCCCGCCGGTGGTAGGCAGAGCAAATGATAAAGAAGATGGAGAAGGAGGACATGATGGAGAGAAAAAAGCAGAAGAAAATGATGTGAAAGAATCGGAGTTAGTGGTGCCTGCTGCTGTTAACAAGACGCCAAGTCGAGGAGCTAACAAAGTGTCGGAAGACCATGCGGTATCACCAGTGTTCAGCACGACTTCGCCAAGACGTACACAACCGCGATCCCCGACAGACCGCAGCGTGGTGGATCCGTCGAAGGAGCAAGCGGACGTGAAGAGTTCGATAAACCTCAACGACCATCAACAACATCACCACAGAAAGGAGGAGAGGAGAGACGGGAGGATGATCATAACTTCACAGATCGAAGTCAGATCGAGAAATGCAAAGACAGTGGTAGAAAGAGGAGATCGAGGAGAAGAAGATGGTGTGAGAGAGAAGTGTGTCAGAGATGTCTTGGA
>JAAELQ010000012.1 GCA_024226515.1 bacterium
CCACCAAACTTCTTGCGCCAGCGGTAAAGCGTCTGGATGTTAACCCCGAGATCTCGAGCGACGTCCTTCGCGGAGATGCCACCATCGAGCTTCTTCAGCGCCCCGATGATCTGTTCATCCGTAAACCGACTCTTCTTCATGATTCACCCCGTCTCGCGCTAATATTAACGCATTGGAGGTGGACCTAAACTCGGGGTGAACGTCGCCACGACGCCCTGGGCCGGGTACCTCCCGCGGTCTTCCGCAGACAGCTGGAGGGGCCGGAAGTCTCTACTTTCAGATGGTCTACTTGACGGGGAAGCTTACGCGGGGTTTTCGCGAATTGCGCGAGTATCGGTCGGGCCGGTTGTGTCTGATAATGCGCGATTATGTGAACAGGAATCGGGTCCGACAAACGCCTCAGGACCGCTCCGCCGCCTCCGGTGACCCCAAGGGCTGCTCGGTTGTTGGAGGAAATGGAGTTGGAGTTGCCCCGCCTATGCGGAGCTGCGCATAGGCGGGGTCACTCCACCTCGCAGGCAGCCTCTGACTCAAAGCGATCCTGGAAGTCGATAACGGTTGCGGGAACAGGGGATCTCATGTGCCGCACGTTAACCTGTGGGGGTGACACCCGCTGACTCACATGCATAGGCACGCAATGGCCTATCCGTTTCTGAACAGGGATATTGCGCCAGAGCTGATGACGATCTTCGGCTTCTTGGTGGAGGTAGACTTCCGCAGTTACTGCCATTCCGCCGCGTTGACGCACTGGGCTGGGACACCCCCTGGGCCGATGGCTCTACGGAGTTGGATTCGAGACGGTACTAGCGGAGTTTCTTCCGGTACTTCTCGACCTTCTGCTCGTCGAGCTCGACGCCCAGGCCTGCACCTGTCGGGACCTGCATGCTCGGCCCTCGCACGAGGGGGCTCTTGGCCACGTCGTCGGCGAGCAGATCTGCAGTCTCCAGTGCGCCGGCGAAACCCGGGGTGGAGGCGTAGCAGTGGAGCAGTGCTGATGTGCCCAGTGACAGGTCTGTTCCCGAACTCAGGTAGCAGGGGACCCCGATCGCGCTGCACAGCGCGACGATCTGTTGAGATCGGTACATCCCCCCGTTCTTCATCAGCTTGAGTACCATCGCGGAGGCGGCATCTCGCTTGAGGATATTGAACGCGTCCCGCAGCGTCTGCAGCGACTCGTCACCGCAGATCGGAATGCTCGTCCGCTGTGCCAGGTACGCCGCACCTTCGATGTCGTGTTGAGCCAGCGGTTGCTCGAAGTGCTGGAGGCCCGCGTCCCGTGCGCCATGGAGCGCCTTCAGAGCGTCCTCCCGGTTGTAGGAGGCATTGGCGTCGCACTTGACCTCGATATCGGAGCCGACCGCTGCCCGGACGGCGTTCAGGCGCTCGACGTCGTCCTTCCAGCTGAGGACCGAACTTCAGCTTCAGGAACTTGTAGCCATCGGCAACCAGCGCCTTCGCCTTCTCCGCAGCCTCTGCAGGGGGCACGATGCTGATGATGCCGATCATGGGCACCTCGTCGACGAGCCGCCCGCCGAGGAGTGTCGATACGGGAACCCCAAACTGCTTGCCGGCCAGATCGTAGGCCGCCAGGTCGATGCCAGACTTCCCATCCCGGCAGAGCGGCAGAGCCTTGTCCATGGCCACGTGAAGGCGCCCGATCTCGAACGGGTCCATGCCGATGACCGCAGGGAGCAGATGGTCCGTGAGATCGTTGTAAATGGTGCGGTAGCCGCGTGCGTAGATCCCAGGGACATTGAAGGTTTCGCCCCACGCCACGCGCCCAGACTCGTCCTCGAGTCGAACGTAGACGTGGTTCGAATGTGTGATCGTCGCCTTGGCCATCTTGAATGGATGCCTGAGGGGGATGGGGAGCGCGATGGCCTCGGCCTTGGCGATGCGATAGCCGTCCCGACGTGCGCCCCCGGCCTGTGTGCTGCCATTCTCCTCCGCCCGCAGGTTCGTCGGGCGCAGAGCGGCCGCCGCGCCGACCGCGAGGGCACCGGCCACCGTGCCCTTCAGGAAGGTCCGTCGACCGTCATCGACTCGTGAGATCATTCTGTGCCTCCTATGTACTCGACTCTTGGAGTGAGCCCCTGACGGATAGGGGTTTCTCTCCCGCCGTCCTCGCCGCCTTTGCGCTGGGGGCGCGCTCCTGCCCCGAATTCGGGCCGAATTCGGCATCCTGGACCGCCCGGCACCCCCACCTGAACCCTCACCCACGCTACAACTTCCTCCCCACGCCGACAAGCCCGATCTCCGGCTCGAATCGGCCGGATTCTGCCTGGAACGGCACGCACCGTCCCTGCCCGCTCAGGAGAGTCAGACTCTTGTTCTCCACCGGCGGAGATCTCCGCCTGAACTCTTCGGGTGGGTGATCCGACGCCTGATGAGCCGGCGTTCCCTGACCCTCGGGGCCCTCCACCAGGCCACGGCTGACGTATGTGCATAGGCAGGGGGTCTAGAATTGAGGTCGAAGCGAACGTCCGCCTCCGCCACTACCAGCTGCTCGGGCTTCAGGTGCCCGCCATACCCCCACCCTCTTCCTCGTCTTGGGGAACCATCAGTCCTCAGAGGGGGTATCCGTCCCCCGCGTTCAATGGAATTCGGCGTTTCTGGAGTTGGAGTTGCCCCGACTATGCGGAGCTGCGCATAGACGGGTCAACTCCATCCCACGATCCGGAACGATGCGGCGTGGGGGCCGGTCCACAGGGGTGCGCGGTCCGGAATCGTGTCGGACAGCTTCGGAGTGCTTCCCACTGGCCCACCTTGCCCGGCCTCCGGCCCTGACGTTCGGCGCGGTCCGACTCAGTGACGCAGGGCTTCGACCGGTTCGAGCCGTGCCGCGCGAACGGCCGGGTAGCTGCCGAAGACGACGCCCACGATGAAGGAGAAGCCGAGCGCGGCGGCCGCAACGGGCCAGGAAACACTCGTCTCCCAGTGCCCCAATCCGGACGCTGCAAGAGCTGCGGTGACGCCGAGCAGAACACCGAAGAACCCGCCGACGCCGGCCAACAGGCCGGATTCAAGCAGGAACTGGGTCCGGATGTCGCCGCGGCTCGCCCCGATGGAACGGCGCAGGCCGATCTCCCGCGTGCGCTCCCGCACCGAGATGAGCATGACGGCCAGGATGCCGATGCCGCCGACCAGGAGCGAGATCCCGGCGACGCTTCCGATCAGCAGGGTGACGGACCGGGCGGTCTCACGCTCGGTCCTGAGGAGGACCGCCTGGTTCTGGATCGTGAAGTCGTCCGGCTTCGCCCGCAGCCGGTGCCGGCGCCGGAGGAGATGGCGGATCTGCTCCTCGGCCACCTCGAGGAGCCCGGCCCGGTGCGTCCGGACGTAGATGGCCTCGAGGTGGGTGACGTTGAGGAGGCGCCGCATCGCGGTCCGGAGCGGCACGAAGACCAGGTCGTCCTGGTCGAGACCGTTCAGGTCCACGCCCTTCGGCTTCGTCACCCCGATCACCTCGAACGGAACTCGTCCGATGCGGATCCGCAAGCCAACAGGATCGATGCCGCCGAAGAGGTTTCGAACGACGGTGGGTCCCACGACTGCGACCCGGCTCCTCGCACGGTCCTCCTCCGGACCGAACCGCCGCCCCGACTCCACGGCGATGTTCCGAATGCGAAAACCCTCCGGGGAAACTCCGAAGACCTTCGTGTTCGTGTTCTCCGAATCCCAGCGAACGGACAGCTTCTTGCTCGCCATCGGTGCGCTGAGCTCCACCGCCGGGCACTCCGCGGCGATCGCATCTGCGTCGTCGGGCACGAGCGTGACCTCGGTGTCGAACTGCCTTTGACGACCGGCCACGATCCTCGTCCCCCTGAGGCGCCGCGGGCCGATTTCAGCCTCGCGGTGAAGTCACGGGGTTCACGTAAGGGCATGTTATCGGACCTTGACGCCGGGCCCGTACTCCGTGAGTTTCGAAAACGGGCGCTTGTTCCTCTTACCCGCTGGGACCTGAAACAAAGAGCCCTTCGACCCGCGATCAACTGGCCTGCCATGAGCGAGCGCCGCACGCGCGAGTCGAATGGTGGAGGCGGCGGGAATCGAACCCGCGTCCGAAAAGGTTCGTACGAAAGCTTCTACACGTTTAGCGCGCTCGTTTTTTTATCTCGCCTCGCAACCGCTGAACGGCAAATGGATGCGACGCCAGCCCCTAATTTTCGCCCGGCCCCTAGGGGCGTCACGACCGGACTATCCCGAATTTGCGTCGCCTCGTCAGAGCGCCTCGGGAGAGGCTATCTGGGAGACGTCACGGTCAATTAAGCCGCGAGAGCGTAGTCGTTAGTGCCGACTATTGTGTTTCACTGATTAACGAGGAGTGACCTCGACGTGCTACTTCCGCCTCTGCCTTCCCGTCGAATCCAGTTCGCCCCCGGACCCAACGTGTCTCCATTACTATAAGATGCCGTTCGGCCACGTCAAGCAGAGGGAGCCGGGGCGCCTGCTCGGGCGGATCATTGGCCCGCTTGCTTCGCCGCCTTCTTCTGTTTCTTCTCGATGTTCTTCAGGGCAATCCGGCACACCCTCCGCTCGGCGGTGACCCGCTGGAACAGCCCCTTGTACAGCAGGAAGAAGCCCCCGGTCATCACCGTCGCCCCCGCGTCGCGGGCCCCCTTCAGCGGGCTGGCTTTCATCTCGGGATTCGAGAGCGTGCCGCCCAGTTTGATCCACGAGTTCGTGATCGCGCTGGCGCTCAGTCCGACTCCCTTGCGGGGCTTCGTGGCCCAGTCCAGTTTCAGTTTCTCCGTCGTGAAGTCGATCTGCCCCTTGCCGAGCATCACCATCTTGTCGGTGCGCATCGCCATCGGTCCGATCCTGGCCACGCCGTCGCTCATCTCAATCAGGGCGACGCTGCACTCCAGCTGGGTGTACGGATCGGCTTTCGTGAACGGGTTGAGTGTGACGTACATCTTCGACAGCGGGTCGGCGGTGATCGAGGTGAGTACGGAGTTGTCGAGTCTCCCCGAACCCTGCACGTACAACAGACGACCGTCGGCCGAGCTCGCGATTTCGTGCAGCGACCGGCCCCGGCCCGAGAGCTCCCACTCCGCGTCGACCGGCGCGATCTCGTTCGGATCGCCGCTGTAGTCGAACACGCTGAGGCGCATCTGCTTCGCTTCACCGGTGGCGTGCACCCGGTAACCCTGCTCGATCCGTTCGAGCGTGAGGGCGCCGGAGTACGTCCCGCCGTACCCTTCAGCGGTCACCGGGTCGAGCGTGAGACTGCCGTCCAGCAGGTGAGCCTCCAGCACGACGTTCCCGAGCGCGGCATGCGCGTCGACGGTTTCGCCTGCCGTCCAGCGAACGTCGGCGTTGAACTCCTCGAGAAACTCGAGCCCGAGCGGCTCGTCGGCAAGGACGAACTCGCCCTTCGCTTCCGGCTCCGCCGGCTCCTCCTCCGTCTCGCCCGCGAGCAACTGGCGGAAATCGAAGTGCTCCGAGATGAACTCACCCGCGACGTCGGGTTTACTACCCCGCAGGTCGATGCGCAGCTCCCCTGCCAGATCGCTACGACCGAGTCGCGCGTGGAAATCCCGCATGCTGAACTGTTGCGGGCTGCCCTCGAAATGGGCCGACAGCTCGAACGGCTCAGCGGGCAACGGGGGGAGGTCCACGATTCCCGAGACCAGCGAGAGATCGGAACCCGACGCCCGCAGGTCGAGGTTCGTGCCTTCGAGCCTCGGCGGCTCGCCGAGGGTGCCGTCGATCTCGATCAGGTCGTCGCCGAAGGCGAGCACGACATCGTGGAAGCGCGCGCCGAAACGATCGCGTTCGACGCGACCGTGAACGCGGAAAGCGGATTGCGGTAGATACGTGCCGATCGTCGCGAGCACGGAAGCGTCTTCCCCCCGCGCCTCGAAGACCAGGTCCGTCCCGTGGCCCTCGGGTAGCGTGCCCAGTCGTCCGGAGACTCGGGCCTCGGCGTCGACGACCCGGGCGACCGCGTCCTGCAGCTCGTACCCCGACTCATCGACACTCACGTTTCCGGCGACCGAGTACCTCACATTGCGGAATTGCGGGACGTCTCGAACGCCGAACTCGGCTACGAGGCGACCCGCGTCCGCCAGATCGGGTCCGGAGAGTTCCAGCTCCAGCGTGGTACCCGCGAGGCCCCTGTCGGGAGAGACCGTGCCGGCCACGGTGAAGCGGTGCTTGCCGAGCTGCCCGGAGACTCCCTGCAGCTCATACGACGCCGGCTCGATGGACAGACGCCCGGAGGCGGCGAAGTTCTCCGCGGGGAGCGGCGGCAAGTCGGCGTAGGCCGAGAGCGCGGACAGCCGCGGCCCCGACACCTTCAACTCGACGTCGGTGCCCTCGAGTCCGGGGAGCTTCCCGAGTCGCCCTTCGAGCTCGACCGCCGTGTCGCCGAGCGTAGCCTCGATCTTCTCCAGCTCGTACCCGATGTCCGACGCGCGAACACGACCCGCGATTTCGAAGCGCTCGGACGGCAACCGCTCGGGCGCGCCGAACGTGGAGAGCCACGAGACGTCGGGGCCGGAGATGCGGAACAGCAGATCGGTCAGCTCACCGTGCAACTCGAAGTCGACGTCTCCGTAGCTGCCCCGGATCGTGTCGAGCTCGGGACCGTCGTCGGCGAAACGCAGCGTGCCGTCGAACGCGTAGGGTTCGACGGGCAACTCGTCGAAACCCGTCTCCGGAGTGATCCACGTAGGGTCCCGTCCGGCTGCACGCAGGCGCAGATCCGTTCCGACGAAGTCCTCCGCGAGATTCAGGATGCCCTCGAAGGAGACGGTCGTGTCGCCGGCGCGACCGTCGAGCCGGTCGATCGCGATGACCTCGCCGGTTCTCTTGATCGACCCGTCGAGGGCGAACGGACCGGGGGGTAGCGTCAGATCCGAGAGTGCCCGGATCGCCGAGAGGTCGGGGCCGGCGGCATGCACGCGGACGTCCGCTGCGGCCAGGCGAGAGACCTCGTCGACCGTACCGCTCAGCTCGAGCTCGACTTCACCGATCCGACCGACGAGGCTCTCGATCGCGATGCCCGCGGGCACTCGCGCGAGGTGGCCCTCGAGCTCGTAGCTGCGATCCACCAGGTCGGCCCCGGCCATTCCGGAGAAGGCGGAGAGGTCCGGGCCTGCGACCTCGAATCGCAGATCTCGATCCACCAGCTCCTTCGAGGTGCGAATCACGCCCTCGACCGAGGCGACGTGCTCGCCGACCCGCGCGCGCAACCGGTTCAGCGTGACGTTCCCATTCCGGCTCGACAGTTCGGCGGATGCCTCGAACTCGCCCGACGGTAGGCCCTTCCAGTCGAACAGCTTGCCGGCCGCGTCGAGGTCCGTGCCCGAGACCGTCACGTCGAGATGGACGTCCCGAGGATCGAACAGCGAGTCCGCGTTGCCGTGCGCCTCCGCCTGCACGTCGACGAGGTCCGCGTCCAGCACCAGCTCGACGCCGTCCGACGATGGTGCGGCGCGCCCGCCCAGCTCGAACGATCCGCTGCCGAGCGAGGGCAGGCCGAACAGATCGGTCCAGGTCTCGAGGTCCGGCCCCCGGACTCGCAGCGTGAGATCGGGCCCGTCGAGCGCGGCGATGTCCGCGAACTCGCCGTCGGAGACGATCTCGACTCGTCCTACGTGGCCGCGCAGATCGTAACGCAGCGGCTCGCCCGCAAGCAGCTCCGCAATGGAGGTGATGCGGCCGGTCAGGTCGACGGGGAAGCGGTCGATGCTTCCGTCGAGCTGCAGCGCGAACATCTGTCCCTCGACCAGGTCCGTGTCCAGGCGATCCACGCCGAATCGCAAGGGCGCTTGCCGGCCGCGATCGCGATAGAGCAGCTCGATCTCGGCGAGCTCGACGCGCTCGAAGCGAACGAGTCGCTCCTCGGCTTCGGTCCCGGGACTCGGCGCGCCCCCGAGCTCGAAATCCCAGTTCGCGCGATCGTCGGCGGCGCGCTCGAGTCGCACGTCGGCGCCCTCGAGCCGCAGGTAGCTCACGACGGTCGGGCGGCGACCCAGCAGCGAGCCCGGGCTGAGCGCCAGCTCGAGGCGATCGACGTGCACCATCGCCGGCTCGTCGCTCCAGTCCGGGTTGGCCAGCGTGATGTCCTCGGCCACGAGGCGCGGGGACGGTAAGAGACTCAGGTCGAACCGACCGGCAATCGTCAGCCGACGATCCAACTCCGCGCTCACCCTGCGCTCGAGTGGCTCCCGGATCCATCCGAGATCACCGAACCTCAGATAGGCCACTCCGACCAGCGCGAGGAGAATCGGCACCGCGACGACGGCGATGAATATCTTGCGTCTCATCCGAAGCGCCGGGCACTCGCTCCTTGCGAACGCTTCAAACGCGAGCGATGGCCATCCGGCCGTCGGCCACTGCGGCACCGCGGCCGCGGGGATAGAGGATCAGCGGGTTGATGTCGAACTCCTGGATCTCCGGGTGCCGGTGCATCAGTTGAGCCAGGCGCAAGATGCAGTCCCGGGCCGCGTCGATATCCGACGGTGGCGCGCCTCGCACTCCTTCCAGCAGACGGTAGCCGCGGATCTGGCGGATCATGCGCGCGGCCGAGACACGCCACATCGGCGCCAGCCGGAAGGTCACGTCCTTCCAGACCTCGACCATCCGGCCGCCGAGGCCGAACATGATCAGCGGCCCGAACTTCTCGTCGCGGCTGCCGCCGATGATCACCTCGACGCCGTCGCCGGCCATCTGTTCGAGCAGCACGCCGTCGATTCGCGCCTCCGGCACATGTCCGTTCACCTGCTCGGTGATCCGCTCGAAGGCCGCGGCCGCCCCGGAGGCGGAGTCGACATCGAGGATCACTCCGCCCACGTCGGACTTGTGGACCACGTCGCCGCTCATGACTTTCATCGCAACCGGCGCGCCGATCTCGTCGTACAGCCGCGAAGCCTCGCCGGCATCGCGGGCGAGACGGTTCTGCAGAACCGGCAGGCCATAGATTTCGAAGATCTCATGGGTCTCGTACTGACTGAGCAACCGGTCCCCGCTCGCCTCGAGGTGTGAACCGATGACACGGGCGACTGCGTCGTCGTCCACGTCGAAGGTCGGGACTTCCTTGCCCTCGGTGATCTCGATGAGCTCTCGGTAATGCGGCATGTGCGCCAGGGCGCGCACCGCGTTCTCGGGGAACGGATAGTGCGGGAGGCTCTCGCGACGCAGCACTTCGACCCCGGCGGTGAAGTCACTGACACCGAGGAAGCAGAAGAACGTCGTCTTGTCCGAAGCGCGTGCGACCGGAACCGTGGCCTCGGCGATCTTCGAGTCGGCTCCCGGGCCGACCGGTGTCAGGATCACGATCGCGCCGTCCACGTTCTCGTCCTCGAGCACCGCCTCGAGGGTTCGCCGGAAGTCGTCCTCGTCGGCGTCGCCGGTGAGATCGCAGGGGTTCTGCGCCGACGCGTGGGGCGGGAGAAAGTCGCGCAGACACTCCCGCGTCTCCTCGCCGAACTCCGCGATCTGCAGGCCGGACTTGACGAGGGCGTCGGTGGCGATGATCCCGGGCCCCCCGGAGTTCGTGACCACGGCGATCCGCGGGCCGCGCAGCAGCGGCTGCAGCTCGAAACCGGTGGCGTAGTCGAACAGCTGGTTGATCGTCTCGACGCGATGGATGCCGCACTGGGCCAGGATGGCGTCGTAGGCGGCATCGGAACCCGCCAGGCTGCCGGTGTGGCTGCGTGCTGCCCTCGCACCCTGCGGCGAGCGGCCGCTCTTCAGCGCGAAGATCGGCTTGCGGCGCTCGAGAGTGATCTTCCGGGCGACATCGATGAACGGTTTGCCGAAGCTCAATTCCTCGATGTACATCAGGATCACGCCGGTCTCCGGGTCGGATCCGAGATAGTCGAGCAGATCGAGCTCGTTCACATCGGCCTTGTTCCCGATGCTCATGAACTTGGAGAATCCGATCCCGCGGCTGCGGGCGGAATCGAGAATCGACAGGCAGAGCGCGCCTGACTGGCTGATGAACGCCACGCGACCGTGCTGGGGCATCGGCCGGTCGGCGAACATGGCGTGCATGCTGACTTCGGGATCGCAGTTGGTGATGCCGACGCAGTTGGGTCCGACGAGCGGCACGCCGCCCTCCTGCGCGACCGCGCGCAACGCGTCCTCGTAGCCCGCGCCCTGCGGCCCGGACTCCCGGAAGCCACCGGACAGCACCAGCAGCGAGCGCACCGTGCCCGCCTCAACTCCCTGGCGCGCAACCTCCGGCACCAGCGGCGCCGGCACCAGCAGGACCGCCAGGTCCACCGGCTCCGGCAGTTTCGACAGGTCGGGCACCGTCGGTACGGTCTCGATCTGCTTGCGATTCGGATTGACCGGGTAGAGCACCCCGCGGAATCCCGAATCCCGAAGATTGGTGTAGAGGTTGTGGCCGAAGCTTCCCCTCCGCGGCGAAGCCCCGACCACGGCGATCGATCTCGGCGCAAGCAGCGGTGTCACGTCGGCCATGGAAGCGTCTCCTGCTGGCGGTGCCGAGCCGCGTTACAGCGATTCGAAACGGCCCTGGAAGAAGCGCAGCTTGTCGGGCTCGTAGACGAAGCGGAGCCCCTTGATCATATCCCGGCGGGAGTGCACGCGGGCGATCCCCTCGGCCACGGCCCGCATGTGGTCGTTGGTGTAGACGCGGCGCGGGATCGTCAGGCGCACCAGCTCGAGCGCCGGCCGGTAGTTCTCGCCCGTCTCGGGATCGCGTCCCTTGGAGACGTTGCCACGCTCCATCGAGCGCACGCCGGTCTCGACGTAGATCTCCGCTGCAAGTCGTTGCGCCGGGAACTCGTCCTGGTCGAGGTGCGACAGGAAACGCCGGGCATCGAGGAAGATCGCGTGGCTGCCCGGCGGCGTGACGATCGGCACCCCGGCCTCGAGCAGCAGTTTTCCCAGGTACTGCGTCTGCCTTACCCGTGAGCGGATGTAGCGGTCGTCGACCATCTCCTCGATGCCGCGGGCGATCGCCGCCAGGTCGGCGGTGGCCAGGCCGCCGTCGGTGACGTTGCCCTCGTAGACGCGGAGCATGTCGCGCGCCTTGCTCGCCAGCTCGCCGTCCTCGCGGAAACACAGGACGCCGCCGATGTTGATCAGGAAGTCCTTCTTGCCGCTGACGGTGCAGCCGTCGCCGTAGAGCATCATCTCCCGGACGATATCGCGGATCGAGGTCTCCCGATACCGCTCGTCGCGACTCTGGATCAAGTAGGCGTTCTCGACGAAGCGCGTGGCGTCGAAGAAGACGGGAATTCCCTTGCCGCTGCAGAACTCGTAGACCTCCTTCATGTTGTCCATGCTGACCGGCTGGCCGCCGGCCATGTTCACGGAGTGCTCGAAGGAGATGTAGGCCAGCTTCGCGGGGCCGTGCTCGTCGACCAGCCCGCGCAGCTTGTCCAGATCGATGTTCCCCTTCCAGGGGTAGTCGGACTGCGGGTCGTGCGCCTCGTCGACGATGACGTCGACGAAGATCCCTCCGGCCAGCTCCTGATGCAGCTTCGTCGTGGTGAAGTACATGTTGCCCGGGACGAGTTGCCCCTTTTCGATGCAGATCTGGCTCAGGATGTGCTCTGCGGCACGTCCCTGGTGCGTCGGCAGGATGTGCTCGTAGCCGGTGATCTCGCGCAGCACGCGGGTCAGGCGCTCGTGCTCGTCGCTGCTCGTCGCGCTGGCGCGCGCCCGCTCGTAGTCGGACCACTGGTCGGAGCTCATCGCCGAGGTGCCGGAGTCGGTCAGCAGGTCGATCGTCACGTCGGCCGACCGCAGCAGGAATGTGTTGTAGCCGGCCGCGCGGATCGCCTTCTCGCGTTCGCCGCGCGTCAGCTCCGCCACGCGCTCGATCGTGTGGATCTCGTTGGGGAAGGTGTCGAACTCGTACGGCGCGAGATCGGGATAGACCCAGTGGTACTCCATCTGGTCGCGCCACCGACCCTCCTTCGAGGCCTGCACGGCGGTCACTTCGCGCCGCTGCGCGAAGAGGCTGATGATCGCGTCGGCCACCTGGTCGAGCTGCTCGTTCATCATCGCCAGGCGCGGGATCTGCACCGGAAGCAGGCGATCGCGGCCGACCAGGCCGCCGGCCACGGCGCGTACGCCGGACATCAGATACAGCGCAGCCGAGAGCGTGTCCTGCACGTTGGCGTCGAGGTGCGAGAGGAACCCGCCGGCCTCGAGGTAGGCGCCGTCGCATCCACGCTCGAGGGGAACGCCCGCGTCGCACAATCGCCCCGTGAAACGCTCGGTCTGGTGCATGACCCAGCGCACCTCGGCCTCATCGCACATCTCGCGCAACCCGCGCGCGAGGACCTCCATCGTGCGCCCTGCCATCCCGCCGTAGGTGTGGAGCCCCTCGAACACGACCACCTCGTTGCGGAACTTCTCGTGGTCGTCCGGATTGTCGGTGGTCAGGATGCCGCCGGCATTGCACTTCGGATCCTGCGCGCCGTCGATCTGGAAGATGTGCGAGGTCTTGGCGATCTGCTTCACGAGCTCGGCAATCGAGCGGTCGGCCTGCCCCGGCTCGTGCTGCTGGATGTGCGACGCGTTCTCGATGATCCGGGAGCCGTCCAGGATCAAACGCTTGCCGTGGTTGTCGGCGAGGAGTCGTACCGCACGGAGGTTCTTCAGGCTGAACGGATGCTGGCCGTCGGCGAAGGCCTGGAGACCGACCATCGCCACCTCGCCGTCGCGCAGCAGCTCCTCCAGCTTGCCGAGGTCCATGTTGCCCGAGAAGACGGTCTCGTCGTGGTCCCGCAGGTCGGGGTAACGGATGCCCAGTGGGTTGAGGACGTCCAGCTTGGTGCGCGCGTTGCTGGGCAGGACCGAGCCGGCGGGGACCATCGTCGAGATCACCAGCTTGACCGAGCCCAAGTTGTTGTGCGTCGGGCAGACGTAGCTGTGCCCCAGCACCTCGTGGACCGCCGCCTCCAACTCCTCGAAGTTGCGCGAACCGGCGTAGGCCTCATCGCCGATGAACTGGCCGGCGAGCTGCTCCTGGCTCAGCGCACCCGTGCCCAGCGAACACATGTCGAAGGCGACTTGCGACGGGGTCAGGTTGAAGACGTTGAAGTGGGCCTCGGCGAGGTGCTTCTTGCGCTCGTCGAGGGTCGGGAAATCGACCAACCGGACGGTCTTGATCTTGTGCGGTTCGTGGATGGCCATGAATCCTCCGCGAAGCGATACGGGCGATGTTTCGAACGACCGCTTCGAGCGAAGCGGTTGAGATTACAGTCTACTGCGCGGGGGGAGAGGCCGAACGGCCGTTGTGGAACGCCGGGATCCACAAAAACCCTGGCGGCGGGAGTCGGATCCGACCGGGACGACCCGACAACGCGTTTCGTCGACCCTATGTTCTCTTCATGGAACACCCACCGATCGACGGAACCCCGGCCGCCGAGGCCGCCAGGAAGCAGACGCGGTCACGCGGTGTGCGGATCGCGCTCTTCGTCGTCGCCGGCACGTTGCTGTCCTTCGCCGTGCGTAGCGAACATCTGCAGGCCGTGTTGAACGCGCTGAGCGGTCATCGGCTCGAGGTCTCGGGCGCTCCGGTCGCCGCGGGACATCCGAGACTCTCCGAGCACAACATCGAGTGGGTCAAGGAGCAACCCGCCCAGGCGCAGGCCGAGTTCCTGCTGTCGTCGGCGATCAACTACGAGGAGGGCGCGACCGACCTGATCGCGCAGTCCGTCGATCGCTGGCGCGGTCAGTTGCAGCGCACGCCGGAGTGGGAGCAGCTGACCAAGATCGCGCTGTACTCGAGCGACCTGCGCGTGCGAGCCGCGGCGATGGAGATCGACCTCGCGGTCAACGACGTGCAGAAGAACGAGGAGACCGCGCGCGAGCTGATGCGCCGCGCGGACGCGGACGAGTCGATGCGCCCCTGGGCCGCATGGACGCTGGGCATGCTGGCCAACCGCGGCATTCTGACCGACACGATCCACGCCTGGCTCGTCGAATACACGTTCGACCCGGCCGAACAGGTGCGGCTGTGGGCGGTCGAGGGACTGGCGCACATCGGCACCGATGAGACGATTGCCGAGTTTCTCCGGGTGCTGGCGACCGATCCGTCGATGGCGGTTCGCGAGCGAGCCGGTTGCAGCCTCGCGAAGTCGGGCATGCTGACGCGCGGACAACGGCTGAAGGCCGTCCCCGGCTTGATCGAGCTCGCCGAGAATCCGAACCTCGAAGAGCAACCGCTGCGCTGGGTCTACCAGGCGCTGCGCGAGATCACGGCGAAGTCGCTACCGGACGATCCCGGAGAGTGGCGCTACTGGTACTCGGTGAATGGCGCGGAGCTGGAGCGTACGTTCGGCTCCGAGGGCTGGCGCGTGCTGGGCAACAGCTAGCGCGCCTGCGCCGCCTCCTTGGCGAAGTGCTGCGGCTTGTCGTGCTGCGGCTTGTCGTGCCGCGGCTTGTCGCGACGCGGTCGACCGCCCGGCCGGGCCTCCGACGGACGGCCGTCATCGCGGCGAATCGCCATCGGCAGCTGGCAGATGCGCACCCGCTTCAGGTGGCGCAGGACCTGGCTCGGCATGCCGTGCGGCAGGTCGACGGTGCTGTAGCGGTCGTAGAGCTGGATGCGTCCGATGTGGCGGCTGGCCAGTCCGGCCTCGTTGGCGATGGCGCCGACGATGTGGCCCGGCGTCGCGCCGTGCTCGCGGCCGACCTGGATGCGGTAGCGCTCGAGCTCGGAGTCGGGCGTGCGCGGCAGCGCCTTGTCGGCCTTGACCGGCTTCGCCGGCTTCTGCGGCTTCATCTTTTTCTTGTCCGGCGGCGGCTGCAGCGGGCGCTTGCGCTGTTGCAGGAACGCCAGCGCCGCGGCGGCGTCCTCGGTCGAGCAGCCGCTCTCGTCGGCGAAGTCGCAGATCAACTTACGGAAGAAGTCCAGCTCCTGATCGCCGGAGAGGATCTCCTGCATCTGCTGCTTGAAGGCCTCGATGCGGTGCTTGGCCAGCTGCTTGTGGCCGGGCACCTCGAGCTGCTCGATCGGCGAGCGGGTCGCTCGCTCGATCGCGCGCAGCAGTCGCTGCTCGCGTAGCGAGACGAATGTGATCGCCTTGCCGGTGCGGCCCGCGCGGCCCGTGCGGCCGATGCGGTGGATGTAGGCCTCGGTGTCGTACGGGATGTCGAAGTTGACGACGTGGCTGATGCGCGGCACGTCGATGCCGCGCGCGGCGACATCGGTGGCGATCAGGATGTCGAGCGAGCCCGACCTGAAGCGGCCGACCGTGCGCTCGCGGGCGGACTGGTTCATGTCGCCGTTGAGCGCGTCGCAGGTGAACCCGCGTGCTTCGATACGTTCGGCCAGCTCGACGGTGGCGTTCTTCGTGCGCACGAAGATCAGCATGCCGTCGAAGTTTTCCGTTTCGAGAATCCGCGTCAGCGCCTCGAGCTTGTCGACCGGACGCACGAGGCACACGCGTTGCTCGGTGTGCTCGACCGTGGCGGTCTCGGCCTTGATGCGCACCTCGCTCGGGTCGGTGAGATACGTCTCGGCGACCTTGCGGATCGGCGGCGGCATCGTCGCGGAGAACAGTGCCGTCTGACGTTGCTCGGGCACGTGCTGCAGGATCCACTCGACGTCGTCGAGGAAACCCATGCGCAACATCTCGTCCGCCTCGTCCAGCACCAGCGTCTGAAGCTGATCCAGCACCAGGCTGCCGCGGCGGATGTGATCCATCACGCGTCCCGGCGTACCGACGACGACGTGCACGCCGCGGCGCAGCTGGCGCAGCTGGCCGCCATACTCCTGGCCGCCGTAGATCGGCACGATGCGGAAACCGCTCAGCTTACCGGCGTAGCGCTGGTAGGCCTCGGAGACCTGGATCGCCAGCTCGCGCGTCGGGGTCAGGATCAGGACCTGAGGCTTGGTCTTGTCGAGATCGATGCGAGACAGTGTCGGCCAGGCAAAGGCGGCAGTCTTGCCCGTTCCGGTCTGGGCCACGCCCAGCAGGTCGCGTCCGGCCAGCAGGTGCGGGACGCTGCGCGCCTGGATCGGCGACGGCTGTTCGTAGCCGACCTCTTCAATGGCGCGCTGCACGGCGGGGGCGAGATCGAGCGAGGCAAAGCTGACTTCGGTATTCATCGTTATTACACGCTTTCGCTGGCGGTGGTCTTGACGGGCTGCCCCAGCGAGCGCTGGAACAGATCCTCGATCGCCGCGCGTCCGGTTTCGTTCAGGTGGCGCGTTCCGGTCGCGGAGAACTTTCCGCCGGAGGGCAGCGTCGGATCTTCCTGCTTCCACTCGTCGTGGTCCCAGATGAACCAGGAGCCGCGCTCCTGATCGAAGACGTGGGCCTTGCGGTTGAACAGCTTGGCCAGCTCGACACCCCAACCGGTGCCGCCCTTGACCGTGCCGTTCTCCTGGATCACGCCGACGGCGTAGAGATCGTGGCTGCGCGTAACGAGGTGAAACATCGAGTGCAGCACGCGACGTACGCCATGGCCACTGACGAAGCGACGGCCCATCGCCTGAAACACGAAGTCCATGCTGACGCGGCCCTTGTCCAGCGCGTCGTCGTCGAGGTTCTCGACGTTGACCGCGCGCTCCATGACGTGGCCCTCGAACGACAGCGTCGTCTCGGTAACGCCGAACTTCTCGGCGACCTCGCCGAAGGCCGCCTCGGCGCCTTTGTGGCCGCCGTGAATCAAGTGCAGATTGGTAGACGCGTGCATGATTTTCTCTCTCTGGTCTTTCGACTTAAAATGGCCCGCGAGCCGGGGCCCGTAGAGGCGGTGATCAGGGCGAATATAGCGATCGAGCCGGATTCTCGCCAAGGGAAGGGATCGGGATGAACCAGACGCTGGAGCGGAGGGTCGATTTTCGGCGCTTTTTGCCCCTTTTCGGCATCTGGGCCGTCGCGGTCGCCGTCTCGACGCTGCAGATCTGGCTGCGAGAAGTCGCCTACGGCTTCCCGACGCCGTGGCTCGCCGTGTTGTGGGCCAACTGCCTGGCCTGGTCGCCATGGCTCCCTATCGCCGCGTTCGCGCTGTGGGCCGAGCGCCGCTTTCCGGTCCGGGGGCCCGCGCGCTGGTGGCACGCGGCGCTGCATACGATTTCCGCCGCGCTCGTCTCCGCTATCTTCTTGATGTATCTGACGCTGTTCCACTGGACCTACCTCGACGGTCGAGCGATCGGCGGCCGGCTTGCCGCGATCCGCGTGGAGTACCTCGAGAAGCTCGACCGGTTCTTCCTGACGGCGGCGCTGCTCTACGGAGCGATCGTGCTGGCCGGACTGGCCGCGCGCGCCTACCGTTCCCAGCGCGAGGCCGCGCCGGCCCGCGACGCCGACTCGCCGGTGCTCGTCGTCCGATCCGTCGGGCGCGTGGAGCAGATTCCGGCCTCGGATGTCCTCTGGATCGAGAGCTGCGGCAACTACGCTCGGCTGCATCTGGAGGGGCGAGCTCCGCTGATCCGCCGGACCCTCGCCTCCCTGGCCGACGAGCTCGGCTCGCTACGCTTCGCGCGGGTGCATCGCTCGGCGATCGTCAACCTCGACCGCGTCGTCGAGCTGCGTCGCCGGACGCACGGCGAGGCCACGCTGGTCCTGCAGGGCGGGCAGACGTTGAAGGTCAGTCGCACCTACCGCGCCGCATTGAAGGACATCGCGGGCTAGACCGGCCCGCCCCACGGACGAACCGGCTCGTCACTTCCTGCGAAACTTCCCAGGAACGCCCCCCGTTCTCGAGCTATGCCTAGCGGACTACACCGCGTATCGGGGGTGCCATGAATCGACTGCCGCGTCTCGTTTCCGTTCTCGTCCTGCTGTCGCTCGTCGCCGGAGGCTGCGCGGCGAAGAGCTCGCTCGACGTTCAAGGTGTGTACCGCTTCGAGGACGGCTCGGTGCTCAGCGTGCGCGCCAGCGTGGACGACACGCTGCGCAGCCGCGCCTTCGAGTCGGGGGAGAGCCGGAGATTGCACCCGGCCGGACCGGCGCGCTACGTCGCGGGGCCGGGCTTCTCCGGGAAGAAGCCGGTCGAGCTGACGGTCGAGTTCGAGCCGGATGCGGACGGGCGCTCGAGCAGGTTGAGCTGGACGCCGGCGAACGGCGCGGCCCGAATCGCCCGGCGCGTCGTGCGCGAAGAGTGGTTGTCGTTCGAGAGCGACGGTGTCTCGCTGGCCGGCCGCCTGAGCCTGCCCGACACCCCCGGGCCCTGCCCGGCGATCGTGCTGGTGCACGGATCGGGCAGCGACGCGGCGACGGACTTCTACTTCAACGGGGACTTCTTCGCCGCACACGGGATCGCCGCGCTGACGTACGACAAGCGCGGCACGGGCCGCTCCGATGGGAGCTACACGTTCGACTTCGACCAGCTCGCGCGCGACGCGGCGGCGGCGGTGGGGCGGCTGAAGACCCACACCGAGATCGATGCGACCCGGATCGGACTCGCCGGCTACAGCCAGGGCAGCTGGGTCGCTCCGCTGGCCGCGACGCTGACGGACGACGTCGCGTTCGTCATCGTCAACTACGGCCTGATCGGCTCGCCCGCCGACGAGGCGCGCGTCGAGACCCGTAACGTCCTGGCCGCGCGTGGCGTCTCGGGCCGGGCGCTCGATCAGCTGGACGAGCTGACCGACGCCGCGGTGCGCGTCGTCGCCGCCGACTTCGAGGACGGCTGGGACGAGTTCGAGCGGTTGAAGAAGAAGTACAAGCGCGAACCCTGGTTCGATAAGCTCTCCGGAACGGTGGTCGGGAAGATGGTGCGCTACCCGCGCTGGGTCGTGCGCTGGCTCGGGCGTAAGAGCGCGCCCGTCGGTATGCCGTGGTATCACGACGGCGTCGCGGTGCTCGAGCAGCTCGACGTCCCCTCGGTGTGGCTGATCGCAGAGAAAGACGACAGCGCCCCGCCCGAGCTGACGCTGCCGCACCTCGAGCAACTGCAACGAGCGGGCAAGCCCGTCCGCTGGATCATCTTTCCCGGAGCCGACCACACCATGCTGACCTTCGAAACCCACGAAGGGAAGCGCACTTACACCGGCTACGCTCCAACTTACTTCGCCGAAGAAACAGCCACGGCCCGCGCCCTCACCAGCCTCCCCCCAACCCCCGACCCAGGTTGGGAATAAAGTATTGACTAATTGTTTATTATTTGTACGATATAAATATGAGATCGGATCGGAAACGACGAGGGAGACCTCGGTTGGGGGCTTTCCGGCGACGGCGGGTTAGCTTCACGTTGAGTCCGGATGATCTGGAGTGGCTCGAGCGGCGGGCTCAAGAAGCCGGGCTCAGCAGGAGTCGTGTGCTCGAGCGACTGATTCATGACGAACAGCGCGGCCCGGCCGCTGGCCGCGAACCGAGCCGCGTCCACCCGCGGCTGCCCCTGCCCCAGCAGCAGCTCGCGGAGTTCTGCCAGTGCCACCACGTGCGCAAGCTGTCGCTGTTCGGCTCTGCGTTGACGGCCGAGTTCGATGACACCAGCGACGTGGACATCCTCGTCGAATTCGAGAGCGACCATGCGGCCGGCCTGTTCGAGATCGCCGAGATGGCCGGAGAACTGAGCGCGATCTTTGCAGGTCGCACGGTGGACCTCCGCACGCCCGACGAGTTGAGTCGCCACTTCCGAGACGAACTCTTGCGACAGGCCGAGATCCTGTATGCCGCCTAGCGGTGGCCCGTCGCGCGACCGAATCCGCGTGCTCCATATCTGCGGTGCGATCGAGGAAGCCCTGTCGTTCGTCTCGGGAAAGAGCCGCGACGACCTGACTCGCAGCCGCATGTTGACGCTGTCGCTGATCAAGGAGTTCGAGATGATCGGCGAGGCGGCGTCCAGGATCTCGGAGCCGTTCCGGAAACAGCATTCGCAGATCCCGTGGGACGCGTTGATCGCGACGCGAAACCGCCTCGTTCATGGCTACTTCGACGTGGACATCGGGGTCATCTGGAACACGATCGACGGGGATCTACCGCGGCTGCTCGAGAAGCTGAAGCCGCTCCGGCCGCATGACCTGTGAACCATGATCGAAGTCGATGGATCGCGCCGGTTTCCTGCGCAAGGGAACGAGGCTGGTACGACCACCTCGGCCGCGCTGTCGGTGCTCTCGCCGTCGACCGGGGCCTGCTCGAGCTACGGGCAGGGCGAGACGTTGGGGCGCTCGAGTGATGTGCCGCTGAATCCGAGGCTCCCCTCGCCGACCGGGCTCTTCCCGGTAACCAGGAAGGTTCGCACCAGGCCGGGCGACGGGGCGACCGGTACGCCGATTTCGTTCGTGGTCAACTGCGAATGAAGACACGACCCATAATCGTCGGCCAATCCGTCTGCGTCCTCGTCAACAAGTCGCTCAACCGTCGCGCTGTAGACGTTGAAAGTCTGTGCGCAGCCGGCGCGGGACCAGCGCAGGACATTCTTCTGTGGAAAAAAAAGTCGGATGCGTTCCGCTGGCGCGACGGCACACGGCTGGAGAACGAGGTCGAACACGTCGGGCGTGCAGAGCGGCTGGCCCAGGAAATCGACCTTGTCCAATCGAATCGTGGCCCCCGACAGGTTATGGGAAACAAGTACACCCTCGATCACGAGGTCGCCGCGGGAGAAACGGAAGCTCTTCCCGTCGGGGCTCTCGGTCAACGCCAGGCGGACTCGATCGCGAGGCTGGCCGTACGGCTCGACATCCAGGGTCACGGGATTCGCGAAGGGTCGCGGGCGCAAGATCAGCTTCTGCGGCCAGGCCGCGGCGCACGCCGGCTCGGAAAGGCCGAGTAGGTAGCCCGGCGTCGGCATGACGACGTCTTCGGGTTGCGGTGCGGCGCAGTTCCACGTCATGTCCGCCAAGAACAGTGAGTTCGTGGTCTCCGGAATCTCGCTGAGCACGAACGGAGCACCACCGCCGACCGTGTTCGGCGGGAGGGGCGCCGAGGCAGGGTGTGACACCTGCAGTGGGTCGACCAGCACGTCGTTGGCGGCGAAACGAAACGTCTCCCCGCTGCGAATGACTCGCAGAGTTTGCCCCTGGGCCTCGATCACATCGATATCCTCGATCCACGCGCTGCCCGTCATCGCCCCGGTGCCGCCAACCTGGATCGGCTTCAAGATCACGGATCTCGAACTGTCACCGTCGTTGTTGATCACGTTCCAGGGAAGAAGCTGAAAACGACCGGAGCCGGGGACACATGCGGAGTCCGCCGTAGTGTCACGCTCGGCACTGGTGTACGCCCAAGCGAAACAGACTTCGACCTCGGGCACGTAGTCGTCGCAGAGGTCCGCTTCCGGTCGCAACGGGTCTTGAATCTCAACGATCACGTCCCACCAGTCACAATCGGGACTGCAGTTGTTGATCGAGCCCGGATCGGGCTCGGCAAGCCACATGCCGGTGGCCCCGGTCGCGAGGGCATCACCGGACGCATGGTTCAACTCCGACGGGTAGGCGCCGTTGCCGAATTCGTCACGTGCAGCCGCAACCACTCGAACCAGATACCCACCGGGGAACTGGGACGATATGACGCCATTCACGTCGATCGCGTAGACGATGGCGCTACCTGGCCGGAGGTCGAGCACATCGACGAGGTCCACACTGCATATGGTCTCATCCGGCCAGCCCAGTCCCGGATTGACGTCTCGGGCTAGGGTGAGTGAGAAGCACTCCGTCGGATAGTCCAGTTCAGGGTCGTAGTCCGGCTCTTCCTCCGGCGCGTCTTCGATCGCGCTGAGCTTGTAATCCGAACAACCCAGAGACGCGACAACGGCCAGCACCAGCAGTGTAGATAGCAGGCGTCGCAAGTAGGTCATGCTGCACCCGTCGATTGCTCATCGGAGTACTGCGACAAGTCAACCGCATAAGTGCGGCTCATGTCAATGGGTGCGGGGGGGGGCTTCGTCTTCCCTTTACCGGTCGAAGTGGCCCAGCGGGCCCTCGCCGCTGTCGCCGACCCCGGTGACGAGCCAGAACGTCAGCGCTCCCGTCGACGTGTCCAGGAACGCCGTGTCGCTGTCGTTGCCGTCCTCGGCCGTGACGTCGAGGAACGATCCCGGCGACGACGGATCGGTCGAGCGATAGATGCGGTACGAGGTCATGCCCGGATAGGGCCACCAGCTCACGTGGACCCCGGTCGGATCGAACTTCAACTCCGAGAAGCGCATCTCGGGAGTGGAGCTCGCGACGGGCGTGCCGCAGAGCTCGACGCTCCAGTCGTTCAGCGTCCCCTGGTCGCCCCCGGCCTGGTCGGCGACCGACAGCGTCCATGTTCCGGAGGCCGCCTCACCCCCGAACGTGGCGAGCGACTCGGCCGGCGTCAGGTCGTCTCCGTAGGTGCCGACGATGTTGCTGCTCGATCCACCGGAACGATCGTGCAACTTGACGCGCGTCCCCGCCGGTGAGATCAACTCCACGATCAGATCGCCGATGTAGGTGTGCGTGATGTCGACGGCAACGCTCAGGTTCGCGATCTGATCGCTCGACGATACCAACGCGGTGCTGGTCGTCGTCTGATGGTCCAGAATCGATTGCGGGACGTCGGTGGCGGCCGCCGCCCCGCAGATCGGCTCTCCGACTTCGAGGAAGAACGGTTCAGACAGCCCGCTGCCCTCGGCCGCGGTCCAGCGGATCGCGAAGCCCGGCGTGTAGCCGGGGGGCACGTCGTCGTCCACCCGAACGTTGAAGCCCGGAGAGTTGCATTCTTCCGATCCCGCCGTCGGAATGTCGGGGCAGTCGGCCTCGGCCGTGAGAATCTCCGTGAACCAGCCGGCGGGAACCAGCGTCGCCTCGACGGCGGTTGCCGAGCGTCCCAGGTTCGTCAACGTCACCGCCAGGTCGATCGTTTCGCCGGGATCGATCCAGCCGTTGCCGGACGGCCCGTCGTCCACGCTGTTCGCTACCGGCTGCAGGTCGGTGGGCCGCGGCTGAAGCGCGACGTCGTAGCGCGCCGCGGTGCCGCTCGAAACCACGATCGGAGAGACGGAGGTCTGGTAGCCGGGTGCGGAGATCGTCAGCGTGTACGAGCCCGGCAGCACGATGCGGTGGTAGTCACCGACATCCGGGTCGGTATAGGAGGCGAACGGGTCGGCGTCGATGAAGACCTCGGCCGCCAGCGGCGCTCCGCTCTCGGCGTCGGTCACGACGCCGCGCACGCCCTCGTAGGCGCGCTCGAAGTAGGACAGCATCGACTCCAGGTTCTCTTCCCAGAACTGCGGCAGGGTCGAGCCGGCCGGCCACTTGTCGTTGCTGACCTCCATCGTGACCTGGAAGCTGCCGTACCAGCCGTAGTTCCAGTCCTGCATGCCGCCGTCGATGGCGTACCACGCGGCGCCGTTGGTGACGCCGTCGGTGAACGACGGGCTGTTGTACATCGGCGGATTGTTCTCGGCGTAGGTCAGCGAGATCGAGTACAGGGCGGCGTCGTCCGGGTCGGGCGTCGGGCTGTTCACGCTGCTGCCGGTTGGGTTGTTGTCCCACGGGTAGTTGGCGACCAGCGCCCCGCCGTGGAAGTTGGCCGACAGGACAGGGTTGTGCGCCTCGGTCCACGCCATGACCGCCTGCGTCTCGGGTGCTCGGCCGGCGCCGGTGTTGACCGGGTCCGAGAACCAGTCGGGGAAGTTGCGGTTGAGATTGACTCCGCCGGCGTTGCTTCGCGTGCCGGCCTCGGTGCCGTCGGGGTTCATCGACGGCAGAATCCAGATCTCGGTCGAGTCGATGAGCTGCGCGACGCGCGCGTCGGTCGCGTAGCGCGTCGTCAGGTAGTTGATCAGGTTGAAGCACAGCTCCTTGCCGACGACCTCGTCGCCGTGCATCGCCGCGATGTAGGCCAGCTCCGGCTCGTCCTCCTCGAGGTCGGGGTTACGCGAGATCTTCATCATCCACAGCTCGCGCCCCTGGACGCTCTGGCCCACGCTGGAGAGGCGCGTGATGTCGGGGTAGTTCGCCGCGATGGTCTGCAGATCCTGCGTCAGCGTCGTGTAGTCGTGGTACTGCTGCGGCACCGAGGCGCGCGTCCCCACGCGGGCGACGCCCTCCTCCTTCAGCCGGGCCAGGCCCAGCAACCCCTCGTCCGGCAGCGCCGAGGTCGTGAACCCCATGCGCGTCAGCTTCTCCGCTTCCTCGGGAGTGACGTGGACGCGCGCCCAGCCGTCGAACGCCGCCTCGATGTCGATACCCGATTCTCGAAGAGCCTTCAGATCCGGCCCGCGGTCGATGAGCTCGACACGCACGGAGGACGCCCGGTTCGCCGGGTCGATCTCGGCCGGGAGCACCACGGCCGGTGCGGCGAGAAACAGGGTCGCGATTCCGCAGAGCACGAGGAGTCTTCGCATGCACAACTGGGTTACCGCGAAACCCGGGCCGTGTCGAGCGAATCCTGCGACCGGCGGTGTCTTGATTGTCCCGTTCGGGGGTGGCGATCAGTCGACGACGATCGGCGGCGGCGTCCCCGTCTCGCCGGGCAGGTCGCGCAGCATCCGCTGATCGTCGCGGACGCGGGCGAGCGCCTCGGCGTTAAGCTCGGCTACGGCCAGCCCGGTCTCGTCCGTTCCGACCGTGGCGAGTTCCGCGCCGTCGGGTCCGTGCACGGCGCTGCCGCCGCAGAACGACCACCCGGCGTGCGCCCCCGAGTAGTTGGAGAACACCGTGTAGACCGTGTTCTCCATGGCGCGGGCGGGAACGAAGATCGCCCGGCGGCGCGCCGAGGCGCCGACGGGAAAGGCCCCCGCGATCAGGTAGGCGTCCGCTCCGCTGCACGCGGCGGCGCGCGCGTGCTCGGGGAAGCTCGCGTCGTAGCAGATCGACAGGCCCAGCCGCCGGCCGTCGATCTCGATCATGCCGCCGTCGCGGCCCGCGACGAACCACACCCGTTCGCTCTCGTCGAGGTTCTGTTTGTCGTAGCGGGCGCAGACCTCGCCCCGCCGGTCGACGACGATCGACGACAGCGTCATGCCGGAATCTGAGCGCAGGCTCGCCCCGACGACGCTCGCGACGCGGTGCACGCGGCACGCCTCGCGAATCGGGGCCAGGCGCGCGCCGTCGGGATCGACGACGCAGTCGTCCGGCGAGGAGTCCAGCAGGTCCTTCGCGTAACCCGAAACGGACAGTTCGGGAAACAGCACCAGCGAAACACCCCGCGCCGCGGCGCGCTCGATCAGCCGCACGTGGGCCGCGACGTTGAAGTCGAAGTCTCCGCTGCGCGCATCGAACTGGGCGGCGCCGATCTTCAACATCTCGTGTTCATCGGAGCCCCCTTACAATTCTTAAACTCGCAGTTTTCTTCGCGCACATCCTACCCCGTCTCGCGAGACCCCGGAGTTCACAGTGGCAATCGCAACGGCGACGGCCGCGTCAGTTTCCTGACGTCGATCGCCCCCCGTCGTGTGAATCCAGCACGGTCGCGGGACTACTTGCGTGAACCGGTAGGGGGGGTCTCGGATGAGCCCGCTCTCGACCGCCCACGAGTCAAAGACATCAAGGACAAGGGAGACGCAGTATGCGCAAGCTAGGGTTCGTTTTCGTTCTGCTCGTTCTCGCCACGGCAGCCGTCGCCGACGACGGCTCGACGCCGATTCCGTTCACCGATCCGTACGCGACCCCGCAGGTCATCTCGGGGCCGGGAAGCTACGTGGTCACCCGCAACCTCAACCCGACCGGTCCCGGGCCGATCGTGGTCGTCGAATGCCCGGCGTTTCCCAACCCGCCGGCGGACGCGGTCTACATCGACCTCAACGGCTTCACGCTGGCCAACCTGCCCAACTTCGGCGACCCGGTGATCCGGATCGTCGGCACCGGCACGTGCGAGGTCATCATTCGCAACGGCGACCTGATCGGCGGCTCGCACGGAGTTCTCTCGGATCCGATTCGCAAGCTGGTTCTCGAGGACGTCGAGATCAAGGAGTCCAACCAGCAGGGGCTGCTGGCCTCCGATATCGAGAGCTTCGCCATCCGGCGCTCGACCTTCATCGGCACCGCGGGTGCGGCGATCGAGATCAGCGGCGGGATCCACAAGTCCGGCGTGATCACGGACAACGTCATCCGCCGCACCGGCGAGGGAATTCGCATCGAGTTCGCCCAGGCGATCGAGATCTCGAGAAACCGCCTGAACGAGATCAACGGATCCACGGGCGGCTACGGCATCCAGCTCGACATCAACTCGAGCTGCTTGCTGGAGAAGAACCTGATCGAGAACGTCTTCGGCCCGCTGGGCAACGGCATCGAGCTGCGGCAGTCGAGCTGCAAGCTGTACAACAACGTCGTGCGGCGCGTGTCCGGCGAGGGCATCTTCGTCGACGGTGGAACCGAGAACTGCTTCCTGCTGGACAACGTCGTCAGCGAGGCGACGCGCAACGGCATCCTCGTCGAGGGCAAGCGCTGCCACTTCGAGCGCAATACGACGAACAGCAACGGCCTCATCGGCTTCCACGTCTTGCTGGGCGCGACGGAGCACACGGTCGGCCGCAACTCGTCGATCAGCAACAACACCAGCGGCGGCGCGCCGCCGTGCGGCCCGCTGTTCCCGGACTACTGCGACCTCAACGGCGGCGGCTTCAACTTCAGCTACACGGACAACCTGTTCTCCGGCGTGTTGTTCTAACCGAAACCAAGCAGTGAGGATTCAGCCATGAGAAAACAACTGCTCTGGTTTCTCGGCCTCGCCGGGCTGCTGGCGTTGCCCGCGATCGCAAGCGGGCCCAACGTGCACGGACCGAACGGTGTCGACTTCTACGCGGCGGTGGACGTCCCGACGGACGTCTCCCTGCCCTTGCCGTCGACGACGGTCCTGCCGTGGGACCTGGTGCGGCACCGCACGACCTCCGTGCCCGACTACGACCTGGACCTGTCGCCCGCCGGCGACCTGTTCACGCCGCTGCCGACGACGATCGATGCCTGCCACGTGCGCAACGACGGCCACTGGCTATTCTCGGTCGAGGCCCCGATGGACGACCCGTTCGGCAGCGGAGCGTTGTTCCAGCCGAACGACGTCATCCTTCACGACCCGGTGATCGGCACTTACACCCACTTCTTCTGCGGCGCGCCGTGGGGCGTGCCTCCCGGCGTCAACGTGGACGCCGCGTATCTCAAGGACCGAAGCGGAATCGACGGGCCGCTCGTATTCCAACCGGACGACGCCACGCTGGTACTCAGCTTCGACGCGCCGACGGACCTGAGCCTCGCGGGGCCCGAGTTCCCGCCGGGCGACCTGCTCGAGTTTCGCCGCGTCGGTGCGGCGTGCGACGCGTGGGTCTTCCTCGGTCGCGAGTTCAACTCCGCGGCCGCCGGCATCCCGTGGGGCGTCAACCTGACGGCGGCCGACGAACGCGGTGGAACCGGGACCAACGGCGTCTACCGGCTGGTGCTGTCGTTCGACGTTCCGCTCGACGACCCGTCCTTCGGAGGTACGACCTACCTGCCCGGCGATCTGGTCGCGTGGGACCCGGCGGCCGGCGCCTTCGACCCGGCGCCGTACCACCGCGACCCGGCGTGGCCCGTGGCCGCACCGGTCGAGGGCTACACCAGCCGCCTGAACGCACTGTGCTTCCCGGCGCCGCCGGGGTCGATCCCGTGCGACAACCCGAACGCCCTGTACGTGGACAAGGGACCGGGAGTCGGACGAATCACGCTGAACTGGACCGACAGCTGCTCGGTGGGCGCCGAGGACTACGGTATCCACGAGGGTACGATCGGCGCCTGGTACAGCCACGACGACATCGACTGCACCGACAACGGCGGCGATCGGACCGAGGTCGTCAACACCGCCGCCGGCAGCAGCTACTACCTCGTCGTGCCCTACAACGCGAACGACGAGGGGTCGTACGGTCGGGCCAAGGGCCTGCCGCTGCCGCTCGAGCGACCGGTCAGCGCTCCGTTTGCCAACTGCGACACGAATGGGACGGACATGCGCGAGCTCAGCTGCCCGCCTTGATCCAGTCTCGCCAGACCTCCTTCTGAAGGGGCGGGCCGTGGGCCCGCCCCCTTTTTTTGCTCGCTTGACATATGATTTCAAAGTGATATCATTTACATATCACGGGTTACAGGAAGAAATGGAGGGTCCCGACCATGACCCAGG
>JAAELQ010000013.1 GCA_024226515.1 bacterium
GTGCCGAGGATCGTGCGGGTGGCGCTCGGATCCGTGCCGCCGGACAGCGACAGGCCGTCCGGCAGCGTGATGTCCGCGACGTCGGTGTAGTAGGTGCCCGCGGGCAGGTCGGTGAAGGCGTAGTTGCCGTTGGCATCGGTGGTCGTGGTAGCGAGGAAGATATCGAGGACGCCCGCTTCCTCGAACAGGTTGACCTTGATGTTGGCCAGGCCGGGCTCGGTACCGCCGTTGTCGGTACCGCCGCCGTCGACGTCCAGCCACACCCGGTCGCCTACCGTGCCGCCGGCGGGACCCGGCATGGCAAAGTTCTCGGGCGCCACCTGGACGGTGTAGACCCCCGAGTCGACCTCGAACTGGTAGTTGCCGCTGGCGTCGGTCGTGGTCACCCCGGCCAGGCCGCCGTTGTTGCCCAGCAGCTTGACGACAACCCCGGGGATGCCGGCGTCGCCGCCGTCTTGGATGCCGTTGCCGTCCTCGTCGAGAAACACCGTGTCGCCGAGCAGCAGGTCGCGCAACGGCACGCACGGCGTGCCGATCTCGTCGACGCACAGGATCTGCGGCAGGCGCAGCGCGTTCAGGTTGAACATGTCGACGCCCTCGACTCGCGCCTCGTAGACGCCCGGCGGGATCTGAGCCGATGCCGGCGCCAGGCAGGCGTCGGCACACGGCAGACCGACCGGATCGTCGGGATCGAGCCCTCCCGGTACCGGACCCTGAATACAGGCCGCCGAAGCGTCGCAGGTAGCGTCCGTGGTCACCAGGAATTGCTCCCACTCCTGGTTGCCCGAAGGGTTGTCGTTGGCGAACGACCGGCCATCAGGAAAGACCAGGTCCATGCGCACCGACGGATCGCGGACGAAGAACGCGAA
>JAAELQ010000014.1 GCA_024226515.1 bacterium
ATTCGGGTGTCCCGGGTGCCTCCTGGGGTTGCGTCAATGTCCAGACCTCGCTGGGTCGTGCCCGGCAGGACTTATCTCGTGACGCGGCGTTGTTTGCTGCGCATGTTCTTGCTGCGTCCGGATTCGATGGTGCGCCGTGTGTTCGAGTTTTGCCTGGCGCATGCGGCGCGGCGTTTCTCGGTGCGAATCCACGCCTACTGCGTCCTGTCCAACCACTACCACATCGTCCTGACCGACACTTACGGCAACCTGCCGCGTTTCATGCACTGGCTCGACGAGTACGTCGCCAAGTGCCTCAATCGACACCTCGAGCGCACGGAGTCTTTCTGGGGTCCGGGCTCGTTCAACGCCGTGATGCTCGCCGACGCCGAGGCCGTCGCGGCGGAGATGCTCTACGTCTATCTCAACCCGGTCGAGGCGGGCCTGACCCGAAGGGCGTGCGACTGGCCCGGGGTGAGGAGCCTGCCCGTCGATCTCCTGAAGCCGGCGAGGTCGATCGACCGTCCCCGGGGCTTTTTCCGCGACCGGGGCCCCGTGCCGCGAACGGCCGAGCTGAAGCTCGAGTTGCCGGATCAGTTGATCGACTTCTCACCCGACCCCGTCTCGTGGCTGAAGAAGGCGGTGGCGGCGGCGGAGCGAGCCGTGCACGAGAAGATGCGTGCAGCCGGCAGGACGTTCATGGGCGCTCGGCGCGTCGAGGCTCAGTCCCCGTTCGACCGTCCCCAATCGGCAGATCCTCCATCGGAATTGAAGCCGACCGTCGCAGTCCGGGACAAACAGAGGCGGATCGAGATCCTGCGGGCCTTCCGCGGCTTTCTGGACGCTTACCGTGCCGCGTGGAAGAGCTTCGCCGAGGGCAACCGACAGGTCGTCTTCCCCTGGGGCACCTACTGGATGCGCGTCCGGTTGGGCGTGCCCTGCGCAGTTCCCTGATCCGAACCCGGGCTCCGGCCCAACAGTTGCGGCAAGCGTGCGGGGAGGCTCCCCCCCCCCGGCGTGGCAAAGTATGCCTTCGGCCTCGTAAGACCCGATCAAGAACCCCGACCGTCCACAGAAACAGCGCCGGATGCGATCATTCCAGCCGCTTCGGGGCCCGAGACCCCGACAACTCCATGGTCCACCGCCGCCACCGGCCGAGTCATCCAGGTTGGATGGGGCTACGCCATCTCCTCGACCCCCTCAACCTGGGTCGGGTTCGCCATCTTCTGAGTAAGGGGGGGGGGAGGATCAACCTTGGTCGGGCGAGTAAGAGTCGTCGGATGGGGCGGTTGTTCTTAATGCGAGTGCGTGGATCTCGGTTTGGAACAGGTCCTCCAGGGCCTCGTTCACCAGGCGGTGTCGTTCAAGGAGCGTCAGGTTCTCAAAACGAGCGCTGAGAACCTCGACCTTGTAGTGACCTCCGCCCGATGTGGCACCTGCGTGGCCGACGTGTTTTGCGCTGTCGTCGCGAATTCGCAGCCGCAGGGGCTCGAGTCGCTCGCGCAAGCGCGCCTCGATACGTTCAACTCTGTCCGCACCGGGTGCTCGGTTCCACTGATCCGGAGTTTGCTGCGCGACGAGGCCGCGCTCCTCGAGATCGACCAGATGCGACAGTGCCTGGCGCCGGATCAATGCGTCGGGCATCTCCGGAACGTCGTCATACGCCTTGCGGGCAATCTGTGCGAGCGCGGCCGGGGTCGGACCAATCAAGGTGTAGATCTTCCGCTCGCGCTCGGCGCGGTGATCCAGCAAGCGATCGATCTCCGTCCCAGATTGAGGCGGGCCGTGTCCCGGCATCAGCAGTTTGGCGCCGAGGGCGCGAACTCGCGCCAGAGACTCTAGGTACAGCCGCATGCTGCCATGCGCCGGATCGATGAGAATCGTCGAGATCCCGCTCAGCAGATCGCCGGCGATCAGAAGCCGCCGGCCGACAACCTCGTAGGCCAGGTGCCCCGGGGCGTGACCGGGCGTCAGATGGGCACGAAGCGTCACTCTTCCCAGGTTGATTTCGGTGCCGTGCTCGATTGGCCGTCCGGGGCGGGCGAGGAGTTCCAGGACGCGCGGATGGGCACCGACCGGCAGTTTCAACCGTTCAGCGACGGCATCAATCCCGTCCACGTGATCCTGGTGGTGATGCGTCAGCAGGATCATCGTCGGCTCGTGCCCCAACGCGCGACGACGTTGCACGACCTCGACCAGTCGATCAACCTCGGCCGGCTCGTCGGAACCGGGGTCCACGATCGCGAATTGCGTGTCGCCGGGAAGCCACACATTGGTATGCGTCGCCGGCGGCAGCGTCGCGGATCGCAGGGGCACCACCCACAGACCGGGAGTGAACTCGATCCGCGGCGCACGATCCTCGACGGCGTTGGCGCGAAGGATGGACGCTGCGACCTCCGCGGGCTCGACGCTCTCACACTCCGCCAGCGCGCGCAGGATCGGCAGGACGGGCGGCGGCAGCCGACACGCGCCGCCCACCCAGTCGGCAAGTGCCTGCCGCGGTCGAACGTAGCTCAACTGCTCGAATTCTCCAGTTGCCGGCTCCGGCGCCGGCTCGGCGGAAGCTGCGGTCACGAAGAAGTGGTTGCGAAAACGCATCGGGAACATAGGTGGTGTCGTCCGCTGCCCTGCCTCGACCCAATCGCCGACCGGAACGTTCAATCCGGTCTCTTCGAGGACCTCCCGCGCCACGCAGCGGGCGAACGCGTCCCCGCCCCCCGCCCGGTCTTCCGGATCCACCGCCCCACCGGGAAACGCGAGAAACCCGGGCATGAATCGAGAACGCCGCGACCGCGTACCAAGCAGCACCTCGAGTTCGCGATCCGCAGCGCGACGCACGAAGATCCCGGAAGCGCTGTCCCGCGGCGCGGGCTCGACCGCACGCGGGATGCCCTCCGGCAGCTCACTCACGAGCGGCTCCTGCCATGATGCGCTCGATCGATTCGACATCCTTCGGGATGCGATCGCTGAGCACGCGATGCCCGTCGTCGGTGATCAACACGTCGTCCTCGATGCGAACCCCGATTCCCTCGTCGGCGAGGTAGATCCCGGGCTCGATCGTGATCACGTTGCCCGGCACGAGCGGCCGGTGGATGTCGCCCACGTCGTGCGTCTCGAGCCCCAGGTGATGCCCCGTGCCATGGGGCAACGCGTCGCCGAAACCGGCGCGTGCGATCGCCTTGTGTGCGATCGCGTGCAAGTCGCCGAGCAGCGCGCCCGGCTTGCAGGCTGCGATCGTCTCTTCCTCGGCTCGTAACACGGCCTCGTAGATCTCGCGCTGACGCGCATCGAACTTGCCCGACACCGGATACGTTCGGGTGATGTCCGACTTGTACCCGGCCAGTGACGCACCGGTATCGACCAGGATCAAACGCCCGTCGTCGACCGGGCCGTCATTCGCCCGGTAGTGCAGCTTCAGGGCGTTGTCGCCGCAGCCGACGATCGGTTCGAACGCATGCCCGGCGCCATGTGCGCGGTACACGGCGGCTATCTCCGCCTCGATCGCGTGCTCGCGCACACCCGGGCGGATCTCACGCAACACACGATCCAGCGCCTCGGCAGTCACCGCCACCGAACGTTCGATCGCCTCGACCTCACCCGCGTCTTTGCAGCGTCGCATCTCATCGACGTGCGGTGTGCCACCCCCGACCCCGACGTGCGCGAAGCGTCGCTGCACTCGGCCGATGAACTCCGAGTCAGGATCGTCATCGCCACCCAGAGACGGCGAGAATGCACGAACGTAAAACAGCCTGTGCGCCTGCCGCAGCGCAACCGTCAACATCGCGTCCATCGACGAACTGCTCGCGACTAAATCGACGCCGACCGCAGCAGCGTCGACCGAATCGCTTGTCGCGACCGAGCCCTCACCCCAGCGTGCGGCCAACGGATCGGCTCGGGGCAGGAACAGGATCTGCTGCACGATCTTCCCGCGTACGTAGTCGGGTCCCGGGTTCGCCCGCCCGGTCGACACCCGCGTCCCGGCCGGCGCCAGCAACAACGCCCCGCGCGGCTCCGGGATGCCGGTAAGGTAGAAGAAGTTCGGGTTGACTCCCTCGGGTCCAGCCCCCGGGATCAGAATCAATCCCTTCTCGAGTTGCTCCATCAGCAACCCGCGCCGATCGAGATACGGCTGATCGGTAAACTGCGCGTCTGAGCTCATTCAAGACTCCCCGCCCACCGCATACGGCTCGAATCAGGATCCGACCGGCGGGCGCCGTAGATGGTAGTCGGTCGCCTGCTGATATGCATGCGCCAGGGCAAGCAGGTCGGACTCGCCGTGCAGCTTGCCGTTGAACGTGATGCTCGTCGGCGTGCCGTCCCCCGAACGAAACCCGTTGGGCAGGACGACGCACGGATGCCCCGTCAAGTTGGTCAGCAGCAGGTTGTCCCCGCCGTAGCTCGGCGTCACGTAGGCGTCGACCTCGAACAGAGCCTGCTCCATCTCCCTCATCACCAGCGTACGCACTCGATTGGCCCGCAAATACTCGACGGCGGGCACGAGTTGCCCCTGACGGAACACGTTGGGCCACGCCTGCTCGACCTGACGCACCAGTTCGGCATCGCGACCATCGCGGGTCAGCCGATCGAACGCGGTCGAGGCCTCGACGGTCAGGATCAGCGACAGGGCACCCAGCGGATAGCTCTTCGGCAACTCGATCGGAACCAACTGCACGCCGAGCTCGCGCAGCGTGTCGAGTGTGCGCCGATCGAACCGCTGCCACTCGACCGCCTGCCGCTTACCGGGCTCGTCCTCGATCTCAGCGCCCCGGTCTCTATCGAACATCTCGGCCACATAACCCACGCGCAGCTTTCGAACGTCGCGCACGGGCGGCCAGGCGAAGGGTCGCTCGACGACCGTGTCATCGAAACCGTCGGGCCCGCGGATCGCGTCGAACACCAGCGCGCAGTCCTCGACGGACCGCGCGATCGGCCCCAGCTTGTCCATGCTCCACGACAGCGCCATCGCACCATGGCGGCTGACCGCGCCGAACGTCGGACGCAAACCAGTAGCCCCGCAGCGAGTGCATGGCGACACGATCGAACCCCATGTTTCCGAACCGATCGCGAATCCAACGAGCCCCGCGGCCGCGGCCGACGCCGAGCCGGCCGACGAGCCGCTCGACCCCTGCTCGACGTTCCACGGATTGCGCGTCTTCCCGCCGTACCACACGTCGCCCCACGCGAGCGCGCCGAGCGTCAACTTCGCCACCAGCACCGCCCCGGCCTCGTCCAGTCGCGCGACGGCCGTCGCGGTCTGATCCAGCACTTGTCGCTCGAACGGCCTCGCGCCCCACGTCGTTCGGTAGCCGGCAACCGCCAGCAAGTCCTTCGCGCCCCACGGAATGCCGTGCAGCGGGCCGCGGTAGCGGCCGGCGGCCAGCTCGCGATCGGCCCGCTCAGCCTGGCGCATGGCCCGCTCCTCGGTGAGGCTGATCACGCACTCGAGCTGCTCGTCGAGGCTCGCGAGTCGCTCGAGATACAATCGCGTCACCTCGACCGAGGACACCTGCCGGCCACGAATCAGCGCCGACAGCTCGGTCACCGGCGCGAAGGCCAGGTCCGTGTCGCTCGACGGCCGTTGCCCTGCGGCTTGCTCGATCGCGCGAGCGGATCGGCCGCGGGCAGCAACGACGTCGGGGGCAGGCCGAAACACGAGTGCCGGCGACACCCCGTTGTCGAGATCGAGCGCGCGCAACGACTGCATCTCTTCCATCAGATCGTTGACACCGTCCAGCATCAACTTGCGCTCATCGTCATCGAACTCGACGCCGGCGATCCACTCCGCCTGCCGGATCATCGACTGCGTGATCCTGGGCGCGCCGTCCGCCCGCGCCAGCAGCGCCCTCGAGAACACCGCTCCGGCCCCCAGTGTCGCCAAGTATTTGAGGACTGCGCGTCTCTTCTCGCCGACTGCCGTCGCGTCGTTCATTCCACCTCCCACCGTCGGGACGGTCCAAGCGCGCGTCCCAGGTTGGTGATTGCCCAGGACCGGATCAACGTCCCAGGTTGATTTCGCCGCGTCCCAGGTTGGTGATGATGTTCCATTCCGCCGAGGTCACGGGCTGGACGGACAGCCGGCTGCGGTTGAGCAACACCATGTCCTCGAGCCCGGCAACCTCCCGCAACTCGGGCAATCCGACCTCCCGGGCGAACTCCTTCACGAGCCGGATGTCGACGGCGTACCAGCGCGGATCTTCGGACCTCGACCGGGCATCGAAGTAGGGCGAGCGCCGGTCGAACTGCGTCGGATCCGGGTAGCCTGCGCGGACGACCTCGGCCGTCGCGACGACGCGCGGCGGGCTGAGCTGAGAGTGATAGAACAGCACTCCGTCGCCGACGCGGATCTCGTCGCGCAGGAGATTCCTCGCCTGATAATTGCGCACACCATCCCATTCAGTCGTCTTTTTTGGGCTTTTTTTGAGCTCCGGAAGCCCGAACGTGTCGGGATCCGATTTCATCAACCAGTAGCGACGTGCCATCGATCCTCCACGGGCGCCGCAGGCGCCGGAGGCCGGAGCCTACCGCCCGTGGGGCGCGCGAGCAACCCGATGAACCAAAACCGCGGTGATTCGTAAGTATCTCCAGCGCACCGGCTGGATTCAGGGGGGCATAGGACGCTATTCTTGGGCCGATCAATCAAGGAGCGACGCGGGGAGTGTATGTCTTGAGCGCTCGGGATTCGAACGGCCAGGACGACACGCAGTCGCCGTGGCCCATCGACCGCAGGCGGTACAGCGTACGCTTTCGCCGCATGTTCCCCAGCTCACGCGAGGGGCTGAACGACGCCGTGAGCCAGGCACTGTCCGTCGCCGCGCGCTCCGGTTGCCTCGGCGACCATCAGGCCGACCTGGAGATCTGCCTGCGCGAGGCGCTGGCCAACGCCGTGATCCACGGCAACGCTTACCACCAGGCGAAGCAGATCTTCCTGCGCTGCTACGCGGCGCCCGCCGCGGGCCTGTTCATCATGGTGCGCGACGAGGGCGACGGATTCGATCCCGACAAGGTGCCGGATCCACGCGACGAGGACCGGCTGGCCCTGGACCACGGCCGGGGCCTCCTGCTAATGCGCGAGTTGATGGACTACGTCGAATACCGCAAACAAGGTCGCGAGGTCGTCCTGTACATGACCTGCTCCGCGGCCGGCGAAACCGCCGAATCCGAAGAGCCCTGATCCCCCGACATCCTGCTAAGATGTCCGCTCCGCTCGGACGGACCGGGCGGACTCATGCACGGGTTCGAGCCATGGCGCTTCTCGAAGAAATCGATCTCCAGACGATCACGCCCGCGAGCCTGTGGCCCAGGCTCGAACCGGACACACGCAAACTGGCCGCCGAGGCCGTGTACCGCGGCAACCAGGGCGGGACGGTGCGTCGCGAGGCGGACGTGGCGATCGCGACGGCGCTGCGCTTTCGCGAGGTCGCGGTGCGCAAGCTGCCGACCGACCGGCGCATCGAGTATCTCATCGGCCGCGTCCACGCCGACGACGGGCTCGCCTCGTCTCTGCTGCTTGCGCTGCACCTCGAGCACCGCATCGCGCTGCTCGAAACGTTCCTCGACGACCTCGAGATCCCACAAGAAAACGGTGCCATCGACGACGAGTTCGACTTGCAGCCGGCCGAGCCCGAACGACTCCGTTCGGCCGTGGCGGCGCTGCGCGAGAAGTTCCCGACCGATCAGGTCGACGTCTATCTGGCCAGTCTCATCGCGCTCGACCCCGAAACCTGGGGCGGTCTGACGCAGATCCTGTGACGCCATGAGCTGGAAACGGGGTGATCGCATCACCCATCGCTTCAACCCGGAACTGGGCACCGGGATGGTCATGGCCGTCGAGGGCCGCACCGTCGTCGTGCACTTCCCCACGACCGACACCGCGTTGCGTCTGGCAACCAACTCGGACGCGATCAAGCCGCTCGTGCTGCGCGAGGGATCGCGCGCACTGATCGTTCCCTCGGGCGAGCAGGTGATGATCGAGACCGTCCTGGAACACGGTGTCGTCGTGCTGTCCGACGGTCGGGAGGTCGAGGAGAGCGAACTGTGGCCGATGGACCTCGGCCACTCGTTGACCGAGCGGCTCGCCCAGGGCGAGGTCGACAAGCTGGACGAGTTCTCGCTGCGACTCGACGCGCTGCACCTCGCGGCCATCCGCCAGGCCGACGGACTGGGCTCGTTCCTCGGCGGGAGAATCCGACTGTTCCCGCATCAGTTTCACGTGGCCGAGCAGGCCACGCAGACGGATCCCGTGCGCTGGCTGCTGGCCGACGAGGTCGGGCTGGGCAAGACCGTCGAGGCGTGCCTGATTCTCAATCGTCTACTGCGCACGGGGCGGGCCGATCGCACGCTGGTCGTAGCGCCCGAGACGCTGACGGTGCAGTGGCTGGGCGAGCTCTGGCGCAAGTACCACCAGGTGTTCGTCCTACTCGACGACAAGCGGCTTGCCGACGTCGAGAAGGACTACGGCAAGGGGTTCAATCCGTTCGACGCGCACTCGCGCGTCGTCGTCTCACTCGAGATGCTGGTCGAGCGACCGAAGTTGACCAAGCAGGCCATCGAGTCGGGCATCGACCTGCTGATCGTGGACGAGGCGCACCACCTACAGCGCCCGCCGGGACACCCGGGCGAGCCGGGCTACCGCGCGGTGGCTCCGATCGCGGCGACCGGCCGTCACGTGTTGCTGCTCAGCGCCACACCGCTCGAGGACGACGCCCACGGCTTCTTCCGTCTGTTGCAGCTGCTGCGACCGGACGAATTCCCGGAGGACGGCGAGTTCGAACAACGGCTCGAGCGCGGGGACGCCCTGCCCCCGTGCACCAGCGCGACGCGCCGCGAGGACATCGGAGGGTTGCCTCCGCGCGCGGCGCGGCCGATCGAAGTCGGAACGCCCCGGTCGTGGGAACCTCAAGAGCGACTGATCGCCGAGATGCGATCACGCCCCGCCAAGAACGCCGTGGAAAAGCAGCAGAAGGCACGCAGGATCCGACGCGCGATGGCGTCCGGCGCCGCTCTCGAAGCGGTGCTCGATCGTTCGGACGCGGTCGGGCGCGACCTGGCCACCGAGGCCTCCGAGACCGACCCGCGCATCGAGTGGCTGACGGGTGAAGCGCGTCGCTGGAAGATGGACGGCGACAAGACGCTGGTCTTCGTCGCCCACCGCGAGACGCTCGAGCTGATCAAGACGGCGATGAGCCGGTCGTTGCAGCTACGCGTCGGCGTGTTTCACGAGGACCTCTCGGCGGGCCAGCGAGACATCGAGGTCGCGCAGTTCCGGCTGTCGAGCGGTCCGTCGATGCTCGTGTCGACCGAATGCGGCGGCGAGGGGCGCAACTTCGAGTTCTGCACGCGCCTCGTCCTGTTCGACCTGCCGTGGAACCCGGTGCGGGTGGAGCAACGCATCGGACGGCTGGATCGCATCGGACGCCGAATGCCGGTCGAGATCGCCTACTTCCGCCCCGAGACGGGTCACGCCGCGGGAATCGCCCGACTGTACGAGGCGCTGGGCCTGTTTCGCGAGCCGCTCGGCGGCGTGGAGCAGGAGCTGGCCGCGGTGGAATCCGCCGTGGCGCAGACGATGCTCTCCAAGGCGTCCGCCTTCGACGTAACGTCGCTGGACGAGATCGTGGGCCAGGCGCGTCAAGCGCAGGACCGCGTCAAGGAAGCGGCCTATCGCGAGCTGCACCGGAACCCCTACGATCCGTCGAAGGCCGACGAGATCCTCGATCGCGTCCCGCCCGAGCTCGAAGAGCTCGCCGAGTCCGTCATCATCGGCGCGGCGGAGGCGCTGAACATGCACGTCGAAGAGCACCGCGGAAGCTCGCGCTACTCGGTCGAGCTGGGCTCGCGCGCGCGGGTCGAGAGCCTCCCGGGCGTGCCCTCGGGGTCGAGCTTCCTCGGCACATTCGATCGCGAGGAAGCGGTCGAGGAAGAGAACATCGATTTCTTCGCGTCGGGCCACCCGCTGGTGGAGGGCCTGCTGGCCCACCTCGACGAGAGCCCGATCGGCCGCGTCGGGCTGCTGCACGTCGGCAGCGACGACGGCCAGGAGGGGCTCGGGCTGCTCGCCCTGTACAAGGAAGGTCCGCAGTTCCATGCGGTGGCGCTCGACGCCACCGGCGCCGAGCGACCGGAGTGGGCCGAGCTGCTGATGCGCCGGCCGCTGCGCAGCAAACGGATCAAGGCCAAGACCTGGACCGGGCAGCCCGGGTGGCACCAGCTGGTTCGCGCGATGGCGCGGCACCTCGACGGCCGCGGCCGCCCGGAGGCCGTCGCGATCTTCCGTATCGGCTGAACGATCTCAGCAGTAGAATTCGGGACGTCGGTCGCGCACCAGGTGGTTGCGCGGCGTCAGCTTCTTGTTGCGCGCCAGCGAGAGGTCGATCTCGGCCACTTGCAGCTCCTCACGATCGGGTCCCGCCGCGTGCAACAACTCGCCGCGCGGCCCGACGATCTGGCTTTGCCCGGTGAAGCGCAGGCTGCCGTGCTCGCGCCGCTCTTCGCCGATGCGGTTCGCCGTAACGCTGTAGACCGAGTTCTCCAACGATCGCGCGAGCATCACACGCTGGCAATGATCCAACACGAGATTCGACGGGTGGCACACGACGTCGGCGCCGCGCAGCGCGAGCGTCCGGGCCGTCTCCGGAAAGGCCCAGTCGAAA
>JAAELQ010000015.1 GCA_024226515.1 bacterium
AACGACCGTGTCTCGCGGGTCGACAGCTCGCCGCGGACGTAGGCGTCGACCAGGTCGTCCTCGATCGCACGCAACTGTTCGAACAGCCCGCCGTCGGTCAGGACGGCTTGCTCGAGGTCGCCGGCGTCGTCGTCCGGGAGCTCACCCAGGAGATAGCGAACGAGAAGCTGGTCGTCATGTTCGGATCTATCCACCATCGCTCCTCTCAACCGGGTATGTCCGCGAGGGCGTTTTCATTTCCACACCGGGCCAGACATTCCCGGACGCAGCCCTCCAGCCGCACCCGCAGCCGGTGGGCGCGGATGCGCAAGGCGTTGACCGAGATGCCGAGCTCCTCGGCCAGGCGCTTGCGGCGAGCGATGCGGACGCCCTTCTCGCCCTGGTAGAACCCGACGATCAGGTCGCGCTCACGGCCGACAAGGGCATCGAGGCATTGGTCCAGGCAGTCGAGCCGGTCGTCCTCTGCCGTGTCCGCGTCCGGCGGCGGAACCTCGGCCATCTCCTCCACGGCGCGCCGTTGCCGCTGGTCGTGGCGCAGCATCTCCTGGAAGATCCGGTAGGCGACGCCGGCGGCGTAGCTGAACGGCTCGGCACGGATCTTCACGCCCTCCTTGAGCTTGCGCGCCACCCGATCGAGGGTCTCGTCGGTGCGCTCTTCGGGGGAGTCGCAGCCGCGCCAGACGAACAGCCGAATCAGCCGGGAACGCAGCGCCTCGTATTTGCGCGCCGCGGCGTCACGGTC
>JAAELQ010000016.1 GCA_024226515.1 bacterium
AATCAAAGGTGATGGCAGCACCGGTATCATTCTGCTTTGACAAGGTGACCGTGTAGACGATGTCGACCGATCCAGTCTCATTACCGTGCGTGGTAACACTTAAGTCGGCCGTCGTTGTATCATTATCGGTGATGGTGACCATGCCGACGTTGTTACCGGCGTCAATGGTAAACAGTGCGTTGTCGGTGCTGTCCAGAGTGACGATAACGGTCTCGTCGCCTTCAACCAGTAGATCGTCATTAATACCGGCAACATCGATGGTCGCCGTCTGGGCGCCGTCGGCAATTACCACCGAGCCGGTCAAGCTGGTGTAATCCGTGCCGCCATCCGTCGCGGTGCCGGTAACCGTGTAATTTACCGTAACATCACCACCGGTGTTGTTGGTCGCACCCAGATCAACCGTGAACTGACCCGGGTCCGAGCCGGTCTCATCGGCACTGGCGTCGTAGGCGCTGATGGAGACTGCAGTTAGATCGATCTGGATGTTATCAACGTCCTGCTGGGCGCCGCCACTGCCGGTGCTGCCCAGATCGTTGGTGGTGATAATCAGCGTATCGGCAGCGTTGCCGATTACACCGGTGTTGCCTGTGTAGGTGAGCGAGGCAAGCGTGGCATTGATGCCGGCGATGGAACCCTCAATGGTCAAGTCACCCGACCCGTTGGCACCCGCGCTGATTGTGGCACCGCCGGAGAGTGTTACGTTCAATATGCCGCTACCGACCTGCAGTTGTGTGCTCAGATTGGCAACGTCCGCGTCGTTATCACTGATGCTGATGCCACCGATTGCGGTCGTTGTTTCTTCGGCGATCGTCTGGGTACCGGGT
>JAAELQ010000017.1 GCA_024226515.1 bacterium
GGTCCGTCGCAAGCCACATTTCCGACTGACTCTCTCGGTCCCGACGGCCCATCGACATCGGAGTCCTCCTCGTTCTCGGATCGATTTTACTCGAACGTTCGATCGGCGAGATGGGAGTTTTTCAACGGGCTGCTAGGGGGCCCCGGTCTTCGCGGTCAACATTGCCGACCTTTTTCGCGCGAGTGCTGCCGTGGAACCCCGATCGTTGGCTTCCGTGGCGCTTTGCTCGACGCGAGAGTATGCGTCCAGCGCGAGTTCCTTCAGGTCATAGCTCTCGGCGATGCGGCCGAGCACGTAGGAGTCGATCGGCTCGATGTCGTTCGAGAGTCGGCTTGCGACGACTTGCAACAAGATGTCGCGTGCTTCCGCCGGTTGGTCCATCTCCGCGTATACCGTGGCCAGTGTGTGGATGGCCGCCGTGGAGGCCAACCCACCGCTGGTCGCCGCGCGCTGGGCGTATTCCAGCGTCTCGGCCGTGATGTCATCGAGAACGACGTCGGTCCAGGCGAGGTTGTTGAAGTCATTGGGCACGGCCTCTCCGGAGGCGACGAGCTCTCGCAACAGGCGCCGGTTCTCGGCGATGTCTCCCTCGGTGCTCGCGGCCCCCGCTAGCAGCCGCTTGGCATGCGGGTCATCAGGGGTGGCTTCCAAGCGCGATCCGAGGATGGCTCGAGCCTCGTCCTGCCGACCCAGCCGCGACAGTGCACCGACGAGCGAGTAGAGCGCGCCGAGTGATTCCGGATCGGCTTCGAGCACGCGAGGGCCGTAGGTCACGACCCGATCGGAATCGCGAGCGGCGGACGAGGCCCACAGCAACGTCTCGTCGAAGGGGATCTGTTCGTCTCCTTCCACGGTTTCTCGCAGGGTTTCCAGGGTTCGTATTCCCCGGTCGACGAAAGTGGGGCTCTGAATCAGCAGAGCCGCAGCGGCAGCGCGCAAGTCCGCGGCGGTCGCATCCTCCTTGGGCCACAACAGCGCGAACGGATACGCCTGTGGCGTGCCGGCGAGTTCGTCGCGCATCCAGTCGAGCCAGGCCCGCGCTCGGTCATTGTGTCCCTGGTCGAGCCATTGCCGGACTTGCAGGCCGGCTGCCCACAGTGACGAAGATGTGGCCACGAGGTGGTAAGACCCGTTTTCGCGAACGGCGTAGACGTGTGTCGGCTCCGCGGTACCGACCAGAATCTCATGGCTCACGGTGATTCGGTATCCGGTGGAGTCGTCGCCGCTGATGGACAACTCGAGGTGCGACAACATCAGATCCAGGATGAACTCGACCGAAATCTCCGCTCGGTCGAGATCGCCGCGCATGCGCATTATCAGGTCATCGACCAGTGTCTTGTCGAACTCCGCGTCGCCGACGGTATCGGCGATCGGTTGAGCCCAGATGCGAAGCAGGTCGTCGATTGTCTCCGTACTGGTCAGGCCGATCCAGAGAGTTGAGCGGACGAGGTCTTCGGGCGTCTCGGCGGGGAGACTCGGACGCGCGTGCCTCTTCGTGCGCGCCAGAACGTCGGCGTATGCGAGCAAGTCCATCGCGTTCTCGTGTCCCTTGGCGCCCGCTCGCATCAGAACTGCGGCCTCTTCGTAGCGCCGGGCGTCAGCCAGGAACTCGGCTGCATTGCCGAGAAGCTCTCGGTAGTTCCTGCCGCCCCCCGATACTCTCGACGCCTCGCGGATGGCTTGCGTGGGGTCGATCATCGCCTTTGCCGCCACGCTCATTGCAGCTCCGACGCCAACCAGGTCCGATGTGCGGCCGATAGCCGTGACCTCTTCGTAGCGCCCGAGTTCGAACAGAACGAACATATGGGCCTCGTCGAGGAATTCCACGCCACGGTCTTCTCGAAGCTGTCGGTAGATCTCGGCCGCCTCTTCGAGGCGCGCACCGCTTCCCGAGAACTCGGCCCTGTCGTTGAAGGTGTAGAGTTCCGCCAACTGGATGCGTGCCGCGTTGTCGTCCGGGTCCATGCGGATCGCATCGAGCAGCGCGGCCTCGGCGGCGACCGGATCAAATCCCCGTTCCCACGGCCGACCGAGAACGTCGTGACACATGATCTGGGCCAGTGTTCGCAGAGCGTCCGTCGACTTCGGATCGAGATCGACGGCGCGCCGGGCTTCTTTGCGAGCCTCGGCGCCGAAGCCGGCCGCAAGGAGGGCACGTGCGATCTGGCTGCGTGGATCGGCGTCCTGGGGCGCGCTTACCGCGAGTGCCCGGAACTCCTCCAGCGCCTCTCGGATGCGCCCTTCCGCCAGGTGAGTCTCGCCGCGCTGCTCGATCGTCAGTTGCAACGCGTCCTCGGCGAAGAACTCCAGCACGGCGTCGCGCGCCTCGACGGCGTCTTCGGGCGAGAAACGCCGCGGAGCCTCGAGGCGGAAGTCCGCGCCGATCGTTCCCGATTCGTCGACGCTGAATCGGCTCGACAGGCGCGCCGCTCCGAAATCGCGCGTCTCATCGGGGGGAGTATCCCGCAGCGAGTAGCCTGGCTGGGGGTGGATCCTGTAGCGCCACTCCTTCACGTGGGGCGTCGGGAGCACGACATCATGGACGAATGGCCGATCCGATTCCCCATCCAGAATCAACTCGTCCGGTAGGCCGTCGAGCAGTCCCCCCAGCGGAATCGTAACGGTGGCCCGCGGCGGCGCAGCCCACGCAACTTCGGCGCCTTCGACCTCGAGTCGCAGGGTCAACGGCCGGGACAGGTCGGTGGGTTCCGACAGTTCGAAGTCGACCAGCTTCGTGGCGCGCAGTTCCGTGGTGGAGTACTGCTCCAGCTGCTCGCGCATGACGTGCCGCGCAATCTGGCTCATGAGTTCGCGGTTCGTGAACTCGAGAGCGCCGTGCCACTCCGTCGTTTCCACGATGCGCGCACCGCCTCTCTTGGTCAGATACACGTCGCGAGTCTCGATCATGCGGTTCGTGTCCGTTCCGAGGACCGGGATCTCTGTGAGCCCCGTCGTTTGGGGATCGACGATCAGCGCGAGGCGGCCCTGGTCCGTCGTTGGCAACTCGCCGAGCCGGGCGTTCGCCGACGTTGCGTCGATCCAAAGTGGTTCCGGCCCCGGGACGTAGACGATTGCATGGTTGAACTGGGCCAGCCCCGGCAGTTCGGAGTTGATGTCTTCGCCGAAGCCCGCCGAGAGCAGCGCCATCTTGGCGTCGATCCCGGCCGCGCGCAGCATGGAGATCAGCAACGCCGCCTTGTCTTTGCAGTCGCCGTAGCGGCGTTTCAGCGTCGTGCTCGGGTACTCGGGAACGATCGCCTGGCGGCCGAACTCCACTCCCGTGTACCGGACCTCTTTGTGCAGACGAGCCAGGAGAGCCGCTATGGTCTCCGTTCGCGACCCTGCCGAGGCTTTGGCCTTGCGCACGATCTTGGACACATCTGCGCTGGAAAGCCGTTCCTCGACCAGGCCCGAGTAGATTCGGGCCAGCTCGGCCCAGGCTGGAGCGGTGGTGAACGCCACATAGGGATAACGCGGAACGTCGCCGGGGGCGCTCGGCTCCAGAATCTCCCACGCTGAACGCGGTCCGTGCTCGAAGACGTAACGCTTTCGGCCTCTCGTCGTCGTGGTCCGTTGCTCGACGTCGTCTACCAATCGCTGGACGAATCGGATGGGCAGGTCCTTGGGAGCGTCGACCACGAGACGTTGGCGCTGAAACGGAATGCGGCGACCAAAGCTCGTTCGAGTCATGAACCCCCCCGGAAAGAACGGCTTGACGGAGGTCACCGAGCACTCGATCTCGATGATCGAGTCGACACTTGCCCCCGGAAGCGGACCGCGCAGGTACTCGACGTCGTCGTAGAGGAGGGGGCCGGCATTCGAAGCGGAGTAGCTTCTCAGCGACTCGGGATCGAGGTGGAAAACTGTGCCGTCCGCGGCGATGACTCGTGCTTTGACGCGGGGGCGTTGCTGGAACCCAGGGCGCCAGGCGACGTCGACCCCGGAGTTCTGCTCGACCGCCGCTGCCGAGACGATGCGATAGATCGACCGGGTGCGCCTGTCCGTGCGCCCGTCGGAATGCAGGACGAACTCGAACTCGAACAGAGCTGCGACAACACCGTCGCTGGGCCCCGCGGAAATCTCCGATACTTGCCGCGCAAGCTCTTTCGGTTCGACCGAAAACGCCGGCCGGTCCCATGACTTGGTCTTGGCCAAGGCTCCGCTGTCGGCCCACAGGGCGAGCCACAGCACGAGGAGCAACGCACGGCGCAGGTGATTCCGTTCGATACGTCGGCAGATCCGGTGGTCTACATCCATGTCTTGCCCTCTTTCGCGGGATTGTACTGCACAGTTGACTCGATCTCGTGCGGTGGGCCGGTAGCCGGACGGATTCGAAAACCTCAGGAGAGAGTCTCATGGCTTCCGGGCAGGCCTGTGTGAACCTCAGGATATGGACCTGTGAACCCGGGTGAAGAACATGCCGGTGCCTGACAGAAACTCCACGTTTTTTTCCGGCACGGGTCCTGCAATCCACCAGGGCAACAATCCGAAGCGCGAGGGAGGACGAGCCATGACGAACCGAGCGAGAACCGAGTTGCTGCGAATCCTACTCCCGGCGGCCCTGATCCTGAGCCTGTGTTTCTCGGGTGCCGCCTGGGCCGGCGCCGACGGCCGCTGCGTGCGGGCCGATATCCCGGCTCCGGTGATCCTGCCGGACGGCGCCGAGCGCCCCGCCGGGTCGTTGAAGATCTGTCTCGATGCGGCGTACTCGCCGGTCGCGGGACTTCACACGCTGTCCTACGAGGACCGGATCGTCGGCCTGTTCGTCAGTCAGCGCGGCACGGGCCGGCTGGCCTCGGACGAGCCGGCGCAGCCCTACCTCGTCTTCAACAAGAACGATCGCGGCGCGTTGACGCTGCAGGGCTATGCGTGGCCCGGCAACGAGTCCACGATCGAGACCTTCAGTCTGGGAGCGGCCGAGGTGACCAGCCACTGGCTGGCGAACGCCGCGAGCGCGCCCGATGCGAACAGTACGCGAGTCTTCCTGGCTGCGAATCGATTCTGACCCCGACCCCCCTCCCCCCCCTACTCGGGCAAGGAGAGATCGTGGTCAGGAGGACTTCCCCCCCGGAGGCAGGCCCACTCGGCGGAGCATCTTGTACAAACCGCCGGGTGCCAGGCCTGCCGCCCGGGCGGCCTTGGCGACGTTCCCATCGTGGCGATCGAGCAGGGCCTTCGCATACGCCGCCTCGAACGCCTCCCGCGCCTGACGCCATTCCCGGTTGAGCAGGCTTCCCATCGACCCCGGCATCGAAACCGGATCCAGGTCGAAGTGATCCGCCTCGAGGAAGGTCCCCGAGTTCATTGCCATCGCGCGCTCGACCGCGTGCTTGAGCTGCCGGGCGTTGCCCGGCCAGTTGTACGTCTTGAGGTACTCGACCGCCTTGTCGCTGATCCCCGTGAACCCGCGCCCCGTCTTGGTCGCCAGCTCGGAGGCGAAGTGAACCGCCAGCAGGCCGATGTCTTCCAGCCGCTCGCGCAGCGGCGGGATCCGCACCTCCAGCACGCAGAGCCGGTAGTAGAGATCCGAGCGGAAGTGACCGGTGCGGCACATCTTTCTGAGGTTGTGGTTCGTCGCCGCGACGACGCGCAGGTCGAGCTTCTTCGACGTCTCGCCCCCGACGCGCGAGACCTCTCCGGTCTCGAGGACGCGCAGCAGCTTGGGCTGGGCCGCCACAGCCATGTCGCCCACTTCGTCGAGGAACAGCGTTCCCTGGTTGGACAGCTCGAAAGCTCCCTTGCGCTGGTCCCGCGCGTCGGTGAACGCGCCCTTCTCGTGACCGAAGAGCTCGGTCTCGATCAGGTTGTCCGGGATGGCGGCGCAGTTGAGCGGGATGAACGGCTTGTCGCGGCGCAGCGAGTTCAGGTGGATGTCTCGCGCCACCAGCTCCTTACCGACGCCGCTCTCGCCGAGCACGAGCACGGTCGACTCGACCCGCGAGGCCAGGGATATCTGGTTGCGGACCGAGCGCGCGGCTTCACTTTCCCCGCGAAAGAGGAAGTTGTCGTCGGCTTCAGGCTGTTCTTGGCTGGTCGGGGCCATGCGAATCTCCGGCTGCGCATACCGCGACGCACGGAGACTCGCCGGGTCTCCGAGAGCGTTGCGGAGTGGGCCAAACATAACACGGAACTAGAGGTTATCGGCGCCCGACTTCAGTCGGATCTCGCGCCAAGACATGTTGTCTGACAGGGCAGGCCGGCGTCAGACTTCAGTCCGACGCCGTTCTCGGGGCCTTCGCGTTGAACTCGTTCGGGACCCGTGCCCGTGCCCGTGCCTCGCGCTCGTCCACCACCCCGCGCCGGACGAGCTCGGCCAGCGAGCGATCGAGCTCCAGCATGCCGATCGACCGCCCCAGGGTGATCTGCGAGCGCAGTTGCTCGATCTTGCCCTGGCGCACGAGGTTGCGGACGGCGGGGGTGGCCATCATCACCTCGACCGCGGGCACGCGGCCCGGCTCGTCGATGCGCGGAAGCAATTGCTGGGAGATGATGCCGGCCAGCGACACCGAGAGCTGGGCCCGGATCGCCTCCATCTGGTTCGCCGGGAAGCTGTCGAGGATGCGGTGGACGGTCTGCGGCGCGTCGCCGGTGTGCAGCGTGGACAGCACGAGATGTCCCGTCTCGCCGGCCGAGATGGCGATCGCCATCGACTCGGGGTCGCGCATCTCGCCGATCAGCACCACGTCCGGGTCTTGCCGCAACACCGAGCGCAGCGCATGAGCGAAGGACGGGACGTCGCGCCCGATCTCGATGTGCTCGACCAGGCTGCCCTCGTGTGCATGCTCGTATTCGACGGGGTCCTCGATCGTCACCAGGTGCACGCGGCGCCTGGAGAGGATGCGGCGCAGGATCGCCGCCAGCGTGGTCGACTTGCCGCAGCCCGTCGGCCCCGTCACCAGGACCAGGCCGTACTCGAGGTCGGCGAACGAGGCCAGTGAGGGAGGCAGATTTAGGGAGTCCAGCTCCGGTGGCGCATCCGGAAAGACGCGTACCGCGGCGGCCCAGCGGTCGCGCTCGCGGTGCACGTTGCAACGAAAGCGGCCGATGCCGGGCCGCTGGATCGAGAAGTCCACGGCGCCGCGCTGTCCCAGCTCGTCCCGCCGCACGGAGGGGACCAGGGCCGCGCCGAGCGTCGCGGTGCCCTCGGCGTCCAGCGGCTTCTCCCCGAGACGCTCGAGGCGGTTGTCGATGCGCAGCGTCGGCGGAGCGCCGACGGCCAGCAGCAGGTCGGACGCCCCCCCGGAGCGCGCGCGGCTCAGCAGGTCGTCGAGCCACATCCGGCCCTCTTCCGACGGTGTCGGCAGGGTCCAGCGCGGCCTGGCGCTCGATGCCGGGGTTGCGGCAAGCTCCGCACCCGCGCCGTCGGTCGGCACCGGCTCGTTCGGCTGGCGCGCCCCTGCGTTGAGCTGGCGGACGAGGTTGTCCAGCTCGGGATCCGGCTCGAATCGCTGCGTCATGCTTCTTCTCCCGTACCTGAATGTACGGGAGATCGGCGCGGCGCGTTTGAGGCGTCGCGGAATCAGACGATCTGCCGGCTCCGGCGCTGCAGCGTCCAGGTGCGAGCGACCATGAAGACGGCCATCGCACCCCACAGGCCGTGGTTGCTCTCCAGCCGAACGGCGAGGATCGCGAGCGGGACGAAGACCGCCGTGCTCAGCACCATCGCGTTGCGCAACCGGCGGCCCTCGGTCATGCCGAGGAACAGTCCGTCGTACATGAAGGCCAGCGAGCCGAAGATCAGCGTCGGCACCAGCCACGGAGCATAGGTTCGGCTCAGGGCGACGACGTCGTCGTGCGAGGTCAGCAGCCCGAGCCACAGCGCGGGGCGGACGAAGAACAACGCCAGGATCGCCGCCGCGAACACGAGGCCCGAGATCAGCGACAGTCGGAACACGCGCCGCAACGCCTCGCGGTCCCCACGGCCGGCGAAGATCCCGGCCAGGCTCTCGGCGGCGAACGCCGCGCCGTCGATGGCGAACGCGGCCAGCGTTTGCACGCGGCCGAGGATCGCGTTGGCGGCCAGAATCGACGTGCCCAGGATCGAGCTGAAGTTGGTGAACACGGCGAACGAGCCCACCAGGCACAGCGTACGGAAAAAGATGTCGCGATTCAGCACGATCATGCGCCGCAGCTGCGGCCGGTCGAGCACGCCCGCCCAGGAGCACGGCTCGCGTCGTCCTCCGCCGAAGAACAGCAGCAGCGCGGTGAGCAGCATCAGGTACTGGCTGATCGTCGTCGCGATCCCGGCCCCGTAGGCGGCCCAGCCGAGGCGCATGATGAAGACGTAGTTGAAGACGACGTTGGCCAGGTTGGCGACGACCGTCATCACGAGCGCCTGGCGGCTCTCTTCACGACCCAGGAACCAGCCGAGGAAGGCGAAGTTGCACAGTGCCGCCGGGGCGGCCCAGATGCGAGCGTCGAAGTAGTCGCGACCGGCCTGTTCCACTCCGGTCGCACCGCTGAGCAACGCGAACCCCAGCTCGCGCAGCGGCCATTGCAGCACCAGCAACCCCGCCGCGAGCACGACCGCAACGACGAGCGCGCGGTACAGCGTGGCGTAGACCTCGGGCGCATCGTGACGGCCCCAGGCCTGCGCCGTCGTGCCGGTCGTTCCCATGCGCAGGAAGCCGAACGTCCAGTAGATGACGTCGAAGATCACGGTCGCCAGCGCCACGCCCGCCAGAAAGCGAATCTCGTCCAGGTGGCCCAGCATGGCCGTGTCGACCAGCCCCGCGATCGGGACCGTGATGTTGGACAGGATGTTGAGCAGGGTCAGGCGGAAGAACCGCCGTTCGAGCGTGGCCCGGCCTGGATCGAAGCGGCTCAGATCGCGCGACAGATCGCGTCGGCAAACTCCCGCGTGCCGCCGCGTCCGCCGACGTCCGGTGTCAGCGCGTCGAGATCCCCGGACGAGAAGACGGCGTTGTACGCCTTCTTGATCCGGTCGGCGACCGGGCGCTGATCGATGTGGTTCAGCATCATCACGGCGCTCATCAGCAGCGCCATCGGGTTGGCCTTGTTCTGGCCCGCGATGTCCGGCGCGCTTCCGTGCACGGCCTCGAAGATCGCGCAGTCGTCGCCGATGTTGGCGCCCGGCGTGACCCCGAGTCCGCCGACGAGCCCGGCGCACAGGTCGCTGACGACGTCGCCGTTGTAGTTCTCGAGCAGCAGCATGTCGAAGCGCGACGGGTCCTTGACGATCTCCATGCAGCCCGCATCGATGATCATCTCGTTGTACTCGATCGACGAGCCGAACTCGCGGTGCATCTTGCGCGCGCAGTCGAGGAACAGCCCGTCGGACAGCTTCATGATGTTCGCCTTGTGGAACACCGTCACGCTCTTGCGCTGTCGCTCCCTGGCGTACTGGAAAGCGAAGCGAGCGATGCGTTCGCAGCCGGTGCGCGTCGTGACCTTCATGCTCTCCACGACGTCGGGGATCACCTCGTGCTCGAGTCCGGAATACAGGCCCTCGGTGTTCTCGCGGATGACGATGATCTCGACGTCATCGAAGCGCGTCTTCAGGCCCGGGATCGAGCGCACGGGACGGATCGCGGCATACAGATTGAAATGCTTGCGCAGCCGCACGTTGAGGCTGGTGAATCCCTTGCCGATCGGTGTCGTCAGCGGTCCCTTGAGCGCCAGCCGGTGCTCCTCGATCGCCTCCAGCGTCTGCTGCGGCAACACGTCGCCGTGTTCCTCGGCCGCACCTGCCCCTGCGGGCAACTCGAGCCAGTCGAGCTCGGCGCCGGCGGCATCGACGACCTGTCGGGTCGCGCGCGTCACTTCGGGGCCGATACCGTCACCGGGAATCAGACAGACCGTTCGAGCCATCGCAGGAGCCTTTCGTTCGGGGGGGTCGCGGAAAGCCGACACCTTAGCCGAGCCCCGGAGGGGCTGCCACCGACGTTCGGCCGGGCGCCGAAGGGTGATAGGATTGCCGGCCGATCACGACGAGAGGGTCCGAAACGGCGGGGAGGCAGGCGTGTTCGATCGGTTGGAGAGTGTGGCCAACAGCATCGCGGAGGCGGTCAACGGGACCATCGGGCCGGCGGCGGACTATCTCGAGCACTACGTCTGGGGCTGGCCGAGTCAGACGCCTCTGCTTGCGGTGATCCTCTTGCTCGCCGGTCTGTTCGTCACGGTGCGGCTGGCGTTCATCCAGCTGCGCGGATTCCGCCACGCGGTGGACATCACGCGCGGCGTCTACGACAACCCCGAGCACGCCGGCGACCTGAGTCACTTCCAGGCGCTGACCACCGCGCTGTCGGCCACGGTCGGCATCGGCAACATCGCCGGCGTCGCGCTGGCCATCCGCCTCGGCGGCCCCGGTGCGTTGTTCTGGATGTGGGTCACGGCGTTCTTCGGCATGGCGCTGAAGTACGCCGAGTGCACGCTGGCGCTGATGCACCGCAAGGTCAACGAGGACGGCTCCGTGTCGGGCGGGCCGATGTACTACATCGAACTGGGCATGGGCAAGCAGTGGAAGTGGATGGCGCTGGCCTTCGCCGCGTTCGCCGCGATCAGCTCGTTCGGCGGCGGCTGCATGAACCAGTCCAACACGCTCGCCGGAACCGTGCAGGCGCAGTGGGGTGTGCCGAAGGTCGTCACTGCGCTGATCTTCACCACGATCGTCGCCGCCGTGATCGTCGGCGGTATTCGCCGCATCGGCCGTGTGACCTCGATCCTGGCGCCGTTCATGGCCATCGTCTACGTCAGCGGCGCGATGATGATCCTGATCGTCAAGTTCGCCGAGATTCCGTCGGGATTCGCGCTGATCGTCACGGAGGCGTTCGCTCCCGGTCCGCTGGTCGGCGGCGCCGCAGGGTCGCTGATCATGACCGTGATGTGGGGCATCCGCCGCGGTCTGTTCAGCAACGAGGCCGGACAGGGCAGTGCGCCGATCGCGCACGCCACCGCGAAGACCGACGAGCCGGTGCGCGAGGGACTCGTTGCCTCGCTGGGCCCGTTCATCGACACGCTGGTCATCTGCACGATGACGGGCCTGGTGATCGTGCTGACCGGTGCCTACAAGGACAAGGTGGACCAGACGCTCGACCTGGGCGACCTCACGGCCGTGGTGGCGCAGGCGGGCGCGAACGAGCTCTCGGTCGCGGGCGGGACGCTCGCCGGCGGAACGTTGAACTACTACAAGGCCGAGGTCGAGAACGCGAGACTGGTCGACGACTCCGGCGCTCCGTGGTCCGGACGACTGTCCGTCGACGGTGAGGGTGCGCTGTCGGTCGCTTCCGGAGACGCGCCGAGCGTCGAGGGCGAGGCGCTGCTGGTCGGCGCGCCACTGACGGCCTACAGCTTCCGCAAGGCACTCGGCGGTTTCGGTCAGCTGATCGTGACCTTCGCCGTGATCCTGTTCGCCGTGTCGACGGGGATCTCCTGGTCGTACTACGGCGACCGCTCGGTCGAATACCTGTTCGGCCCGGTCGCGATCCCGATCTACCGCTGGATGTTCATCGCGTTCTTCTTCCTGGGTTCGATCCTGCCGTTGAAGGCGGTGTGGACCTTCGGCGACGTGGCCCTCGGCCTGATGTCGCTGCCGAACCTGATCGCCCTGATCCTGCTGACGGGCGGGGTCGCGATGGCCAGCAAGGACTACTTCTCACGCGAGCACAAGCCGTTTCGTTGATGCGTCGGAGAATCTCATGCGTTTCCTCGTATTGGTCGTTTCCCTGCTGATGGTCACCGGAGGCGCGACAGCAGGGGAGAGTCACCCGTTCTCGATCCACGACATGCTGGCGATGGACCGGCTGTCCGATCCCCAGGTCTCGCCCGACGGCAAGTGGGTCGTCTTCGGACGGCGCACGACCGACCTCGACGCCAATCGCGGCAAGAGCGACCTGTGGTTGATCGGCACCGACGGCGAGGGGCTGCGCCGCCTGACCTCGCATCCGTCGGGAGAGAGCAACCCACGCTGGTCGCCCGACGGATCGACGATCTGGTTCGTCAGCTCTCGCTCCGGTTCGTCGCAGGTGTGGAAGATCCGCGTCGACGGCGGCGAGGCGCAGCAGGTCACGGAATATCTGCTCGACGTGACGAGTCTCGCCGTGGCGCCCGACGGAAAGAAGATCGCGGTGTCGATGGAGGTCTTCCCCGACTGCGACACGCTCGATTGCACGCTGGAGCGCCTGGACGCGGAGGCCGAGGCCAAGACGACCGGCCGGGTCTACGACCGGCTGTTCTTCCGGCACTGGGACACGTGGAAGGACGGCCGCCGCGCGCACGTGTTCGTGCTGGCGATCGACGGCACGGGCGAGCCGGTCGACGTGATGGCCGGCATGGACGCCGACTGTCCGTCCAAGCCGTTCGGTGGCCCCGAGGAGTACACCTTCACGCCGGACAGCGCGGGCATCGTCTTCGGCGCGCGCGACGTGGGCCTCGAGGAGGCGTGGTCGACGGACTTCGACCTCTACGTGGCCGCGATCGACGGCAAGTCGAAGCCGCGCTGCCTGACCGAGGCCAACGAGGCGTGGGACACCGGCCCCGTGTTTTCGCCGGACGGCAAGACGCTGGCCTACGTCGCGATGGCACGTCCGCGTTTCGAGTCCGACCGCACCCGTATCGTGCTGCGCGACTGGCCCGACGGATCGCCGCGCGTGCTGACCGAGGACTGGGACTACTCGGCGCGTGGTCTCGTCTGGTCGGCGGACGGCAAGACGATCTACACCAACGCCAACGATCGCGGCCAGCGTTCCCTGTTCGCCGTGAACGCGAAGTCCGGGAAAGTGAAGAAGTTGATCGGCGAGGGGACCGTGCGCGCGTTCGCGCCCGCCGGCGACCGCATGATCTTCTCCATGGATCATCTGCGCTCGCCGGTCGAGATCTACTCCTCCGATCTGCAGGGCGGCGACGTGCGCCGCGTCACGCGGATCAACGACGAGAAGCTGGCGGCGGCGCGCATGGGCGAGCCCGAGCAGTTCTCGTTCAAGGGCTGGAACGACGAGACGGTGTACGCCTACGTCGTCAAACCCGTCGACTTCGACGCGGGCAAGAAGTACCCGGTCGCGTTCCTGATCCACGGCGGCCCGCAGGGCTCGTTCGGCAACGACTTCCACTATCGCTGGAACCCGCAGGCCTACACCGGGGCCGGATACGCCGCGGTGATGGTCGACTTCCACGGGTCGGTCGGCTACGGTCAGGCGTTCACCGATTCGATCAGCGGCGACTGGGGCGGCAAGCCGCTCGAAGACCTACAGAAGGGTCTCGCCGCCGCGTTGAGCAAGTACCCGTGGCTCGACGGCGAGCGGGTCGCCGCACTCGGCGCGTCGTACGGTGGTTACATGATCAACTGGATCGCCGGCAACTGGTCCGACCGCTTCCGCTGCCTGGTCAATCACGACGGCAACCTCGACGAGCAGCTCGCGTACTACGACACCGAGGAGTTGTGGTTCCCCGAGTGGGAGCGCGGCGGCACGCCGTGGGACGTCCCCGAGGCGTACCAGAAGCACAACCCGATCAACCACGTGGCCAAGTGGAAGACGCCGATGCTGGTGATCCATGGGGCGCTCGACTACCGCGTCGTCGACACGCAGGGCATGTCGACGTTCACCGCGCTGCAACGCCGCGGGATCCCGAGCAAGTTCCTCTACTTTCCGGACGAGAACCACTGGGTGCTGCAGCCGCACAACAGCATCCAGTGGCACGACACGGTCATCGACTGGATCGACCAGTGGACGAAAAAGTAGCGCCGTGAAGCTGCGCGACATCCTGTTCGCGATCTACGCGCTGGTCTGCCTGCTGGCGATGACCGAGCCGGGTTACTCGCGCTTCGGCAATCGCGTCGAACCCTACGTCTTCGGCTTGCCCTTCTCGCTGGCGTGGGTCGTGATCTGGGTCCTGCTCACGCTGGTGGCGCTCGTCCTGTATCACAAGACGCGCGAGCGGGATCGCGATGCCTGACTCCTGGATCGTCGTCGGGATCGCGGTCGGCTACCTCGCCGCGTCGCTGCTGGTCGGCATGTGGCCCGGGCGCAAGGCGAGCGGGACGGCCGACGGCTACGTCGCCGGCGACCGCACGCTCGGCCTGCTGCTGATGTACTTCATCACCGGAGCGACGATCTTCAGCTCGTTCGCGTTTCTCGGGGCGCCGGGCTGGGCCTACGGCAAGGGCGCGGCCGTGTTCTACATCCTGGGCTACGGCACGCTCGGCTTCGTCCCGTTCTACTTCCTCGGGCCACGCGCGGCGCGTCTGGGGCGCGAGTACGGCTTCGTCACGCAGGCCGAGATGGTCGGCGAGCGCTTCCGCATGCGCTCGATCGCGGGGCTGATGGCGCTGGTCAGCGTGGTCGCCTTCGTGCCGTACCTCGCGTTGCAGATCAAGGGCGCGGGCTACGTGCTGTATGCCGTGACCCGCGGCGCGCTCCCCGAGTGGGCCGGCGGAGCGCTGGTCTACGGTGTCGTGCTGATCTACGTCTACCGCAGCGGCGTGCTCGGCGTGGGCTGGACCAACACGTTCCAGGGCGTGTTCATGATGCTGCTGGCCTGGGGGCTCGGGCTGTATCTGCCGTGGCGCCTCTACGGCGGCGTACAGCCGATGTTCGAGCAGATCGCCGCGGCAAGGCCGGAGCATCTGCTGGCCCCCGGGCTGACCTCGGCGGGCGATCCGTGGAGCTGGGGCGGCTACTCGACGGCGGTGCTGATGTCGATCGTCGGCTTCTCCGTCTGGCCGCACCTGTTCATGAAGGCGTTCACGGCGAAGGACGACCGGACGATCCGCCGCACCGTCGTGCTGTACCCGACGTTCCAGATCTTCCTCGTGCCGCTGTTCCTGATCGGCTTCGCCGGCGTCCTGTTCCACTCCGCGCCAGACAAGGCGGACCAGATCCTGCCGCACATGCTGATGAACATGGAGATCCCCGCGGTGCTCGTCGGCCTGTTCTGCGCGGGGGCGCTGGCCGCGTCCATGTCGTCCGGCGACGCGATGGCGCACGCCGCGGCCTCGATCGCCGTGCGCGACGGGCTGGTGGAGTCGCTGCGGATGAAGCTCGACTCCGCCACGCAGCGCTCGGTGATTCGCGCCGCCGTCGTCGTGGTGCTGATCGCGTCGTACATCCTGGCCGTGACCTACCGCGGCGATCTGGTCAACCTGCTGCTGTGGGCCTACGGGCCCGTGGGGCAGTTCATGCCGGCCGTCGTGGCGGCGCTGTACTGGCGCCGGGCGACCGGCCCCGGCGTGCTGGCCGGGCTGCTCGGCGGTGCGGCCGTGACGATCCTGCTCAACGCGGCGCCCGGGTTGAAGCCCTGGCCGTGGCACAACGGGATCTACGGTCTGCTGGTCAACGTCCCGTTGCTGGTGCTCGTCTCGCTCGCCACGCGCTCGAGCTCGACCGAGCGCGACGACAAATTCCTGAAAATCGCTGCCGGCTGATCCCCCCCGCACCCCGAGTCCTCGCCCCGAGAAAAAGAACGCCGATCCGGGAACCGATCGCCGGGCCCGGTGTCCATCGCCCGCGAGAGGTGAGCCATGACCCTGCGCCGACCGGACCCACGCCACTACCAGATCGCCGTTCTCTCGACCCTGCTGCTGTACGGCACGACGAGGCTCGGCTTCGATATCGGAATCGGGCACGTCATGGCCGCGATCGGCGGAACCCTCGCCACACAGTACGTCTTCACGCGGGCCCTCGGGCTGCCGCGGTTCGACGCGCGCAGCCCGCTGATCTCGGGCCTCTCGCTGAGCCTGCTGCTGCGCACCGACGCGCTGTGGCTCGTCCTGCTGGGCGCGGTGCTGACGATCGGTGCGAAGTTCCTCATCCGGCGTTGCGGCAAGCACGTCTTCAACCCGACGAACTTCGGCCTGGTCGCAATGATGCTGTTGACCGATCGCGCCTGGGTCTCGCCGGGGCAGTGGGGCGGCGCGGTCTGGTTCGGCTTCCTCGTCGCTTGCCTCGGTGGCCTCGTCGTCAACCGATCGGCACGCAGCGACGTGACGTGGGCCTTCCTCGTCGCCTACCTGGCCGTCGTCTTCGGGCGCGCCGTGTGGCTCGGCGACCCGCTCGCGATCCCGTTGCACCAGATCCAGAACGGTGCGTTCCTGATCTTCGCCTTCTTCATGATCTCCGATCCGAAGACGACGCCGGACACGCGCGCGGGCCGCGTCCTGTTCGCGCTGCTCGTGGCGCTCGGCGCCGGCTTCGTCCACTTCGTCCTGTTCCGCACCAACGGCCTGCTGTGGTCGCTGGCGCTGTGCTCGACGGCCGTCCCGCTGATCGACCGCCTGTTCCCCGGGCGGCGCTTCCAGTGGAACTGGTCGGTCGCGCGAAACGATTCCGCCCTCCAGAAAGGAGCTCCTGCATGAAACAGATCCGACGACTCGCGATCGCCGCCGCGATCGGCCTGCTGGCCGCCGCCGAGGCCGCGGCCTTCTGCGGCTTCTACGTCGCCAAGGCCGACACCGAGCTGTTCAACCGCGCGAGCCAGGTGGCGCTCGTGCGCCACGGCGACCGGACCGTGCTGACGATGGCCAACGACTTCCAGGGCGACCTCGACGAGTTCGCCATCGTGATCCCCGTCCCGACGAAGATCACGCGCGACCAGATTCACCTCGGCGACCGCGCGCTGCTCGAGCACCTCGACGCCTACTCCTCGCCGCGGCTCGTCGAGTACCACGACTCGAACCCGTGCGACGTTGCCGACTACGAGCGCATGCTGAAGTCCGCGGCCCCGACGGCGACCGCCGACATGGCGTCGGGCGCGGGGCGCGCCCGCAGCCTCGGCGTGACCGTCGAGGCGCAGTACACGGTCGGTGAGTACGACATCTCGATCCTCTCCGCGCGCGAGAGCGGCGGGCTGGCGATCTGGCTCGCCGAGAACGGTTACCGTCTGCCGGACGGCGCCGAGCGCGTGCTGGGCAGCTACATCGGGCAGGGCATGCGCTTCTTCGTGGCGAAGGTCAACGTTGCCCAGCAGTCGAAGTTGGGCTTCACCTACCTGCGTCCGATTCAGGTGGCCTACGAGTCGCCGAAGTTCATGCTGCCGATCCGTCTCGGCATGCTGAACGCCGACGGACAGCAGGAGCTCTTCGTCTACGCGCTGACCAAGCGCGGCCGGGTCGAGACGACGAACTATCGCACCGTGAAGCTGCCGTCCGACATGGACGTGCCGCTGTTCGTCAAGGACGAGTTCGGCGACTTCTATCGCGACATGTTCGCGCAGCAGGTCGAGCGCCGGGACGGCCGCGCCGTGTTCCTCGAGTACGCCTGGAACATGAGCTGGTGCGACCCGTGCGCCGCAGATCCGCTGTCCGACGCGGAGCTGCGCAGCCTCGGCGTGTTCTGGCTCGACGACACGCTGCGCCGCGGCGCCGCGCGCGAGGTGTTCATCACGCGCCTGCACGTGCGCTACGACGGCGAGCACTTCCCCGAGGACTTGATCTTCCAGGAAACCGGGGACACGTCGAACTTCCAGGCGCGCTATGTCCTGCGCCACCCGTGGAAGGGCGACGCAACCTGCTCCGCGGCAGACGGCTATCGCGAGCAGCTCGTCGAGCGCTGGGACCGGGACGCGCGAAAGCTCAGCGAGCTCACGGGCTGGACCCTCTCCGACGTTCAGGCACGCATGAACGCCGCCGGCCAGAGCATCAACCTGATCACGAAGCCACGCCCGTGGTGGAAGCGCATCTGGTCCAATTGATCGAACGAGGGACGGGTCCGTCTTCGCAAAACGGACCCGTCCCCTCTATGCTGGGCGCCGATGACGAAGAGTCAGCGGCAGGTCCTGCGGACGACGTGCGCCACGCACGGGTTGATCCACGTCCACGAGCTGGCCGTCCCGCCGCTGCTGATCCTGATCCAGGCCGAGTTCGCCACGGGCGACTACGCGATGGGACGCATCGTGACGCTGTACGGCCTGCTGTTCGGTCTGGGCTCGTTGCCCGCCGGCTGGCTCGTCGACCGGCTGGGCTCGCGCCTGCTGCTGGTCGTGTGTCTCTGGGGCTCGTCGCTGTCGTTGGTCGGCATGGCGCTCGCTCCCGAGCTGACGACGTTCGCCGTCGCGGCCGCGGCGATGGGGCTGTGCCTCAGCATCTACCATCCCGCCGGCACCGCGTTGCTGAGTCACGCAATCCCGGTCTCGGGTCGGGTCTTCGCGTACCACGGAATGGCCGGTAACCTGGGCGTCGCCGGCGCGAGTCTGGTGGCGGGCGCGCTCGGCTGGGCCTTCGGCTGGCGCTGGGCCCTGGCCCTGCTCGCGTTGCCGGGCATCCTGCTCGGGCTGCGCGTGATGCGGCTGACCGACGCGCCGGTGCATGAGATTCGCGAGCGCGAGGGGACCGGCCGCTGGCCCGACTTCGTGCTGTTGCTGGTGGCGATCGCGTTCATGGGCATGGTGTACCGCGGGATGACCACGTTCCTGCCGAAGTTCATGACGACGATCTACGCGGGTCAGACCGACTTCGGTGTGGCGCTCGGCGGAGGGCTGGCGACGGCCGCGCTGCTGGTCGGCCTGCTCGGGATGTACACGTCGGGGAGGATCGCCGACTCCGGCGTTCACGCTTCGTGGACCTTCCTCGTCGGCGCGCTGTTCCAGGCGCCGTTCCTGATCGCCGTCGGCTGGACCTCCGGCAATTTCGCGCTGCCGCTGATCATGGGCGTTTCGTTCTTCCACTTCTTCACCCAGCCGGCCGGCAATCAGCTGGTGGCCGGTTTCACGCCGCCGCGTATGCGAGGGTTGGGCTACGGCATCTACTTCTTCCTTTCGTTCGGCGTCGGCGCGGTCGGCGCGACCATCGGCGGCTGGGTCAGTGAAGAGCTGGGGCTGGCACGTGCGTTCCCCGCGCTGGCCGTGTTGCTGGTGCCCTCGGTGCTGGTCACGCTGGCCCTCGTCGCCAGGAATCGAGCGCGCCCCGGGCCGGAGTCTCCGCAGCCCGTCGAGCTGTAGCCGGGGAGATCGCACCTGCCGCGGAGCGCCGCGCGCGGTATCCTTTCGAAATGAGTCCGTCCGGCAAGAAGAGCGGCGACCCATCGCTGCCGGTTGCGAGTTCGGCAGCTCCGGCGGGCGTGCGCACGTCGAAGCGCGGCAAGTGGCGCGCCGCGGTGCTGATCGGGATCCACGTGGTGATCCTGGTGCACGCCACGCACTACCTCGTCGCCGGTAAGACGCTGTCGCCGGTCGAGCCCTCCGAGAGCATGTACACGCTGGAGCTGGGGCAGGTGAACGCGGGCTTCGTCTTCTTCGCGCTGGCCTTGCTGTCCACGCTGATCGTCGGCCGCTTCTTCTGCGGCTGGGGCTGCCACCTCGTCGCGCTGCAGGATCTCTGCGGCTGGATGATGAAGAAGCTCGGGGTGAAGCCGCGCGCGTTTCGCTCGCGCTTCCTGATCTACGTCCCGCTGATGACCGCGCTGTACATGTTCGTCTGGCCGCAGCTCAAGCGCAGCATGATCGTTCCGTGGCTCGAACAGAACTGGCCGTCGTCGGTTGCCGCTTTCGGCCGCGTGGCCGGTTTCCCGGGGCTGAACGACGCCCTGATGACCTCCGAGTTCTGGAAGACATTCCCCGGACCGGTGTTCGCGGTCCTGACCTTCGCCACCTGCGGCTTCGTCGCCGTCTACCTGCTGGGGGCCAAGGGCTTCTGCACCTACGCCTGCCCCTACGGTGGTTTCTTCGCTCCGCTGGACCGCCTCTCGCTCGGACGCATCCGCGTCACCGACGCCTGCGAGCAGTGCGGCCACTGCACGGCGACGTGCACCTCCAACGTGCGAGTTCACGAGGAGGTCAAGCTGTACGGCATGGTCGTCGATCCCGGGTGCATGAAGTGCACCGACTGCGTCAGCGTTTGCCCGAACGACGCGCTGTACTTCGGATTCGGCCGGCCGTCGCTGTTCAAGGGCAAGCCCGCCGGCCGGCCCGCGACCCGGCGCTACGACTTCACGCTGCGCGAGGAGCTGGGTCTGGGCGCGGTGTTCCTGGTGGCGACCGGAGCCTTCCGCCGGCTGTACGACGGCCCGCCGTTGCTGATGGCGCTGTGCCTCGGGGGCGTGACGGCGTTCGTCGCGTTGAAGTGCTGGCGGCTGCTGTTCGACCAGGTGGTCTGGTTGCAGAACCTGAAGCTGAAGAGCCGGGGACGGATCACGAAGTCCGGCCGCGTGTTCGCCACGCTGGTCGTGCTGTGGCTGGCCTTCACCGCGCACAGCGGCTATGCGCAGTGGCAGCGCAAGGCCGGCCGTTTCCACTTCAACCGCATCGAGGCCACGCGCGAGCAGATGCTGGACGGCAGCGCCTGGCGCATCGGTTATTCCGCGACCCACGATCGTGCGGTGGACCGCGCCGCGCGCAACTTCTCGCGTGCCGATCGCTACGGGCTGTTCGACGTGCTCGAGGTGAAGCAGGGGCTGGCCTGGACCGCCTGGCTGCAGCAGCGACCGGAACAGGCCGAAGAGGCCTTTCGCGAGGCGCTGGCCATGGTCCCTGGCGAGCCGCGACAGCATCGCAACCTGGCCGACTTCCTGATGGCGCACGAGCGGTTTGCCGCGGCGGTGGAGGTGCGGCAGGGCCAGTACGACCGGTTCGGCGCCACGGCGCCCGAGCGGTTCGAGCTGGGCACGATGCTCGCCGCTCTCGAGCGGCTCGACGAGGCGACCGTCGAATACCGAGCGTGTCTCGAGCTGGCGCCCGACTCGCCGACGGCGCACTACAACCTGGGCGGCGTGCTGCGTCGCCTGGGGAGACCGGCCGAGGCCGTCTCGCACCTGCGCGAGGCCGCGCGGCTCGCGCCGACGGACGCCGCGACGCGGATCGAGCTGGGTCTGGCGCTGCTCGACACCGGCGACGCTGCGGGGGCGCTGGCCGAGTTGCGCGGCGCAGCCGAGCTGGACCCCGCGAGCCCCGAGGTTCGGTATTACGTGCAGGAATTGATCTCCCGCATCGAACGCGCCGGGGGCTGACGGGGCTCGCCATATTTCTGTCGGCGATTCGCGGCGAGCATCCTGACCATTTGTGTCCGATAGAAATCCCTAAAAAGCCGCAAACTCGGACACCGTCTTTTCGACGCGTTCCTGTCCAGATTTCCAGCAGCATCCTTATTTGACGCTTGTGGGGAATTTGAGTAGATCTACTGCGTGCTTTTGGAGTCGAAGGGTAGAGGGCAGCGGGACCTGCGGCGAATCGACGGGCGGCCTGCCACAGTTCACCACGAAATCATTTGAAATAGGGGAGCGTTGGATATGAGCCATCGGCGGAACCTGAAACGTGCGCAGATCGGAGGCGTCATTGCCTTCCTTCTCGTGTGCCTGGCGGCCGGTAGTGCACTGGCCCAGAACAACGAGTGCGACTCGCCGGCCGATCGTCCCGACGTCATCGTCGGCGACCTTCGCGGCACGATCAGCTACGGCTCGGTCGGCAACATCGCGGCCTTTGCCTTCGGCACCGAGTCGTGCAACATCGGATCCTGCTGGTTGAACTGGTTCTCCGGTTCCAGCGGTCAGCACCCGGTCATCGGGCAGAACATGTTCCGTTTCAAGGACGGCAAGATGGAGCAGCTCGGCCAGGCGTGGCTGAAGCACGGATTCTTCGCGCTGTCGGACGGACTCTGCGAAACGCCCGAGAATCAGTGCATCCCGACCAACGGCGACCACCTGGGCGTCAACTGCTCGGACCTCTACTCCGCCGGCCTGAACGGCCAGCAGAGCGGCATGGGCTCCAAGGTCGACGTCGACGCCGAGCAGGGCGCCCACGCTCACCCGTACACCGGCCAGGGCCAGACGGGTAACACGATCTACAAGCGCCTCCAGGTCCATCACGCCGATCTCGACCCGACGCAGAACCCGGGAGCCGATTACTTCATCGAGGGCCAGTACGTCGCCGCGGACGACCACCAGTCCGGCTCCGCAGCGAACAACAGCTCCTGGCGCCCGATCAACGTCTCGCCGAGCGGCGGCAGCTACAGCATCTCGACGTCGGAGTTCACGCGTCGGATGGAGACGATCCACTACGCGTGGCAGCAGGAAGATCCGGCGGTCAAGATCGCCGTGATCAAGGAGCCGGGAACGCTCGGCCAGTTCTGGCTCGGCGTCCGGGCGACCAACCTGGGCGGCGGCGACTACAACTACGAGTACCTGCTCCAGAACACGACGTCGCATCGCTCCGCGCGCGAGTTCCGCGTGCCGATCCCGTCGGGCGCGACCGTGACGAACATCGGATTCCACGACGTCGACTACCACAGTGGCGACCCCTACGACAGCACCGACTGGACGATGTACGTCGACACGACTTCCAACCCGAACGCCGTGGTCTGGGAGACCGACACCTTCGCCAGCAACCCGAACGCCAACGCCCTGCGCTGGGGTACGGCCTACAACTTCCGCTTCGACGTCGACGCGCCTCCGGCCAGCGGCCCGCTGACCGCCGTCTTCTTCCGTCCGCCGACCGGCGGCGGATTCGGCGATAGCGCCAGCACGGTGACCACCGCCCCGCAGGTCTGCGACAACGACGGATCCTGCGAGGTGGGCGAGACCAACCTGAACTGCTCCGCCGACTGCCCCGGTGACTGCGGCGACGGTACGTGCGACGCCGGCGCCGGCGAGACGTCCTGCACCTGCGAATCGGACTGCGGCGTTCCCGCGACGTTCGAGTTCGTCTGCGACGACAACATCGACGACGACTGCGACGGCTCGACCGATTGTGCCGATCCCGACTGCTGCTCGGATCCGGGTTGCACGGGCACCGACGGCGACGCCGACGGCTTCGGCTTCTGCGAGGACTGCGACGACGGCAACGGCGACGCCTGGGGCACGCCGGGCGAGGCCCTGAACCTCCTGCTCGTCGAGAGCCCCACCGAGACCACGCTGAACTGGGACGAGCCGACCGACATGGGCGCCAACTTCACCAACTACGAGGTGCTGCGCTCCGTTGACCCGTCCGACTTCAACGGTGGCACGAACTGCATCGCCGACGGCACCCCCGGCGATCTGACGGCCACCGAGCTCGCGACGCCGATCGCCGGCGACTACTTCTGCTACCTCGTCCGGGCCAAGAACGCTTGCCCGGTCGGTGGCGAGGGCTCGCTGGGGGTGGACTCGAACGCCACGCCGCGCGCGGGCGTTGCCTGCCCCTGATTCCGACCAACTCCCGGCGGGAGCCTCGCGGCTCCCGCCACGCTGAACTGAATAAGGCCGGTTGCCTCGACGGCAGCCGGCCTTTTCTTTTTGGAGCGCCGTCTACCTCGGTGGAGCGCCGTTCGGATCGAAGCGGTAGTGCCCCGTGACGGGGAAGGCGAACAGCATGTCCTCGATCTCCGGACCCGCTCCGATGTTGTGGACGACCAGCGGGCGCTCGCCGTCCGCGGAACGACGATCCACGACGATCCCGATGTGCGGCAGGTTGCCGGGAATGGTCCAGGTCACGAGATCGCCGGCACGGTAGTCGGCCGGATCGCGCGTCGTCGGAAGAGCGGTCCCGTGTCGCGCGAAGAACACCCGCAGGTTCGGTACGCGGCGGTGGTCGATGTTCGGGTCCGGCCTCGTATGTCCCCAGCGGTCGGGATACGCGGAGAAATCGCGGGCCATGTCCTCGTGGACCAGCCGTTGCAGGTCGATCCCGAGCGCGCGATAGGCGCGGATCACGACATCCGTGCAAACCCCGACATGCGCGGGTACGTCGCCGCCGGGGTAGGCGATTCGGCGGTAGGAGCCGTCGTAGACGACCGTATGATTCGCGCGCGCGATCGCGGCCGCGACGAGCTTTCGCGCGTGGTCTTCCGCCGGAGGCTGACCGGCGGCAGCGCCGGCCACGACCACGGCGACCCAGGTCGAGAGCAACGTCAACCTTCGCCGGCGAGGCGCGAGGATAGTCGACCCGGTTTTCATGCTGCGCGTTCGCCGCGCTGGCGTCGCCGCCAGATCGAGAAGCCGTACAGCAGGATCAACACGGGCGAGGTGAGGAAGCTGATCAGCGAGAGCCCGAACAGAACACCGTAGGCCTTGTCGCCCGGCATCCTCTCGGCCTCTCGTATCCCGGCCATGATGCGGAACACCGCCTGCTCCAGGTTCAGCAGCGTCAGCGCGACCATGATCAGCGCGAGGGGGAGCAGCAGGGCCAGCCACCGCTCGCCTCGCGCAAGGCCGCTGTGGACGGAGAGGTAGCGCGCCAGAAGCGCGACTCTCCACGCCGCGATGACGAACAGGAACCACGCGTTGACGCTCTGCGCGGCGCCGAGCGGCAGGAAGCGCTCCACGGGAATCGCGTACAGCAGCGCGGGCAGCGCCGTCAGCGACACGAACGTGATCAGCCGGAAGAACAACCAGTGCTTCGGGCGCAGTGGCCGGAGGATGAGATAGAGGAACACGCAGAGGCCGGTCATCACCAGCGGCGACCCGAGCCCCAGGGCCTGGATCGGGTACGGATGCGGGTGGTCCCAGTAGCGGCCCAGCCCGGCGATCCAGACGACGATCAACCCGTAGGTGAGGTGCCGGTGATTCAGCCGCTCGATGTCGGATGAGGTGAAGCGGAAGGTCAAAACCCGCAGTTGAGCTTCCCATATGCCGAGAGGCGCCATGCATTCAGCATATACGCTCGCCACGGATCGATCCGGGACGTCAGGGTGCGAGCCTGGCGTCGAAGGCGAACGCTCGGGACGAGATCGCTTTGAACGCACCGGCATCGACGTGCCCCGGGTTGAGCAGGAAGTTCGACTCCTCGGGGATCAATGCGGAGGGCACCTCGAGGACCGGCGTCGCGCCCTTCGAGAGCCAATCGTCCCCCCGGCGCTGGAGGTCCGCCGGCGCGGGGTAGGATCGCCAACCCCTCGGCAGGGTCCTGACGGCAATCCGGGAAACACGCAGCCCGTCCGGCACTTCGATCTCGACCTGCACCAGATCGGCCGGCGCGCTGGTCCTGTCCACATGGACCAGGACCTCCAGGGCGGCAAGCGAGAGCGAGCCGGAGGCGTACACGATCGGCCGTCCTCGGCTGTGCCAGCGGCCGGAGGCGAAGAGGCCGCCTCTTCCGGTCAGTGTGTCTGTTGAGTGCGTCTTGCGGCAGATCCGCCAGACACGCACTAGCTGAACACTCCGTAGTTGATCCGGTTCAGCAATTCCTCGACCTGGCGCTCGCCGATCTCCGTGTCGAGTTGGCTGACAGGGGAGTCGCCGCCGAGCGCCTGGTTTTCCTCGTGCAGCCACCTCCGCGCTTTCTCCAGGGAACCCAGGACTTCCGACGCCTGCAGCGTCACCCGGGCGACGCGGTACAACCGGTCGGACTCGATGGGCGAGAGCAACTGAGTCGTCTTGCGCCGGGCCAGCGTGCGCGATGCGATGCCGACGAGCTGCGCGAGGGCGTTGGAGCTCAACTCGAGCGCCTTCAGGACCGCTTCGAAGGTCGCGAAGGGGAATCCGTGGCGCAGGGCCTCTTGCAGATCCCTTGCGTTGCGGATCTTCGCCGGGAATACGCGAGGACCGCCCAGTAGGGCAACGAGCTTCTGGGTCTCGGTTTCTACTCTCGTTGTTGTCATATGGCTATAATAGTGCTGCCATATGGCGGTTCTGTCAAGCTCCGTCCTCCCGATGTCTCTCCAAGAGACGGTGCTTCGGCACTGTGGCGACCGGGGGCCCGAGGGCATGAAAACGCCTCATAACGTCCTTTATGATGCATGTAAAGCTCTCTCGCCTGCTGGGCACGATTCCTGTAATTCTTGAACTTCCTCAGGCCCCGCCCCAGATTGCCTGTACGATCGTGTGTCTCCGGCCAGCACCGGGACTCGGCGTCGAATTGCGGGAGGGGTCCCCACTATGCAGAACCGGTACCTGACAGCGAAGCAAGTCGCGGAGCTCTTCCAGCTCAACGTGGACAGCGTCTACGACCTGGTCGGCGCTGGGCAGATGCCAGCAACCAAGCTCGGCGGGCGGTGGCGGTTCGATGCTGAAGAGCTGCGGGAATGGTTCAAGAGGCATCGCTCGCATGCGCCGATGGTGCAGGGTGAGGACCGTGTTGCTGAGAACGAGCTCTAATCCGGCCGCTCATTGCTGTCTCGGCAGCAAGGGCTTAGTGGCCATCCGCGAGATCCGCTCGTGAGAGAGCAACGAATCGCGATCTGGGTCGGTCTCGCACTGGCTCTTTCGCTCGCCGGGTCCACGGTCTACGCCGACACGGTGCGCGACGAGTTCAACGCCATCTCCTATGGCGGCAACGACGGGACAGCCAACTGGAGCGCTGATTGGCAAGAGCTCGGTGAGTCCGACGGACCGAGCAGCGGCCGGGTCAGGGTGCTGTCGAGTACCCGGTGCGCGTCGCCCAACTGCATGTGCATCGGCGGGGATGAGGTGAGTATCAACGGGCGAGGCTTGGTTCGGGAAGCGGATCTCACCGGTGCCAGTTCAGCCACGCTCACCTTCAGCTACCGACGGCAACGGCTCGATGAGTCGGGGGGCAGCATCGACCTGGACGTCTCGGACAACGGGGGCTCGACCTGGACAACCCGGCAGACATACGTCCTGAACGGGAGCGACGCTGGCCAGGTCCCGCAGACGTTCGACATCACGGCGTACATCGCCTCGGACACCCAGATCCGTTTCATCGGTTCCGGCAGCGACGTGGAGAGTTACTTCTATGCCGATGACGTTCAAATCGACTTTACCATTCCTCCTTCCGCTGATCTCGAAATCACCAAGACGGTGGACAACGCGACGCCGACCGAGGGCGATACGATTGTCTACACCGTCGTCTTGGATAACAACGGCCCAGATGGCACGACCAACGTTGCGGTTACCGATCTGCTTCCGGCCGGCGTCACGTACGTCTCCGACACAACGACCAAGGGGTCCTACGTCGATGGCACTGGCATCTGGACCGTGGGCGGCATGGCCAATGGCGCCTCCGAGACTTTGACCATCACGGCGACCGTCGACGCTGGCACGGCCACGACCACCATCGGCAACACGGCAAGCGTCTCCGCCTCCGACGAGAGCGATCCGACCCCCGGCAACGACTCGGACAGCGCTGACATCACGGTTCAGACCGCCGATCTGACGCTGACCAAGACGGACTCCCCCGACCCGGCGCCCTCGGTCGGTCCACTTCTCTACACCCTGCTGGTTACCAACAACGGGCCCGACACGGCGACCGCCGTGACTTTGACGGACACCCTACCGGCAAGCACAACGTTTCAGTCGGCGACGCCGAGCCAGGGAAGCTGCTCGGGGACAACGACCGTCACCTGCAACCTGGGTGCGATCCTGAACGGCGGCACGGCGAGCGTCGAGATCCTCGTCACTACCTCGGGTCCAGGCTCCATCACCAACAACGCAAGTGTTGCGGCCCACGAGATTGACCTCATCCCGGGTGACAATGCTGCCAGTGAGAACACAGACGTCGTCGCCGATTCCACTACAGACATTCCGCTGACCCAGTACATTCGGCTGCACGGCTTCCTCGACCACGTCGTCAGCGGAGGCTCGCTGCGTACCCAACCAAACAGCGGCGACCCGTGCGCGGTCGGAATCAGCTCCTCCGACACGCTGTCGGGTATTCCGGCAACGGCAAGCGTCCAGGCGGCGTATCTCTACTGGTCAGGCTCGGGCGTCACTCCCGACAACCAGGTCACGCTCGACGGAGTGCCGCTGACTGCCGATCGCGTCTTCGAGGCGGATTTCGTGCTGGGGGCTACGACCTACGAGTTCTTCGGCGGCTTCGAGGACGTCACCGGACAGGTCGCCGCCAAACGCAACGGAGTCTACACCTTCGCTGATCTCGCCGTGAGCACGGGAAACCCCTGGTGCTCCTCGTCGGCAGTGATCGGCGGGTGGTCGCTGTTCGTGGTCTACGAGGAGACCTCGCTCACGGGGAAGACACTCGTGCTCTACGACGGCTTCGACATCGCACGTAACGGGTCGACGAGCTACCTGCTTACGGGGATCTACGCCTCCGGCCCCCCCGAGGCGAAGACCACGACGCTGCTGTGGGAAGGCGACGAAACACTGAGCGGCGCCAGCGAGCAGCTGTTGTTCAACGCTACGCCGCAGTCCGACGCCCTGAACCCCGTCAACAACGTCTACAACTCCACCATCAATAGCCTGGGTTCGAGCACGGCCTACGGCATGGACCTCGACACCTTCGATGTCTCGAGCCTGGTCACCGCGGGTGACACCCTCGCAACCACGCAGGTCGATAGCGGTCCGGACCTGGTGATTCTCAATACCGTGCTGCTGCAGGTGAAAACCAACGTCATCGTCGGCACGGTGTTCGAGGACGTGAACTACGGTGGCGGCCCCGGGCGCGATTACGCCACCGCCAAGGCCGCGGCAGCCACCTTCGCTGTCGAGCGGCCGAATGCGGCCGTGGAGCTCTACGATGCCGCTGGGAACCTGCTGCGCAGCACGCTGACCGACGCGAGCGGTGGCTACGGGTTCACCGGGCTGCCGGGCGGCGAC
>JAAELQ010000018.1 GCA_024226515.1 bacterium
CGTCAGATGAAGCCCAGAGTGTCGCCTTCGCCACTGGTATTCCTCCAGATATCTACGCATTTCACCACTACACCTGGAATTCTACACTCCTCTGCTTCCCTCTAGACAAGCAGTCTCAGTCAACCTCTCCCGGTTTAGCCGGGAGCTTTCATAACTGACTTACTTCTCCGCCTGCACGCGCTTTACGCCCAGTAACTCCGGATAACGCTTGCGTCCTACGTTTTACCGCGGCTGCTGGCACGGAGTTAGCCGGGGCTTCCTTCAGAGGTACCGTCAACCACTTGGCTTATTCATCCAAATGGGATTCGTCCCTCTTGACAGGAGTTTACGACCCGAAGGCCTTCGTCCTCCACGCGGCGTCGCTGCGTCAGGGTTTCCCCCATTGCGCAAAATTCCTCACTGCTGCCTCCCGTAGGAGTCTGGACCGTGTCTCAGTTCCAGTGTGGCCGATCGCCCTCTCAGGCCGGCTACCCATCGTAGTCTTGGTGAGCCGTTACCTCACCAACAAACTAATGGGGCGCGGGCCCCTCCGGTGGCGTAAGCTTTCAAGAAGAGGCTTACTTTGATCTCAAATCCCTAGGAACTCGAGATGTCATGCGGTATTAGCTCTCCTTTCGAAGAGTTATCCCCCACCTCCGGGCAGGTTACCCACGTGTTACTCACCCGTCTGCCACTGTACTCACGGGCCGAAGCCCGCTTTCTCGTTCGACTTGCATGTGTTAGGCACGCCGCCAGCGTTCGTTCTGAGCCAGGATCAAACTCTCCAGTTAAAAGTGGATCGGTGGCCTCCCACCGTTCGCAAACTGAAGTAAAAAGATCGTGGCGTCTCTCGTTATTAAAGTACGAGTTCTTCCACGTCATCGAATACACGACAACGTTCGCAAGACTGGCACGTTCTATTTAGTTTTCAAAGAACATCAGCCGGACAAACGGAGAAACTCCCCGTTTTCGAGGCCGTTAACGAAATGATTCGCTCGCGCCCCTGCCCGTGCAGAGCGGAAGGATCATAGCAGCTTTTCCTTGATCCGCAAGAGATCCGTCGATTCTCTGAAGAAAAGCAAGAAGAATCCACTAAGTCGTTTCCATGCAATGACTTATGAAATCCGACGCGACGCGGAAAACTGATTCCCCCAGGTAATTTCCCGACAACCGCGTGCCCTGCCCCGCCCCGACGCGTTACTCTGAAGCCCCTCGCGGAGGTGAATCGGGTGAGCGGCCGAAAGAGCGCGTTTCTGGCTGTAATTCCAGGCTTGTTTGCGTTCCTGGCCTCGTGCTCGGGCGAGCTCCCGGGAGGTCCCCAGGGAGCGTTCGAAGACGCGACGGCCGAGTGCGGGCCCGAATTCGTCCACGACAACGGGAGCGGCGGCGAGTTCTACCTGCCCGAGATCATGGGCTCGGGGGTCGCGCTGTTCGACTTCGACGGGGACGGAGACCTGGACGCCTACCTCGTGCAGGGTGGGTCGATCGGACGCCCCGCGACCGAACCCGCCCGCGATCGTCTGTTCCGCAACGACCCGGTCGACTCCGGCGGACGCGCGCGACCGCGCTTCGTGGACGTGACCGAACAGAGCGGCATCGTCGCCGCGGGTTACGGCATGGGCGTCGCCACGGGCGACTACGACGGTGACGGCCACGTCGACCTGTACCTGACGAACTTCGGCTCCAACCAGATGTGGAGAAACCTCGGCGACGGCACCTTCCGTGACGTCACCCGCGCCAGCGGCACCGACGATCCGCGCTGGAGCGTCAGCGCGGCGTTCGTCGACTACGATGAGGATGGGCATCTCGATCTGTACGTCGGCAACTACGTGGATATGACGCTCGATACCAACCAGCCGTGCTTCAACGTCGTGCGGGACTACTGCAGCCCGACGGCTTACCGACCGGTGCCGGACCGCCTGCTGCGCAACCGCGGTGACGGCACGTTCGAGGACGCGACGGCAAGCTCCGGGCTGGGGGCGACGTACGGCAACGGTCTCGGAGTGGTTACGGGCGACTTCAACGGCGACTCGCGCATCGACATCTACGTCGCCAACGACGGCATGCCCAATCAGTGTTGGATCAACCGCGGCGGGCGGTTCGAGGACACCGCCCTCCTGGCGGGCTGCGCCGTCAACGAACGCGGCGAGTCGGAGGCCGGCATGGGCATCGCGGCGGCGGACTTCGACGGCGACGGCGACGAGGATCTGTTCGTGACGCACCTGCGCAACGAGACGAACACGCTGTACGTCAACGACGGCAGCGGACTGTTCACCGACCGCACGGTGCAGACGGGACTGTCGCTCGGCAGCCATCCGCACACCGGGTTCGGCACGGCGTTTCTGGACTACGACGGGGACGGGCAGCTCGACCTGCTGGCGGTCAACGGCGCCGTGACCGCGGTCGCGGCGCTCGTCAACCGCGACGACCCGTACCCGTACCACGAGACGAACCAGTTGTTCCGCAACGCGGGCGGCGGGCGGTTCGAGGACGTGACGTCCGAGGCGGGCGAAGCCTTCGCGCGCTCGGAGATCAGCCGCGGCGTCGCGATCGGCGATGTCGACAACGACGGCGACCCCGATCTGCTGATCCAGAACGCGAACGGTCGAGCGCGCTTGCTGCTGAACACGCAGGACGGTGCGCACCACTGGATCGGACTGCGCGTGGTGGACGGTCATCCTGCGCGGGAGGTTCCCGGTACGCGCGTCGCGGTGCACGTTGCCGACGAGGCTCCACGCTGGCGGCGCGTTCGTACGGACGGCAGTTATGCCTCCGCATCCGATCCGAGGCTGCTGTTCGGCCTCGGCGACTCCGGCTCGCCGGTCACCGTGCGCGTCGAGTGGCCGGACGGCGGAACCGAGGAGTGGGTCGAGGTCGAGATCGATCGCTGGATCACGCTGCGCCGCGGAAGCGGAAGGGCGCCCTCGTGAGGGCCACGGTCGTTGCGCTGCTGTTCTTGCTCGCGGGATGTCGGGGGGCGCAGGAGTCGCGCGCACCGGATCTGATCCACCCTCCGCTCGACGCGTTCGAGGCGGAGGTGCAACAGCAGTTGATGGACGAGCGCGCCAGGCTCGACGCGGCGCTGCAGTCGCCGGCGTCGAACACCGAGGCGGCGGAGGCCTACGGTCGCCTGGGGATGCACTATCACGCGTACCGCATGTTCGAGGCGGCGGCCGCCTGCTATCGCAACGCGGAGCGCCTGGCTCCGCGCGAAGCGCGCTGGTCGTACTTCGCAGGCGTCGCCCTCGAGGACGCGGGACAGCCCGGACCGGCGGCGGAAGCGTTGCAGCGAGCGGTCGAGCTCGACTTGGAGAACACGGCCGCGCGGTTGCGACTCGGGCGCGTGCTGCTCGAGCTGGATCGTCTCGACGAGGCCGACGCGCGCTTTGCCGAGGCGCTACAACGCGACCCGGACGACGCCGCCGCGCTGGTGGGCCGTGCGCGCGCGGCGCTGCGACGCGACCGCGCGGCCGAGGCGCTGACGTCGCTGCAGCGCGCGCTGGAGATCGCTCCCGCATCCAACTCGATCCACTACCATCTGGCGCTGGCGTACCGCGCGGCGGGCGACCTCGAGCGTGCGGAACGGCACCTCGAATTGCAGGGACCGATCCAGGTCGCGCTGCACGACCCGGCGATGGAGCAGGTGCGCAATCTCGTCACCGGCTCGCGTGCGCTGCGCGATCGCGCGGTGACGCTGGCCCGCTCCGGTCGGATGGGCGAGGCGATCGCGCTGCTGCAGCGCTCGATCGCGGCGTCGCCGTCGGATGCGACCGGGCCGTACTACCTCGGAGTCGCGTTCCTGAAACACGGGCGGCCGCAGGACGCGGCGGCCGCTTTTCGGCGAGCGCTCGAGCTGGACCCACACCTCGATCGGGCGCAGTTCTTTCTCGGTTCGGTGCTGGCGCAGAGCGGCGAGGACGATCGCGCCGTTTCTCATTTCGAGCGAGCTCTCGAGCTGCACTCGGGCCTGACCGCCGCGCGCTTCGAGCTGGCCAAGACGCTGCAACGGCTAGGGCGCCACGACGAGGCCGCTCTACGCTACGAGCAGGTGCTTCGGGCGGCGCCGGGGAACCGCGAGGCACGCCTCGGTCGTCAGTTCGCTCTGATCGCGTCCGGACGATGGCAGCCGGCCACCGCGGCCGCGCGTGGCGATGTGGAGTCGTTTCCGGAAGAACCGGCCTACGCGCACGTCCTCGCGCGCCTGCTCGCCGCGGCGCCGGACGACGAGGTGCGCGACGGCAACGAGTCGCTGCTGATCTCGGAGGAGCTTGCCCGGACGATGCGCAACGCCGACCTGGCACAGACTCGCGCGATGGCGCTGGCGGAGGTGGGCCGCTTCGACGAGGCGCGCGAATGGCAACGTGCGGCGATCGACGTGGCGCGCCGGGCCGGGCGCGACACACTCGTCGAACGCATGGCGAAGCGGATGGCGCTGTACGAGAGCCGCGAGCCGTGCCGACAACCGTGGCTCGCCGGCGACCCGATCTTCTCGCCGGCTCCGGGGAACATCAGCGGCGAGCTCACTGCGTCGACCGAGGACGGGAGTGACGGATGAGGCCGGCGCTCGCCCTGGTCTGCGTGCTGCTCGCGTCCGCCGCCGCCCTCGCGTCCGGCTCCGAGGCCGACCTGATCGCGGGCATGGAGCGCGCGAGGCGGATGCTCGAATCCGGCAGCGCGGCCGAGGCCGAGTCGGCCTATCGGGAGCTGGCCGGGCGCTTCCCGGGCTACGCCGACGCGCAACGCGGTCTTGCCGAGGCACTCGCCGCGCAGGGGCGCGACGCCGCGGCTCTCGAGATCCTGCTTCGTGTGGGCCAGGGTCTGGTGCACGCGGGCAGCATCGAGGAGGGCTCGGCGCTGTTGCAACGGGCGGTCGAGATCTCTCCGGTCTCGGGCGCGGCCCACGCCGCTTTCGGACACGCGCTGGTTCTGGACAGCGACTACGACCGGGCGCTCGACCACCTGCGCCGCGCGGTAACGCTGGGAGAGACCTCGCCCGCCGTGTTCCTGCTCATGGGCTCCGCCTACTGGGAGCAGGGAGACACGTCACGCTCCGAGGAGAGCTACCGCAGGGCGCTCGCGCGCAGCGGCCGCTCCGCCGATGCGCTGCAGTCTCTCGGCGGCCTCTACCGGTGGCAGGGTCGATTCGACGCGGCTATTCCGCTGCTGCGCGAATCGCTCGCGGCGGACGGCGGTTCGGTCGCCGCGCGTCTCGACCTGGCGCGCGCGCTCGACGGCGCGGGGCGGATCGACGAGGCGATCGCGGCCTACCGCGACGTGCTCGAGCGCGCCCCGGATCTGTTCCGCGCGCACTACAGCCTTGCTCGCCTGCTGCAGCGGAACGGCGATCCGGACGCGGCGCGGCGGGAGATGGAGACGTTTCAGAGGCTCCACTCAGCGTCCCAGCAACGCACGCACGACACGACGCGCGACACGTCGGCGATCGCCTTCGGTTGGGAGCTGATCCGCACCGGAGAGCCCGATCGCGCTGCCGCGCACTTCGAATCGCTCGACGCCGGCGCGGACGCGCTCTCGGGGCTGGCCGCGGCGCACTCGGCGGCGGGGCGTCACCAACGCGCGGCGGAAGCGCTCGAGCAAGCGCTGAGACTGGATCCCGACCGCCCGGATCTGCGCCTGCGTCTCGCACGGGAGCGAATGACCACCGCGGGGCGACGACCTTGACACGGCCGACTGCCCTGGCACTGGGGCTGCTCGCCTCCGTCGCATCCCACGCCGCGGACGATGCATGCCGCGGGTTCGAGCTGGTCGACGTCGCCCGCGAGTCGGGGGTCGCGTTCATGCACGACCGGGGCTCGACGGAGCAGAGGCACCTACCGGAGACGATGGGCGCCGGCGTCGCCTGGGTGGACGTCAACGCCGACGGCTGGCTCGATCTATATGTAGTTCAATCCGGAGAGTTCCCCCCGCGCAACACCGAGAGAGCCCGCAACCGGCTGTTCATCAACCTGGGTACGGGCGGCTTCCGGGAGGCGACGGAGGCCTCCGGCGCCGACGACGACGGGTACGGACAGGGTGTCAGCGTCGCCGACTTCGACGGCGACGGGCTGGAGGATCTGTATCTGTGCAACTTCGGGGCGGACGCTCTGTTGCGCAACGCCGGCGACGGGACGTTCGAGGACGTGACGCGGTCCTCCGGGCTCGGCGCCGAGGGCTGGAGCTCGTCGGCGGCGATGGCGGATGCGGACGGCGACGGCGACCTCGACCTGTACGTCACGCGCTACGTCGAATACGACCCGCCGGAGGGCTTCTACTGCGTGGATCCGGCAACGGATCGCCCGAAGTACTGCGATCCGACGCTCTTTCCGGGCGCCCGCGACGTGTACTACGAGAACCGCGGCGACGGGACGTTCGTCGACGCGACCGCCTCGGCCGGGCTCGACGGCGCCGACGGCAAGGGCCTGGCGGTGCTGTTCGCCGACCTCGACGGCGACGACCTGCCCGATCTCTACGTGGCCAACGATCTCACGACGAACCTGCTGTTCATCAACCTGGGTCGGGGTGGGTTCGAGGACGTCTCGCTGTTCTCGGGGGCCGGTCTCAACCGCGAAGGTAAGGCGGAAGCGGGGATGGGATTGGCGCTGGGCGACGTGGACGGCGACCTCGACCCCGACCTCGTGGTCAGCAACTTCGACGTGGAGACGAACACGCTGTACATCAACCTGGGTCGTGCGCTGTTCGAGGACGCGTCGGCGCACAGCGGATTCGGGACGGCGTCGTTCAACCTGCTGGGCTTCGGGACGGTGATGGCCGATTTCGACCTGGACGGGAACCTCGACGTCTACGTCGCAAACGGGCACATCTACGAGACGCCTCCGCGCGACTCGGTGACCTACGAGCAGCCGGACCTGTTGCTCATGGGCAACGGCCGGGGTGATTTCCGCCGCGCCTCGTGCGGCAGCGCGTTCGATACGCGGCTCGTCGGCCGCGGACTCGCCGCGGCGGACTACGACAACGACGGGGACGTCGACCTCGCGCTGGTCAACAGCGGAGGTCCGCTGCAGCTCCTGCGCAACGACGGAGCCCGAGGCAACTGGATCGGCGTCGAGCTCGAGGGGCCACCGCCCAACACGAGGGGCGTCGGGGCGCGCATCGTCCTCAGGCAGGGCGGCCGCGAACAGGTGCGCTGGGTCGTGGCGGGCGACAGCTACCAGTCGTCGAGCGACAAGCGAGCGCTGTTCGGACTGGGAGACGCCCGGCGCAGCTCGGAGCCGATCGAGGTCGAGGTGGTCTGGCCCGACGGCGAGTCGACCCGTCACGACGAGCTTCAGCCGGGAAGCTACTGGAGGCTGCGCCCCGCGGATCCACACGGCGAGCGAGTCGGGACCGGATCGGACTCCGGCGCGGGCGGGCGCCGGATCTGGCTCGCGGCGGCCCTGGTCGCGATCGGTGCCGCGAGCGTGTCGCTCCGGCTCGTGCTGCGGCGCCGGGCCGCTGCCCCGCGTTTCGGATAAACTGGGGTCGATTCGATCTTCCTTGATCGAGGAGGGAGGACCCCCCCATGCAGCAACGCCGACGCATTCGAAACCTGGCCCTCTTCATGGTCGCTCTGGTCGTCTCGGCCGGCGGAATCGTCATGCTTCAGGCAGGACCCGCCGACTCGCGGATGACCGGTGAGGTCGTCGACACGAGTGGAAAGCGTGTACCGGGCATCGTCGTCAAGCTCATCCCGCGAGAGCGCAAGGATCACGAGCTCGAGACCAAGGCCAACAAGAAGGGGCGGTTCGTGATCCCGGCCATCGGAGCGGCGTCGGGCGCCTACTCGCCGTCGATCGTCTCCGAGGACTACGTGCTGGTCGAGGTCTCGGCTTCCGTTCGCGGTTCGGACGGATCGCTCAAGGGCGGCTTCGAGGAGAAGGAGGTCCGGCGCAACGGGCCACCGTCCATGCAGTTCATGCCGGCCAGCCGCGTCTCGGTCAAGCTGGTCGTCGAGCCGCGTGCGGAGACCGCAGCGGAGAGCGGCGGACAGTTGCACGGCCTGCAGGGCGCCAAGGGAGAGCTCGAGGTGCTCAACTCGCTGTTCGAGCTCGGCAAGTGGGACGACCTGCTGGAGCGCTCGGAGAAGCACCTCGCGAAGAACCCCGAGGACGGCGGCGCGATCTACCTCCGCGCGGTCGCCCTGTGGCGCACGGATCGACTCGACGAGGCACAGGAGCACTTCGAACGAGCGGCGGCGTTGATCCCGGATCAGCCCGGCTTGCACGGCACGATCGGGGCGCTGATGATCGCTCGCGGCCGCGCGATGCAGGAGCACGGCGACGAGGCCGGCTCCACCGCGGTGTTCGAGCAGGCCGCGGGGCAACTCGCGATGCAGCTCGAGGCCACACCCGAGGACCAGGCGCACCTGATCAACTACGTCATCGCCTGCGAGTCGTCGGGCAAGACCGACGACGCGATCGCGGCGCTCGAGAAACTGCTCGCCCTCGACCCCGAGCGGGAGGATGCCCGGACACGGCTGGCCGAGCTGCAGCTGGAGTCCGGACTCGTGGATGAGGCGCTGGCCAACCTCGATCGGCTGTCCGGCGGCGGCCAGAAGGCAGCCAACCTGATCTACAACGCCGCGGTCGAGCTGTGGAACGGGAACAACCTCGACGCGGCGCTCGCGGCGCTGAACAAGGCGATCGAGCTGGCTCCCGAGACGGCGGAGTTCCACCGCCTGCGCGGCCGCACGCTGCTGCAGCAGGGGGACAACGCCGCGGCGATCGCCGCGCTCGAGGAGGCGATCCGACTCGCCCCCGACGATCCGAGCGCTCAGACCGACCAGCAGCTGATCGAGGCCCTCAAGAAGGCCTCCTGACCCGCAACGGCCGCCGGTGGAATATCCACGGTGCTTCGCATGTTGGTAGGGCTCGCGCTGATCTGCGGAGCCTCCAGCATGACGGAGACTTGACGATGAAGATGACGATACCCCGTGTGACGGTGCTTCTACTTCTGGTAACGCTGGCCGGCTGCGTGGCCGCGCGCGAGAGGAACGATGCCGGCGAACAGCAGTTCACGAAGGAACAGCTCGCCGGCGCGAAGATCGCGACGTTCGCCGGCGGCTGCTTCTGGTGCGTCGAGTCGGCGTTCGATGGCGTGCCGGGCGTGATCTCGGCCGTTTCGGGCTACACCGGCGGCACTCAGGTCGACCCGACCTACGAGCAGGTTTCCTCCGGCAAGACGATGCACGTCGAGGCGGTCGAGGTGCGTTTCGTTCCGCAGCTGATCGACTACCGGCAGTTGCTGGACATCTTCTGGCGTCAGATCGACCCGACCGACACCGGCGGGCAGTTCGCCGATCGCGGCCATCAGTACCGCACGTTCATCTTCGTTCACGACGACGAACAGCGCGCGGCGGCCGAGGCGTCGAAGAAGGCGATCGAGGCCGGCGGACGCTTTGACGGTGCGATCGTCACTCCGATCGGGCCGGCCGCCGCGTTCTACCCGGCCGAGGAGTACCACCAGGACTACCACCTGAAACACCCGGCAGCGTACAAGCGCTATCGCCACGGTTCCGGGCGCACACCGTTCCTCGAACGCATCTGGGCCGATGAAAAGTCTGAAGCCGCGGGCGGACCGCCGAAGGAGACTTACATGAGACCCTCCGACAAGGAACTCGAGCGGAGACTGACGCCGCTGCAGTACGAGGTCACGCAGAACGACGGCACCGAACGCGCCTTCGCCAACGAGTACTGGGACAACAAGGCGACCGGCCTCTACGTCGACGTGGTCAGCGGCGAGGCCCTGTTCAGCTCCACCGACAAGTATGAAAGCGGCACCGGGTGGCCGAGCTTCACGCGTCCCGTCGACGAGAAGAACATCGTCGAGAACAGCGACCACGGGCTCGGGATGCGTCGCACCGAGGTGCGGAGCAAGCTCGGCGACAGCCATCTCGGTCACGTGTTCCCGGACGGACCGCGACCGACCGGCCAGCGCTACTGCATCAACAGCGCCTCCCTGCGCTTCATCCCCGTCGCCGAGCTGGAGACCACGGGCTACGGCGAGTACGCGGATCTCTTCGAAACGAAGAAGAAGGACTGAGGCCCGGCCCCTAGCGCGTCATCCGGCGCTCGATCTCTCCGACCAACCCATGCGTTCGAGGCGACGGTTCGAGTTGCGCCGCGCGGCGCGCCATGGCCAGCACGTCCTCGTCGACGCGTCCCGACGCCAGGTGGGACTGTGCCAGCAGGAAGTGGCCCAGGTATTCGGCCGGCTTCAGCTCGACGACCTGGTGGAACGCCTCGACCGCGTCGATCGGCCGACGCAGCTGCATGCGCAAGATGCCCAGATTGACCCACGCCTCGAGGTGCGCCGGAAACTGCTCGACCTCGCGCCGATAGTGTTCCTCGGCGGTCTGCGGGTCGTTGGTCGCCTCGGCGATCAGGGCCAGGTTGTAGTGCGCTCCCAGGATCCGCGGCTCGATCTCGAGCGCGCGGCCGATGTGCCGCCGGGCCGGCTCGAACGCGCGCCGGCGCAGGTAGGTGCTGCCGATCTCGTACTGCACGTAGGCGCTGTCGGGGTACTCCTCGGCCAGCTCGACCAGCAGCGCGACGGCGTCGTCGAAGCGCTCGAGACCGACGTAGACATCGGCCAGGCTCACCGACGCGCGCGTGTAGCGCGGCGAGTCCGCGACGAGCTGCTGCAGCAGCCCCAGAGCGACCTGCCAGTCCTGCTTGCCCACGTAGGACAGCGCCAGTTCGTGGCGCAAGACGTCGCCGCCCGGGTTGAGCGTCAACGCGTGCTCCAGCGACGCGATGGCGTCGTCGTAGGCCCCCAGCTTGCGCTGCGCCTCCGCGAGAAGGAGATACCCGTCGAGGTAGTTCGGCTCGCTGGCGATCGCCCGCTGGACCTCGGCGATCGCCTCCTCGAAACGTTCTTCCTGTAGGTACTGCGGCACGCGGTGCGCCACGCGCGAAAGCATCTTCAGCGAACCCGAGCGGCGCTTCGGATCCGGCAGGTCGCTGCCCTCCGCGGCGACCACCGACCCGACGTAGCCCAACGAGCGCAGGCGCTCCAGCGTCTCGGGGTCGAGCCCGCTCGTATCGGGCTCGGCCGCGTTTGCGCCCTCCGCGTCGACCAGCTCGTTCAACGCGTGGCGCAACTCGGCGACGCGATCGGGATGCAACGCGATCGCGTTGAACGACTCTCCCGGATCCTGCTCGAGATCGTACAGCTCGGGCTCGGGCGCCTCGATGAACTTGAAGCGCTCGTCGCGCATCGAACGCAGCTCGGCCCAACCGTAATGGAAGCGTGAGTACATCGTCTCGGCGTATGCCACGCGCGGGGCATCGGCGTCGCCGCGGATCAGCGGCATCAGACTACGACCGCGCACCGCGTCGGGAACCGGCACCCCGACATGGTCGAGAATCGTCGGCATCACATCGATCCCGCGCGCGAGAGCGGACACGACCCCGCGCTGCCGGCCGCGCGGCGTGCGCACGATCAGCGGCACGCGGATCGTCGGCTCGTAGAGGAAGATGCCGTGGTCCGGCTCTCGATGCTCCCCCAGCCCCTCGCCGTGGTCCGCCACGACCACGATCAGCGTCGACTCGTACAGCTCCTGCGCCTCGAGGTACTCGATGACGCGCCCCACCAGCGAGTCGGTGTACGCAACCTCGCCGGCGTAGGAGTCCTTGCCGTAGCGCCGTGCGTACTCGCCGGGAGGCTCGTAGGGGTAGTGCGGGTCGTAGAAGTGCATCCAGACGAAGAACGGCCGGTCGGCGGGTCGCCCATCCCACCACTCGATCGCCTCCCGCACGACCTCGGCCCCGTCGCGCTGCGCGCGCAGCGCCTCGGACTTGCGCTTGCCGACCGTCTCGAACTCGTCCGAGTAGGCCGCGAAGCCCTGATCCAGTCCCCAGTCGTGGTGCAGGACGAACGACCCCACCGCGGCGAAGGTCGCGTACCCCGCGTCTCGCAGCCCCTCTGCCAGCGTCGCCTCGCTCTCGTCGACGAAGTACCCGCCGTTGTCGTGAACGCCGTGTTCGACGGGCCAGCGTCCGGTCATCAACGACGCATGAGCCGGCAGCGTCAACGGAACGGAGGTGACCGCGCGGTCGAAGCGCACGCCCTCGGCCGCCAGCCGGTCCAGCGCGGGTGTCGCGATCGACGTGCTGCCGTAGGCGCCGAGATGGTCGGCGCGGGTCGTATCCAGCGTGATCAGCAGCACGTTCGGCGGCTCGTCCGGCACCGGGCCGGCGCTGCACGCGGGCAGCAACAACAACAGCAGCAGCAGTGCCCTGCGCATCATCCCCCCCGCGCCAGATCGTCGAGCATCGCGCGCACGCGTCGTTCGTCCGACCCTTCGACCAGGGGCAACAGGCTGCGCAACGCCTGCTCGGCCCCCGCGACGTCGCCCGTTCTGCGGCGCACGAGAGCGAGATTGAACCACGCGTCCCCCAGCTCCGGGTCGACGGCGACCGTGCGCGTCCACGCCTCGAGCGCTCCGCCGACGTCCCCGCCCTGCATCCGCACGACGCCGAGACCGTTCCACGCCTCGGCCAGCTGCGGGTCGAGCTCGACCGCGCGCAGCAGAAAGGGGCGCGCTGCATCGTAGTCGCCCGAGGACATGCGGACGAGCGCCAGCCCCAGCTGCGCCTCGGCCGACCCCGGGTCGAGCTCCGAGGCACGCTCGAAGCTCCGCCGCGCCTCCGCCGGCCGGCCGAGCGCCGCGAGGCTCTGGCCCAGCACGACGTGCGAGGCGGGATCCTCCGACGCGGCGTACGGCGCCACGACCTCGTGAGCCATGCGTGCGCGCCCCTCGTGGAGCAGCGCGCCCGCGACCAGCCGATGCAGGTACTCGTTGACGGGCCCGATCGATTCCAGGTGCGCGCGCAACCGCGTGTCGTCGTAGGCCGACCTCGGCTCGTCGTCGCCGTGCACGAACGACCACAGCGCCCGGGCATCGCCGATCTTCAGTTTCGGGTCCGGCAGCCCGGTGGCGTCGTCCGGCACGGCGCCGCCCCCGACGTAGCCCAGCGAGGCCAGCCGGCGCCGTTGTTCCGCGCCGATCTCGACGCGACGGCTCGCGCCGGGCCCGATCTCCTCCAGCGCCTGCAGCAACGCCACCGGAGCGTCGCGCGCGGCGAGCAGATTGCGTCGTTCGTCGGGGTCCGCGGCGAGATCGAACAGCTCGGGGTTCGGCGCCTCGATGTAGTGGAACTCGTCCCGGATCGCCGAGCGCGTCTCGCTCCAGCCGTACTGGTAGCGGCCGAACATCGACTCGCCGTAGATCACGGACCGCTCGACCGACGTGTTCGGCCCGAGCAGGATGCGCCCGCCGACGGCGGGCCCGGCAACGCCGACGAGATCGAGCACCGTGGCGGCAACGTCCGACAGTCCCACCGGCTCCGCTATGCGTTTGCCGGCCAGCTTCTCGTGCGGCAACTTGACCAGCAACGGAACCTGCAACGCCTCGCGGTAGAGCAGGATCCCGTGTTCCGCCTCGCCATGATCCCCGAGCCCCTCACCGTGGTCGGACAGCAGCACGATCAGCGACTCGTCGTACATCCCGACGCCGCGCAAGGCCTCGAGCAGCTCGCCGACGATCGCGTCCACGTGCCGCACCTCGGCGTCGTACGGCTCGCGTGCCGCGGAGGCGTAGGGCTCCGGCGCGTCGTACGGTGCGTGAGGCTCGAACAGATGCACGAACAGAAAGAACGGTCGCGACGCGTCACGCTGCTCGAGCCACGCCAGCGCGCGCCGCAGCGTCTGACGCCCCGGACGCTCGGCAAACGCGCGTCCCCCGCCGTGTGAGGCACCGATCTCGTCGTCGTACACCTCGAACCCGCGACCGATCCCCGTATCGCGGCGCAGGACCATCGACGAGACGAACCCTGCCGTCTGGTACCCGGCGCCCGCGAGCTGCGCGGCCAGCGTCGGCGGCGTCCCGTCCAGCGCGAATCCCCGGTTGTCACGCACACCGTGCCGCGGCGGCAGGAGGCCCGTGAACAGGCTGGTGTGTGACGGCAGCGTCAGCGGGCAATGGCTGTAGGCGCGCTCGAAGACGACGCTGTCCGCGCCCAGCGCGTCGATCTGCGGGGTCTCGCCTCCCGTGTAGCCGTACATCGACAACCGATCGGAGCGCAGTGTATCGATCGAGATCAACACGATCGGTGCCCCGTCGGCGACGGCCGCCTCGCGCGACGGCGTGCAGGCGGAGACGACCGCAATCCCCACCAGCAACACAACGACGCGCTGCGTCATCATTTGCTTCCGTCGGCGAGCATCCCGCGCAGGTCGTCGCGCCCGAGCGGTGTCGCCCAGTTGAGATCGAACTGACGCGGCGTTCTGCCCGGGCCGAACACGACGCCGACCACTTCGCCGGTGCGCTGCAGCAGGACCGGCGCGCCGCTGAATCCGGGAACGCCCGTCAGGTCGAGCAGCAACATCGGCCGGCCCTCGACCTGTAGCTCCGCGGACGAGATATGCCCCGCGCGCAGGATCGGCACGTCGCGCGGTTGCTCGCCCTCGAGGACGGGAAACCCGGCCAGCATGACGGGCTCTCCGGTCAGCTCCGGTCCGAGGGGCGCCGCAGCGAGCTTCGGCGCCGCGACGCCGGCCAGGGCACAGCGCCCGCCGAGCGAGCTACCGACGCGCAGCAAGGCCAGATCGCGTTCGGCCGACTCGGCGACGATCCGGACCGGCAGCGTCACGACGCGATCTTCACGTTTTGGATCGAAAGCGCGGATCATCAGGTTGTCGCGCGGCACACCCTCGAGCACGTGCCGCGCCGTGGCGATCGTGCAGTCGGAGTTCACGAGAAAGCCGGTGCCGAGCCAGTTGAGCGCGATGCCCCCGTCGGCGACGGGAGTCCCCTGACCGATCAGGACCAGGGCCTCGCGCACCGAGCGGAACAGCTCGCCCGGCGACGACGGGGAACCCGCCCCGGAACGGGCGAGCGCGGGCAGGCCCAGGAGCAAAACGATCGTCGTCAATAAGCTGAAGCGCCGCATCTTCACCGTCGCGACCCCAGGATACAATGCCTCGTTGTCGCGTCGTAATTCTTTGCCCCGTCGTGAGACCGGACGTAAGATTGTCGCGAGGTCAAGCCATGCCACGACAGCCGCGTCTCGGGCCCGGACTCGCGTTGCTCGCGACGCTGTTCGCCTCCGCCCTCTGCTCCTCGACGCCGGCCGAACAGGCGGCCGAGCGAGTCTACGTCCCGCTGGTCGAGGTGCCGGTCCAGGTCACGCTGCGCGGAGAACCGGTCCGCGGCCTCACGGCCGACAATTTCCGCATCCTGGATCGCAAGCGGCCGCAGGAGATCGTCGGGTTCCGCACGGTCGACCTCGAGCTGTTGACGCACGAGGACCCCGCTGCGTGGCGGGCCGAGCTGCCGCTGGCCTCCGTGCGCCATTTTCTCGTCGTCTTCGACCTGACGTTCGTCGACGTCAGCTCGCTGGCGCGGGCGCGCGACAGCGTGCTCGAGTGGGCCGCGGAGGAGCTGCATCCGGCCGACCTCGTCGCGGTGGCGACCTACTCGGTTTACAACGGTGCGGAGCTGATCCTCAACTTCACCTCCGATCGCACGCAGGTCGCGAAGGCCCTGCGCACGCTGGGCCTGCCGGCGCTGGTCGAGAAGACGATCGACCCGCTGAAGCTCGCACTGGGCCAGGAGCGGCTGGATCGATTCGAGCTGAGCGAGCTGGACCAGCAGGGCGAGGTCACGCAGTCGATCACCTTCGACGAAGGCGTGCGCCAGGCCCCCCCGCTGGACGCGATCTACTTCGGCGCCTACCAGCGGCTCGACGACGAACGGCGACGACACGACATCACGGCGTTGACTCGAACGTTCGGCGAGCTGGCGGAGCTCGCGCGACATGTCCGGGGCGCCAAGCACCTCATCTACCTCAGCGAGGGCTTCGACTCCGAACTGATCTTTGCCAGCCAGAACGCGCAGGACATCCAGATGATGAACTCGCAGAACGAGACCGGCGCGATCTGGCGTATCGACTCGTCGAAGCGCTTCGGCAACGCGCCGATCCAGCAGTCGCTGGTCGACATGCTCGACGCCTTCCGCCGCGCGGACTGCGCGATCGAGGCGATCGACATCCGGACGCTCGGCTCCGAGGGCGGTAACAGAGTGCTGGCCGGTTCGGGCAACGGCCTCGACATCATGGCCGCGGAGACCGGCGGAGAGCTGCACCGCAACTTCGGCAGTATTCGCGGAGCGATGGCCGAGGTACTCGAGCGGACCAGCGTGACCTACCTGCTCGGCTTCAAGCCCGACCGACTGAAGCACGACGGCGAGTTTCACAAGCTGGCGGTCAAGCTCGAGGGCCTGCCCAAGCGGGCGCGAGTCCGGCACCGACCGGGCTACTACGCGCCGGACCCGGGCAGTTCCGACTCGGCGAGCGAGCGGTTGATCAAGGACGGCGAGCGGATCGTCCAGGGCGGAAACTCCGGACGGTTGCCGGCCTCGGTATTCGCCACGGCGTTCCCCTACGCTGCCGACGCCGTGCATGTTCCGGTGCTGATCGAGGTCGGCGGACGCGAGCTGGTTGCCGGTGCGGACGGCGCTCGGCTGCAGGCCGAAGTCTACGGCTACGCGTTCGACTCCGCGGGATCGCTCGTCGGTTTCTTCAACCGCGCGATCGACGTGGACCTGACCAGGGCGCGATCGCTGCTCGAGTCCAGCGGGCTCAAGTACTTCGGCGAGCTCGTGCTGCCGCCGGGCGACTACTCGCTGCGCGTGCTGGTGCGCAATGTCGCCAGTGACGAGTACGCGCTGCGCAGCGCTCCGCTTCACGTCCCGTCCTTCGGCGAGACGCCGTTCGTGAGCGGCCCGCAGTTCCCCGAGCCGCGCGGCAAGTGGCTCCTCGCGCGGCGCAAGCGGGACGCGGGCGACACGTCGGGTCCGGCATTTCCGTTCATGCTCGGCGCCGAACCCTACCTGCCGGCGGTGCGCGTGGAGTTCGCGCCCGGCTCCGAGGGCTCGATGCTGTTGATGGCGCACGGGCTGGGAGCAGGAGACGTGCGGTTGCGGGCCCGCGTCCACGACTCCGGCGGGGCGGAGGTGGCGCGTTTCGCGCTGCAGTTGCTCGACCGGATGCCCACGGCCTATCCCCGGGCGGACCTGCTGCGCACGCGCTTCGGGCCGCGCAAGCTCCCGCCCGGAGACTACACGCTCGCCGTCGACGTGCTGCGGGCGGAGGACGACGCGATCGCATCGCTCGAGACCCCGTTCTCGGTGGCGCAGGTCGCGACCGAGTAACTCGTGGCGGCCCGGACCTCCTGTTACCATCTTCCCATGGCGACACGAGCGCGAACGGGGGCCCTGCTGGCGGCGGTCGCTCTGCTGGCCCCGACTCAGGTCCCGGCCGAGAACGCTCGCCCCGGCCTGCCGGCCGACCCGGCGGCGTTCGAGCGTGAGATCGAGACGGACGCCGTCGCCGGCATGCGGAGGCTGGGCGAGCTGGCCTCGATGTGGGACGAACGCGACGAGGCGTTCCGCGCGGGCCTGCACCACTTCCTGCGCGACGCGGTCCTGACCCGGGGGCGCCGACTCGGCGCCGCATCTGCGGACTGGAACGAGGAGCGCATCGCCGCGTACGTCGGCCTGCTGTTCCTCGATCCCGAGCGCTTCGCCGCCGATCCCGAGTTTCGCGAATTCTGCCTCGGCCTGGCCGAGCAGTCGCCGCACCCGGCGCTCGACGCCGACACCCGCGCGCGACTGCTGCGCGGCGTCAACGCCGCGCCCGGCATCGACTTCGCCGCGTCCGAGCGGATCGAGTTCGGCTGGAGCGCGGTGCCGCGGCTCGCGCTCGAACGCGAGGTCCCGTTCCGTGCGGGCCGTGGGCGCGTCGTGGGCGACCTCGGCGACTCGATCGACGCCTCGATCTTCTCGATGCCGGAGGAGTACTTCGAGCTGGACGACGCGTTGCATTTCCTCGGCGCCGTGCGCGCGGAGGCCCCGGAACGAAAGCTGATCGTGCTCACCGATCGCCACATCGACGAAACGCTGCAAGACGCCGCGATGCGACTTCAGCTGTATCTGCTTCCGCTGCACGGCCGCGAGTACTCGGCCTGGCCGCGCGACCCGTTCACCTTTCATCGCCGTGCCGACGGCGGCGTGCTGCTGACGCTGCGCCCCAACGAACAGACGCAGCGCGAATCGGACAACGACCTGGGACTCGAGCTGATCCAGGGGCTGCCCGCCCATCTCGACGGCGCCTGGGGCAAACCGACCTGGCAGCGCTCCGACGTGCCGTTCCACAACGGTCAGGCGCTGCTCACGCCCGACCGCGTCTGGACCAGCCCGCACGGCCTCGAGGGTCGCGTGCTGCAGTTGCTCGGGGCCGAGGGGATCGATGTCCAGCGGCTGTTCACCGTCGACGGCTGGAATCGCTACGTCGCCGCGGTACACGAGGCCGGGGCCGAGCTGGCCGCGCTCTACGACCGCAAGCTGTCATGGATCTTCCCGCTGGAACCGAGCGAGACGGTCCAGACGCGCGAACGCATCACGGCGCTCGGCGGCGGCGCGGGTCACGACCTGGACTCCGTCGTCTCGCTGCTCTCCGACCCCGGCGGCGGCCTGAACGGGTTCGTCGGCGACCTCTCGCTCGGGGCGCGACTGGTCGAGAAGAGCAGCGACGCGGATCTCGACGCCCTCGTTCGAACCTACGGACTGAAGCTCGACACGTCCGCGTTGCGCGCCGCCCTCGTCGACGCGCAGCGCGCCACGAGGGCGGCCGCGCTCGGCGCGTTCCTCGACGGCGTCGCGCGGCAGCTGGAGTCGAACTCAACCTCCGTGCACCGGCTGCCGCTGCTCGTCGTCCCGCCGGAGCTGGTGCGCGCCGTCGGTCCACCGCTGGCGCGACCGTTCCTGCTGACCTGGAACAACGTCGTTCACGAACGGCGCGGCGAGTCTCAGCGCGTCGAGGGCTTCGCCTCGGGTCTGACCCCGGGCGACGCCGCCGCGCGAGAGATCTACGCCGGCGCCGGGTACGAGCTGGTCCTGTTTCCGCCGCTCGTGCAGAGCATCGCTCACAACGGCGGCTACCGCTGCGCGTCGCAGCACCTTCGACGCTGAGCTCCCGTGCGACCCACACATACAGCCCGGCTCGTGCTGCTGCTGGCGATCGCGACCGCCGGCCTGGCCTGCCGCGCCGGCGGCGACGCTCCGAGCGCGGCGCTGTTCGAGGACGTCACGCCGGACGTGGGGCTCGACTTCGTCCACGTCAACGGGATGAGCGGCGAGCTCTACCTGTGCGAGATGATGGGACCCGGCGCGGCGCTGTTCGACTACGACGGCGACGGCGATCTCGACGCGTTCATCGTTCAGGGGCACCACCTCGGCGCGGGCGGCGTTCCGGACGACGCGCCCGGCGATCGGCTGTTCGCGAACCAGCTCGTCGAGAGCGGCGTGCTGCGTTTCCGCGACGTGACCGCAGAGGCGGCGCTCGACTCGCGCGGTTACTCGATGGGCGTCGCCGCCGGCGACTACGACGCGGACGGCCACGTCGACCTGTACGTGACGCGTTTCGGCGACAACGTCCTGTGGCGCAACGTGGGCGACGGCACGTTCGCCGAGCGAACAATCGCCGCCGGGGTCGCCGAGTCGCGCTGGAGCGTCAGCGCGTCCTTCGTCGATACGAACGGCGACGGCCTGCTCGACCTGTACGTCGGCAACTACCTCGACTTCACGCTGCAGAACCACAAGAAATGCTCCAACCTGCGTGAGGACTACTGCAGTCCGAAGCGTTACAACCCGCTGCCCGACCGGTTGTTCGTCAACCGCGGCGACGGCACGTTCGAGGACCGCTCCGAGGCCTCGCGCATCGCCGGGAGCTTCGGCGGCGCGCTGGGGGTGGTGGGCGCCGACCTGGACGACGACGCCCGGATCGACCTGTACGTCGCCAACGACGGTATGGAGAACCAGCTCTGGCGCAACCGCGGGGACGGGACGTTCGAGGACATCGCGCTTCTGGCGGGCTCGGCGCTCAACGACATGGGCCAGGCCGAGGCCGGCATGGGACTGGACGCCGACGACTACGACAACGACGGCGACCTGGACCTGTTCGTCGCCCACCTGGCGACCGAGACCAACACGCTGTATCGCAACGCCGGGGACGGGACGTTCGAGGACGCCACGATCGCGTCGGGACTGGCCGCCAGCAGCCTGCCCTTCACCGCCTTCGGTGCCGGCTGGATCGACGTCGACAACGACGGCTTCGTCGATCTGCTGGTGGTCAACGGCGCGGTGACGCTCGTCGAGGAGCTGGTGCTGCGCGGGGATCCGTTCCCGCTGCACCAGCGCAACCAACTGTTCCGCAACCTCGGAGACGGGACGTTCGAGGACTGGAGCTCGGCGGGCGGCGAGCCGTTCTCCCACTCCGAGGTCAGCCGCGGCGCCGCGTTCGGCGACGTCGACAACGACGGTGACGTCGACGCGCTCGTGCTGAACAACGGCGGACCCGCGCGACTGTTGCTCAACCGGATCGGACAGGACAACCGCTGGGTCGGACTGCGCCTCGTCGGCGGCGAGCCGCAGACCGATCGCATCGGCGCGCGCGTCCTCGTCGAGCTTTCCGACGGGCGGCGCATTCAGGGAAGAGCGCACACGGACGGCAGCTACGCGTCGGCGAGCGACCCGCGGGTGCTGCTGGGGCTCGGCCCGTCTACGATCGAGAGCGTCCGCGTGCACTGGCCCGCGGGGGCGACCGAACGGTTCGAGGACGTCGAGATCGACTCCTGGAACGTGCTACGGGAAGGCGGCGGTGCGCGCTAGGCTGCGCACACCTGTCGCGGCGACGGCGCTCGCCCTGCTCGCCTGCTGTGCCGGACCGTCGGGCGACGCGTCGCGGGACGCGCCGCCCGAGATCGCACTGCCCGATCTGAGCTCGATCGAGGCCGAGGTGGGCGAGCGGCTCGAGGAGCAACTCGAGACGGTGCGCACGTCGCCCGAGGACGGCGCGGCGGCGGGCCACCTCGGCATGCTGGCCCAGGCCCACGGCCTGCTGCCCACGGCGCGCACCTGTTACCTGCGCGCTCGCGCGCTGCAGCCCGAGCGCTTCGACTGGGCCTACCTGCTGGCGCGCGTCGAGCGCGAGCTGGGGCACGCCGCGGACGCCGAGACGGCGTTGCGCGACGCGCTCGAGATCGACCCGTCCTACGTCGCGGGCCGTGTCGCGCTGGGCGAGATGCTCGCCGAGCGCGGAGAGGACGATTCTGCGCTGGCCGAGTTCGAGCGAGCGCTCGAGCTCGACGCGAACAGCGCGGCGGCGCACGTGGGCCTGGCGCGTATCGCGGGCCGCGCGGGCCGGCAGCGCGATGCGGTGCAGCACTACGAACGCGCGCTCGAGCTGAGCCCGCGGGCGACCGGCCTGCACTACAACCTGGCACAGGCCTATCGCAGGCTGGGCGACACCGAGCGGGCGGAAGAACAGCTGGCGCTGCGCGGAGACGGCCGCGCGACGCAGGACGACCCCCTCCTGGCCTCCGTGTTCGACCTGGTCGACAGCGCGCGCCTGTGGCTGGACCGGGCCCGGATCCACGCCAGCGCGGGAGAGTTCGAGCGGGCGGCGCAGGCACTGCGCGAGGCCCTGCTGCGAGACCCCGATCACCCGACCGGCCATCTGCTGGCGGGCTCGGTCTTCGACTCGCTGGGCGACGCGGAGACGGCGGCGCGGCACTACCGCCGCGCGCTGGAGCTCGAACCGGACAATCCGCGCGCGCGGTTCGGCCTCGGACTCGTCCTGGCCCGGTCCGGAGACGATCGCGGGGCGGCCAGGCAGTTCCTTCGAGCCGTCGAGCTCGACCCGGCGCTGAGCCAGGCGCGCCGCTCGCTGGCGCGCACGTACGAGCGGACCGGCGAACGCGAGGGGGCGCTGCAGCAGTACGAGATTCTCCTACGCGGCGACCCGCTGAACGCCGAGCACCGCCTGCGACGCGCGCTGTGTCACGTGCGCCTCGGCCGCCACGCCGAGGCGCTGGGCCTGCTGGAACGGGACGTCCTGGCGTTTCCGGACGAGGCGGCGTTCGCCCACACGCTGGCCCGCCTGCTCGCGGCCAGCCCCGACGACGCCGTGCGCGACGGCAACCGAGCGCTGCTCATGACCGAGGAGCTCGCGCGAGTGCAGCGCAACACGGACCTCGCCGAGACGATCGCCATGGCGCTCGCCGAGCTCGGCCGCTTCCCGGCCGCGCTGGAGTGGCAAACGCGCGCGATCGACGTCGCGACGCGCGCCGGGCGATCGGACGTCGTGCCGCGCATGCGCACGCGCCTCGCGCTGTTCCGCGAGCAACGGCCGTGCCGCGAGCCGTGGACGCCCGACGACCCGATCTTCCGCCCCGCCCCGGGAACCTAGCAACCCGGAACAGGCTAGAATGCGCGGGTGCCCGCGCAGACCACCAAGGCCCCGCCGCGATCCGGCGTCTTCTTGCGTCACCGCAAGAAGATCCTCGCGCTGTTCGTGTTGCTGCTCGTCGTCGGCATCGACATCGTCGCCGGGACGCTGCTGATCCGGCTCGGCCTGTTCCGCCCGGCCGACTGGGTCGAGCAGCGCTATCGCACCGCGCACCCCGTGTTCCATCACACGCTGCGGCCCGACGTGCAGTTCTCCGAGGCGGCGTGGGGCCGCATCGGCTACCGGCTCAGCACGAACTCGCTCGGCTTCAAGGACCGGGCCGCGCGCAAGATCGAGCTCACGAGCGACCGACATCGCGTGCTGATCATCGGTGACTCGTTCACCGAGGGCGTCGGCCTGTCGTACGAGGAGACGTTCGTCGGCCTCGTCGACGACCGGCTGGCGCAGGGCGGAGTCGAGGTGCTGAACGCGGGAGTCGCCTCGTACAGCCCGCTGCTCTACTTCCGCAAGATCCGGCACCTGCTGGACGAGGTCGGGCTCGAGGTCGGCGAGGTCGTCGTCTTCCTCGACATCTCGGACATCCTCGACGATCTGGATTACTACGTCGACGAGAACGACCGCGTCCGCTCCCCGCGTCACGAGAGCTTCCGCCGGGCGAGCAAGCGCTGGCTGAACCGGCACACGATCCTCATCGCGTCGACCCGCGCCGGGATTCGCAGTTTCGGCGAGCGGTTCAAGGACCCGCGCGACGTCGAGTGGACGCTCGATCGGCGGCAGAGCCGCTGGACGATCGACGACGACGACTTCGAGAAGAAGGGCCGCCCGGGGCTCGACATCTGCGCCGAGTGGATGGACCGGCTCGCCGAGTTGCTACGCTCGCGTGGGATCCCGCTGACGCTGGCCGTCTACCCCTGGCCGGATCAGGTCTTCAACCGCGACCTCGACTCGCGGCACGTCGTGTTCTGGCGCACCTGGGCCGGGCGCAACGACGTCGCATTCGTCGACCTGTTCCCCGCCTTCATCGACGAGCGCGAGCCGCTGGAGGTCCTGCAGCGGCTGTTCATCCGCGGCGACTACCACTGGAACGCCGCCGGGCACGAGGTGGTGGCGCGGCAACTGCTCGAGCACTGGTCGCCCGCCGCCGAGGCCGATCGAGCCCGATAAGAAAAAGGCCCCCGGCATGCGCCGGGGGCCTCGTCGATTCGGAATCGATCGTGCGATCGGTCAGGGCCGACTGCCCACGAACTGACCGCTGAACGAGCAGACCGCGTCGATGCAGTCGCCCAGGTCGGAGCACGTGTCGACACAGGTCGGGTCGTCCTCGTCCTCCTCCGCGGGCTCGCAGTCGAACTCGGCGTCGATGCAGCCACGGAACTCGTCGTTGCTACACGTGAGCGAGCAGGGGTCCGCCGTCGTCAGACACGTTCCGAAGATCGGCGGACCACCGCCGCCGCCGGCAAACGTCGCTGCCTGACAGGCGTTCTCCGTGACACAGGCCGACGGGTCCGGATCCTCGCTGGAGTCGTCATCGTTGAAGCACGAGATATCCTGCGCGTCTGCGCAGACCCGCGGGATGTCTCCGCTCTCCTCGTCCGCGTCCCACAATGTGAGCGGCGAGAGCGTTGCTTCATCATCCGTCGTACCCCCGGAGTACTCGATCAGCACGTTGGTGACCGGCCCCGCTTCCTCTCCTTCGAGCATGCCCTCGATCAGCGCGGTCGTGCCCGACACACCGGAGTTGGCGAGCGTCGAAGCTCCGAACCCGTAGACGCATCCGACGTCCATGTCGCTGGAGAAGTCGCCGTCGGCCTCGGTAATCGTGACGGAGAAATCGCAAGGGACGGCGCCCTCGAACTGCGCCGTCAGGTCGTCGGTGGTGCACGAGTCGATCACCGCGTTTTCGACGGCGAAGTCCCACGCTCCGTTGATGTCGACATCCGGCGGCGCCGAACCCAGGCTCCTCGAGTCGTCGCAACCCACCACAAGAAATGCGCTGATCAGGACGATCAGTGCACAAACCGGCAGCAGCCGATTATCCCTCATTGCCTCCTCCCACTTCTTGTTCTTCTCGACATGATTGAATTGAACATCCACAAACCTCCCGAGTCGGCGCCGCACGATCACGTCCAACGCCGAGCGTTACGCGACCTCAGAAGTTAATCGTCGCCGAGAAACGAGCAATCTGTGGAGAAACCAATTGGTTGACATCGTCCACCGAGGACTGAACGTCGTTGGCGTCACGTCCCACGGAGAGAACGGTGTCGTCATCGAACACGTTGAACATCTCGGCGGCGATCTCCAGGGTGGTGTCGCCACCGAGCTTGAACAACTTGGCCAGCTTCAGGTCGAGCAGGAAGATATCGTCGTAGCGATCGTCGCCGAACGTATCGATCTGCACCGCCTTCTGAGTCAGCTTGCCGTCTGCGTCTTGCACCTGGTTGGTGAAGAACGTCGGAATCGCGTAGCCCTCACGTGCCTGGAGATTGCCCGACGCGGTCAGACCGAACCAGGGAAGCTGGTACAACGCATTCACGTTGAACTGCCAACGGCTCGAGCCGGCCCAGATGTCGGTGGTCGGACCGGAGCCACCGGACTGGTACGCGATATCCGAACCGTCCGCCGTGGTGTCTCCCGCGAGGTTCGTGGGGTCACCGTCCGGCACGACGAAGCGCGACGACGGCGGGGCATCGAACGTCCCATTCGTGACCGGGACACCGGAGAACTCCTTCTCCCAGTTGGCGAAGGCCAGGAATCCGCGCAGCATCCAACGGTCGGACAGCCGCTTCGTCGCGGTCAGTTCCAGCCCGAGGTACTCCTGCGTGAGCGAGCCGTCGTTGGTGAGGTACACGTTGCGCGAGATCGTGGTCCGCGACGTGTCGGTCACGAGGCAGACCGGCTCCGAGTACGTAATCGCTCCGCCGCCGCTCTGGGTCGGGCAGGAGTAGATCTCCGGCCCAAGCGTGACCAGACTTCCGGTGGCGTCGTACTCCGGGACGTCGAACAGCGGCGCAAACAACTCGTCCTTGCGTTCGCGATAGGTGATGTTGGCCCCGACCGTGAAGTTGCGCATCACCTCCCACTCCGCGCCGATGATCAGCTCGTCGACGGTGGGAGCATCCAGATTGGAGTTGATCTGATCCGGGCTCTCTGCAGAGTCCGGATTATTCGGGTCGTAGTTCGTCGTTCCGATCGTGCCGCCGTCGATGTCGAGCTCGGGGATACTGACGAGCAGATCGCCGTCCAGGTCGTCCCAGAAGTAACCGATGGCCGATGCCGCGATCGGGTTGTTGAAGCCGATATCGGCGTTCGACAGCGCATCCGTGTAGCGCGCGTAGCTGGCCTTCAGCAGCAGGCGCCGTTCCCAGTCGAAAGTGTAGGTGGCGCCGACGCGCGGCATCAGGTCGTCCCACTTGACGCCGGGGTCGAAGCCATCGAACACGAGCTCGGGGATCCCGCCCTCTGCCGGATCGTCCTCGAGCGGGTTGCCCGGAACCGTCCCGGCGGACTGCTCGCCGTCCTGCGAGGACCAGTGAACACCGTAGTTGATGGCCCACGGCCCCTTCAGCATCGTGTTGCCGGCCCACACGTTGAGGTGCGTGGTCTCGTCGGAGAAGTCGGCGATGCGGTAGAGGTAAGCGCTACCGCCGATGCCGCCCGGTCCCTCGAAGGCCAGGACGCCGTCCCCGCCGTAGAGACTCGTCGAGCCGCGCTCCGTCTCCTTGTACTTGAAGCCGAACTTCAACTCGTGGTTCCAGCCGCCGCCGTCGAAGAACCAGTTGCCGCGGACGGCGTACTGGTCGGTCGGGCGCTCGGTGGAGAAGTCGATGAACGTGTTGGTCCAGGCGCCCGACTCGTCGACGATGATCTGCGTCCCGGGGGCGGAGCCGCCCTTCGGTGACAGGGCGAAGCCACCCTCGACCTTGCTGATCTGGGCCGACACCTCGATGTTCGGCGAGAAGAAGTGGCTCACGCGGCCGCTGGTGATCGGCGACGGGCCGGACTGCACCCAGGTCGTCTCCACCGCCCGGTTGGGTACCGCCGTTCGGCCGTCCTTGCTCTTGTCGCCCTCGGTCCAGAACGCATTCCAGGTCGTGTTGCCCTTGACCTGACCGTGGGCCTTGATGCTGATGTTACGCAGCGCGGTGACGTCCTGGGTACCGGTGTTGGCGAGGAAGATATCGATGTCGTTCTGCGTGAAGCCGAACCAGTACCAGATGTTGTCTTTCCACAACGGTCCACCGAGGTCGAAGTTCTTCTCGAAGATCTCCGTCACTCCGTTGCCCGCCACATCCTGCTTATCACCGGTGAGCGGGTTCTTGACGTCGTGGCGGTTGGCGTTGGCCTGCAGGTCGATCTCCGTGTACAGCATGCGCGCCGTACCCGTGTGGGTGTTGGAGCCCTGCTTCTGCACGAAGTTCAGCCGCACGCCGGGCGTCGACTGCTCGATGTCCGCGCCGCCCGCGGTGACGTAACTGACCTGCTCGAAGGCGTTCCAGTCGAGATAGGTCTGCGTGGCGCCCTCGGCGGCGTTGTCGGTGAAGTCCACGCCGTCCATGATCCACGAGGACTGCTCGCCGTCATCGCCCTTGCCGACGAAGTTGGCCTGCTGTCCGGCCTGGTCGCCGCCGACGTTGATGCGATCGGACGTGACGCCCGGAATCGTCTGCAGGACGGCCCACGGGTCACGCGCGGTCGGGATCTGGTTGATCTCCTCCTGCGTCAGAACCGTGGCCGTGCCGGTCCGGCGCGCGTCCAGCAGCGGCGTCACCGCCGTGACGACGACGCGCTCGACGGTCGTGCTCGCTTGCAGCTTGACCGTCATGGAGACGTTGGCCAGCGTGTCGATCTGGATGTTGGGGTAGACCTGCGTGTTGTGGCCCTTGGCCCCGACTTCCAGTTCGTATTTCGCCGGCGACAGGTCGATGAATCTCGCCTGCCCGGCGGAACTGGTCGTCCGCTCCTGCGTGCGCAGCGGACCGGTCAGTTTCACCGTAGCCCCCGCTACCGCGTTGCCCTGCTCGTCGGTGACTTCCAGGAACAAGCTACCCGAGTAGCTCACCTGGGCCAGCACCGGAAGCGCCGTAAAGGCAACGAGGCAGAACAAGGTGAGTGCCGTTCTGAGCCTCATGCTTCCTCCTTCTCGATACACGTGTTTCTCCTGGTCACTGGGGTCGGGAGTCCCACAACCCCGACAAAGCCCCAGTCGCACATCTACTTTTGCTGCAAAATCAATACCTTTTCGCACGATGCACAAAGGTGGGGTTTTCCGGCCCTATAGGCAAGTGCCGTCGGGATTCCGGGTTCAATATTTTGGATTTCTCCAACTTTTTGACTAATTCGATCGTTTTTGGAGGGGTGGTAGAGTGCCTCCCATGATCCGGATCGGACTCGCCATCGGGGTCGCCGCCGCCCTGCTCGGCGTGGCCGGATGCACCGGCGGCGAACCGGCCCGCGACGAGCTGCAGGCGCGCGGGCCCCGCGACGTCGTGCTGATCACGATCGACACCCTGCGCTGGGACGCGACCGGTTTCTCGGGGGCGGGCAAGGTCGAGACGCCGTGGCTCGACCGGCTGGCCGACGAGGGCTGGGTCGCAGAGGCGGCCCACGCCCACGCGGTCATGACGCTGCCCTCGCACGCCTCGATCCTGACCGGGCTTCCCCCGTACGACCACGGGATCCGCGACAACGCCGGATTCACGCTGTCGCCGGAGATCCCGACGCTCGCGACGCGGCTCGCGGCCGCGGAGTGGGCGACCGGCGCGTTCGTGTCGGCCTTTCCGCTCGACCGGCGCTTCGGGCTCGGTTCGGGCTTCGAGACCTACGACGACGACTACGAGGGGTACGCGACGGGGCCGTTCACCTTCCCCGAGCGACCGGGTCACGCGACGGTCGCGCGGGCGCTCGAGTGGTGGGACGCGCGGCGCGGCAAGCGACGCCTGATGTGGGTCCACCTGTTCACGCCGCACTTCCCCTACGCGCCGCGCGCGCCGTGGGCCTCGCGCTACCCGGACCGACCGTACTACGGCGACGTCGCGATGACCGACGCCGAGCTCGAGCCGCTGATCGAGCGCCTGCTGGATCCGACGGGGCCCGCGCCGATCATTGTCGTCACGTCCGACCACGGCGAGTCGCTGGGCGAGCACGGGGAGGACACGCACGGAGTCTTCGCCTACGAGTCGACGCTGAAGGTGCCGTTCCTGATCCACGCTCCGGGGCTACTCCCCGCGGGAAGCGACGGCCGCGAGGCGCGACACATCGACATCGTCCCGACGCTGCTGGACCTGCTGGGGCTCGACGGGTTCGACGGACTCGCCGGGCGCACGCTGTTCTCGAGCGCGTGGGAGGGTGACGGCCCGGGCACCTACTTCGAGGCGTTGACGGCCAACATCAACCGCGGCTGGGCGCCGCTCTACGGCCGGATCGACGGCGGCTCGAAGGCGATCCGCCTACCCGAGCCCGAGCTGTACGATCTCGCCACCGACCCGGTGGAAGCGCGGAATCGCGTCGAGATCGACCGTGCGACGTACGACGCGCTGATCGTCGGAATCGCCGAGGAAGCCTACGAGACCGGTGACCGGGAGGTCGTCGACGAGGAGGTCCTCGAGCGTCTGCGTAGTCTGGGCTACGTCGCGTCCGCGAGCCCCAGCGAGGCGTCGGAGCACGACGCGTCGGCGGACCCGAAGAACCTGATTCACCACGACCGTGCGCTGCAGGGGGCCCTGACCGCGTACGCCAGCGGTCGCCCCGACGAGGCGATCCGAACGTTGCGCGAGCTGCTGGCCGAGCAGCCGCGGATGGCCGTGGCCTACGGGCACCTCAGCTTCATGTACTCCGACCTGGGGCGCACCGACGAGGCGGTCGAGCTGCTCGAGCGGGCGCGAGCGACGGGCGTCGACACGGAGGACCTGCGTCGCAAGCTGGCGTTGAGCCTGCTGCGACTCGGGCGCGCGGACGAAGCAGCGGAGGTCCTGCGACCCGACAGCGCATCGGAGAATCCCGAGACGCAATCGGCGCTGGGACGTGTGGCCGCCGCGCGCGGTCGGACGCGGGAGGCGCTCGAACGGTTCGATCGCGCGCTGGAGCTGGACTCCTCGTTTCCGGCGGGGCTGATCGATCGTGGGACGTTGTTGCTCGCAGAGGGCGAGGTCGAGCAGGCGATCGGTTATCTCCAGCGCGGCCTCGAGGCCGATCCCGGCCACGCCGAAGGCTGGAACGCGCTGGGAGTGGCACGCTCGCAGCGCGGCGACGCGACACAGGCCATCGAGGCCTGGCGCAAGGCGGTCGAGGTCGACCCACGGCTACCCGACGCGCTGTTCAACCTCTCCATGGGCCTCGCCGGCACCGGACGTCGCGCCGAGGCGGAACTCTACCTCGAGCGCTACGCAACCCTGGTGCAGGGTGCCGAGCGCCGCCGCGCGCTCGACCTCCTCGCTCGCCTGCGCAAGAGCTGAACCCGTGCCCGTGATACGCTCGAACGTGCCGTGAAACGTGGAGCCAGGAGCCTGTCCAAGTCATGAGACGCCCCGCGATCACCGTTCTCGCATCGAGCTTCGCGGTCGTCCTCGCCCTCGGGTGCGGCGGAAAGCAGCCTCTCGTCTCTAGCGTCGACCGCAGCTCACCGAAGTTCGCCGCGACCAGTTTCATCAACGAGGGCTCGATCTCGCGCGTGGTCGTGGACGTGCGCGCCGCTCGCATCGGTGACGCGTCCGAGTTCATGCCGCTGATGCTCGCGGTCGAGAACAAGACGGAGACGTTCTGGACCATCTCGCGCGAGAATATCGTCCTCGAGTTGCCCGACCGCACGACGCTGCCGCTGGCGACGTTCCGCGAGTTCAACGACGACTACACGCGCGCGCGCCAGGACCTGCGCATGGCCGAACCGTTTGTCGCCACGTTGAACAGCGTTTTTCCGCAGTCGCTGTTCGATTGGCTGCCGCTCGACTTCTACCCGGAGAAGAGCAGCGGGGTGTTCCCACGCGACTCCGTCGAGATCCGCCGCGGTCAACTGGCGTTGGGGTACGTCTACTTCCGCATGCCGCACGCGCCGATCGAAGACGCGGGACGCTACAAACTCATCGTATCGCCGGCCGGCGCCGGCGAGCGATTGGTCGTCGACTTCCATCCGTTCCAGGAGACACGCTGACCCATCATGCGCAATCTCTCTCGTTTCGCACCGTTCGCACTGCTGGCACTGGGTTGTCTGCTGCCGGCGAGCGCTTCAGAGAACGTGCCGACGGTGAAGGACAGCGGTGTCACCGAACGCGTAACCGTCGAGTTGGTCGAGATCAAGGTCAGGGTCGCCGACGGTAAGGGCCGCCCGGTCACCGACCTCTCGCAGGACGAGGTTCGGGTCTTTCAGGGTGGGCGCGAGCAACGAATGGCCTACTTCGAACCGCTGTCTCGCCGCGGGCTCGAAGCACCCGTTACGCCGGTCCCGCTGTACGACGGCCGGGGGCAGGCGCAGGAGTTGCCGGCCACGGAGGCGGTCCTGCCGCCCAAGCCCGTACGCCGCATCGTGCTCGCGTTCGACCCGCGCAACAGCCGCATGCCGGTACGCGAGAACTGGCGCCGGGCCGCGCTGGACTGGGTCCGGGCTTCGATGCAGCCGCAGGATCTCGTGGCGGTGGTCGTACTGCGTGGGGCGTATGCCGACTGGGCCACGGAGCTCACCGCGGATGCAGCACGGATACGCCTGGCCCTGGAGACGATCGACCTGTTCACCGACGTGCCGAACCGCAACCGCCGCGACGAGATGACCACGTTCCTGAACGACCTGAGGACGCTGTGCCAGGACAACACGGGCGGGCGCAATGCCGGCGGGTCGGCGCGCGGCTCGAGCCGCGTGAACGACCTCAGCGCGACGAACGAGACGACCTGCGCTTTCGACCTCGCCAGGCCGATGGTCCACGAGTGGTCGGCGCAGAGCAACGAGTCGTTCGAGGGGTTACGCGGGCTCGCGGGTCAGCTGTCGGCGGTGCCCGGCCAGAAGTCCGTGATTCTGTTCTCGGAAGGCATCATCGACGACGCCGCGAGCGTCGCGGTTCACGCGATGGCCAGCGTGTTCGGCCTCCAAGCGATCGATCTGGTCTCGATGACCTCGCGCCTGCAACGGCTGGATCTGCTGAACCTCGGGCTGCTGTATCACATCACCGCGTCATCCAACGTGGCGTTCTTCACGCTCGACACACGGCACGCGAACGAGGGCAGTGATTTCTCCAACCTCGAGAACAACGCGGCGCCCAATGCCGGATTCGGGATGAACCCCTACAAGGAGATGTACGAAGCGTCGCGCGCAGGTACCGCAGGGCTGGCCTACTCCACCGGGGGCAGACCGTTCTACGGCGGCGACAACCTCAGCTGGAAGATTCGCACGGCAGCCGACGCCTACTTCGGCATCTACTCGCTCGGTTACTACCGCTCGGAGAAGACCGACGCGGGCGCCAGGCTGAAGGTCAAGATCAAGCGCAAGAAGCTCGTACTCAACTACGAGAAGAAGTCGGAGCGCCGGGTCCACGAACCACGCACGACCGCACTCGAACTCGCGATCGGCCGACCGGAGTCGGCCGGCCGGGGCGACATGCAACGGCTGCCCGTGGCCCTGATCACGAAGCTCGATCAGCTTCCCCTACGCAAGGGGGGCGGCGGCTTCGGCTGCGAGTTGGGAGTGTTCCTGCAGGCGGTCCGGCCCGACGGGACGGTCGCGGGAGAGCACTTCGAGACGATCGCGGTCGTCGTGGACAAGAAGCAGAGAGAAAGCGCGGAACAGCACGACTTCCGGCACGTGGTCCATCTGGAGCTCGAGCCGGGCCCGATGCGACTGCGTGCGCGGGTCAGCGACGACCGTCAAGAGGTCCTGGGCGACCGCGCAATCGACCTGACACTCTCGCCCGGCCACGTGAGCGCCGGACTCTGATCCGAGACCAGCCACAATCTGCGCACCACGTTGGGTCACTTCAGTAGCTCGGTCTCCGGGTACTGCGCGTACCAACCGAACCAGAACGCCGGGTGCGACGGCAGCCGCTCGAGACGACGCCCATCGTCCGCGACCAGCGCATCCTCCGCGACGCGCCACGTCACACCCGAAATGTCCGCGACGGTCGCGGATCCGCCCCAGCGCGAGAATGTCACCGCCCCGGCGTCGTAGACGCGCGCGGCTCCCTTCGGACTGGTCAACACGACGAAGCGCGTGCCGGCGTGCTCGTGCATCAGCACCGGCCGCCTGGCGAGAAACGACGCCGCGATCGCGAGCGGTCGCGCCGCCGGGGCCGCGCCGGCCGTGAACGGCAGCGCCAGGACCTCGGCCTTGTTCTTGAGCCGCGAGTCCCGCGCCGGCACCTCGAACATCAACCGATCGATGCGGAAGTACTCGCGGTAGGCCGCGCCCTCGGAGTAGTCGCGCTCGAAACCGGTGTCGAGCGACAGCACGGTCGTCTCGGGATGCGCCGCCCTCCATTCGCCCCACGTCGTGGCGACGACGGAATAGCGTTCGAGCCGCAGCTCGGTGCCCGAGTACGGGCCGACCACGGGCTGACCGCCGAGGCTCGACCACAGGCTCTTCGTCTCCTCGTCGAACATCAGCTTGTTCGAACGGTAGAGCAGGCCGCTCGTCCCGAGCGTCAGCTCGCGCCCGTCGACGAGCGAGGAGTAGGGAACGACCGCGCCGCACAGCGTGCAGTAAACGAGCGTCAGCGGCTTGCCGCCCAGGGTGTCGCGCACCAGCTCGTGCCAGGCGAGGATGCGCTTCGGGTAGGCCCGTGACTCGCCGTCGATCGTGATCCCGAAGACGATGTGCTTGTCCTTGAGATACGCGGCGTCGGCCGCCGCGACGACCGGCGGCCGGACGAGCGGAGGGATGCCGTTGACTCCGACACCGCCCCAGTCGACCTGGTCCAGGCGGAGGGTCACGCCCACGCCGGGCGGAAAGAACTCGCGCATGCGCACGTCGATGTTGCCGTAGACCGCGCCCTTGAAGAACGCGTACTCGGGGTGCGGTTCGCCGTCCAGGCCCCACATCCAGCGACGCCAGCGGTCGAGGTCGTCGCCGAACTTCTTGCCGGTCTGTCGGCCGAGGAAGCGGAGCAGACGGCGGCGCACCGGGGACCCTTCGTCGTCGGCCCGGGCATCGGCGCCGGCGAAGCTGCGGTCGAGGTCGACGTCCTGCCCCCCGCCCGCCTCCGTGTTCTCGAAGTCCGCGGCGCCGCGCGCGGGTCGATCGGTCGGCTTCAACAGACGCGCGATGTCGACGATCATCGTCGTGTACTCGTCGCGCCACGCGGCGGCGATCTGCGTCAGCGCGCGCTGGGCCTGCTCTTCGTCGAGCGCGGCGGCCTCGAAGAACAACCCGACCGGGGGTGGTGCAGCCTGCGGTTCGCCGGCCCGGACTCCGGTCGCGACGACGGCGATGAGGATGACCAGGGTGGGCGCAACACGTCTCAAAGAAACCTCCGCCGGCCAGTTTAACGCAGACACGCGAGGCACTATTCCCCTAGAATGGGCGGCCGCGAGAAACGGAAGCATGAGCCACGAAACCGACACCGGCGCGAGCGACGTCAACCTGCTCTGGACGGGCGGCTGGGACTCCACGTTTCAACTGCTGCGGCTGCTGCTGCTCGACCGCCGCGCGGTGACTCCGTTCTACCTCATCGACGTGAAACGGCGATCGACGGGAATGGAGCTGAAGACGATGCAGCGCATCAAGGACCGCCTGCTCGACGAGCAGCCCCACGTGCACGACCTGTTGCGCCCGACGCGCTATCACGCCGTCGCCGACCTGGCCCCCGACTCCCGCATCGCGGACGCGTATGGGGCCGTGCGCGCGGAGAAGTTCATCGGAAAGCAATACGAGTGGCTACCTCGCTTCTGCGAGCAGTACGGCGTCGAGGAGATCCAGCTCTGCATCCACCGTGACGACCGCGCCGCCGGGGTTCTCGAGCGGATGGTCGTCGAGGCCGAGGACGGGTTCCGCGTGGATCGCGCGGCCGCGGCGCCGAACGAGTCGTTGCTGTTCGGTCGCTTCACCTTTCCGGTGTTCGACGTGACCAAGGTCCGCATGGCGGAGATCGCGGACGAACGCGGGTGGAACGACCTCATGCACATGACCTGGTTCTGCCACACGCCGCAGGGAACCGCACCCTGCGGCTCGTGCAATCCCTGCAAGTACACGATCGAGGAAGGTCTCGGCTGGAGAATCCCCCTTCGCAACCGACCCGGACGCCGCGGCACGCTCGTCGCCCGCGCGCGAAACAAGCTTCGGCGGCTGCTGGAATGAGCGACTTCCTGTTCACGACGCAAAGCGCTTGCTCGGCCCGGCTGGGCCGCGTGTTGCGCGAGTACCTGGGCCCTCTGACCGGCGACGTCGAGGAGATCGAGAGCGACTGGGGCTCGCTCGCGGTGGCGCGCGCCCCGCACGACCCACCGCTTCTCGTCGCCGACGACCGGGCTCGCACCGTCCTCGCGGGCCGGCCGCTGGTTCGGGCGCCCGTCGCGGCGACGGAAGACGGGCAGCCGCTGTCCTTTGCCCATGCGCGACTCGGCGAACCGGGCAACGCGTCGTGGGACACGTTGCTCGACGGTCCGTTCGCGGCGCTGCGCATCGAGCACTCGGGCAAGGGCCACCGCCTCGTCACCGACCTCTTCGGCTGGCTTCCGGTGTATCGCGGGACGGATCGACAGACGGGCGATCTCGTGCTGGGAACGCACCTCGAAGGTGTCGCATGCGCGGCGCGGCGCGGCGCGGCGATCGATCCGGTATCGGCGGCCGAGTTGTTGTTGAACCAGCACTGCGTTCCACCGCGCACCCTGTACGACGGAGTCGAGCTCGTCGCGGCGGCCGGCGAGGTGACGTTCGACGGGTCGACACAGGTCGCTTCGTCGACCTACTGGGAGCCGCGTGAGGATGCGTTCTCCGACCTGGACGAGGCGGCGTTGTCCGTGCGCGAAGCACTGCGCGAGAATCTGAACGCGGCGTGCCCTCCGGGATCGAGCGCCGGCATCCTGCTCAGCGGCGGGGAGGATGCGCGTGCGGTGCTGGGCGCCGTGTCGCCCGACGTCGACGTGTCGGCTTTCACGCTGGCGGACGAGGAGAACCGCGAGGTGCGAGTCGCGCGCGCCGCGGCGCGCGCCTACGGCGCCCGCTTCACCTTCGCGCAACGCAAGCCCGACCACTACCCGGCGATCTTCGAGGACGCCGCGCGAATCGCCGGAGCGACCTCGGGCTTCATGGACCTGCATTACCTCCGCATCCACGAGGAGCTGCGTTTGGCCGAGCTGCCGATCGTTCTCGGCGGCCTCTGCTCGGACCTGTTCCTGAAGGGCGGGCGCGCACCGGAGGACCCGGATCCCGCGCTGCCCTTCCGGCTGCCGGCGACCGACGGCATTCGCGCGGAGCTCGTCGCGGAGGTCCGAGACCGGCGGGTGGCCCGGCGGGAGCGCTTGCTGGAGCTGCGCCCGCGCTCGGCCGCGGAATGGGACCAGGTGTGGCCGGGGTCGATCTGGGTCTACGACGGCAATTTTCAGGGCGCGAGGCGGATGTTCAACGTCCACGAGCCCTACCAGTGCAACGCCATGATCCGGGCGGCAAGTCGCACGCCCCTCGAGTGGAAGCAGGAGCGGCGCCTGTTCCATCGCGCGATGCGTCCGTTCTTCCTGCGTTCGTGGTACGTACCGCACGCACGCACCCGCTTCCCGGTGCTTGGCCGCTGGGGCAACGCGCCACTGCGGCCGTTCCTGCGCGCGGGGCGCGAGCTCGGCGAGCTGCTCCGCGGCCGGGCGTTCAAGCACCAGTTCGGCTGGCCCAAGCCGCGCCACGTCGTTTCCTCGCCGGCGACCGCCGCCCTGCGCGAGCGTCACCCGCTGGCGTCGTCCCCTCTCGGCGTCGTCTTCGACGAGACGGACGAGTCGAGGCTGTGGCAGCAACTGGATTCGGCCTGGCATCCGCGGCGCCGGATGATCGCGCTGCAGCTGGGCTTCCTGACCGCGCACGCGGCGGGCGAACGCCGCTAGGACGGAACGCCCGTGCTAGAATCAGCCACGCACCGGGTCGCGTCCGGCCCCATTCCAGAAAGAGAAATGACCATGAAACCAGGGACTTTCATGCTCGTCGTCATTCTGTCGATCGCGCTCTCGACCACTGCTTCGGCCCAGGAGACCGCCTCCACGCCGGCGGGCGCCACCGCGGCCGGGACCGAGGCCGCGCCCGCGCCGCGCGCGGACCTGTCCGGAGCGAACCAGCTCGTTCGCGACCAGAAGTACGGCGAGGCCGAGACCGCGCTCGCCGGGCTGCGCGAGGAGTTTCCCGAGGACCCGTCGCTGCTGTTGATGCACGGCGAGGTGCTCCTGGCGCTGGGCCGCCCGGCGGACGCAAGGGACCCGCTGGCTCGCTGCGCCGAGCTGGATCCCGAGCGCAAGCGGGTGAACTTCCAGCTCGCCTCCGCGATGGCCGCCACGGGGGACTCCGACGGCGCGATCGAGGCCTTCGGGCGCGAGATCGCGATGAGCGAGGAGCAGAACATCCTCGTCCTGGCCCACCTCAACCGCTCGATGCTGTTCCAGCAGAAGCGGAAATGGGCCGAGTCCGCAACCGAATTGCAGCAGGTGCTGGAGCTCGAGCCGACACGAGTCGACGTCTACGGCGACCTGGTCGCGACGCAGCTCCAGGCCGGGAAGACGGACGACGCCGAGGCCACGCTGACCCACGGTATCGAGGCGGGATTCACCTCCGCCGCGCCGCACTACTACAGCCTCGGCGCCCGGTTCTACAAGCAGAAGCGCTACTCCAAGGCCGCGGGAGCGCTGACCAAGGCGCTGGAACTGGACCCGCAGCTGGCGCAGGCCGAGCGCAGCCTCGCCGCGACGCTGGAGAAGCTCGGCCGCGAGGACGAGGCAAGACAGCACCTGAAGCGCTATCTCGAGCTCGAGCCCGACTCTCCCGACGCCGCCAAGATCACGGAGAAGCTCGCCGAGGTCGGCTGAGCCGCAGACCGCCACGCGCCGCCGGTACGAGGCGCAAAGACGGCGAAACCCTGCCCCTTGAACCCTTTGGCGAATTCGGCTAACCTAGGGCCGGTATTGGGTAGGTGGGCCGGGGCCCACCTTTTTTATTGCCGCGAGGCGGAATTCCGCAGCGGTTGACTTGCTGCCGGGGCCAAAAATGCCCGGACCCGGCGGCCGAGGGAGTAGTCCATCCGATGGACGTGACGAGGCACGAACAGCTAGTGAGCGCGGTCAACGAGCTCACTCGCGACGTCGTGGCCCAGGTGGGCCTCGAGCTCGTCGAGATCCGACTGCGTGGCTCGAGTCGGCGACGCACGCTGCGCGTCGACATCGATCGCGCGGGGCCCGCGGGCATCAATCTCGACGACTGCCAGCGCGCCAGCCACGCGATCGGCGAGGCGCTCGAAGAGTCCGATCTGATCCCCGGAAGCTACGTACTCGAGGTCTCCTCGCCCGGCGCCGACCGACCGATCCAGTCGGCCGAGGACATCCGTCGCAACACCGGCCGCAAGATCCTGGTCGAGACCGACGACCCCGAGGCCGGTCGGAAGACGTACAGGGGCGTACTGCTCGGCAGCGCCGACGGCGGCCTCTCGATTCGCGATTCAGAGAATCAGGAAGTCCACCTCCCCCTCGAAACGATCCAGATCGTCCACCAGGACGTCGGGTTTGATCATGAGTAACGAACTCTTCCATACCATCGAACAGATCGGCCGCGAGAAGGGCCTCGAGACGGATGTCATCATCCAGGCGCTCGAGGAAGCCTACGCCGCGGCGACGCGGAAGTACTACGCCAGCAGGCAGGACTTCGGCGCGCGGTTCGATCCGTCGACGGGCGTATTCGTCGTGTTCTCCAAACAGACCGTCGTCGAGGACGACGATCTCGCCGATCCGGACACCGAGATCACACTGTCCGACGCGAAGTCGAAAATCGACGACGCCGAACTGGGCATGATCATCGAGACGGAGCACGTGACGGAGGCTCCGTTGACGCGCATCGCCGCGCAGGCGGCGAAGCAGGTGATCTACCAGAAGGTCAAGGAGGCCGAGCGCGAGCTGATCTGGGAGGAGTACCACGACCGCGTGGGAGAGCTGCTCACGGGACAGGTCAAGCGCTTCGATCGTGGCGACATGATCGTCGACCTCGGTCGCACCGAGGGCGTGATGCCGCGTCGCGAGCAGTCGCGTGCCGAGCACTACAACCCCGGCGACCGCATCCGTGCGGTGCTGGTCAACGTCGAGCGCCTGGGCAAGGGGCCGCAGCTGCTGCTGTCGCGCGCCCACGAGATCGTCGTCGAGAAACTGTTCGAGATGGAAGTGCCCGAGATTTACGACGCCACGGTCAGCATCGTGGCGGTCTCGCGCGACGCCGGAGAGCGCAGCAAGGTCGCCGTGCGTTCCAAGGACCGCGACGTCGATCCGGTCGGCGCGTGCGTGGGCATGAAGGGCTCGCGCGTACAGGCCGTCATTCGCGAGCTGCGCGGCGAGAAGATCGATATCGTGCAGTTCGACGAGGACCAGTCCAGCTACGTGCGCAACGCGCTCAACCCGGCGTCGATCAACCGCGTCGCGGTGCGCGACTACGAGACGCGCGAGATGGAAGTCATCGTCGCCGAGGATCAGCTGTCGCTCGCCATCGGCAAGCGCGGACAGAACGTGCGGCTGGCGAGCAAGCTCGTCGGCTGGCACCTCGACATCAAGAGCGAGGCCGAGAAGAAGGCCGAAGTCGAGGCCGAGATGGAGCGTATGCAGCTCGCCAGCCAGGAGCTCTCCGGCCTGCCGGGTATCCGGCCGGACGTGGCGCAGTTGCTGCTCGAGGCCGGCTTCCGCACGATCGAGGAAGTCTCGCTGGCCTCGATGGAAGATCTGACCGGCATCGACGGCGTCGACGAGGAGACCGCGATCTCGGTCCATGACGCCGCCGAGACGGTCATCGAAGAACGCCCCGACGAGCCCGAGGCCGTCGAGGAAGACGCAGAAGAGTCCGAGGAGCTCGCCGTCGAGGGCGAGGAAGCGGAGCCAGTGCTCGAAGAGGCCGCCGTCGCGGCGGTCACGGTCGAGACGGCCGAGCCGGAAGCCGGACCGGACGCCGAAGAGGCGCCCGCCGAGCCGACCGACGAAGATACGAAGCCGGAGTAAACCGCGGAGTTTCCATGCAAAAGGTCAGGGTTTACCAGCTAGCGAAAGAGCTCAAGGTTCAGAGTGCGCTGATCCTCGAGTTACTCGACCGTCTGGGTCACGACGTCAAGTCCGACCTCAGCACGCTGGATTTGAAGGTCGCGGACCTCGTGCGCGACAAGGTGACGCTGGCCATCAGCCAAGAGCGCAAGCGCCTCGAGGAAGAGCGGCAGGTCGAGGAAGAGATCGCTCGCGAGGAAGCTCTGCTCGCAGAGAAAGAGAAGAAGCAGGAGCCCGCGCCCGCCGAGCCGGTGGCGGCGGAACCGGCCGAGCCGGCCGCCGAAGAGAAGCCCGCCGAGGCCCCCGAACCGGTCACGGTACCCGAGCCGGCCGCACCGGCGGTCCCGGTCGCGGCCAAGCCGGCGACGCCGGCCGCGCCTCCCGTGGCGCCCACGGCGCCGGCCGCGACTCCAGGCATTCCGGAGCGCCCGGTTCCCATCGCTGCCAAGACGACCGCGACCGCTCCGCCGACGCCCGGCGTCCCCGGGGCGCGCAAGCCGCGCGTCTTCCCGGCGCGACGCATTCCGACACCGGCCAGCCTCAAGCCGAAGCCGAAGCCCGCTCCGCGCACCGTGCCTCCGACGGGCGCACGGCCGCCCGTGGGCGGCAGGCCCCCGCTGCCTCCGCGGCAGGGTCCCCTGCCCGACCGGCCTCATCGACCGCACAAGAAGCGGCGACGCAAGGACAAGAGCGCAGACCGTGCGAACACGCCGATGGCTCCGACGAGGCCGAAGCCCGAGCTGCCTCCGGTTCCCGAGAAGATCACGCTGTCCGAGGGCGTGACCGTCAAGGAGCTGGCCGAGAAGCTCGAGCGTAAGTCGAAGGACGTCATCGCCAAGTTGATCCCGCGCGGTGTGCTGGCCACGATCAACCAGCCGCTCGACCCGCAGATGGCGATCGAGGTCGCCAAGGAGTTCGGTTCGACGGCGACGATCGTCAGCTTCGAGGAAGAGGCTCAGCGGGGCGACGCCACGGGCGCCGCGGACGACATCGTGGTGACCGAGGACGAGACTCCGGCCACGGATCTCGCCCCGCGTCCCCCGGTCGTGACCGTGATGGGCCACGTCGACCACGGCAAGACGTCGCTGCTCGACGCGATTCGCACGACCAACGTGGTCGACCGCGAGGCGGGCGGCATCACGCAGCACATCGGCGCTTACCAGGTCGAGGAGAACGGGCAGAAGATCACGTTCCTCGATACGCCGGGCCACGAAGCGTTCACGCTGATGCGTGCCCGCGGCGCGCGCGCGACCGACATCGTCGTGCTGGTGGTCGCCGCCGACGACGGCGTCAAGCCGCAGACCCTCGAGGCGATCGATCACGCTCAGGCGGCCAAGGTGCCGCTCGTGGTCGCGGTGAACAAGATCGACAAGCCCGGAGCGAACACCGAGCGCGTCAAACAGCAGCTCGCCGAGCGCGAACTGCTCGTCGAGGAGTACGGCGGTACGACGGTCTGCTGCGAGGTCTCGGCCAAGCAGCGCACCGGTCTCGACGAGTTGCTCGAAATGATCCTGCTCGTCGCCGACATGAAGGAACTGCAGGCCAGCCCGACCAAGCCCGCCACGGGCGTGGTGCTCGAGGCGCGGCGCGACCGGAGCAAGGGCGTCCTCGCCACCGTGCTGGTCCAGGAAGGCACGCTGAAGATCGGTGATGCGTTCATCGCCGGCGCGTCCTACGGCAAGGTCCGCGCGATGACGGACGAGCACGGACGGCGAACGACCGAAGCCGGCCCCTCGACCCCGGTCGAGGTCATGGGCTTCGCCACCGAGGCCGGATCCGGCGACTCGTTCCAGATCGTATCCACCGAGTCGAAGGCGCGTCAGATCGCATCGTTCCGACAGGAGAAGGCTCGCGCCGAGAAGCAGCGCAAGAGCGCCCGCCGCTCGCTCGAGAGCCTCGCCGCCGATATCGCGGCCGGAGAGGTCAAGGAGCTGCCGGTCTTGCTCAAGGCCGACGTGCACGGCTCGGTCGAGGCGATCGAGAAAGCGCTCGCCGACCTACCGACGGACAAGGTGCGGGTCGGTATCCTGCGCAGCTCGATCGGCGCGATCACCCAGGCCGACGTGCTGCTGGCCGCCGCTTCCAACGCGATCATCGTCGGCTTCAACGTCCGCCCGGACAAGGGGGCGGCGGATCTGGCCAAGCAGGAAGGCGTCGACATCCGCCCCTACACCGTGATCTACAGCCTGCTCGACGAGATCAAGTCCGCCATGGTCGGACTGCTCGAGCCGACGTACAAGGAGAACATCCTGGGGCAGGCCGAGGTCCGGCAGCTGTTCAAGGTGCCGAAGATCGGCTTCATCGCCGGCTGCTACGTCACCGGCGGCAAGGTCACGCGCAAGGCCGAGGTCCGACTGCTGCGCGAGAACGTCGTGATCTACACGGGCAAGGTCGGATCGCTACGCCGCTTCAAGGACGACGTGGCCGAGGTCAAGCAGGGCTACGAGTGCGGCATCGGCATCGAGGGTTACAACAACCTCAAGGAAAGCGATGTCATCGAGTTCTTCGAGATGCAGAGGATCGAGGCCACGAGCCTCTAGTAGGCTTGCCTGCCGGTGACCGTCGGCGTCTACAACATCGAGATTCACCTGCCCGGCGCGGGATCGCTGAAGAACAAGCGACAGGTCCTGCGCCGCCTGAAGGACCGGCTGCGCTCGCGCTTCAACGTGGCGCTGGCCGAGACGGGCGAACACGCCGACCTGTGGCAGCGCGCCGAGTTGATCCTCGTCTCCGTGGCGTCGAACCGTGACGCGCTGGAGCAACTGTTCGAATCCGTACATCGCGAGGCGGAGCAACTGGTCCCGGGCCAGATCATCGAGATCGGCCGCGAGTTCATCGACGCATCGGAGTCCGGGCCGGCCGCCTGGATGGAGGAGTTCTCGGAATGAGCGGACACCGCGTACAGCGTGTCGCCGATCTCGTGCGCGAGACCGTCTCTTCCCTGCTGCGCGGCGACGTGCGCGACCCGCGCCTGGGTTTCGTCACCGTGACCGACGTGCGCATGTCGCAGGATCTACGCAGCGCCCGCGTCTTCGTCTCGGTCCTCGACGAGGACAAGCAACCTTCGCTGGACGCGCTGCGACGCGCGACGCCCTTCATCCGGCGCGAGCTGGGCCGCCGGGCCAAGCTGCGCCACACGCCGGAGCTGCGCTTCATCCACGACGAGTCGGTCGAGACCGGCTTCCGGCTCGACGCGCTGCTCGAGGAAGAGGGCGCCGCGACGGATCTTCCGCCGGACGACGGGGACTCCGGGGACGCGAAGTGACCGACTGGTCCGGTCTGCTGCTGGTCGACAAGCCGGAAGGCCCGACGAGCCACGACATCGTGGCCCGCGTGCGGCGCGCGACCGGGCAACGCCGCATCGGCCACGGCGGAACGCTCGATCCACCCGCCTCCGGACTGCTTCCGCTGGTCCTGGGACCCGCGACGAGACTCGTGCGCTTCCTGCCGCACTCGCCGAAGACCTACGTGGGCACGTTTCGCCTGGGGCTCGAGACGAGCACGGACGATACCCAGGGCGAGGTCCTCGCGCGCCACGACGGCGATCTGCCGCCCGCCACGCGGGTCGTCGAGCGCGCCGGCGCCATGATCGGGACGAGCCTGCAGGTCCCACCGAACGTCTCTGCGCGCAAGGTCGGCGGACAGCGGCTGTACCGCCTGGCGCGCGCCGGCCGCGAGATCGACGCCCCGGCCGCAGAGGTGACGATCGAGCGCTTCGACGTCGAGCCCACGGACGAGCCGGCCACCTTCACCTTCGTCGCCTCGGTCTCGGGCGGCACGTATATCCGCTCGATGGTCCGCGACCTCGGGGGCGAGCTGGCCTGCGGCGGGGCGCTGGCCTCCCTGCGCCGCACCAGGATCGGGCCACTGGACATCGCCGACGCGGCGCCGGTCCCCGCCGACGGCAGCCCGGACCCGGAGCTGCTGCGCGAGCGGCTGATCCCGCCGAGCGAGATGCCGCTGGCTCCCCCGTCGGTTCGCCTCGCCACGGCCGACGAGGCTCGTGGATTCACCCTGGGACAGGCGGTCGAAAGTGGAGAAAAGCTCCCGGATTCGGGCTACTGCCGGGTCACCGACGCCGGCGGGAGGCTGCTGGGAATCGGGGAGATCACGGAGGGTCGTCGGATCAAACCGCGGGTGGTGATCGCCCCCCCCCTGTGATACTTTCCGGGCGTTATTTTTTCCGACTTCACGATCTAGCCCGTACGCAAACGTTGGCGGGTTTGGAGGAGAAGCACGGTGTCTCTGCACGGCCAGAACAAGACCGACCTTATCACCGACTACCGGACTCACGACTCGGATACGGGATCCCCTGAAGTTCAGGTTGCGATCCTGACCAAGCGCATCCAGTACCTGACCGAGCATTTCAAGATCCACGCGAAGGATCACCACTCGCGCCAGGGACTGCTGAAGATGGTCGGCAAGCGTCGTCGCCTGCTCGACTATCTCAAGCGAAAAGACCACAATCGCTATCAGGAGATCATCGGTCGCCTCGGAATCCGCAAGTAGATTCCGGGTCGCCGCCGATCGACGACCTTTGATTCCAGCCGAACTCACCCCTCGCAGTGCACTCCGGGGCGCACCCGGTGAGTCTCGAATTCCGCGTGCGGCCCCCGCGAGTTTCGCGATCCGCGCACGAACCCCTGGCCCCGAAACCCAAAACTCAGAAACGAGACAGAACAAGAAGTAAGAAAGACACCCGCGGGTTGCGGCCTCACGGCCCCCGCAGGGAGGTGATTGTTTTGAAGACGAGAAAAGAGATTGAGATCGGCGGCGAAAAGCTGATCATCGAGACCGGCGCGTGGGCCAAGCAGGCCGATGGGTCGGTCACCGTTCGCTACGGCGACACCGTCATCCTGGTCACAGCGGTTTCCGCGAACAAGCCCCGCGAGGGCGTGGACTTCCTGCCGTTGACCGTCGACTATCGCGAGAACAACTACGCCGCGGGCAAGATCCCGGGCGGGTTCTTCCGCCGCGAGGGCAGGCCGAACGAGAAGGAGATTCTCACCTGCCGCCTGATCGACCGGCCGCTGCGGCCGTTGTTCCCCAAGGGCTGGGGCTGCGAGACACAGGTCATCGCGATGCTGCTGTCGTCCGACAAGAAGAACGACTCGGACGTGCTGGCCCTCACCGGAGCATCGTTTGCCCTGGGCATCTCCGACATTCCGTTCACCAAGCAGATCGCCGGCGTTCGCATCGGGCTCACCCCCGAGGGCGAGTACCTGGTGAATCCGACATTCGAACAGCTCGAGACCTCGCGCCTCAACCTGATCGTCGGCGGCACGTCCGAGGCCGTCGTGATGGTCGAGGCGGGCGCGCACCAGGTCAGCGAGAAGGAAGTTCTCGACGGCATCTTCCTGGCACACGAGGAGATCAAGAAGATCGTCGCGCTGCAGGAAGAGCTGATGGCCGAGATCGGCAAGACGAAGCGGGAAGCTCCGGTACAGAGCAACCCCGAGGGCCTGGCCGAGAAGCTCCTCGGCAAGTGGAAGGCGCCGCTGGCCGACGCGATGCGCATCAAGGGCAAGCTGATCAGCTACGCCAAGATCGATTCGGTCAAGGACGAGATGCTCGCCGAGTTCGACGAGGATCAAGCCGAGGAACGCGCCTTCGCGAAGCGTTACTTCCACGAGATGCAGGACATCATCCTGCGCGAGGAGGTCCTCGAGAACGGCCAGCGCATGGACGGCCGGCGCTTCGACGAGATTCGCGACATCGTCAGCGAGGTGGGCGTGCTGCCGCGAACCCACGGTTCGTCGATGTTCACGCGCGGCGAGACGCAGGCGCTGGTCACGGTGACGCTCGGCACCTCCGCCGACGCTCAGCGCATGGACTTCGTCGAGGGCGAGTCGGTGCGGCGCTTCATGCTGCACTACAACTTCCCGCCGTTCTCGGTCGGTGAGGCGCGCTTCCTGCGCGGCCCGGGCCGGCGCGAGATCGGTCACGGAGCCCTGGGCGAACGTGCCCTGTCCTCGTTGATTCCCGACGAGAAGGAGTGGCCGTACACGGTGCGCATCGTCTCCGACATCTTCGAGTCCAACGGCTCGTCGTCGATGGCGACGGTCTGTGGAGGCTCGCTGGCTCTGATGGATGCCGGCGTTCCGCTCGAGGCTCCGGTTGCGGGCATCGCGATGGGCCTGATCAAGGCCGCAGGTGACCGCTTCGAGGTCCTGACCGACATCGCGGGCGCCGAGGATCACCACGGCGACATGGACTTCAAGGTCGCCGGAACGGCCAAGGGCATCACCGCGTTGCAGATGGACATCAAGATCGCCGGCATCACGAAGGCGATCATGGAACAGGCGATGGCCCAGGCTCGCGACGCGCGGCTCTCGATCCTCGAGAACATGAACGCCGCGCTGGGCGGCGCGCGCGAGGCGATCTCGCCTTTCGCGCCGCGTATCGTGACGATCACGGTCAACAAGGACAAGATCCGCGAGATCATCGGCCCCGGAGGCAAGATGATCCGCTCGATCGTCGAGCGCACCGGTTGCAAGATCGAGGTGCACGACGACGGGCGCGTCGATGTCGCGTCGGCCGACGAGGCCAGCACGCAGGCGGCGCTGGACATCATCAAGGAGCTCACCGCCGAGGCCGAGCTGAACAAGACTTACCTGGGCAAGGTCGTCCGGGTGGTCAACTTCGGCGCGTTCATCGAGATCCTGCCCGGCGTCGAGGGCCTGCTGCACATCTCCGAGATCGCCAACCGGCGCATCGGCGAGGTGCGGGACGTCATGGACGAGGGCGACGAGGTCTCCGTGAAGGTGATCGACATCGACGCCCAGGGTCGCGTGCGACTCTCGCGCCGCGCGGTCCTGCAGGAGCAGGGCATCGAGGAGGATGGAGACGGCGATCGTGAGCCGGTCTCCGTGGGCCAGGACCGACCGCGGCGTGACGACGACGGCGGCGAACGCGGACGGCGTCCCCGCGGGCGACGTGACGGCGGCGGAAGCGGCGGAGGCGGCCGTGGCGGTGGAGGCGGCCGCGGCGGCGACCGCTCCTGATCCGAATCATCGCTGAATCGGGATAGGGGCGGCCGGGATTCCCCGGCCGATCCCCTCCCACACCACCGGACAAGCGGGTCCGCATCCGGCGGTTCGGAAGGTTGAGGTCACGCGGCAAGCCGGGGCAGGCCCAGCCCGTCGAAGAAGCGTATCGGAAGAGCGGCGTTGAGCAGGTAGCGCGAGTTCCGCCACCACCGACGGCTGTTGGCCGCGATCTGCCAGGCCGTCTCATGGGGCATCCCACGAGCGCGGAGCTCCCGGTAGATCGTCCGACCTCGCCGCCAGTGCTTGAGCTGGATCGCGCGTAACCTGTGGCGTATCCACTTGTCCAGGCGGGAAAAGACGCCCGGGGTATCCGCCAGGCGGAAATAGGCTTTCCATCCAACGAGATACGCCCGGAGACGCTCGATCACCTGGGCGAGGCTCTGCCCACGAGTCCGCCGTGTCAGCCACCGGACCCGTCTCTTCATCACCCCAAGAGCCTTGCGCGACACCTTCCGTTTCACCTGCCGCCCCGGGGCCACCCACAGGGAGAAGCCCAGGAATTGACGGGCGAGCGACAGTGCCACCGCACTCTTCTTCTCGTTGACCTGTAGCCGAAGTTGGGCGTACAGCCGCCGAAGCAATTGCATCACCCGCTGCCCGGCCCGCTCCGACCGCACGTAGACATTGCAATCGTCTGCGTACCGTGAAAACGCATGGCCGCGCCTCTCCAACTCCTTGTCCACGACGTCGAGGAGCACGTTCGCAAGTAACGGCGAAAGAGGGCCGCCCTGCGGCGTCCCTTCGTGCCGTTCCACCACCACCCCGTTGCCCATCACTCCAGCCTGGAGGTAGCGGCGGATGAGCCCCAACATCGTCTTGTCCGCAATTCGTTTCGACAGCATTCCCATCAACACGTCGTGGTTGACGCGGTCGAAGAAACTCTTCAAATCCACATCCACCACCCAGCGGCGACCGGCCTGGACGTACTGTTGTGCCTCGCGCACGGCATCGTGCGCTCGGCGGCCAGGCCGGAATCCGTGGCTGTGCTTCGAGAAGGTCGGATCGAATCGTGGCTGCAGGACCTGCAATACGGCCTGCTGGATCAGACGGTCGAGCACCGTCGGGATGCCGAGCGCACGTTTGCCGCCGCCCGTCTTGGGGATGAGCTGTCGTTTGACCGGCTGGGGTCGGTACGTTCCCGCGAAGAGTTCCTCGCGGATACGTGCCCAGTGATCCCGCAGCCACTCCGACAACTCGTCCACGGTCATCCCATCGATGCCGGGGCTGCCCTTGTTCTTCCGGACTCGCTTCAACGCGGCCAACAGGTTCGGGCGCGAGAGCACCCGCGCCATCAAGCCGCTCGCTCCCGAGCGCTCGGTGCCGTTCGCCGCCGTCGGGACTTCCTCGCTCCGTTGCGGCGGTCGGGCTTCACCCTCGGTCCAAAACGGGAGCTCCAGTTGCCTGGTCATCTGAGGCTATGTCCTTTCGAGGTCGTCGGTCGTCTCGCTCTCTCTTCCGTTTGGCCCTTCACTGCCACGATGGCGGCTAATACGGCCTCTGCTGACTCCTCGCTCCGCACGCTGACCGCACGTCGCCCTTTCAAGCGCAAGGCGAGGCCTCCCCGGGTAAGAACGCACTCCTTCCCCACACGACCGCCGGATCTACGCCGCTCCCCGTTGGCCACGAGAGCTTCGCGGTTTGTTGCCCGCTCGCCCTGGTCGGCAGCGCCTTGTATCCGGTTTCTGTACGTCGGCCCATGGGTTACCTTCCACGCTTCCTCCAGACAGTCGGTCACCCTTCCGCCCTTGCGCTTCCGTTCGGTCCCTGTGGCCAGATCCCGGGAGGACTTGCACCTCCAGGAGTGCGCCCGTGCCGGGCGCACAACAAAGAAGGGCCGCCTCGA
>JAAELQ010000019.1 GCA_024226515.1 bacterium
ACTTGCGAGGAGGACGACGGCAAGTTCCTGGCGATCGCCGGCACCGCGTTGGTCACCCTCAGCGACACGGTGCTCGACGTCACCTTGACGGCGGAAGCCGGCACCACGAGCTTCGACTTCGGCGTCTTCGACGGCGACAGCGGCAAGATCCAGGCCGGGATCGGCGAGTCGCGGTGGGACCGCGGCCCGGAGATCGCGTTCGAGTACTCCCTGTTCGCCAGCCCGCCGGGCGGCCCGGAGGTCCAGCTCGACCTCAATACCTCGCCGGCGGCGCCGTCGGCGCTATGCCCGGGACCCCTGCCGGATAGCGGTTGCGCCTATGCCTCTTCGCTGATGCCCAACGACGCCTGGTTCGACTTCACCATCGACTCGAGCGGCTCGGAGGGCACGGCGCCGAGCGGCATCAAGGCCTACCGGCTGGAGGTGCGTCAGCTGGTTCCCGGCACCTTCACGACCAATGCCTTCAAGGTGCGCACCACCGGCCAGGTGACGATCCGCCTCGGCGAGCAGCCGTTCGCCTACCGCTCGACGTTCGGCGACGCCACTGATCTCGCCATCCTCTTTCCCGGCCCGCTGTTTACCACCGTCCCGACGACCTACGACGGCGTTTGGAGCTTCTTTTTCGACGTGTCGACGGACCAGACGGACCTGATCATCTGGGACGGCGACCTTGACCGCGGGACGTTCACCGGCAGCCGTAGTTGCAGCCCGCAACCGCAGTGCCTGCTCGACGGCGGTCAGGACACCGACGATGCGGATACCTTGAACGATCCCTTCCTACCGCTCTTCCCGATCACCACGGACGTGCGTTTCGAAGAGGTCGCGGACGGCTTCAACGGCACCAGCGGCGAGCCTTCGGACGACATCCAGCTGTTCAACGCCGGCATTTTCGTTCGTTTGCCCGCGGTTCGCTACGACCTGATTTTCCCGGACGGCCGGGTGTTCGGCAACGAGAACCCCTCGGGCAATCAGGAGTGGGAGCAGTTCATCATCTCCACCCGCGCCGGCTGCGACCCGTCGCCGGCGTGTGTGCCCGATTGCGATCCCTCCAACCCGATCGATCCGAGCTGTCCCACCAGCATCTCGGACCCCGTCGGGCTGCCTTGCGCCGACGCCTGCCTGGCGTCAGGTTCGACCTCCGCGGCGATTCCGCGCGGTGTCTACGAGGTGCGAATCGAAGGCAACGACTTCTTCAACTTGAACGCTTTGCGGCTGCCGCAGATCGTCTGCGTCGACGATCAGGGGCAGGCCTGTGTGCCGCTGCGCGGCCTGCTGCTGGGCGACACGGTGTTCCTGGACGACAGCGGTGACGGCGTCCAGCAACTGCCGGCGGAGCCGGGCATCAACGGCGCGATTGTCAACCTGCGGGGCGCGAATGGCAACCTGGTGGGCACGACGACGACGGCGACCGAGCAGGACCCGCCGATGCGCGACGGCATCTACCAATTCGCGGTGGATCAGGGCACGTACACGGTGGAGGTGGCGCCGGAGAACTTCGCTCCGGCGCCGGCTCCGGGCGGCAGCGTCGGCGATCTGGTGTGGCTGGATCTGAACGGCGACGGCGCGGAAGACGTCGGCGAGCCGGGCATTGCGGGCGTCAAGCTCAACCTGTTCGAGGTCGGCTCGGATACCATGCCGGGTACCGTTGACGACGTGTTCTTCGGCTCGACGCAGAGCGGCACGAACGGTGGCTACGGGTTCACCGACCTGCCTCCGGGCACCTATTTCGTGGACGTGGTCGACGCTTCGGTGCCGGCGGTGCTGTCGCTGTTCGGCGGCACGGATCCGAGCGCCACGGCGCTGATCACGATCGCGGGCGAGGATCACGTCACCCTCGATTTCGGCTACGGCAACGCGACGGCGGTGGTCGGCGACTACGTGTGGTCGGACGCGAACGGCGACGGCGTGCAGGATGCTGGGGAGTCGGGGATCGGCGGCGTGACGCTGGACCTGATCGACGGCACCGGCGCGGTAGTGGCGACGGCGACGACCAAGCCCGACGGCTCGTATTTGTTCACCGACGTGAGGCCGGGGGCCTACACGGTGGCGGTGACCGATACGGCGGGGGCGCTGGTGACGGCGGCCTACACGCTGACCTCGAGCGCGGACTTTCCGAGCCCCACGGACTCGACGGTCGTGGTGGTTGGCGGCGACGCGTTCTTGAGCGCCGACTTCGGCTACAACAACCCGAGCGTCGGCCTGGGCTCGATCACCGACCTGGTGTATCTCGACAACGACAGCAGCGGGACGTTCACGCCGGGGGACACGCCGCTGGACGGCGCGTCGGTGAGCCTGCTGAACACGGACTGCGCACCGACGTTCTTCCTGTGCTTCGGCGAGGTGCTGGCGACCGACGTCAGCGGCAACGACGGCGTTCCGGGCGAGGTGTCGTTTCCCGATCTGCCCGCGGGCACCTACGCGCTGCGGGTCTTGCAGTTGCCGCCGGGGTCCTACGGCTCGAGCTCGGCGGCGGCGGTCAACGGCTTCCTGGACGTGGTGCTGCCGGCCGGCGGCGCGGCAGTGGGGACCAACTTCGGCTACGTGGTTCCGGACGGCGCCGTGACGGTGGGCGACCGGGTGTGGCTGGACGTCAACGGCGACGGCATCGAGGACGCCGGTGAGCCGGGCCTGCCCAACGTGCACGTAGAGCTGTTCGAGGTCGGTCCTGATTTGACTCCCGGGACGGTCGACGACGTCTTCTGGGACATCGCCTGGACCGATCGCAACGGCTACTACCTGTTCCGCAACCTGTTCCCGGGCACCTGGTTCACGCATGTGCGGTCGGAGACCGTGCCCGCGGGGCTGATGTCCTCGCTCGGGTTCACCAATCCGTCTCCGACGCGGACGCTGGCGGCTGGCGGCGCGGCGCTCGACCTCGACTTCCCCTACACCAACCGGACGCACCTGGTCGGCGACTTCGTGTGGCTGGACGCCAACGACGACGGCGTTCAGGACCCCGGCGAGGCGGGCATCGGCGGCGTGACGCTGACCCTGACCGACCTCAATGGTGTGGGGCCGGCGGACGACCGCGTGGTGGCGACGACGGTGACGCGGTCGGACGGTTTCTACCTGTTCAGCGCGGCGGCCGGCGACTACTCGATCTCGGTGAATCCGGCGACGGTGCCGGCGGGCCTGACGCTGGGGACGTTCAGCCCGCATCCGGAGACCACGGCGCCGTTCGCGCTGGGTCCGCCCCCGTTCGATCTGAGCAAGGACTTCGCGTACATCGCCGACACCGGCACGGCGCTGTTCTCGATCTCCGACGTGGTGTGGTTCGATCCGGACCACAGCGGCACGTTCGACGGCGGCGAGGCCGGGATCGAGGGCGTGACGGTCGACCTGCTCGACGCCCGGGGTGGCGTCATGCTGTCGACGGCCACCGACCCGGCGGGCAACATCTTGTTCTCAGGGTTGGTCGAGGGTGAGTACA
>JAAELQ010000020.1 GCA_024226515.1 bacterium
ATCCAGTTTCCGCAGCCGCTCCCGCCGGACCGCTTGTAGCGGATCAGGTCCCACCTCTCGTAGTCGATCTGGTTGACCCCGAGCGTCGCGGCGGCGTCGAGACTGACCACCATGCTGCCGTCCGGCTCGAGGTAGACGGCATCGATGTTGCTGCCCCCGGGGAGCCGGTGAAGAGTGGGCACGGAGAGATTGCAGAAGAAGAACGAGTACGTTCCCGGCGGCGGCGGATTTCCCCCCGGCGTCCAGACGTATCCACCCTCGTAGCGGATGACGTCGTTGTGGTAGACCGACGCGTTGAGCACCTGCGGCAGCTCGTCCGGGTCGACTCCCTGCGAGGCCTGCGGGTTCCGCGTGGAGAACAGGAACTGCTCGGGGTTGTCGAGCCGGTGCACGGCGTCGAGCTCCGGGTTTCCCGGAATGCTCAGCGACGAGTCCAGCGAGTAGGAGTTGGTCGAGGGATTGAAGACGACGATCTGTCCCGCGGTGGCTCCCACGGTGCCGATCTGCGTCGTCGTGTCCGGAACGATGATCTGTTCTTCCGCGGCCTGGATCACGGCGCCGAGAGACAGCACTAGAGCCACGGCCAAGGCACTGTTCCGAAACATGAGAGGTCCCCTCCATCCGCGGGCGGGTCTGCTAGCGAACCCCATCGCGATTTTCATCAGTAGACCGCCAATCGGGGGGTCTCGTCAAGCCCTATCTCGCCCAGGAGATGGCGTTTGTTGCAATTCTTAAACCGACGCGGGAGCGCGGTGTGCGGCGGAAGGGCTCTCCTGGAGGTGCGCAATCAACGGAGCCGCCCGTCCGTCTACCCTGTGAAAGCCCTCCCGGCGCGTCGCCGGAGGGTCGACGAGGGAGCAGATGGCAAAATCCTCTTCACCGGCCCCCGTCCCGGACGATCGCACCGAGCCCGCCGTGCCGGGGGCCTCGTCCGAATCTCTACTTCGGCAAGGCTACCGCTTCGCGCTGTCGTTGACGCACGAACCGAGCCGCGCCGAGGACCTGCTGCAGGACGGCTGGCTGTCGTTGCTCAAGGCGAACGGGCCGCGCACGGCTGCGTACCTGATCACGGCGATTCGCTCGCGATTCGTCGACCAGCATCGGCGCAACCTGATCGCACCGATGGAATCGCTCGACGACCGGTTTCATCCCGCGACGGAGGCCGAGAACGGATTCTGGAGCGACCCGTGCGAGGGCGCGGCGCTGAAGATGACGCTGCAGCGCGCGCTGGGGCTGCTGCGTCCCGAGGAACGGGCCGTCCTGTTGCTGTCGGCGGTCGAGGGCTACACCGCGCGCGAGATCGGCGAGCTGCTCGACGCGCCGCGCGGCACCATTCTCAGCCTGATGCATCGCACGCGCGCCAAGTTGCGGCGCTGGTTGACGACTCACTCCGAGCCGGAGGCAAGAACATGACGGAACACGGTCGAACTTCCGAGACGTTGCAAGATGCTGTCCGCGACTACTACGAGACCCACACGCTCGACGAGGGGGCGCTCGACCGACTGACGTCGATCTCCCGCTCGCGCACGAGTCGCTGGTGGCCGTGGGCCGTGGGCGCAGCGCTCGCCGCAACCCTCGCGCTGGCCCTTCTGGGGCCGGGTCTCTCGTCACGCCCACCTGCGATCGAGCCGGCCGTCGCGGAGGTCACGCCACGCCTGGTCGCCGTGCAGATCCACGCCGACTGGTGCCGGCGCAGCCCCGAGGTCGCCCCCGTGTTCGCCGACCTGCTGACGCGTTACGGCAACGAGCCGATGCTGTTCGTCACGCTGGACATCACCGACGACGCGCGGCGCGAGCAGGCCAAGCTGCTCAGCAGGAGCCTCGGGATCCCGCAGGCGTTCGACGAGCCGTTCGGCTCGGGGATGATCAAGCTGATCGACCGCGAGTCGGAGACCGTGCTGGCCGCGATCGTGGGGCAGGCGCAGGCGGCGGAGCTCGACCTGCGCATCGCGGACGCGCTGCGCAACCTCGACGAGAACGAACGTCCGGGCGGAGGCGCGTAGCCCGCACGCCGGGCGCGGTATAAGCTCGAAACCCCAATCAGGAGACGACGCCGTGATGCAACCGCTGCTGCTCTCGATCGCGCTGGCCGCCGTACCCGCCGCCGCTGCGGATTGCCCGCCCATCGCCGGGCTCGAGCCGCTGCTGCAGCCGGGGCGCGTGCTGCTGCTGGGTGAGATCCACGGCACGGGGGAGAGCCCGGCCTTCGTGGCCGACGTCGCGTGCCACGCCGCCTCGCGCAAGCTGCCCGTCGTCGTCGGACTCGAGCTGTCGAGCGTCGAGCAGAAGCGGGTCGATCGTTTTCTCGACTCCGCGGGCACGCCGGAGGACCGTGAACAGCTCGTCGCGGGCCCGACGTGGCAGCGCGGGTATCAGGACGGTCGCAACAGTCATGCGATGGTCGAGCTGATCGACGCGCTGCGACTGCTGCGAGCAGCGGGTGCGGCCGTCGACGTGTCGCTGTTCGACGCGTCGGGCGCGGGCGGAGGGCAGGCGCGCGATCGGGCGATGGGACACAACCTGGCCCGCGTGGCGCAGCGCGCGACGAAGGCGTTGACCGTCGCCCTGGCCGGCAACCTGCACAGTCGAACCACGAAGGGGCGCGCCCGCAACGTGGACTACGAGCCGCTGGGCTACGTGCTCGCCAAGTCGATCGATGCGGAGCGCGTCGTCGCGCTCGACGTCGCACACGGCGGCGGTGCAGCCTGGATCTGCTCGCAGGAATGCGGCGTCGTGGAGTTCGGCGAAAAAGGCGATGCGAAGAGCTGGGTGATCGAGATCGGCGACGCGACTCGCACGCCCGGGCATCACGGCCGATACCACGTCGGCAGGCTCAGCGCGTCGCGCCCGGCGCGGCTCGAGCGATCGGAGCCGCTGCAGCTCTCGTCGGTCGAGGGCGC
>JAAELQ010000021.1 GCA_024226515.1 bacterium
CATGAGCGAGCCGTCGGCGGAGATCACCGACGCGCGGTTGTTGCCGTTGGCGAGGAACTCCAGCGCCTGCGTGCCTCCGTTCTGCGTCCACAGAAAGCCCTGGCCGCTGCATCCGCCCGCGTTCCACGCCAGACCGACCGCAGCCGTACCGTCGGCCGACAGCTCGTAGGCGCTCGTCTCGTACGGGCAGCCGGTGCCGCCCGGGAAGGTGCCGAGGATCGTCCACGTCTCCTCGTTGGTCGTCCAGATCGCGGCCTCGGAGTGGCCGGTGGTCGGATGGTCGATCTCGCCGAGCACGACGGCCCCGTCATCGGAGACGGCGACGGCACCGTTGCCGCCGATGTTGTTGTAGCCGGTCTCGCGCGACCAGAGGTAGCCGCCGCCGCCGGACGCGTGACCAACGACCCACCTGCCGTCCGGCGTCATGTCGTTGGCCGAGGAGGCTCCGTCGAGCCACTCGAACTTCGCGATCTGCGCCGACGCGACGTGCGTCACCGAGGCAGTCGCCAACGCTCCGATCAGGAGAAATGTCCCACGCATGACTCGTTTCCTTCTTTGGGTGTCGGTTACGGACACGGGCCCCACGCGCCGATCACGACGAGGATGTCGTCGAAGCCGACGTCGCCGCTGCCGTTGAGGTCCTCGTCGCAGCCGGTGCACGGACCCCACGCCGCGATGATCGCGAGGATGTCGGCGAAGTCCACGGCGCCGTTGCCGGAGAGATCCGGCACGCACAGGTTGATCCGCCAGGCGTTCTCGAAGAAGTTGTGACCGATGACGATGTTGCCGCTCGCGCTCACGCGCATGGCGACGCTGAGAGCCGGCACGTCCGTTGCGCCGAGGCTTAGCGCGTGCGAGCGAAGGTTCACGGGCGCTCCGCCGTCGGGACGGATCCACGCCTGGCGGGTCGTCGAGAAGGAGTCGAACCCGATGATGGTGCCGTCGTCAGCGATGTCCATCGCGTTCCCGACCCAGGCCTCGATCGGCCCGCTGAACAGCTCGATCGGCTGGCCCTCCTCCAGTTTGAACGCCTTGCCATCCCAGTAGCCAAGGAGAACCGAGCCGTCGTCGCGGATGCCCAGGACCTCGCCGACGATGTTCTCCGGGCCCGGATCGAGGA
>JAAELQ010000022.1 GCA_024226515.1 bacterium
CCCCACGCCGCCGGAACCCTCTGGGCGCATGGGGGTTGCGGGCGCATGCTTCGTTGTTCGTCGTTGACGATACAACAGCATCGACTTCCTCCTCTCGCCTCGCCTGCACCGCGCAAGACCCATGCGCGCGATGCCGGTGATTACTCGGACAGGCTCCTAGCGTAGAATCACCTCATGCGAGGTACTCGTCGGGCCGCGGTTGTCGTCTTCGTCTGGATCCTGGGCGTTGGCGGTTTCGGGGCCGGTTCGCGGCCCGATGGGAGAGACCTCGTGTGGCACGCGGTCGATGCCACTGGCCGCGTCATGACCTCGCGCCTCGCCGACCGTCCGGTCAACCCCGCCTCCGTCATCAAGGTCGCCACGACGCTCTGGGCCCTCGAGACGCTCGGGCCCACCCATCGGTTCACCACGCGTTTCGAGCTGCACGGATCGTTCGACGAGCGGAGCGGGACGCTCGACGGCGACCTGGTGGTGCGCGGGGGAGCGGACCCTGACTTCCAGGTCGAGAACGCGTTCCTGGTCGCGCGCCGCCTCAACCGGTTCGGAGTGCGCGAGGTGACGGGAAGGCTGCGCGTCGACGCGGAGTTCTGGATCGGCTGGGAGGGCGGTTCGGCGCGCAAGGAGAGATCCGCCGCGCGACGCCGCGAGCTGATGGCGACCCGGCTGCGTCGTGCGCTCGATCCGCATCGCTGGGACCCGGCGACGCGCGACCTGTTCGCCGAGTTCGAGGCGCGCCACGCGGGAGCCGCGCTGTCGCCGGGATCGGTCGTCGTGCGCGGGGGCATCGGCGGACCGACCGACGTGACGCCCGGCCGGGTCGCGTCCGTCGAGCACCGCTCGAACCCGCTGGTCGTGACGCTGAAGCGCTTCAACGCTTACTCCAACAACGACATCGAGCGGCTGGGCGACAGCCTGGGTTCTCCCGTCGAGCTGGCCGCCTTTCTCGGTCCGCGCGTGAAGGGATCGGGCCCCGCCTTGCGCATCGAGACGCTGTCGGGTCTCGGGTCCAACCGACTCACCTCGCGCCAGATCGTTCGCCTGTTCGATGACCTGCGATCAACGGCGCGAAGGCTCGACACCCGCGTGCAGGATCTGTTGCCGATCGCCGGCTGCGACCCCGGAACGCTGGAGAAATTTCCGCGGCTGACCGAGATCCAGGCCGGCGAGCTCGTCGCCAAGACCGGCACGCTCGGCTCGACCGACGGCGGCGTGTCGGCGCTGGCGGGCTTCGGACGCGGACCGCAAGGGCCTGTGACCTTCTGCGTCGTCGCGCCGCGTTCCGGCTCGAGACTCAATCGCGCTCGCGCCGATCAGGAGTCGTGGTTGCTGGAGCTGCTCTCGCCCGACGGCCTGCCCCGGCGGACGTCGTGCGGCGAACCGGTCGTCTTCTCCGACGACCAGGCGTCGCTGCGCACGATCGACTTCCGGCGCAAGCCCGGGGCCTGACCCGCGCCATGCTCGATCGGTTCCTCGATCTCGTCTCGCTCGTCGTGTGTCGACTGAGCGTCGGCGTCTACTTCAGGCGTGTCGAGGTCGTGGGCCGTGAGCACCTGCCCCCGGAGGGCCCCATGCTGCTCGTCGGCAACCACACGAACGCGCTCGTCGACCCGGGGCTGATCGTGGGCTTCGTCACACCCCGTGTTCGCATGCTGGCCAAGAGCACGCTGTGGAAGAACCCGATCCTGCGTCCGCTGCTGTGGATCGGGCGGCCGGTTCCGGTCTATCGCCGCATGGACGGCGTGGACGTCACGCAGAATCTGGCGGCCTTCGCTCGATCTCGCGAGCTGCTGTCTCGCGGGGGAGCGATCGCGATCTTCCCCGAGGGGATCTCGCACAACGAGCCCGCGTTGCAGGGGCTGCGCACCGGGGCAGCGCGGATCGTGCTCGAGACGGCGTCCGAGCACGACGGACTCCGCATCCCCGTCGTCCCGGTGGGTCTCGTGTTCGACGCGCGTACTCGTTTTCGATCGAACGTGCTGCTGCGCATCGGCCCCCCGCTCGATCCGGGCCCGGAGATCGAGTCCTACTCCGGCGGCTCCCGGAAGGCGGTCCGGCGGTTGACCGAACGCATCGCCGCGGCGCTCGAGGCGGTCACGCTGAACTACGACTCGTGGGAAGAATCGCGCGTGATCGGGCGGGTGGCCGAGTTGTACGCGCGTCCCGACCCCGACACCGGCCAGGCGCCGTCGCTCGCGCAGCAGGCCGAGTTGCGCAAGACCTTCACCGAGGGTTACCGCGAGGTCGCGCGGCGAGACCCGCGACGGATCGCGAGCTTGTACCGCGAGGTGCGCGAGTACGATCGCCTGCTGTCCCTCTCCTCGCTGCGCGACGCGCAGGTCGCCTCGCGCTACGACCGGGCACGGGTCGTGCGCTACACCGCGAGCGTCCTGTCCACGCTGCTGATCCGACTTCCGGCAACGCTCGTCGGCCTCGTGCTGAACGGCCTGCCGTATCAGGCCTCCGCGCTGGCGGCGAGGAAACTGACGGCGAATCCTGGCGACGTGGCGACGTACGCCATCGTCGGTGGGCTGGTCCTGTTTCCTCTGTTCTGGCTGTTGCAGTCCGTCTTCGTCGGTCTCCTCGCCGGCGCCGCGTGGGGTGTCCTGTGCTTCGCGATCTCGCCCCTCTCGGCCTATATCGCCCTGCGCGCGCGGGACCGGCGCGAGCGGCTGCTGCAGGAGGCGCGGGCCTATCTCCTCCTGCGGACGCGTACGAGGCTGCGCGAGGATCTGCGGCTGCGGCGCGAGTCGATCCTGGGCCAGGTGTCGCGACTCGTCCGCGAGTACCCTCCGTGAGGGCGGCGCATCCCCCGCGTTTCATACCGCGGACGGCGGCGGGCTGCTACAATTCCGGCTCGAACTGCACGGGGAAAAACATGAAACACGAATTCGGGCGGGCCATGCTGCTCGCGTTGATCGCCGTTTGCGTCGCCTGCGCGGCGCCCGCGGACAAGCCTGTCGACCTGACGAGTGATGCTGTGAAAAACAACGTACTGCTGGCCGAATGGACGGGCCCCTTCGACGGTGTGCCGGCGTTCGACAAGATGGAGCTCGACACGCTCGAGACGGCGCTCGAGGCCGCGATGGCGATGAACCTCGAGGAGGTCGACCGTGTCGCCGCGGACCCCGAGCCGCCGACGTTCGAGAACACGATCGTGGCGCTCGAACGCTCGGGGACCGACCTCTCGCGCGTGCGCGTGTACTACGGCATCTGGAGCTCGAACCGCTCGACGCCCGAGTTCCGCGAGATCCAGCAGAAGATGGCGCCGCGCCTGTCGGAGTTCCGCACGAAGATCGTGCAGAACCAGGCGCTGTTCGATCGCGTGCGCGCGGTGCACGACGGCGAAGAGGTGAAGTCGTTGCGGTCGGACCAGCAGCGGCTGGTACGGTTGGTCTACGACCAGTTCGCGCGCAACGGCGCCACGCTCGAGGGGGCGGATCGCGAGCGCTACGCCGAGATCAACAGCCGGCTGGCCGAGTTGCACACGACGTTCGCCAACAACGTCCTGGCCGACGAAGAGGGCTACGTTACCTACTTCGCGCAGGAGCAGCTCGGCGGGTTGTCGGAGTCGTTCGTCCGCGCGGCCGCGGTCGCGGCCGAGGAGCGCGGCAGAGCCGGCGAGTACGCGATCACGAACACCCGCTCGTCGATGTCGCCGTTTCTGACCTTCTCCTCCGAGCGCGAGCTGCGCGAGAAGGTGTGGCGCACGTACTACTCGCGCGGCGACAACGGCGACGAGCGCGACAACAACGCGCTGATCGCCGAGATCCTGCAGCTACGCAATGAGCGCGTCCGCCTGCTGGGCTACGACAACTACGCGCAGTGGCGGCTCGAAGACCGGATGGCGAAGACGCCCGAAAACGCCCTGAAGCTGATGCGGGCGGTGTTCGGCGCGGCGCGCGAGCGCGTCAAGGAAGAGGTCGCGGACATGCAGGCCATCGCGGACGCCGAGGGTGACGGCGTGCGCATCGAACCGTGGGACTATCGCTACTACGCGGAGAAGGTGCGCAAGTCGAAGTACGATCTGGACTCCGACGAGGTGAAGCGTTACCTGCAATTGGACAAGCTGCGCGAGGCGATGTTCTTCGTCGCCGGCGAGCTGTTCGATTTCGCCTTCGAGCCGGTGGCCGAGGGCAGTGTGCCCGTGTTCCACGAGGACGTGCGGGTCTGGGAGGTCAAGAAGAAGTCGAGCGGGGACCACGTCGGCCTGTGGTACCTGGACCCTTACGCCCGGCCCGGCAAGCGTTCCGGTGCGTGGGCCACGGCGTATCGCGATCACGACACCGTCAATGGAAACGACAACGTCCTGGCGGCCAACAACTCGAACTTCGTCAAGGGTGCGCCCGGCGAACCGGTGCTGATCTCGTGGGACGACGCGGAGACGCTGTTCCACGAATTCGGCCACGCACTGCACTACCTGTCGTCGAACGTCGGGTACCCCACGCTGAACAACGGCGTGCGCGACTACACCGAGTTCCAGTCCCAGCTCCTCGAGCACTGGCTGTCGACCGACGAGGTGATCAACGACTACCTCGTGCACCACGAGACCGGCAAGCCGATGCCCGATTCGTTGGTGGCACGCATCAAGAAGTCGGCGACGTTCAATCAAGGTTTCGCTCAGGCGGAGTACGTCGCCTCCGCGCTGATGGACATCGAATACCACACGATGGACCCGAACGGCATCGACCCGGACGCATTCGAGCGCGAGGCGCTGGCGGCGCTGGACATGCCGGAGCAGATCGTCATGCGGCATCGCAGCCCGCACTTCGGCCACATCTTCTCGGGCGAGGGGTACTCGGCCGGTTACTACGGCTACCTGTGGGCGGACGTGCTGACGGCCGACGCCGCCGAGGCGTTCCGCAACGCCCCCGGGGGGTTTTACGACAGAGAGCTCGCGGAGAAACTCGTCGAGCACCTGTTCTCGGTGCGCAACGCGGTGGACCCGGCGGATGCCTATCGCGCGTTCCGCGGCCGTGACCCGGAAGTGGCGGCGGTGATGCGCTCGTATGGATTTCCGGTCACGCAGTAGGCGTCGCGCGGATCAGCTCGGGGCGTCCTCGATGACCGAGGCGTGCGTGCCGAAACGGCTGTCGGGGTACTCCTCGGCCACGCGCGACCACGCGCGGCGCAGTGCGTCCCAGTCCTTGCCGCCGGCCATGAAGCCGGCGACGCCCTGCCAGTAGATCGCCTCGGCGTGGATCGAGGGCGCGCCGCCGGAGTCCGCGAGCCGGTTGAAGCCGGCCAGCGCGTCGGCGAACTTGCCGTGGTTGAAGTCCGCCAGCGCCTTGCAAAACTCCAGCTCGGCCACGTAGGCCCCGGGAGGCAGCCAGCCGACCCAGCGCCGGATCTCGCTGCCGCGGGAGTCGGAGACCACCATCGTGGGACCCCACATCACTCGGCCGCCCGCGCAGGCTTCTTTGTAGTCGGGGTGGCGTTCCAGCATGTTCAGCTTGAACGCTACGAACCCGCTCTCGATCGAGCGTCGAACGGAAACATTCGGATGCGTCACGGCATCCGTTCTCTTGCAGCCGAGTCAGCCGGGTGCGAACAGGTAGGTCAGCAGCAGTTTTCCATCTTCCGCAGCGATCTTCTTCGCCTCGGCCAGGGACTCGCGCCACGCGATCTCACTCATTGACTCAGGCCCTCCGGGCGCGATGGTAGCAAAGAACCCGCTACACTGGTCCGAGCCGATGAGCGAGCGCGTACGAGTCGAGATCGAGGGGGCGGTCCAGGGCGTCGGTTTTCGGCCATTCGTCCACCGTCTCGCGACGCAGCTGGGCCTCGCGGGCTGGGTGCGCAACGACACGCGCGGCGTCGTGCTGGAGGTCGAGGGCGACGGCGCCGACGTGCAGCGCTTCCTGGCTCGCCTTCGCGAGGAGTGTCCCTCCCCGGCGCGCATCGAACAGTGGAGTGCGTCTCCCGTCGCCCCGGAGTCGACCGCCGGCTTCGAGATCGTCACCAGCGAGGCTGGCGGACAGGCGACGGCACAGATGCTTCCCGATCTTGCGACGTGCGATGCCTGCTTGGGCGAGGTGTCGAGCGAGGCCGACCGCAGGCATCGCTACCCGTTCGCGAACTGCACGCACTGCGGTCCGCGCCTGTCGATCATTCGCTCGTTGCCCTACGACCGGGCGCGCACGAGCATGCACGGGTTCGCCATGTGCGCGGAGTGCCGTGCGGAGTACGACGATCCGCGCGATCGCCGGTTTCACGCGCAGCCCAACGCGTGTCCCGTGTGCGGGCCGCAGCTCGAGCTGTGGACCCCGCGGGGCGAGGTTGCCGCCGAACGCGACGCGGCGCTGCGCGACGCTGCCCGCGCGATCCGCGAGGGACGCATCGTCGCCGTCAAGGGCCTCGGTGGGTTTCACCTGATGGTGGACGCGCGGGACGGCGAGGCTGTCGGTCGTTTGCGCGACAAGAAGCCGCGCCGCGAGAAGCCCTTCGCCCTGATGGCCCGCGACCTGGAGCAGGCGGGGCGGCTGTGCGAGATCGACGGCGCCGCCCAAAGACTGCTGTTGTCGCCCGCCGCACCGATCGTGCTGATGCCCAGGCGGTGCGACGCGCCCGTTCACCAGGACGTCGCCCCGGGCAACCCCGCGCTCGGTGTGATGCTGCCCGCGACACCGTTACACCATCTCTTGCTGCGCGAGCTCGACGCGCCGGTCGTCGCGACGAGCGGCAACGCCAGCGACGAGCCGATCTGCACGGACGAACGCGAAGCGCTCGAGCGCCTCGGCGACGTTGCCGAGCTGTTCCTGGTTCACGACCGGCCGATCGTGCGGCACGTGGACGACAGCGTCGCGCGCGTCGTGTCGGGGGCGGAGACGATTCTGCGTCGCGCGCGCGGCTACGCTCCGCGGCCGGTCCGGCTGCAGCGCGAGCTGCCGCCGTTGCTGGCCGTGGGTGCGCACCTGAAGAACGCCGTCGCGTTCGCCGCCGGCCGACAGGTCCACGTCAGCCAACACATCGGCGACATGGAGACGCCGCAGGCGCTGGCCGCGTTCCGGCGCGTCGTCGCGGACTTCCTGGAGCTGTACGAGGCCCGGCCGGTCGCGGTGGCGCACGACGCGCACCCGGACTACGTGACGACGACGTGGGCCGTAGAGCAGACGGCCGCCGCCGGGGCGCTGGCCGTGCTGAACGACGTCCCGAGGATCGCGGTACAGCACCACCACGCGCACCTCGCCGCCTGCCTGGCCGAACATGACGCGGACGGCCCGGCGCTGGGTGTGACGTGGGACGGCACCGGCTTCGGGGTCGACGGCACGATCTGGGGCGGCGAGTTTCTCCTGGGGGACTCGCGGGAGTTCGAACGCGTCGCGCATCTGCGTCCGTTCCGGCTTCCGGGCGGCGACGCCGCGGTCCGCGAGCCGCGGCGCAGCGCCGCCTCGTTGCTGTTCGAGCTCGACGGCGCCGCGGCTCTGCTCGGGCCGCACCTGACCGCACTGGGCCGTGACGAGCGCACCGTCCTGGGTCGGATGCTCGAGCGCGGCATCAACTCGCCGCTGACCAGCAGTGCGGGGCGCCTGTTCGACGGCGTGGCCGCGCTGCTGGGTCTGCACCCCGTGACCACGTTCGAGGGACAGGCGGCGATGGCGCTGGAGTGGATCGCCGACGTCGCGGAGCGCGGGAGCTACCCGATCGTGCTCGCCGGCGAACGGCCCGCGGTCGTCGACTGGCGTCCGTTGATCGGCGCCGTTGTGGAGGAGGTCGAGCGGGGAGTCGCCGCCGAGACGATCTCGGCCCGGTTCCACAACACGCTGGTCGAGGCCGTGGCCCGGGTGGCCGGCCGCGTCGGCTGCGCGACGGTCGCGTTGACCGGCGGTTGTTTTCAGAACGCGCTGCTGGCCGAGCGCACGACCGAACGCCTGCAATCCGAGGGTTTTCGCGTCCTGTTCCACCGCGCCGTGCCGCCCAACGACGGTGGGATCGCGCTGGGACAGATCGCCGTGGCGGCCGCCCGACTCGATCTCGAGAACGCTCTATAATGGGCTGCTCGAAGGGGTCCATATGTGTCTTGCCGTTCCCGGGAAAGTACTGGAAATCGATGCCGCTGAGGCCGGCCCCGCGATGGGCACGGTCAGTTTCGGCGGCATCAAGAAGCAGGTCTGCCTGGCCTACGTCCCCGAGGCGAAGGTCGGCGACTACGTGCTGGTGCACGTAGGGTTCGCCCTGAACACGATCGACGAGGAGCAGGCGCAGTCGGTCTTCGAGGCCCTGCGCGAGATGGGCGAGCTGGCGGAGCTCGAAGAGTCCGAGGGGGGCGAATCGTGAAGTTCGTCGACGAGTATCGCGACCCCGAGACCGCCGAACGCCTCGTCACCTCGATCGAGTCGCTGGTCACGCGGCCGTGGACGATCATGGAGATCTGCGGCGGTCAGACGCACACGGTGATCAAGACCGGCATCGACCGTATGCTGCCCGATTCGGTCTCGCTGGTGCACGGGCCGGGCTGTCCGGTCTGCGTCACCCCGCTGGAGCAGATCGAGCGAGCGATCGCCATCGCCCGCCGCCCCGAGGTGACGTTCGCGTCGTTCGGCGACATGCTGCGCGTGCCCGGTTCGGACGAGGACCTGCTGCAGGTCAAGGCGCGCGGTGCGGACGTGCGCATCGTCTACTCACCGCTCGACGCCGTCACGCTGGCCGAGAAGCACCCCGAGCGACACGTGGTGTTCTTCGCCGTCGGGTTCGAGACGACCGCCCCGGCCAACGCGATGGCGGTAAAGCGAGCGAGCGATCTCGGGCTATCGAACTTCTCGATCCTCTGCGCCCACGTGCTGGTGCCGCCCGCGATGGAGGCGATTCTCGGCGCGCCGTCCAACCGGGTGCAGGGTTTCCTCGCGGCGGGGCACGTCTGCACCGTGATGGGCACGCAGGAATACGAACCGATCGCTCGGAAGTACCGCATCCCGGTCATCGTCACCGGCTTCGAGCCGCTCGACCTGTTGCACGGGATCCACGCCACGCTGAAGGCGTTGGAGGAAGGACGCCACGGCGTCGAGAACCGCTACCCGCGCGCCGTCCGGTCCGACGGCAATCCGCACGCCCGCGGCGTGGTCGAGGAGGTGTTCGAGATCTGCGACCGGCCGTGGCGCGGGATCGGCACGATCCCGCAGAGCGGCTACCGGTTGCGCGAGCGCTACGCGGCCCACGATGCCGAGCGACGCTTCGACGTGGCGTCGCTGGCAGTCGACGAGCCGGCCGAGTGCATCGCCGGCGAGGTGCTGCGCGGCCTGCGCAAACCGCACGAGTGCTCCGAGTTCGGGAAACGATGCACGCCCGAGCACCCGCTGGGGGCCCCGATGGTCTCCTCCGAGGGGGCGTGCGCCGGATACCACCGCTACCGGGGGCGAGCGTGAGCTTCGAGGGACCTGCCTGTCCGCTGCCGATCAACGACTATCCGACCGTCACGCTGGGGCACGGCGGCGGCGGCCGGCTGATGCACGCGCTGATCCGCGATCTGTTCGTCGCGGCGTTCGACAACGAGACGCTGCGCAGGATGGGGGACGGCGCCCTGCTCGACCTCGACGCCGGAACGCTGGCGTTCTCGACGGATGGGTTCGTCATCGACCCGATCGAGTTTCCCGGCGGCAACATCGGGTCGCTGGCCGTGCACGGGACGGTCAACGACGTCGCCATGTGCGGGGCTCGTCCCGTGGCGCTGTCCGCCGGGTTCATCCTGGAGGAGGGGCTGCCGATGGAGACGCTGTGGCGCGTGGCGTGCGCGATGGGGGACGCCGCGCGCGAGGCGGCCGTGCCGATCGTCACCGGCGACACCAAGGTCGTCGGCCACGGCAAGGGCGACGGCGTGTTCATCCACACCAGCGGCGTCGGCGTGAGGCTTCCCGGAGCCGACATCGCCCCCGAACGGGCGCGGCCCGGAGATTTCGTGCTGCTCAACGGCCCCATCGCCGATCACGGGATCGCGATCCTGTCCGTGCGCGAGGGGCTCGAGTTCGAGACGGCGATCGAGAGCGATTCGGCCTGCCTGGCCGGGCTGGTCGAGGGCATGATCGAGGCCGGCGGCGAGGGCGTCCGCGTGCTGCGCGACCCCACGCGCGGCGGCGTGGCCAGCACGCTCAACGAGATCGCGGAGCAGGCCGGCGTCGGCATCGAGCTCGACGAGCGAGCGATCCCGCTGCGCGAGGAGGTCCGCGGCGCGTGCGAGATCCTCGGCCTCGACCCGTTGTACGTGGCCAACGAGGGGAAGTGCCTGGCGATCGTCGACGCTGCGGTGGCCGACAGCGTGGTGCGCGTGATGCGCAGCCACCCCCTGGGGCGCGAGTCCGTGGTCGTCGGCCGCGTCGTGGAGGACGCACAGAGCACGGTCCTGCTGCGCAGCAGCATCGGCGGAACGAGAATCGTGGACGTCGCCAGCGGCGAGCAGCTACCGAGGATCTGCTAGCGGCCTGCTAGAACTCCGCCGCGATCTCGCCGAGCACCGAGGCGAAAGGCGTCCGTAGCAGCCGCTCGACGTCACCCTGGCCGGTTTCGACCTCCTCGTCGAACGGTAGCTGTCCCAGGAACGGGACCCCGCTGTCTGCGGCCAGGGACGCAACGGCGTCGGATTCGCGGCGGTGCATGTTCTGCACGACGCCGCGCACCGTGCACGACGCTCCGCGCAGCACGCGCAGCGTCCGTTCGACCGTCTCCAGCGTGACCAGCGAGTCGGTGGCGACCACCAGATACTCCGCGCGGTGGACCAGCCGCATCGCGTCGAGCATCGCGTCGCCGAGCCCCGGCGGCATGTCGACGATCAGGTAGTCCAGCGCGCCCCAGCGCACGATGGCCAGCAACTCGATCAGCGCGTTCGTGACGTCCGTTCCACGCAACGGCACGGGATCGCGGCCAATGAAGGACGTGACGGAGACGAATTTGATCCCGTGGGCGTCGACCGGGTCGATGCCGAACTCCTCGGTCGGAAAGCCGGGCCTGACGCCGAGCACGATGTGCGCGCACGGACCGGTGAGGTCCAGGTCGAGCAGGCCGGTCGTGCGTCCGCGCCGTGCCAGCAGCGCGGCCAGCGTCGACGACACCAGGCTCTTGCCGATGCCTCCTTTTCCTCCGGTGACGGCCAGGATCGTGCCGACACCGGCGAGCCGCTTGTCGATCACGGCAAGACGCGGGTCGACGCTCATCGCTCGCCCTCCACGGCGTCGAGCCAGATCCCGCGTCCCTGACGCACGTCGAAGTCCGAGCTCTCGCACTTCGGGCAGCTCAGGTAGCCGTGCGCCAGCTCGGGGATGAAGTGGATCGCCTCGAGCTGATCGGCGTCGAGGTCGCCGGCCTGGCCGGGCTCGAACGTGTGGCCGCAGCCGCGGCAGCCCATCACGGCCGGCTCCGCGCTCAGCTCGAACTCGACCGATTCCAGGCGCGGGTCGTCCTCCGGCAGCACCGAGCTCAGCGCCTTGCGGAAGAAATCGGGACTGATGCGCTGCAGCGCACCGACGCGTACGACGAGCTTCGTCACGCGGACGAGTTTCTGCTTCGCCGCCGCGTCCAACGCGGCGGTTACCACTCCTTCGGCCAAAGCCCATTCGTGCATCGTCGTTCCTCTACAGGTCCAGCAGCGAGCGCGGTCGCCCGAAGCGTTTGTCGCTCCAGCCCCGCGGCCGACTGGCGTGAATCGATTCGATCGTCTTCGACGTCATCAGCTTGCCGCGTGTCTTGACGTTGCGCGGGGCGACGTCCGCCAGGTCGAAGGCCTGGCCGCCGGCGTTCTTGTAGCGCACGTAGATCACCCGCGGGTCGGACTCGGACAGGAAGACGATCGTCGAGCGCGGCGGCGCGCAGCGATACTCGCGGTTCAGGATCGTCCCGCCGAAGGCGAAACGCTTGAGGTGGTGCAACCCGTCCTCGTCACGGTAGATCACGACGAAGACCCGTTCGCGATCGATCACTCCACAGAACTGCATGTCGCGGTCGACGAACAGCTTGTCCGGCGGGGGAGTCACTTTGTACACGCCGTCGGCCCGCACGTGGAGGATCTTGTCCAGCGACGAGCACTGCAGCATCTCCTCGCCGCTGATCGTGTGGCCCAGGTAGCCCTTCTCGGAGTCGTAACACAGCGTCAGCTCGTTCGAGGTCAGATCGCGTACCTCGATCGCCTCGAAGGAGGTGAGCTCGGTGCGCCGCGGATGGTCGGCACCGTACTTGCGGAGCAACGACCTGATGTAGCGCACGCAATAATCGGTCAGGTGGGCCAGGTCGTGCTCGATCTTCTCGACGCCGTCCTCGAGATCGGCGATCTCCTTGCGGTTGCGGTCCATGTCGTAACGCGAGATGCGCTTGATCTTGATGCCGAGCAGCATCTCGACGTCCTTCAGCGTCACGTCGCGCTTGAGCAAGATGCGGAACCCGTTGACGCCGTCCAGCACCGCCTTCTGCACGTCGGCGTAGCTCGTGCATTCCTCGATCCGCTTGTAGATCCGGTTCTCGATGAAGATCCGGACGAGAGTCTTGGCGTGAATCTCGTCGATCTTCTTGCGCCGCTCCGCCTCCAGCTCGCGGCGCAGCGTCTTGACCAGCGCGCGCGTGTTGTGGCGCAGCACCTCGTCGACCGTCATCTCGACCGGCCGGTTCTTGTGAATGACGACGATTCGCGCCGACAGCGCGACTTCGCACTGGGTAAAGGCGTACAGAGCCTGGATCGTCTTGTCGGGGTTCTTGCCGGGCTTCAGCGCGACCTGGATCTCGACCTGTTCCGCGGTGAAGTCGTCGATCGACTTGATGGCCAGCTTCTTCTTGCGCGCGGCGGTCTCGATCGAGGCGATGACGGAGTCGGTCGTCGTGCCGTAGGGCACCGAGCGCACGAGAACCATGTTGTCCTTGCCCAGCTCGATCTTCGCGCGCAGCCGTACGCGGCCGCGGCCGCGGTCGTACTCGGCGGCGTCCATCAGGCCGCCCTGGCGGAAATCCGGGACGACGTCGAACGGCTTCTTCTCCAGGATCGCGATCTGCGCGCGCAGCAATTCGACGAAGTTGTGCGGCAGCACCCGCGTCGAGAGGCCGACGGCGATGCCCTCGGCGCCCTGCATCAGCATCAGCGGCAGCTTCGCCGGCAGGGCTACCGGCTCCTGCTTGCGGCCGTCGTAGCTCGGGACGAACTTCGTCAGCTCGTCGTTGAACAGCTCTCGACGCGCCAGCTCGGTCAGCCGGCACTCGATGTAGCGCGCGGCCGCGGCGGGGTCGCCGGTGAACAGGTTGCCGAAGTTGCCCTGGCCCTCGATCAGGTAGCCCTTGTTGGCTAGCCCGACGAGCGCCTCGGTGATGCTGGCGTCGCCGTGTGGGTGATACTGCATCGTGTGGCCGACGATGTTGGCCACCTTGATGAACTTGCCGTCGTCGTTCTCCTTCAGCGAATGCAAGATGCGCCGCTGGACCGGCTTCAGCCCGTCCGCCAGATCCGGGATCGCGCGGTCGCGGATGACGTACGACGCGTAACGGACGAAGTTGTCGTCGATCAGCCGCCGCAGGCGGCCGTCTTCTTGCCAGGCCTGCGGCGCGCCGTCGCCGTCTTCCGGTCCGTCGAAAAGGTCGCCCTGGGGGCCGCTCATGTACCCGCCTCCACGACCAGCCGATCCATGATGTAGCTGCGTCGCTCGGGCGTGTTCTTGCCCATGTAAAAGCGCAGCAGGTGCGGCACGCTGTGGCGGTTGTCCACCTCCACCGGCGACAGGCGCATCCCGTCGCCGATGAACGCCTTGAACTCGGCGGGGGAGATTTCACCCAGTCCCTTGAAACGCGTGATCTCGAGGTTGCGTCCGATCTCGCGGCCCGCGGCGTCGCGCTCTTCCTCGCTGTAGCAGTAGAGCGTCTTCTTCTTGTTGCGCACGCGAAACAGCGGCGTTTCGAGAATCCACACGTGTCCATTGAGCACGATCGGCTCGAAGAAACGTAAGAAGAACGTCAGCAGCAGATTGCGGATGTGCAGCCCGTCCACGTCGGCGTCGGTGGCCAGGATCACGCGATCGTAGCGTAGGTTGTCGGCCGAATCCTCGACGTTGAGGGCGCGCATCAGGTTGTACAGCTCGTCGTTCTTGTACATCGCGTCGCGCTCGAGCTCGCAGACGTTGAGCGGCTTGCCCTTCAGCGTGAAGATGGCCTGCGTGTTCGGGTCGCGGCAACTGACGATCGATCCGGCGGCGGACTGGCCCTCGGTGATGAAGACCATCGAGCGCCCATTGCTCTTGCGCCCGCGATGCAGCTTGCAGTCCTTCAGCTGCGGCACGCGAATCGACGTCGCGCGCGCCTTTTCCCGCGCCAGCTTCTTGACCGCCGACAGCTCCTTGCGCAGCTTCTGGGTTTCCTCGACCTTGCGCACGAGCCGCTCGGCGATGTCGGGGTGGCGGTGCAGCAGGTCGGCGACGACCTCCTTGACGCGGGCCACGAGCGCGCTGCGAATCTCGGTGTTGCCCAGCTTGTTCTTCGTCTGGGACTCGAAGACCGGCTCCTTGAGCCGGATCGCGATGGCGCCGACCAGGCCGTCGCGCACGTCCTCGCCCTCGAACTTCTTCTTCGTGAAGTCGTTGACGGCCTTGAGGAAGCCCTCGCGGAACGCGCTGAGGTGCGTGCCTCCGTCGCTGGTGAACTGGCCGTTGACGAAGGAGAAGTAGGTCTCGCTGTAACGCGTGGTGTGGGTGAACGCCAGCTCCGTCGTCTTGTCGCGGAAGTGCAGCACCGGGTAGACGGCGTCGCGTTCCACGTCCTCGCGTACCAGATCGAGCAGGCCGCCGTGGGACACGTACGGAGTGCCGTTGTAGTCGATCGTCAGACCGGCGTTGAGGTAGGTGTAGAGCCGGATGCGGCGCTTGATGTGCTCTTCGTCGAAGCGGGCGTCGCCGAAGATCTCAGGGTCGGGGGCGAAGACGACCTCGGTGCCGTTCGGCTCGTTTTTGATCTTGCCCTTCTTCTCTTTCTCCAGCTCGCCGCGCTTGAAGCTGGCGGAGGCAAACTCGCCTTCGCGGACGCTGCGTACGCGGAAAGCCTTCGAAAGCGCGTTGACCGCCTTCGTGCCGACCCCGTTGAGCCCGACGCTGAACTGGAACACGTCGTCGTTGTACTTGGCACCCGTGTTGATCTGCGAGACGCAGTCGACGACCTTGCCCAGCGGGATCCCGCGGCCGAAGTCGCGCACCGAGACGTCCGTGCCTTCGACAGCGACCTTGACCTCGGTGCCGTAGCCCATGATGAACTCGTCGATCGCGTTGTCGATGACTTCCTTCAGCAGGATGTAGATGCCGTCGTCGTAGTGCTGGCCCGTTCCGATGCGCCCGATGTACATACCGGTGCGCTTGCGGATGTGCTCCAGCGAGCTGAGCGTCTTGACCTTGCTCTCGTCGTAGTTGTGCGGTGTCGTGTCGCTCAAGAACGTGGCCCTCTGGATTTCGTCTTTTTTCGCGTCCGAGAAACACGTCACGAAACCCGGCACGATTTTAGGGCATCCGTGGCGTTCTCGCCCAGTTGACGACGAGAGGCGGCCGAGCTATCGCCGCGTGCCGAGCGGGGGGCGGCGCGGACGAACAACGCGAGCCTGAACCGGGGCAGGCAAGTGGCGCCTACCACGACGGAAGCGGGTCGAGTTTTCGATCCCACGAGGAGGAGACACATGAACAAGAAACTGACGCTCGCTCTGTTTGCGACGGCTCTGCTTCTGTCCGGCGGCATCTATCTGGCCACCGAAGAGGCCGAGACCGCCGAGCCGGCCGGGGACGAGGCGAAACTGACCGAGAACGAGTTGCAGGCGCTGGAGGATCTTCAGTTCCTGTTCGACAACGAGCCGGTGCAGGAGACGGCCGTGCCGCTGTGCCCCTACCGTCGCTGTTCGCGCGACTGTACGCGGGACACGGCGATTCTCGGCTACAACGACACCGGTCGCACGCAGTGCCAGAAGCTCGACGGCTCGGTGCTGACGTGCGGCGGCGGCCAGACCGTGCACGGTGTGGTCGGCAACTGCACGCCGATCGGCCAGTGCACTCCCGACTCCTGGCAGTCGGGCTTCTACTGTAACTAGTTCAAAGCCGGCGTTGAGCCGGTGACCGATTCGCTTCCGGGGCGCGGCTCCCGTCGATTCTCGGCGGGAAGCCGCGCTTTCGCGTTCGCGGGCTTCTTCCGGAGCGGTGGATCGCCCACGAGGACGAACGGGGCCCAGCGGTAGATCTGGCGTTGGATCGGGCGATCGGAGCGGATGAAGCGCAGCTTGGCGGCCCGCAGCGCCGCCGCAGCGCTCTCCGCGTCGCCCAGTTCCTCGTAGAAGACTTCCATGAACTCCGCCGTGGAGCGATCCGCGACGTCCCACTGGGCCACGAGCAGGGCGCGCGCACCGGCGTAGAGGAAGGCCCGGGTCAGCCCGACCAACCCCTCGCCACGCAGCAGCTCGCCTTTTCCGGAGCTGCAGGCCTGCAGCACGACGAGCTCGGCGTTGAGCCGCAGACCGAAGACGTCCTCCAGATAGATGAAGCCGTCCGAGCCGTCCTCTCTCGTGGGCGTCATCTGCAGGCGGAAGTTGCGCGGGCTCTCGGGCTCGAGGTAGCCGTGGGTCGCGAAGTGGAGGTAGCGATAGTCGTCGAGTGGTTGGGCCAGCAGCTCGTCGCGGGTGGACTTGTCTCGGATGAGCAGTTTCCGTTCGTTCTCGGGGAAGTGTTCGGTGATGCGGGAGAGCGCCGCGCGACTGTGCGGCATCGGCGGAACCGCGGGTGCTCCCTCGGGGGCTACGGGATCTCCGGTCGCGAGGAACCCCGCGTCGGGGATCGACGGCTTCTCGCGACGCATCAGCGCGAACGTGCTGGCGGAGGGTGCCACGACGACCTCGTGTTTCTCGACGAGGTAACCCCCGTCAACCCGAACGGCCTCGAACGGAACGTGGTGTAGCGGCCCGTCCGGGACGATCACGAGGCGGCGATTCGCCGGCAGGCCACCCAATTGGAGCGCCTCTGCCAGTGCGGCAGCGTCCTTGTCGGCGCGGCGATTCGATCCGAGGGCCAGGCCGGCCTCGCTCGCACCTGCGAGGAAAGTGCCTGCCAGTTGCTCGATCTTCTCCACCGAATCGAGGAACACGAGGCGCGAGGTCTTACGGTCGACGATCCACAGCAGAGCGCTCTCGGCGCCGAGGAAGTAGCGCAGCAAGATCTCGTCGTCGCGCAGGACGGACGAGCGGATCTCCTCGAGAGAGCTGGGTTCGTTGTAGCGAAGCTCGGAGTACCGAGGCGCCGAGCGACGAATCTCGAGCTTGTGGCGCTGAAGTTCTTGCTCCAGGCGCTGCAGCTTCTCGCCGGCGGCGGCGCGAGCCTGCTCGTCGTTGGCCGATGATAGCTGGAACAGTTCTCCTCGAATCGCGTCGACCAGCTCGCGCTCTCGCGCAATGAGTTGGGCGTCGATCCCGACCTGCAGAGTGGCCTGCGACTCGGTGAGCATGTCAAGGAGGCCGCGCGCGCGTGCCCGTTCGGCGAGTTGAAACGTCAGCGGCGCTCCCGGCGTTGCTCGCTCGAGGAGGGCCTGCTGATGTACCGCCAGCTCGTAGATCCGCATTCTCCGGGCGAGGAAGTAGATCCTGAGGTCGCCGGTCTCGAGCCCCCCCCGTAACGAGTCCAGGATGTCGAGGCTCGAGTGGAAGTCGGCGAGGGCCTCCCGGTTGCGCCCGCGCTCCGCGAAGAACTTCCCCCGCTCGCCGATCGAGAGGGCAGTACGCAGCGAGAGCCCGTGTGCGCGCCCCAGCTCGATCGACTTCCCGAACGTTCTCTCCGCGGCGCCGAACTTGCCTTCGTCATGCTCGATCTGTCCGCGGAGGGCGAGTGAGGCCGTCTGCCCCTCGGAGTCGCTGTGTTGCTCGAAGTAGGCGAGCGCCTGGGCTAGTGACTGCTTCGACTCCTCGATGCGCCCCAGTTTCCACAATGCGTTCGCCGCGTTGAGGCGGGCCATCGCGGCCCGCCGTCCGTGGTCGAGTGTGTCACCCAGCTTTACCGCTTCGAGGAGGCTCTCCAGGGCTGCCTCGTGTCGCTTTTCCCTCAGCGCCAACACGCCCAGATTGGTCAATGTTTGCGTGCGCGAGCCGTCCAGCTTCTTCTTCGTCGCGAGCTCGAGCGCCTGTTTCATCTTCCGGCGGGCCGACTCCGAATCGCCAATCAGGTAGTAGATCGCCGCCAGTCGGTTCAGTGCGTCGACCCTGTCCGCGTGGTAGCGCTGGCCGGCGAGCTCGAGTCCCTCCTCCTGCCGGAACAGCGCCTGCGTCAGCTCGCCGGCATCGATGTGGATCTTGGTCAGCTTCGCCAGGGCGTGGACCTTCCGACGGCGGGACCCGTTTGCGACGACTTCTTCCAGCTCCGCCTCGGCCTCGGTGTAGCGTCCGACTTGCATCAGGGCCGTGGCCCGGTGGTAGCGCACCAACCACTCGAGGCTGATCTCCGCGTCCTGCGCGATGCGCAGCGCGCGGTCGAACCACCTCAAAGCACCGTCCACGTCGTCATTGCGCAAGTAGACCAGGCCGAGTCGCCGCTGGATGTTGCCGATGCGGTGCGGATCTCCGAGCGTTTCCGCGATCGCGATCGCCTCGGTCCAGAGGGCGATCACCGGGGCCGGGTCGTCCTGGTCCAGGTAGGTGCGTCCCTTCCAGTCGAGAGCTGCGAAGACGCCGCGTTCGTCTCCGAGCTCACGCCGTATGTCCAACGCCTTCTGGAACGCGGCGGCCGCCTGGGATCGGCGCTCCATCGACAGATAGGTTCTGCCGAACCGGATCCAGCTGCTGGCCAGCGATGTCGGGTGGCTCTCGCTCTCCAGAATCTCCACGGAACGGGTGAGTGCCTCGATCGCGCGGTCGTAGTCCCGTTCCGAGTTTGCCAGTGCGGCGACGTACGAATAGGCGGTGCCGACCCCGATCCGGTACCCGGCGCTGTCGAACTCGGAGATCGCCTCGTCGAACACCTGGGCGCTTTCCTCGTACCGCTTCTGCCGACGGAGCTGCTCTCCGAGCAGGAGTTTCGACGCGGCTTGCCCGACGACGTGGTGTTTTGCGCCGTACCCCTCGATGGCTTGGCGTATCAGATCCATGGCCCCGTCCGTGCTGAGGATCTGGGCGAGGTAGCCCCGTCCGTAGGCCAGGCCGGGGCCAGAGGAATCGAGATCGACCAGCAGCTGTTCTGCGGCGTCGAAGGCCTTGGTCGGGATGTGGAGTCGCACGGCTAGCCTGTAGATCTGTGGGTGCTCCGGGTCGACCCGGGTCATCCGGTGCAGGACCTCGACGGCGGCCTCATTGTCGTTGTTTTCGAAGTGGTGCTCGATGAACGCTCTCTCGAGCTCGAGGATGTGGCGCTCGGTCTCGGCGGCGCGGTCCGCCGGCGCAGCGAGCGGCTCCATGCCGATGGAGAGAATCGATACCGCGAGGAGGGCGAGAACTCGACGTCTGTTCATCGTAGGCAGCCTAGACCACATCGCTGCCAAGAGAAAATCACAGTCACGTTGAACCCACCCGAGCGATTGACGCCTTTATCGTGACAGACGGTAGTAATCAACGTATGTTGCGAAGTCGAAAACCAGGGAATGAGGAGATTCTCCCATGATGCGCAAATCCTATCTCTACTTGCTCGTCTCGCTGCTCGTCTTGCTTCTGGCCGTTTCCGGCGCCTCTGCCGGCGGCCTCGGCGGCGGCCAGATCGATACTGGGACCAAAACTGGCGGCGACGGCGAAGATCCGGACTGTGAGACCGATCCGCCGGATCCCGAGTGTGTCGGAGACATGTGTCAGGCCTCCGCCGGTGACATGTTCGTGTGCAGTCTCGGAAACGGAACGAACGAGAATGCCACCCAGGAGCTGATGCTCGAGTGCATCGCAGAGGGGTTCGAGGACATCGCGGGCCAGGACTTCGTGGCCGATGTGGGCGCCGGCGGCGATAACTCCGCCGTGACGATCTGGGTGCAAGGGGACGCGATTCCGGGCACCGACCCGGTTGAATACGAGGAAGATGCACCGGATGACCTCTGCTACGCCGAGGACAACCCCGAGGTCGGCTACACCGGCGTCGCGATCGACGACGCGACCCGAGATTTTCTGGCGCGCTTCCGTCTGATGACGGAGGATCCGGATACCAGCCGGTCGGGCATCATTCGCGTGTATCTCAACGGAGTGGCGAGCGTGATCCGGGTTTCGAACATCACACCCTCCAACGGGCTCACCGTGACCGCCGAAGACCTGAATGACGAGATCTTCGACATGCTGGACGCCCGAGGTTGGGACGTCGTGATCGACGGTGACTACTTCGTCATCGATGGTGGCACGATCGGTAGCACCACGTACACCTCGGTCAACGAAATCGCACTCCACATCAACGACCCGGCCATGCACCGCTCGGAGCTCGAGATCTGGCCGCAGCTCGTGGTCATGCCGGCCGAATCCGATTGCTTCGTGGATACCTGGTAGACGACCGAATCACTTCCGATTGACGAACGCTTCTCGGGCCGCGATCGATCTCCTCTCGGGGGATCGCGCGGCCCGAGTTCTGTTTGTGGGGTCGCGAGTGAACCTCGTTCGCTCCCGAGCGCCTTGCAACTCAGAGCACCGGCTATCGCACCTCGCCGTTCCGGCGAGGTCCGGGCGCGGGTGGCTCGCGGAGTGGGGTCCTCGGGAGGAGTCAGGTGCACGCCGCCGCTTGCAACTGGACCGTGTTCGAACGCGACGCGCGCCTGCGGCGCATCAAGCTCTTCGTCGAGTACGATCTCACCCGTCGACTCACCGCCGGCGAGGCGGCGCGTGTTGCCGGGCTGAACGCCACCTACTTCTGCTCCTTCTTCCGCGAGAAGGTCGGCGTTCGCTTCACCGAGTGGGATCGCCACGTCCGCATCCAGCGGGCGAAGGAGCTGATCGTCGAGACCTCACGTCCCTTGGGCGAGATCGCCTTCGACGTTGGCTACACCGACCTGCGGACGTTCCAGCGCAATTTCAAGAGAGAGACTTCGATGACGGCGCGCGGCTTCCGGGAGGTCGTTCGCACGAGCCACCTGCGGGATCACTAGGACCCGCGCTACTCCACCGTGAACGGGTACTCGAGCGCCGCCGATCCGTCCGACGGGACCAGCCGCCCGGTGTAGGAGCCCACCCCGCACAGGTCGGCGGGACACTCGACGAAGACGTAGACCTCGCGCACCAACTGGTCCTGGCCGATGCCGGGCAGCGTCAGCACGGCGCTGCCGTCGGCGCCGACGATCTCGACGTCGAGCGGCAGGGCGGAGGCCGCGAAGTCGGCTTCGAACGCCAGCAGCAGCGGCCCGCCGTCGTCCGGCAGGGCGAACGTGTTCTTCGTCTCGCCCGACAGCTCGGGCGGCACGACGAAGTTCGGCAGCACCGTGCGCGCGGGGTCGGCCGGCGCGAAGAGCGAGATGCCGATGGCCAGTGCCGCCGCGGCGGCCATTGCGCCCGCCGCGAACCAGATCGTCGCCCGGGCGGTAGCCGCCGGTGCCGAAGCCGGGGCCGGGGAGGCGGCAGGGGAGGCCTCGCCGCGCACCAGCCGCGCCTCGTCGGCGCAGGTGTCGCAGCGCGCGACGTGCTTCATCACGCGCCCCGTGGTCATCTCGTCCAGATCGCCGAGCACGGCGTCCACCAGCTGCTCGGATTCCGGGTGGTCCGCCAGCGCCGCCGCGCCGTCGCGCTCGACCAGTGCCGCCGCGTCCTCGAGCAGCGGAAGCTGCGCGCGGCACGCCTCGCACGTCGCAAGGTGCCGGCCCACTCTGTCGGACTCTTCGCGATCGAGCGTCCCGGCGACGTACCAGGGCAGCAGCTCGTCGACGTGGCGATCCGCGTCGCTCATCGATCCCTCCCGGTCTCATCTACCGGCGCTTTCGGACCTCCGCGGTTCAAGTCCCGCGTCGATTCCGGGGCGGTTTGCGCCTTTTCGAGGTATTCGCTGGCCTGACGTCGGCAGTGGAACATGCGACTCTTCACCGTACCGGGCGGAATCTCCAGCTTCTCTCCGATTGCGTCGTAGGACAGCTTGTCGACGAATACCATGCGCCACAGCTCGCGACAGCGCTGGGACAGCGCCAGCAGGGCCTGCTGCACCAGCCGCAGGCGGTCCTTGCGCTCCAGACCCTCGTCGGGCCCGGCATGCGGCGATTCCTCGGGCATCGACTCGGCGAGGCTCTGCTCGCGGCGGAACTGCCGGATGCGGTCGATCGCCCGGTGGTGGACGATGCGCGTGACGTAGGTGCGCAGCGAGGACTGGCCGTGGAACTGTCCCTCGCGCAGGATCGTCAGCAGCTTCTGATGCACGATCGACGCGACGTCCTCGTGCTCTCCGCCCATGCGGGCGTAGTGCCGGCGCAGCGTGGCCAGAATCCAGCCGTCGACCTCGCGAAAGGTCGCGAGGTCTCCCGCGAGGTACGCGTCGACCTGCGCCTTCATGTCGTCCGAGCTCATGCCGCAGGGATTCTACGACGCCCGCGCGGAATCACGCATCCTCACCGACGGAGAATCGCGCCGCGAGCGCGTCGGCCACCGCCAGCCCCGCCCGCGTCGGCGCCCAACCGACGAGGGAGCCCTCGAGCAGGCCCTCGCCGGCCAGCCGCTCGAGAAGTGCGCGGTTCGGAGCGACGAGATCCACGCCGAATCGCTCGCGGATCGCGACAGGGTCCACTCCGGCCCGGGTCCGCAACCCCAGCATCAGAGCCTCGGTCGCCAGTTGGCGAGGCGTCAGAGTCTCGGAATCCGCGGTCGCGGGACGCCCCGAGCGAACGGCGGCGGACCAGTCCCTCGGAGACGCGACGTTCCAGCGGCGGACGGGCTCCCGAAACGAGTGTGCGGAGGGCCCGAGACCCAGGTGCGGCTGCAGGGTCCAGTACTTCTCGTTGTGGCGCGAGCGGTGCTCGGGGCCGGCGGCGAACGAGCAGACCGAGTAGGCGCGCAGGCCGGCGCCCTCGAGCGTCTCGTGCGTCGTGCGGAACAGCCCGGCATGTTCGCGTGAGCCCGGGCCGCCTTCGGCCGCGGTCAGCTCGTAGCACGAGACGTGGTGCGGGCGCAGCGCGCAGGCCTCGCGCAACGCGCCCGACCACGACGGGATGTCGTACAGCTCGTCGCCGTAGACCAGATCGATCGATACGCAGTCGAAGCCTGCGGAGGACGCGTTCTCGACCGCGGCGTACGATTGGACGGCGCGATGCCTCCTGCCGAGACGCTCCAGCACCGCGTCGTCGAACGACTGGATCCCGAGCACGACCGTGTGCACGTCCGCCTCGCGCCAGAGACGAAGACGCTCGGCTGTCACGTCCTCGGGGTTGACCTCGAGGAACGTGCGTGCGGATGGCAAGACGTCGAGCGTGGAGCGCAGTCCCGCGAGCAGCCGCATCAGCGAGTCGTCCGGGATCAGCGACGGCGTGCCGCCGCCGAGATACAGCGTATCGAAGCCCGGTTCTTCGCTCGCATGAAGCTCGGCCTCGCGCAGCACGTCGTCGACGAAGGCCGAGAGGTTCGTATCGCCGACCGCGCAGACCGGGTAGTCACAGTAGGGGCAGACGGAGGCGCAGAACGGGAGGTGAACGTAGAGCCCGCCGGCCACTAGTTGCGGTCGGTCTTGAGCACGGCGACGAAGGCGGACTGCGGGATGTCGACCGCACCGACGGTCTTCATCCGCTTCTTGCCTTCCTTCTGCTTCTCGAGCAGTTTGCGCTTGCGCGTGATGTCGCCGCCGTAGCACTTGGCGATCACGTCCTTGCGGTACGGGGCGATCGTCTTGCGCGCGATGATCGTGCCGCCGACCGCGCCCTGGATCGCGATCTTGAACTGCTGCCGCGGGATCGAATCGGCGAGACGCTCGCAGTAGTGCATCGCCCGGCCTCGCGCCTTGTCGCGATGCACCAGCTGGGACAGGGCGTCCACACGCTCGCCGTTGACCAGGATGTCGACCTTGACCAGGCTCGTGTCGCGCAGGTCGAGGACCTCGTAGTCGAACGAACCGTACCCCTGCGTGATGGTCTTCAGGCGATCGTAGAAATCGAACAGCACCTCGGCCAGCGGAAGCTCGGACGTCAGCTCGATGCGGCCCTTGGCCAGGTAATTGAACGTCGAATGGATACCGCGACGGTCCTTGCAGAGCTCCATCACGACGCCCAGGTAGCGCTCGGGCATCATCACCGAGCCCTTGATGTAGGGCTCTTCCGCCCTGGCGATCTCGGACGGGTCCGGATAGAAGGCAGGATTGTCGACGAATACGACCTCGCCGTCTTCCATCGTCACGCGGTAGCGGACCGAGGGGGCCGACAGGATCAGTGACAGACCGTACTCGCGCTCGAGGCGTTCCTGCACCACTTCGAGATGCAACAGGCCGAGGAACCCGCAGCGAAAGCCATGCCCCAGCGCGACCGACGAGTCCTTGGAGAACGTCAGAGCCGCGTCGTTCAATACCAGCTTGTCGAGCGCCTTCGTCAATTCCGTGTAGTCCTCGGTCGACATTGGGTACATCGACGAGAAGACCACCGGCTTGGCTTCCTGATAGCCGGGGAGCGGTTCGGGTGCGGGGTTGTCCGCGGTCGTGATCGTGTCGCCGATCTCGATGTCGCGCACGGTCTTGATGCCGGCGATCAGGTAGCCGACGGCGCCCGCCGTCAACTCCTTGGTGCCAACGCGCTCGAGCCGCAGCAGACCGACCTCCTCGACCTGGTATTCCTTCTTGGTGTGCATGAAGCGCAGCGTCTGTCCGGGGCGCAGCGTGCCTTCCTTGACGCGGCACAACACGACGACGCCGCGGTAGGCGTCGTACTGCGCATCGAAGATCAACGCCTGCAGCGGTGCCTCGGGGTCGCCCTCGGGCGGGGGCAGCTTCTCGACGATCGCCTCGAGCAACTCGGGCACGCCGATGCCCTTCTTCGCCGAGCAGTGGACGGCGTCCAGCGCGTCGAGACCGAGATCCTCGTCGATCTCCTCCACCACGCGGTCGACGTCGGCCGCCGGTAGGTCGATCTTGTTCAGCACGGGCATCACTTCGAGGTCGTATTCCAGCGCCAGGTACATGTTGGCCACGGTCTGGGCCTCGACCCCCTGAGACGCATCGACCAGCAGCAGCGCACCCTCGCACGACATCAGCGAGCGGCGCACTTCGTGCGAGAAGTCCACGTGGCCCGGCGTGTCGATCAGGTTGAACTGGTACGCCTTGCCGTCCTTGGCCTCGTACTCCAGCGTGACCGTGTTGCTCTTGATCGTGATCCCGCGCTCGCGCTCGATATCCATCGAATCCAGGATCTGGTCGCGGAAGCCCCGTTCGTCGACCGCGCCGCAGGACTGGATCAGCCGGTCGGCCAGCGTCGACTTGCCGTGGTCGATGTGCGCGATGATGCAGAAGTTCCGGATATGGTCCACGGGGTTCCTCGGCGACGCGGTCGGAGCGGTCGGGGATCAGCAGAGGCTAAGATAGCTCAATCGCCCTTGACAGTCCGCTCCCCGGATTGGTCCCTCACCGGTTTGGTCGTATATAAAGAGGCTTCGAAACGGGACGAGGCGTCCGTGCCGGCCGCCTGCGCCCGGAACCCGGGGAGGGGGAAATCGTGACGTCGAGATCTCGGTCGGTCGTTCTGCGTCTGGTTATGGTCCTGGCATGCGCACTGGCGCTGGGCTTCGTGGCTGAGGCCCGGGAGCCGGGGGCGGTGCCCGCGGCCGGCGAAACGGCCGAGGGGCGCTGGATCGCGCCGCCCGTCGACGTCCCCCGCTTGCTGCAAGAGGACGCCGCCAATGACGAGCGCAACGGTATTCCGCTGCGCATCGGCTATCCGATGGCAACCGACCTGCACCCGAAGAACGCGGGTACGTGGGAGACGACGGCCGATGGAGATCGTCTGTGGCGCTTGAAGGTGAGTTCCGCGGGCGCGCGGTGGACCGTGCTCGGCTTCGACCGCTTCCGTCTCCAGCCCGGCGGCGAGCTCAGCATCTTCGATCCGCAGCGCAAGGCCGTCCTCGGCCCCTTCACCGCGGACGACGTGCGCGACCACGGCGAGTTCTGGACCCCTCCCGTCGCGGGCGACACACTGGTCCTCGAGTTGCTGTGGCCGGCCAAGCTCGGCGACGAGTCGCCGCAGCTTCACCTGTCGACCGTCTCGCACGGCTACAAGGCGTTCGGCGCGATCGGGCGCCAGGACGTCCCGGGCGCCGACGATCCCGAGGCGCTGGGCGCTTCGGGGTCCTGCAACAACGACGTCGCCTGCCCACTGGGTGACGACTGGAGGGACCAGATTCGCGGCGCCGTTATTCTCCTCAGCGGCGGGTCCGGCTTCTGCTCCGGATCGATGATCAACACCACGGCGAACGACTGTCGGCCGTACATGTTGACCGCGGACCACTGCGGCGCGGGCGTCGGCACGACGATCGGTTTCAACTACGAGCGGTCGGAATGCAGCGGGGGGACGACCCCTCCAACGACGGCCCAGACGTTGACCGGCGCGACCGTGCTGGCGGAGTTCAGCAGCAGCGACTTCAGCCTGCTCGAGATGAACGATGAGCCGCCGGAGTCCTACGGCGCCTACTTCAGCGGCTGGTCGGCGGAGGCCCAGGCGGCGACGGAGGCCTGGGGCATCCATCACCCGAGCGGCGACGTCAAGAAGATCAGCTACAACGACGACCCGCTCGTCGACGGGCAGAACTGGGGCCCCAATCACTGGCGCGTCACCGAGTGGGAAGACGGCACGACCGAGCCGGGCTCTTCCGGGTCGCCGATCTTCGATCAGAACCACCGCATCGTGGGACAGCTTCACGGCGGGACGGCGTCCTGCTCCAGCATCACCTACGACGAGTACGGCAAGGTCGCCGCGTCGTGGACCGGCGGCGGCTCGTCGTCGTCGCGCCTGTCCGACTGGCTCGACCCGGACGCGACCGGCGCCCTGGTCATGGACGGTGTGGACGCGACGACCTGCGCGTTCAACCCGGCGGGCGAGATCACGCTGCCGCGCGCGATCTACTCCTGCTCGGACAGCCTGCAGATCTCCGTACGCGACGATTCGCTGCAGGGGCAGGGTAGTCTCGACGTCACGGTGCAGTCCTCGACCGAGACCGCGCCCGAGACGGTGACGCTCTCGGCGATCGAACCCGGCTCCGGGACGTTCGCAGGACCGATCGCGGTCGGCGGCGGACCCACCGCCAACGGCGACGGCACGATCACCGTGGCCCACGGCGACACGATCACCGTCGAGTACTTCGACGCCGACGACGGCGCCGGCGGCAGCGGCACCGTGCAGTCCGTCGCTTCCGTCGACTGCGTGCCGCCGATCATCGCCAACGTCACGGCGATCGACGTGACCGGATCCGCCGCGACCATCGAGTGGGATACCGACGAGGCGGCGGACAGCGTCGTGACCTACGGCCTGACGCCGCAGGGCCCGTTCACCGAGGTCGACGGCGCCCTGGTCACGGCGCACTCGCTGCGCCTGTTCGGGCTTCAGGAATGCAGCGTGCACTACTTCGAGGTAGCCTCGGCCGACGTCGTGGGCAACGGCGCGGCTGACGACAACGGGGGGCTGTCGTTCAGCTTCGAGACCGGCAAGAATACCGAGTCCGACTTCCCCGCCGGCGACACGCCGGTCGCCATCCCGGACAACAGCACCGTGTCGAGCACGATCTCCGTCGCGGACGACCTGATCGTGACCGATGTCGATGTCCAGGTGAACATCTCGCACACGTACGACGGGGACCTGCAGATCCGGCTCGTCGCGCCGAACGGCACGCAGATCATGCTGTCCGACCGGCACGGCGGCAGCGGCGAGAACTACACGAACACGGTCTTCGACGACGAGGCGGCGACGTCGATCGCCTCCGGAGCGCCTCCGTTCACCGGGGAGTTCCAGCCCGATCAGCCGCTCTCCGCGGCGGACGGCATCTCGGCCCTCGGCGACTGGCGACTCGAGGTCGTGGACAACGCCGGCGCCGACACGGGCAGCATCGTGTCGTGGACGCTGGGGCTGACCTTCCCGACGGGCGCCTGCGGACCGAGCGCGTCCTATCGCTCCCACGCGCTCGTGGCCGACACCTGCGGCACCGGCGGCGCCGGCGATGCGAACGGTTTCTGGGAGGCCGGCGAGCAGGTGCAGTTCAGCGTGACGGTCGACAACGACGGCAACGAGCTGCTGACCGGCCTCACGGCTCGCGTGGTCCCGACCACACCCGGCGTCGTCATGCTGGACGACGTCGCCGACTTCGCCGATCTCGCCGCGGGCGAGGCGGGCGTATCGCTCGCGCCGCACGTGACGGCGCTGTTGCCGGCGGGGCTGCCGTGCGGCAGCGAGGTCGAGTTCGACGTCGAGATCGATGCGGGCCAGGGCACGTGGCAGCGCGCGTTCGTTCAGGGCGCGGGCGACGTCGTGCCCGGCAACGGCGTCGTGCTGGACGAGGATTTCGAGGGCGGAGCGCTGCCGGCGACCTGGACGGTCGTCGACGGCCTCGCGGACGGCAACACGTGGTACGCGGACAGCGCCGCCGACCCGCTCGGTTGCGCCAACACCGATCCCAACACACCGCTGAGCGGCACGTGGGCCGCGGTCGACTCGGACTGCACCGGGGGCGGTGTCGCGATGGACGAGGAGTTGATGACGCCGATGCTCGACCTGAGCATGGCCTCGACGGTCACGCTGGAACTCGATCACTGGTTCCGCAACTACCAGACCGAGACGGCCGACATCGACGTGCGCTCGTCGCTGACCGGCGGCCAGTGGGTCAACGTGGCGCGCTGGAACAGCGTCTCGACCTCGAACCCGCAGCACGAGGCGCTGGACCTCACCGCGCATGCCGCGGGCGCGAGCGACGTCGAGGTGCGCTGGCACTACTACGACGCGGATTACGAGTGGACCTGGTTCGTCGACAACGTACGCGTGACGTTCACCGCGCCCGGCGAGTGCAACATGGAGACCTGCTCCGCCAGCGGATCGGCGCCGCCGCCGATCCCGGACGGCAGCGGCGGTTCGCTGCCGTTGACCGTGGGCAAGCCCGAACTGGACGGCAGCCGGCTCGACCTGAGCTGGGACGACCAGTGCTCGCCGACCGAGGCGCAGGTGCTGTATGGCCCGCTGGGTCAGGTGTCCACGATGTCCGTGGCGGGGGCCGCCTGCGCGGTCTTGACCCCGCACGACTGGGACCCGGCACCGGCCGGTGACATCTGGTTCGTCGTCGTTTCCGGAGACGGCAACGGAACGGAGGGCTCGTGGGGCCTGTCGTCGAGTGGGGCCGAGCGCAACGGAGCGTCCGCCAGCGGAGAGTGCGGAGCCTCGGTCAAGGACGTGAGTGGGGTCTGCCCTTAGGGGTGACCCCGCCTACACGCCCAGGGCATGGGCGGCGGTGTCGTAGTCGTTCGGCCGGACGAACAGGACGTAGCCGAAGCCGCCCTTGCCGTCGGTGACGCCGTTCGACGAATAGACGCTGACGCCCGCGTCGGCCAGCTTCACGTGGATGCCGGCCAGCGCACCGAGCTCGTCCTCGCCGTGAACGAGGAACGCGCGGTGCGGGCCCTGCAGCACCGTGCCGGATTCCTGCGCGGCGTGGGCCAGCGACTCGGTCGTCTCGGGGAACAGCATCAGCTGGGTCTCCGGCCCCATCGGAACACAGTTGAACGCCATCAAGTTGACGTGCGACGACGCGAGCTGCGCCAGCAGCTTGTACGCCTCGCCCGGCTGGTCCTTGACCATCGCGTAGAAGTACTCGACACCTCGAATCTGTGCCGCCATGACAGCCTCCTCGGACATCCTTGTAGGTTGCAATCCTATCAGGATCCGAGCCGAGCTCGGCGGCTATTCGAGGAGCAGCACGGGCGACGTTCCGGGAGCGGTCTGCTGCGTCCCGCGCCAGGTTTTGCCGCCGGCGCCGGAGACGACGACGGTCCAGTTTCCCGGCGGGAGCGACCCGAACTCGATCCGGCCGCCGCTCATGCGCCACTCGGCCTGGGGCTTGCCGCCCCAGCCCAGCGTGCGGAACGGGCGCCCCGACGAGTCCTCGATGCGCACCGTGGCGATCGAACCGTCGCCGGAGAGCTCCGGCACCGAGACCTCGAGCCGCGTGGCCGGTGGCAGGGCGATGGCAACCGGCGCCCCCGGGGACTGCACGGAGTGGCTCGACGTCGCCGCACCGGCCGCGCCGGCCAGCAGCTCCCAGTTTCCGGGGGGGACGCTGGTCAGCCGGACTCGACCATTCTCGCCGGTGCTGTAGTTGCCGCTGAGCAGATCCTGGCCCGCGTGGTCCAGGACGGCCAGCCGCGCCTCCGACGCGGGCATGCCCGAGGGCATGCGCACCTCGACGACGACACCCTCCGTGGCGTCCATCTTCAGCTCGACGTCGTCGACGTCGTTGTCGAACTGGACGAGCACATCCCGGTTGACCGCGGAGTAGCCCTTCTTCTTCGCCGACAGACGCCAGTTCCCGTTGGCGATGTTGCTCAGGCGGAAGCGGCCCTCCAGGTCGCTCGTCGCGACCTGCGTGGGGAAACCACCATGCTGCCCCGCCTCGGGCGAGGTCAGCGTGACCGCGACTCCGGACAGCGGCTGCCGGTCGGCGTTGTCCACGATGACGCCCGAGACCGTCACGGACGGCACCTGCACCTCGACGCTGCGGCTCGCGGCGACGTCGACTTCTTCCTGGTGCGCCAGCCCACTCTGGAAGTCGCGCACGTTCACCCGGTAGCGTCCCGCTTCGAGACCCTCGAGGCGGAACGCGCCGTCCTGGTCGGTCTGATCCCACGCGACATACTCGCGGTCGAGTCCCTCGAGAAACACGGTGGCGCCGACGACGGGGGCCTCGCCCTGCAACACGGTCCCGTCGAGATCGAAGCCCGCCTCGAACTGCAGATCCAGCTGCTGCTCCAGGACGCCGTCCTCGAGCTTCACCTCGCCGCGCGCCTGGCGTCCGGTGTCCTGCACCTGCGCCGTCACGCTGTAGGTCCCCGGCCTCAGGTTCTCGACCCGGTAGTTGCCCTCCGCGTCGACGGCGATGCCCTCGAAGAAGTCGAACGACGGTGACACGCGCACGCTCACCTCGCGCAACTCCTCGGGAGTCAGGCCGTCGACGCGGCCGAAGATCGAGCCGCCGGCGTCCAGCCGGATCTCGAGCCCCAGCACGGGTTCGCCCTCGACCTTGATCTCCTCCGTACCCTCCGAGCCGGCGTAGCCCTCGGCCTGCACGAGCAGGTCGTAGTCGCCGTTCTGCACGCCCGGGATCTTGAAGTTGCCCTGGCCGTCCGTTGTGGTGGCAGGACCGCCCCAGAAGCGCCCCTTCGGCGCGAGCCGCGCCGAGGCGTCGGGGATGCCCTCGCCCGACGTGGAGACGACGCGGCCCGAGACCTCGACGCCGCCCTCGAAGTGCAGGTCCAGCGCGTTGACGCCGGGCTCGACCTCGATGTCCTTCACCGCGCGCGGGTAGTCGTCGTGATGCGCTTCCACCGACTGCGCCCCCGGCTCCAGACCTTCGAGCCGGTAGAAGCCGTTGCCGTCGGCCTCCTGGCCCATCATGCGGAACGGTCCTCCGCCGTCGCCCGCGAGCTGGACGCGGGCGCCGGGCATCGGGCGGCCGTCGGGGGCGTAGACCCGTCCCTGGACGAAGGCGCCGGCGTCGAGGGGCAACTCCACCCCCTCGAGGTCCTCGCCCTTCGGCACCTCGACGTTGTCACGCTTGGCCTCCTGGTACCCCGTCGCGACTCCGCGCAACGAGATCTTGCCCGGCGCCTGGTCCTCGAACACGAAGCGACCCTCGGAGTCGGTCGTCGTGTCCTCCATCATCATCGTCATCATCATGTTGCCGCCCATCTCGATCGTCTGGCGGCGCGACAGCACGACCTCGGCTCCGGCGATCGGCGTGCCGTCCTCGGCGGTCAGGACCAGGCCCGAGATGTTCGACGCCGGGTCCATCGAGACCTCGACCGGATCGGCGTTCGGAGCCTCGATGCCGCGCGCCTTGGCCTCGACATATCCGGATCGACGCAACGAGAACGTGTAGGCCTTGCCCTCGGTCAGGTCCCGCACCTCGAACCACCCCGCGGGGTCGGTCAACGCGTCCGGCTCCGGTCCCTGCCCCTCGCCCATGAACATCATCGGCGCCGACTTGCTCTCGATGTAGACCTTCGTGCCCTCGATCGGCTGGCCGTCCGAGTCGGTGACCCGACCCTGGATCGCGACGCCGTCCTTCAGTACCAACTCTCCGGCGTCGACGACCTCGTCGGCCTCTTCCGGAACCTCGATCGCGGCCATCTCGCCACGCGCGAATCCCGAGCGCTGCCCGTCGAGGTCGAATGTGCCCGTGGGGACACCGACGATCGCGAACTCCCCGGAGCCGTCGCTCTCGCCGGAGAAGCTCGGCCCGTCGTCGCCGCCCATCATCATCATCATCCCGCCCCGCTTGGGCGTGGCTCTCTTGAGCGTCAGCTTCGCGTCGGGGACCGGGTGTCCGGACTCGTCGACGACGCGCCCGATCACGCGGCGTCCGCGTTGTAGGGTCAGCTCGACGCCCCTGACCGTCTTGCGCGGCTCAAGGTCGCCGGCGCTCGTCTCCCCCGGGGCGTAGCCCTCGGCGCTGCCCTTGATGCGGTAGCTCTTGTCCGGATCGAGCGGACCCAGCCGGAATTTCCCCTGCGCGTCACTGAGATTTCGCGTCGGTTTCACCTGCCCGCCGATCTCGAACCGCATCATGCCCGGCGTGTGCTTGACCTCGACCTCGATCTCGACTCCGGCGACCGGGTCGCCGTTGCCGTCGACCACGCGGCCCTCGACCGCCGCACCCGGATCGAGCGCCAGCGTGGGATCGGGCCGCCCGTCGTCGACGAGGTGGATCTTGAGCGACGAGCCGCCGAGATAGCCGGTCGCGCCGGAGACCATGCGCAGGCGCCGTCCCTCGGGCCCGCCGATCTCGAAGCCGCCCGAGTCGTTCGACAGCGCGGCTTCGGACGGATTCTCGACGTCCCACACGACCCCGCCTGCGATCGGGCGACGCGACTCGGAATCGATCAACATCCCGCCGATCGTGAACCGGTCGGGGAGCGTCAACGCTTTGGGCGGGGCGTCCGGGTCCGAGGCGCGCCCCACGCGGACGTCGGCCTCGCGCCCGTCGTCCGCGGCCAGGTGCACTGCGAGCGGTTCGGTGCTGCCGAGTCTCAGCGTCGCGCGGCCCTCGTCGTCGGTGCGCATCGCCGGATGCGTGTTGTCTCCCAGCGCGATGCGCACCGCGGGCGCCGGGCGCCCGTCGGCGCCGTGCACCACGACCTCGCGCGGGGTTCCCGGCTTCATGCGCAACGTCGCCGCGGTTCCTCCGACCGAGCGTCGCTCGGCCGCGACCAGCCCGTCGGCGAAGGCCGAGATCCGCGTGCGCTCGAACTCGCGCCTGGGGAGAACGATCGCGCCCTCGTCGTCCGTCACGCCGCCGCGAAGGGGGACGCGCCACGGCGATCCGCCGAACTCGTAGCGCGACCGCTCCGTGGCGACGAGGACCGTCGCGCCGCGGATCGCCTTGCCGTCCTCGTTCAATACCCGCACCCGTAGCCCGGCGTCCACGGCCAGCTCGGCGACCTGCAACTCGATGGGTTCGATCAGCGGCAGCAACGCCGCCTCGAGCGGGGCCATGCCCGGAGCCTCGATCCGGACACGCCACAGTCCCGCATGCGGCGCGTGCAGCCGGAAGTGTCCGTCCTCGTCGGTCAGGGCTCGGCCCTCGGGCTCGGGAGTCGTGCCCTCCAGCAGAGCGACGCGGCCGGCCACCGAGTCGACGACCGGGTACAGACGCGCCTCGGCCTGCGGATAGGGAGTGCCGTCGGGCAACTGCACACGTCCGCCGACGGAGATGGTTTCGGCGTGGGCGAGCCCCACCGCCGGGATCGCGGCAACCAGGATCGAGATCAGCAACAACCGACTACGCATGAGACTCTCCCTCTCCAGCCGAAACGGCAAGACGATCGCGAACTGCAAGCTCCGTACCGCCCGAACGTCGCCGCAACAGGCACGAAGACCACATCTACCGAGCCCAAATGAGACCCCGCGGCCCCATTTGATCCAGGGTACACTCCGCCGATGCAAGTTCATCTCGTGGACGGGACGTTCGAGTTGTTCCGGGCCTGGTTCGGGGCCCCGCCGTCCACCGCGCCCGACGGCCGTCAGGTGGGCGCCACGAGGGGTATCGCCCGCTCGCTGCTGTCGCTCGTCCGCAACGAGGGCGCGACCCACGTCGGCGTTGCGTTCGATCACGTCGTCGAGTCCTTCCGCAACGACCTGTTCGACGGTTACAAGAGCGGGGAGGGGATCGAGCCCGAGCTGCTGGAGCAGTTCCCTCTGGCCGAGCAGGCGGCGCGCGCCCTGGGGTTCGTCGTCTGGCCGATGGTCGAGTTCGAGGCCGACGACGGGCTGGCGGCCGCGGCCGCGCGCTTCCGCGACGACCCGCGGGTCGAGCAGGTCCGGATCTGCAGCCCGGACAAGGACATGGCGCAATGCGTCCGCGGCGACCGGGTGGTCACGGTGGATCGCATCCGGCGCAGGGTGTTCGACGAGGCGGGGGTGAAGGAGAAGTTCGGCGTGGCGCCGGAATCGATCCCAGACTGGCTGGCGCTGGTCGGAGACGCCGCCGACGGGATTCCCGGCGTCCCGCGCTGGGGAGCCAGGTCGTCCGCCGCGGCTCTGGCCGCGTGTGTCCGCGTCGATCGGATCCCGGACGACCCCGGGGAATGGCCCTTCACCGTTCGCGGGGCCGCCGCGCTGGCCGCCCGGCTGCGGGAGCATCGGAGCGATGTGGAGCTCTACCGGGTGCTGGCGACCCTGCGCGAGGACGTTCCGATCGAAGAGAATCTGGACGATTTGGAGTGGAAAGGAGCGCGAAAAAGTGATCTTTCCGAGTTTTGCGGATCGATCGGCGATACCGGGCTGATCGATCGAGTTCCCAGATGGCGAGATTAGTCGTATATATCCCGCACGTTCGAGCGGGACGAAAGTCCCGTGAGGAGTTGATTCTGGGCCTCGGCCCCGCTAGTCTTGGCAGGGCTGGTCGAGGAGGCGGATATGACTAAGAAGCGGATGCTCGCCGCATCCCTCGTACTGTTGTTGGTCTCGGGCGTCGCGCTGGCCGCGCGCCAGTACATCGTCGTCAAGGATGTGCAACTGATCAATCAGTCGGTGCGTTGCTCGCTGACGAACGAGAGCAGCGAACCGCGCAGTGCGCTGGTCACCGTCTACGCGGTCGTCAACGGCCAGCTCGAATCCTCGGGCGTGGTGGTTCAGATCGGCTCAGGGCAGACGCTCGACGCGACCGTCCACTTCACGATGACGGTCAACTCGATCATCCGGGTCGGGATCATCGAAGGGCCCGATCCGATCCCACAGGTGATGGCACCGGTCGGACCCTGACGCCCTTACGGCTCTATTCCCATCTCGCGTAGCAACTCGTGCGCTCCGGTCACGTGTTGCATGATCCACAGGGCGTAGCGAATGTCGACGTGGATCGATCGCGTGATCTCCGGGATGAAGTCCCAGTCGGCGATGATCGATTCGTAGTTCCCGTCGAACAGTAGCCCCACCAGCTCGGCCTTTGCGTTCAGCGTGGGCGAGCCCGAGTTCCCGCCGGTCGTGTCGACCGACGACAGGAAGTTCACCGGCACGGTCTTCAGCTCGTCGTCGAGATAGCGGCCGTAGCTCTCGTCGGCGATCGCCTGCAGCAGCGCCGACGGGGAATTGAACGGCTCCTCGCCGGTTTCCTTCTCGACCAGGCCCTGCAGTCCGGTGAACGGCGTGTAGTACACGGCGTCGCGCGGCTTGTATCCCCGGACCGTCCCGTAGGTCACGCGCAGCGTGCCGTTGGCGTCCGGATAGACTTCCTTCCCCTCGGACATCAGGTACTCGATCAGCGCTGCCATGTACTGTGGCCGGGTCAGCTTGAAGCGCCCGGATCGGTCCTCGGCCTCCGCCTCGCGCGCACGGTCGCTGTCCCACAGGTGGACGGCGAGCCGGAGGAACGGGTCCTTGCTCTTCTCGAACTTCCCGCTCTTCATCCCCATCCAGTCGAGTCGCACCTGCTTGTCGGCGAGCTTGGTCTTGGCGTACATCGCGTCCAGCTTCGCGTCCAGCGCCGCCTCCTCGACCCCGTCCTCGCCGATGTCGAACCACTCGTCGAACGCCTCGACACGCCGGTCGGCGGCGAGCGCCGCGTAGTTCAAGATGAACCGACGCAGGGTCGCCCGGTCCACGGCCGGGGCGTAGCGTCGATCGATCCGCGTCAGGCGTTCTTCGAAACGCTTGAGATCGCGCTCTTGATAGCCGGGCTCGCGCTCGGCGTCCGGCTTCCCGCTCTCGCGGCTCAGCCGGTAGAGCCGCCGCGCCGTGCTCAACATCGTCGACCGCCCGATGAAGCCGTAGTACATGTCGGGCTCGCGCACCGCCTTGGCCTCTGCGACCAGGCCGCGCAGTTGGCCCACGGTCGACGCGTAGCGTTTGCGACGCTGAGCGTCGCCGACGATCCAGCGCTGCAGTCCGCGCTCCAGCTCCTGCTTGCGCGCCACGACGCCGCTCTTCGAGAACCCGTCGAGCAGGCCCTGGTAATTCTTGATGCTGTTGTTGAGGCCGCCGATCGTGCTGGCGTACTTGATCGCGTCCGCGGGCGAGTCCGCGGTGGATTCCTCGATCGTCCGCAGCCACTCGAGCAACAACTGCCGGCGTGTCGGGTAGTACTCGTTGATGTAGTCCGAGACCTCGCTGGCCGTGCGGTAGCGGTTCGTGCGGCCGGGATAACCGGCGAGCATCACGAAATCGCCCGGCTTCAGCCCGGCGGTCGAAACCGTCAGGTGGTGCTTTGGACGAAAGGGGACGTTGTCCGCGCTGGGGTCGGCCGGCTTCCCGTCGCGCCCGACGTACGCGCGATAGAACGTGAAGTCTCCCGTGTGTCGGGGCCACATCCAGTTGTCGACGTCGCCGCCGTAGCGGCCGATGCCCTTCGGCGGAGCGTAGACGATGCGCACGTCGCGGATCTCGAGCTGTTTGATCCTGTAGTACTCGAGACCGCCGTGGAATGCGGCGACGCGGCAGCGGTGGCCGACGTCGTTCTCGCACTCGGACACGATCGCCTTCTCGCGCTGCTCGATCGCGCCGTAACGCTCCCCGCCGCCGAGCGAGTCGGACAGGTCGCCGAGGATCTCGTCGGTCACGTCGTCGACCGCCACGGTCACCAGAATGCGGCTGCCGGGGCCCGCGAACAGCTCTTCTTCGCGCTTGCCGGCCAGGAATCCGTTCTCGAGCAGGTTGTTCTCCTCCGTCGAGTTGTACTGGATCGCGCCGTAGGCGCAGTGGTGGTTGGTCACCGCGAGGCCGTCCGGCGACACGAACGACGCCGTGCACCCGCCGAGACTGATCACGGCGTTCATCGGAAAGCCGGTCAGGTCGGTCAGACGGTTCGGGTCGATCTGCAACCCCAGCTCCCGTAGATCCTCTTCGATCAGCGGAAGCTGGTGTGGTTGCCACATCCCCTCGTCCGCCTGCACCGCAACGGCGGCCAGCACGATCCAACCCGCGATCCAGCATCTGCTCATGAGTTCCCCTCGTGGGTCGTTCGACCCGATCCGTTCATCCGTCGATCGATCGCGCTGCGGCGCTCAGCGCCGCGGCGAGCGGTTCGGGTTCGGCCTCCGGCGGTCGCGCCACGGGCGGAAGCGACAGGGCCAGGACCAGTCCGTTGTCGAGGTCTTCGTTCTTGTTCCGTTCGCGCACGAGCCTGCGGAGTTCGCGGAGACTCCCGCGCCCCGCGGGCGTCAGCCGTGTCAGCGCGCCGGTCAGCGCGAATTGCAGCGCCCCGCCCGCCGCCAGCGGCAAGCCGGCGAGCGTGTCGGTCGAGATCGAGAGCCACAGGCCGGCGCCGGTCAGCAGGGCTCCGCAGAGAGCGTTGCCCGCGGCCGACCACGCCGCCGCCCGCGAGGCGAGCCCGGCACGAATCAGCGTCTCGTCGACGGCGTCGAGGAAACGGACGACGGCTCCGGTGCCGCGTCGCGCCTGGAGCGCGAGTCGGCCGAGGGAAACCGCCTCGCGATCCCCGCCGCCCGCGAGCAGGTCGTCCAGCAGCACACTCTCGTGCGGCGCGAGGTCGCGCGGTCGATGGACGAGCTCGAGCCGATAAGCCGTCGCGGGCTCCGCCGGCTCCGGCGCGTGGGCCGCGAGCACGCCGCGGTCGCATAGCTCCCACAGCGAGGCGACCAGCGTCGCACCGCGCCGCCCCCGGTTCGCCAGCGCGGCCGCGACGGTCGCAGGAACCTGCCGCGGGTCGCCGCCGTCGGCCGTCGAAGCGCGGCCGCCACGGGTGTACAGCACGGCCCACAGGGCCAGGCCGAGCAGCCCCCCGCCGACCGAGACGGGCAGCAGGCGTCGCGCCCGGTCGAGGGCCGCCGCGCTCGCGACCTGCGTCTCTCTCGCGCCGGCCGCACGCGCACGCATCTGCGCGCGGCGCTCGTCGAGCGCGGCGCGTGCGTCCGCCTCGAGCGCGGCTTCCTGTTCCAGGATCGCCGGCAACACGATCTCGTCCGCCGTGGGTTCGAGCTCGCTGAGCAGGTCGGACGGGAACACGATGCGTGCGTCCCACGCAGATCCTGAATGCAGCGGCTTCGCGGAGAGCTTGATCGTTCCGCCATCGGGCAGCCCGACCTTGGCCCCGATGGCCCCGTGGGACCAGGCGCGGATCTCGGCCTTCTCCGCGCCGTCCGGGAGCGAGACGCGCAGGTTGCCGTTGCCCACGGTCTCGGGCCAACTGTCGGCGACGATGGCCAGCCTCATGTCGGCCACGTCGGCGTAGCGCGAGACCGCGCCGTGCAGGGTGTAGCGGATGCGGAAGATGCGCTTCTCTTCATGTGCGCGAAAGTGCCACTTCAGGCGTATGCGATCCGGCAGGTGATCGGCGCTGAAGCTGCCCCACGAGTACTCGGAGCGCTCGCGATACGGCATCCCGCGCTCGAACAGGCGCAGATCCGAGACCGCCGAACCCTCGGCGACCGGCACGTCGTACGTCGCCACCCGGAACCGGTCACGGAACGCGAACTCCACGTCCTGGAACACGAGGACGTCGCCATCGGTGCCGACCTCCGCATCCGCGGACAGCAGCCGCACCCAGTACGGGCGCGGCCCCGACTCCGGACGCAGCGCGCAACCGCACACGAGCACGGCGGCGAGTATCGACAGCGACGTGAGAAACGAGTTCTTCATCGAGGAATCCGCGGACATTCTATCTTGCTCCGCCGCCGTTGAGCTCGCCGAGTTGCTGCTCGAGCGAGCGTGCCACATCCGTCCTCCCGGCAGCGCGCGCGGTCTCGACGGCGCGCGCCAGGTGGTTTCGCGCGGCCGCCCGGTCGCCGCGCGCCATTGCCAGCCGGGCCAGGGCGTGGTGTGCGTCGGTTCTCTCCGGGTCGAGCCGGACCGCCGCCTGCAGCTCGCCGCGCGCCTGTTCGGCGTGGGCGGGCCCCAGGCCGCCCAGCAAGTTGCCCAGCGCCGCGCGGGCCTGCGCGTCCCCGGGGTCCAGCAGAGCCGCCTGGCGCAGGTGGGGCTCGGCATCCGCCGCGCGGCCCTGCAGCACCAGCGCGAGCCCGAGGCCGAGGCGCGCGGTCTGGCGCCGCGGGTTGATCGCCACGGCGCGTTCGAGTGCCGCCACCGCTTCGTCGATCCGACGGGCCGCCAGCAGACGGCGACCGTGCTGGGTCCAGCCCCACGAACCCGCCGGCTCCGCGCGGTTGATCGCTCGGGGATCGGCGAGCGGTCGCGGGCGCGCGTGCCTGCGCGCCAGCGTCGCGTGGAGCTCCGCGCCGTCCGCGTCTCCGCGCGCCAGGGCGATCTGCGCGAGGCCGTGATGCGCGCGGCCGTCGCCGGGATCCCGTTCGATCGCCTGCGTGAAGAGCGCGGCGGCCGCGTCGAGGCGGTCGGAGGACAGCTCGATCTGGCCCAGGCCGATCAGCGGCGCGGCCAGCCCCGGGTCGGCGCGTCGAGCCGCTTCGAATCGCGCGCGCGCGTCGCCCGTGCGTCCCAGACGCGCGAGCACGCGTGCGTGAAACACGAGCAGCGGGGCGTAGGACGCATCGATCGCCGCGGCGCGGCCGAACGCCTCGTCGGCACGCAGCGGGTCGTCGTGACGCAGCAGCTTTCCGATCAGGTACGGCCAAAGGAAGGCGGCGGAGTCGAGACTCTCCGCACGCGCGTAGCACTCGACCGCCTGGAGGTTCCACTGTTGCGCGCGGTAGCGCTCCCCGAGCTCGCCCCAGGCCTCGGGGGACTGCGGCTCCTGCGTCACGCGACGCTGCGCGGTCTCGACAGCCGCGACGACCTCCTGTTCGGCTCCCGTGAGATCGGGGCGTGGGATCTCGGGTGCGGCGGCGCACGCGAGCACGCCGAGCGCAGCGACGAGCAGCCACGAGCGGGTCCGGTTCACGAAGAGCGGCCCGCGCCGCGGACGACGGTGACGCTGCGATCGACTCCGACCCCGTCGAACGTCTCGCGTCCGCCGTCGGGCCACAGCACCTCGATGCGTTCGACGCGCCCGACGTCGCCCAGCCCGAAGTGCAGACGCAGGTCGCCGGCGCTCTGATAGCTGGTCGCGTTCTGTACCACGGCGCTCCAGCGTCGATCGCCCGCGACGAGCGTGACGCGGGCTCCGGTCGCGTCGCGCGGCCCGGTGAGTGCGCGGACGCGCAGCCAGTGCCGCTCGGCGGGAGCGGCGTCGTTGCGATAGATGCGCAGGCCGCCGCCGTTCTCGGACACGACGATGTCGAGGTCGCCGTCGTCATCGAGGTCGCCCAGCGCGAGCCCGCGCGAGACCTCGACCGCCTCGCGGAAGCCGCCGGTCGGTTCCGTCGCGGCGACGAACCTGCCCGAGCCGTCGTTGATGCGCAGCTCGTTGCGCTCGGCATACAGATTCCAGAACGGGCCCAGGTCCGCCCCCTCGACGATCGGGCCGCGATAGACGCGCCCGTTGACCCAGGCCAGGTCGCGATCCCCGTCGTGGTCCAGGTCGAACAGCCCACAGCCGAAGCCCGTGTGCGGTAGGTCGTCGATCCCCAGGCCGTGCTCGACCGTGCGGTCCGCGAACAGGCCGCCGGCCCTGGCGGCGTACAGGGTGTTCGTCTCCTGAGCGATGTGGGTGAGAAACAGCTCGTCGCGGCCGTCGCCGTCGAGATCGCCCGGAGCAATTCCCATGCTGGCCTCGGGCGCCCCCTCCCGGTTGACGGCCAGACCGCGGACCACGGCCTCGTCCGCGAACGTTCCGTCCCTCCGGTTGACCCACAGCTGGTTGCGCTCGCCGTCGTTGGCGACGAAGAAGTCGGGCCAGCCGTCCTCGGTCAGGTCGGCGCAGAACACGCCGAGACCCTTCGCCGAGGCGGTCGGGCCGCCGGCGATACCCGACTCGTCGCTGACGTCGGTGAAGGTCCCGTCCCCGTTGTTGCGGTACAACGAGTCGGCGACACCGTCGAACAGCTCCGGCGCGCAGTAGTCGCGGCTGCCCGAGCCGTGCGTGCAGTCGCCGCGCTGCTCGTAGTGTAGGTAATGCGCCACGTAGAGGTCGAGCCACCCGTCGCGATCGAAGTCGCAGAAGGTCGCGCTGCTGCTCCAGCGATGATCCTCGATGCCGGCGGTCTCGGTCTCGCGGCGGAACGTGCCGTCCGCCTGATTGCGATAGAGCTGATCCGTGCCGTAGTTCGCGAGGTAGACGTCCAGGTCGCCGTCGTTGTCCACGTCGCCGATCGCGACGCCCTGGCCGTACCCCTCATCGGCCAGACCCGCGGCCTCGCCGACCTCGACGTAGCGTCCGTCCGCCATGCGGCGGTAGAGGCGATCCGGCGCAGGCTCCGCAGGCCGGCCCGGATCGGGATGGCGCAGGCGCAGGATATCCAGGTCGCCGTCGCCGTCCTGGTCGAACAGCGCCACTCCGGCGCCCATGATCTCGGGCAGGAAGAACGTCCCGTCGGTTCTCGGCGTCGCCGGCTGCCGGATACCGCTCTCGCGCGTGATGTCGGCCAGCAAACCCGGCACGTGCTCGGAGGATCTCTCCGGTTCGAACGACGTCGAGCACCCGGGACCGAGGAGGATGCCGACGAACGAGAGCGATACCGCGGCGACCCGCCGGTAATAGGTCCGAGCTTCACGCATGGGAGGGACCAGCTTAGCAGGCTGCCGCACGACGCTTCGCGGCTTGACGCGCCGCGGTCGTGCCCGGCATCATGCTCAAAGCCCATGACTCAGAATCGTCAAAAACCTCTCGGCCACCGGAGGTTCCGCGTCGCCGGACTGCTCGTCGGTGTGTGCCTGTTCACGGCTGCCGCGGCCGAGGCACCGGCGCCGCCCCTGCAACACCCCGGCACGAAACGCATGGCCGAGCGGCTGCGCGTGGTCGCCGCGACATCCAGCCCGTGGGGCAATCCGTACCTCAACTCGCGCAGGGCCCAAGCGTTACGCGGTCTGCCCACCACGAACGACCCGCGCGAGGCCAGCCTGCGCGAATTCCGCCTGGCGCGCGAGCTGCTGCTGGCCGGCGACGCCGAGGAGGCCGTCGCGCGACTGCGCGCACTGACGCCGGTGTTCGGCGCGGACCGCATCCGCGGGCCACTGGCGACGGCGCTGTTGCGCCTCGGCGAGCAGGAAAACTGCCTCGCCCGCCACACGTCGGAGTCGTGCCTGGTCCCGATCCGTGGGTCGGGCGTCTACACCGAGCGTGAGCCCACGCGACAGGCGATCGTCGAGCTCGGCGCTTTGCTCGAGGCCGATGCGCAAGATCTGACCTCGCGCTGGCTGCTGAATCTCGCACACATGACCCTCGGCGACTACCCGGACGGGGTGCCCGAGGCCTGGCGCATCCCGCCGCCGGCGTTCCGCTCCGAGCACGACGTCGGGCGGTTCCCCGATGTGGCCCGAAGGTCGGGCGTCGACGTGGTGGGCCTGGCCGGGGGCACCGTCGTCGAGGACTTCGACGGGGATGGCGATCTGGATTTGATGACGTCGTCGTCGGGGCTCACCGACCCGCTACGCTTCTTCCGCAACCGCGGCGACGGCACGTTCGAGGAACGGACGCGCGAGGCGGGGCTCACGGGAATCGTCGGGGGGTTGAACCTGATCCACGCCGACTACGACAACGACGGGCATCCGGACGTCCTCGTGCTTCGCGGCGCATGGCTCGGCGTCAAGCCCGCGACCGACGGCGGGCGGCATCCCAACTCACTGCTGCGCAACCTGGGAGACGGCACGTTCGAGGACGTGACCGACAATGCCGGGCTACTCGAGTACCGGCCGACGCAGACCGCGGCCTTCGCCGACTACGACAACGACGGTCGGCTCGACCTGTTCGTCGGGCACGAGACGTTCGGCCAGGAGGTGTACCCCTGCCGGCTGTATCGCAACAACGGCGACGGCACGTTCACCGACCGCGCGCTCGAGGCGGGCGTCGCCGTCGTGGGCCTGGTCAAGGGCGTTGCCTGGGGCGACTACGACAACGACGGACTCCAGGATCTCTATGTTTCCCGCCTCGGGTCGCCGAATCTGCTCTATCACAATCTGGGACCCGACGACGCGGGGAGGCACCGCTTCGAGGACGTGACCGCCCGCGCCGGCGTGGCGCAGCCGCAAGTCAGTTTCCCGACCTGGTTCTGGGACTACGACAACGACGGGTGGCTCGATCTGTTCGTGTCGGGCTACGGGACGGGGTTGGGCTCGCAGGCCGCGGACGTCGCGGCGGAATACCTCGGCCTGGCGACGAAGGCCGAGCGCCCGCGGCTGTACCGCAACAACGGCGACGGCACGTTCGCGGACGTGACGCGTGAGACGCGGACGGATCGCGTGGCGTTCACGATGGGTTGCAACTTCGGCGACCTCGACAACGACGGCTGGCTCGATGCTTACCTCGGCACGGGTGATCCCGACCTGCGCGCCATCATCCCGAACCGCATGCTGCGCAACGACGCGGGGAAGACGTTCCAGGAGGTCAGCACGTCCGGCGGCTTCGGCCACATCCAGAAGGGGCACGGGATCGCGTTCGCGGACCTCGACGAGGACGGGGATCAGGACGTGTACATGAACGTCGGCGGCTTTTTCGAGGGCGACGTCTTTCCCAATGTGTTGTTCGAGAATCCGGGGCACGGCAACCGCTTCATCAAGCTCGTCCTCGTCGGAAAACGGAGCAACCGGTCCGCGTTCGGCGCCCGCATCCGCATCACCGCGCGTCGGGGCGAGCAGGCGCGCGAGATCCACGCGGTGGTGGACACCGGCGGCAGTTTCGGTAGCTCGCCGCTGCGTCGCGAGATCGGCCTCGGTGCCGCGGAATCGATCGACTCGGTCGAGGTGGTCTGGCCCGCGAGCGGGCTGCGGACGACGCTCCGCGGCCTGGAGCTCGACGGAAGCTATCGGCTCGTCGAGGGGGCATCCGAGGCGCAGAGGCTTGATATGATGGCCGGCGCGGGAGACTGATGACGAAGACGGACGCGACGGAGAACGCAGCGCCCAGGGTGCCGCGACGGCGACGGCTGCGCCGCTGGGGCATCGCCGCCGCCGTCCTGTTTTCGATCTACTCGCTGTTCGGTTTCTTCGGCGTTCCCGCGATCGTGCGCTCGTTGCTCGAGTCGACGCTGCCGAAGACGCTGAAGGTCGGCGCGACCGTCGACTCGGCTCGCTTCAATCCCTACTCGCTCGTCCTGACCGTGCGCGACCTGGACCTGACCGATCGCCTCGGCGAACCGCTGGCGTCGGCCGACGCGCTGCGCGTCAACCTGGAGGCCGTGTCGAGCCTGTTCTCCTGGGCCGGTGTGGTACACGAGATCCGCATCGACGGCCTCTACTTCGCGCTGCGTCGCGTGGAGAACGGCGAGCTCAACTTCCTCGAGCCCGCGGAGCGCGGGGCGGAGGCGATCAAGGAAGTTCGCGAGGTGCCGCGACTGCTCGTGAGGAATTTCGTCCTGTCGGGCGCGACCATCGACCTCGTCGACCGCGCGCGGGACGAGCCGCTGACGACGACGCTGGGGCCGGTCGACTTCGACTTCAACACGATCAGCACGCTCGAGGACGACAGCGGGGACCACGAGGTGAGCGGGCGTTTCGACGACGGAAGCGAGCTGTCCTGGACGGGACGCTTCCGCACCTGGCCCCCGGCGGCGAGCGGGTCGCTGCGCGTGGACGGCTCCAGGGTCGACCGACTGTTCCGCTACGTCGAGCACATCTTCCAGTTCGACGTTCGCGGAGGCATCGTCGACTTCGAAGTGACCTACGACGCGAAACTGGTTGACGGCGTCCCGTCGGTCCTGCTGGAGAACGCGGCGTTCTGGGTCTCCGATCTGCAGGTCTCGCAGCCCGGGCAGGAGGCGGACGTGCTGTCGTTCGACAAGGCCGGCCTCGACGGCGTGACGCTGCGCTGGCCGGAGGGAGACGTTCGTGTGGGAGGCGTGCGCGTCTC
>JAAELQ010000023.1 GCA_024226515.1 bacterium
CCCGGGCCACGGGTGCTCCCAGAGCAGTGCGCCGTCTGCCGGCGCAACGCTGGTCGCACCGGCGTCGCTCAGCAGCACGATCTGCGCGACTCCGTCGATCGTCAGTCGATGCGGTGAGCTGTAGCTCGGGCCGCCGTCCGGTCCGAACCAGTGAGGATCTCCGGTGGAGAGGTCGTACGCGACGAGCATGCCACCGGCGGCGACGATGACGCTGTCGTCGAGCACCAACGGGGAACTCGAGAAGCCCCAGATCGGGACCTCCGACTCCGTGTCTGCCGCCACGTTGCGTGACCACAAGAGCGTGCCGTCTGTGGCGTCGAGGACGTTCAGGATTCCGGTCGCACCGACGGCGTAGACGCGACCATCGCTGAGCGTCGGCGTCGCGCGCGGACCGGCGCCGCCCATCGAATCAAAAAAACGGGCCGCGTCTCGGTGCATCCACAGCGGCTCGCCGGTGTTCGCGTCGTAGCAGGTGACGAGCTCGTCCTCTCCGCGCTGTTCCTGTGTGTAGACGAAGTTGCCGTGAATCGCGAACGAGGACCATCCGGGGCCAATGGGTCGGCGCCACAACTCGATCGGTGCCGACGCAGACCAATCGATCTCGATGCGAACGCCGGGGATGACGCTGTCGCGACCGGGCCCACGAAAACCGCGC
>JAAELQ010000024.1 GCA_024226515.1 bacterium
GATAGACGATGATAGCCCGGTACGCGAAAACACTTAAGTGGTACTAAGCTTGCGACAAGTAGGTCGGGACACGAGACATCTTGACTGAACATGGGGGGACCATCCTCCAAGGCTAAATACTCCTGACTGACCGATAGTGAACCAGTACCGTGAGGGAAAGGCGAAAAGAACCCCTGTGAGGGGAGTGAAATAGATCCTGAAACCGTATGCGTACAAGCAGTGGGAGCATCCTTGTGATGTGACTGCGTACCTTTTGTATAATGGGTCAGCGACTTATTTTCAGTAGCGAGCTTAACCGTTTAGGGGAGGCGTAGCGAAAGCGAGTGTTAACTGCGCGTTCAGTTGCTGGGAATAGACCCGAAACCGGGCGATCTATCCATGGGCAGGTTGAAGGTTGAGTAACATCAACTGGAGGACCGAACCGACTGTCGTTGAAAAGCCAGCGGATGACCTGTGGATCGGAGTGAAAGGCTAATCAAACTTGGCAATAGCTGGTTCTCCCCGAAACAGTTCTAGGACTGGCCTCGGGTAAATTGCACAATAGGGGTAGAGTTACTGAATA
>JAAELQ010000025.1 GCA_024226515.1 bacterium
AATCCAGGCTAGCGACTCGCGCGTAACGCGACATCCAGCGCGAGCCGCAGGCTCTGCGCCGTGCGACGCGGATGGTTGGAGCCGAGGAGCACCCCGCAGACGGCGACACCGTGCGCGCCCGCGTGGATCAGTTCCGGAATGCGCGTCACGCTGACGCCGCCGATCGCCAGCACCGGGACGGGCGACACGACGCGGACTATCTCCTCGACGAGCTCGCTGCCCCGGCCGCGCCGCCCGGGTTTGGACTCCGTCGGATAGACCGTCCCGGCCACGACGTAGTCGGCGCCCTCGCGGGCGGCGGATTCCGCCTCTGCGGGGCCGTGCACCGAGCGACCCCAGAGGCCGCTCGTCGTCTGCCCGTCCTGGTACTCGGCGGATGCGGGGAGGTGCAGCCCGAGGTCGAGCGTGCGGGCGACGCGCCGGCTGCTGTTGACGCTGATGCGCACCCCGGGTGCCGCGCCGCGGAGCTCGAGGACGATCGCGCGCAGGGCGTCGTCCGCGAGGTCCTTCTCGCGGACCTGGACCCAGTCGACGCCCCCCTCGATCGCCTGAACGATCAGCGGCACGAGCGGCCGACCGCGACAGCGGTGTCGATCGGTGACCAGCATCAGCCGCGGAACGGCGCGCGGGGATCGATCAGCCGCTGCCGACACGGCCCTCGACCGGCGAGGAGGCCTCGGCGTAGAATTTGCGGGCGATCCGACCGCCGAGGAACGCCATGCGACCGGCGTCGGCCGCGTGGCGCATCGCGCCGGCCATCGTCACCGGGTGGCGGGCGCGGGCGACGGCGGTGTTGAGCAACACCGCATCGCAGCCGAGCTCGAAGGCGACCGCGACGTCCGACGCGGTGCCCACACCGGCGTCCACGATGACCGGCACCCGGGAACGCTGCTTGATCAACTGGATGTTGTGCGGATTGCGGATGCCGAGGCCGGAGCCGATCGGAGCGCCCAGCGGCATCACGGCCGCGCAGCCCAGGTCCTCCAGCTTCGCCGCGGTGACCGGATCGTCGTTGGTGTAAGGCAGCACGCGGAACCCCTGGCCGACGAGCGTCCGCGCCGCCTCGAGCAAGCCCTCCGTGTCCGGCAACAGGGTTTCGTCGTCGGCGATCACCTCGAGCTTGATCCAGTCCGTCTCGAGCGCCTCGCGCGCCAGCTCGGCCGTCAGCACCGCGTCGCGCGCCGAATAGCAGCCGGCCGTGTTCGGCAGCAGGCGGTAGCCGCGTTCGCGCAGCACGTCGTACAGATTCTCCGGCCCGGTGTTCACGCCCACGCGACGCAGCGCGACGGTGACCAGCTCGGTGCCCGACGCCGCGAGCGCTTCGAGCAACACGCCGCGCCCGGGGTAGCGCGCCGTTCCGAGCAACAGGCGCGAGCGCAGGCTCTCCCCCGCCAGATTCCAGCTATCGTCCGTCTTGGACATCCTCAACCTCCCTGAACGGCTCCGACGATCTCGATCTCGTCGGCATCCCGCAGCTGCACTTCGGACCACGTCGTTCGCGGTACGACGCTGCCGTTGAGCGCAACGGCAACACCTCGTGTGCGATCGCCGTAGCCCAGTTCTCCCAGCAACTCCTCGACACTGCTCGCTCCCGACTCGCGGTGCTCGCCGTTGACTCGCAGCTTCAGCATCGGACCTTCCCGGTCGTGTCGCGCAAGCGTCTCGGCGAGAACGCCGCGTGCTCCTCGCGCGTCGCGCCGTTCGCGACGCCGTCGGCGACCGCGGACGCGGTCGCGGGCGCCAGCAGGATACCGTTCCGATAATGACCCAGCGCGAGGTGCAGCCCCTCGACCGCCGTCGGGCCGATCAGCGGAAGCTGATCCCGCGTCGCCGGACGCAGCCCCACGGAGACGTCCACGAAACGCAGGTCGTAGACGCCCGGAAGGACCTCCCAAGCGTCGCGCAACAGGTCCATCATCGGCCCGGCGGTGGCGCTGTCGTCGAACCCCAGCTCCTCCACCGTCGCGCCGAGCAACAGCTCGCCGTCGGCGCGTGGAATGAGGTACACGTCCGGCGTTCGTACCACGTGCGACAACAGCGGCTCTCCGCACAGACGAAGCAGTTGCCCCTTGACCGGTCGCACGCCGAGCGCCGGCAGCGGCACTCCTTCGATCGCTCCGGCGGCCCACGCCCCGCTGGCCAGCACGACCTCCCGCGCGGCGACATGGGTGACGCCGTCGCACGGCCCCTCGACCTCGACCCCCGAGACGCGGTCGCCCGCAGTCGTCAGGGCGCGAACCGCGGCGAGCTCGTGCAACGTGCCGCCGCGGCGCGCGATGCCGCGCGCGAGGGCCGCGGCCAGTGCGCGTGGGTCGACCTGATGATCGCTCTCGACGAGGAGGCCGCCGAGGGCGCGCGGCGAGAGGTGCGGCTCGCGTTCGCGCAACGACGCACGATCGAGTCGTCGAATAGGCAACCGTTTGTCGGCCAGGATGGACTCCAGGCGGCCGAGCTCTTCGTGAGCGTCGCGATCGGAGGCGACCCACAGCGTTCCGTCGGCGCGATAGCCGCAACGTCCCCCGGCGTCGCGCTCGATGTCGGCGATCCACGCGGGATACAGTTCGAGGCTGCTCGTTCCCAGGCGGACGAGCGGCTCGGGCTCGCTCTCGGCCTCGCATACCGGGGCCAGCATCCCACCGGCCGCGGCCGTCGACCCGCAAGCGGCGCGATCTCGCTCGAACAGGTGCACGCCGCGCCCGCGCCGCAGGAGCTCGTAGGCCACGCTCAGGCCGATGATCCCGCCGCCGACGACGACGCAATCAGCGGATATCGTGCGGTTGCTCATGCTGCCTCCCGACTATGGAGTCGATTGCCGTGCGGAAGGCCGCGGTCGCCGCGGCCGGATCCTCCGCGCAGACGACCGCCGAGAGTACGGCGACCCCGTGGGCCCCCGCCGCCAGGATGTCGGCGACGTTTTCGGGCCGGATTCCGCCGATCGCGATCACGGGGATGCCGACCGCCGAGACGATGCGCCGCAGCCCCGCGATGCCGAGCGTCGGCGCCGGGCGCTGCTTGGACCGTGTGCCGTAGACCGGCCCGACCCCGAGGTAGTCGGCGCCGGAATCCGCCTGGGCCACGGCCTCGGCCAGGTCGTTGGCGGTCCTGCCGACGAGTCGTTCGTCGCCGACGATCGAGCGCGCCCGCTGCGGGGTGACGTCGGCGTGGCCCAGGTGCACCCCGGCGGCGTCGGCGTCGCGCGCGACCTCCGGGTGATCGTTGACGACGACCCGTGTTCCGCCTGCGAGCGTCGTCACGAGCGCGCGGGCCAGCGCCAGCCTGTCCCGGTAGTCGCCGCCCCGCTTGTCGCGGTACTGCACGACGTCCGCGCCGCCCGCGAGCGCCAGGCGGCCCAGCTCCTCGTGCGTGAATCTCGTCTGCAGCGTCACGTCGGTGATCACGTGTAGCCGCTGCGGGTCGAGTCGTGTGCTCATCGTTGCTCTCCGACCGCCGCGTGCGTCGCGAAGAACGGATCGATCGGTCCGCAGCCGTCGCCCAGCGGCAGCCCGTGCCGGATCGCCTCGGTCACGAACACCTTCGCCGCCCGGATCGCGTCCTCCAGCTCCGAACCCAGCGCGAGCCGCGCGGCGATCGCGGACGCAAAGGTGCACCCGGTGCCGTGCGTGTGAACGGACTCGACACGCTCGCCGGGGATGCGCAGCGTCCGCTCGGGCGTCACGAGCACATCGGTGCACGGCGCGTCGGGCAGGTGACCACCGGTGACGAGGACGGCGTTCGCTCCGCGCGCCAGTAGCTCGCGCGCCGCCCGCTCCGCCGACGGCAGGCCGTCGACCGCAACGCCGGACAACGCGGAGATCTCGTGGACGTTCGGCGTGATCAACGTCGTCTGCGGAAGCAGATCTTCGAGCAGCACGCTCACGGCAGCGGAGTCGAGCAGCGCGACTCCGTTCTTGGACAGCAGCACCGGATCGCAAACCAGCTCGAGTCCGCTCCGTCCGCGAAGCGCGTCGGCCACCTCGGCGACGATCGCCCGGTCGCCCAGCATCCCCGTCTTGACGACACGCACCGGAAGGTCTTCCAGCACGGCCACGATCTGCTCGCGCACGACGCGCGGATCGAGCCGGGTTACGGACGAGACTCCGCGGGTGTTCTGGGCGGTGATCGCGGTGATCGCGGTCGCCGCGTAGGCGCCGTTGGCCTCGATGGCCTTCAGGTCGGCCTGCACCCCGGCGCCGGCGCTGGAATCCGAACCCGCGATGGCCAGCACGACCGGCCTCATCCGCGGACTCCGACGCACGTCCCGGCGATCGGTTGCTGTCGTTGAGGATTCGGAATCGGCGACCTCCCTACGCCGGTGTTATCCGGATCAGGTGCTGCGGGTATGCTCTCAGGTCTCGAACGGCTCGAGACCACCCCGGTTCGCTTCGCTCGCGTCTACTATAGCGCCATCTTCGGCGCCGGAAAAGAGGGCGCCGGGCGCTGGCGTCCGGCGGCCCGACGGGCGACAATGGGCCACCCGTGAGCACGCCACCCGAGACGCCCACGCCGCTGAACGCCGAGGAGCTCGCGCGCTACAGCCGGCACCTGACGCTGCCCGACGTGGGAGTCGAGGGTCAGGTCCGGTTGCGCGAAGCCAGCGTCCTGATCGTGGGCGCCGGCGGGCTGGGGGCGCCGCTCGCGCTGTACCTCGCGGCGGCCGGCGTCGGCAGGATCGGGCTCGTCGACTTCGACACGGTCGACGAGAGCAACCTCCAGCGCCAGGTGCTGTTCGACACGAACGACGTCGGCCGCTCGAAGGTCGAGGTCGCGTCCGAGCGCCTACGCGCACTGAACCCGCACGTGAAGATCGAGACCCACGCGGTCCGTCTCGAGGCGACGAACGCGCTCGACCTGCTGCGCCGGTACGACGTCGTGATCGACGGCACCGACAACTTCCCGACCCGTTATCTGGTCAACGACGCCTGCGTGCTGCTGCGCAAGCCGCACGTCTACGGCAGCATCTTCCGCTTCGAGGGCCAGGCGTCGCTGTTCTGGGCCGGCCGCGGGCCGTGCTACCGCTGCCTGTATCCCGAGCCGCCGGAGGCCGGCTCCGTCCCGAACTGCGCGGAGGGCGGAGTCCTGGGCGTATTGCCCGGGGTCGTGGGGACGATTCAGGCCACCGAGGCGATCAAGATCATCCTGGGTCGCGGCGAGTCGTTGCTCGGCCGCCTGCTGCTGTTCGACGCCCTGGAGATGCGCTTTCGCGAGCTCGCCCTGCGCGCCGATCCCGGCTGTCCGGTGTGCGGCGAGCGACCGACGATCCGCGAGTTGCGCGACGAGGCCGTGACCTGCGCTGCGCCGCCTCCCGAGGCCGAGATCGACGTCCACGAGCTGCAGCGCCGCCTCTCCGGCGATGAGCCCCCGCTGCTGCTCGATGTGCGCACGCCCGAGGAGTGGCAGATCTGCCGTCTCGAGGGCGCGACCCTCGTGCCGCTGCAGGAGCTGGCCGAGCGTCACGGCGAGATCGATCGCGCACGCGAGGTCGTCGTGTACTGCCATAAGGGAGGACGCAGCGCGATGGCGGTGCGCCTGCTTCAAGAACAGGGGTTCACGAACGCGATCAACCTGGCCGGCGGGATCGAGGCCTGGGCCCGCCTGATCGATCCGGAGACGCCGCGCTACTGACCGGCGCCCTGTCGGGTGCCGATGTAGATGTCCCCGCCGGAGTTGATGCGCAGCACGGGCGAGCGCGATCGGCCCATGAGGCCTGCCGCCTCGTTTCCGTCGTCGCTGACCGTGATGTTGGGCAGGTCGGACTCGATACGGCCGTAGGGTGCCTCGGCCTGCACCTTGCCGCCGGCCGAGCCGGGCACGGTGACGCGAACGTCGCCACCCGGATTCTCCAGCAGGCTGTTCTCTTCACCGACGAACGCCGCCCAGGCGACCTGGACCAGCGGAGTATCGGCGCGCAGCTCGACGGCGCCCTTCATCTCCGCCAGATCGATGCCGGCGTCACGACTGTTGATCGTGACCTTCTTGTCCGCTCGGCGGATCTTGAGCTCGCCGAAGTCCGTCGTCACCTGAACCTCTTCCGCCGCGTTCTCGATCAGGATCCTGGAGGAGGTACAGTTCATCATCAGCAGCCCCTTGGTGCTCTTGGTGTGCACGGTGAGGCTGTCGCCCTCGATCTTCGCCGGGCCCTCGAGGTTCTCGACGGTGACCTCCGCTCCGTCGCTGCCGACCTCGAGCTTGCCCTTGTTGCCGATCCCGCGCACCCGCGTGCCGAAGCCGTTGACCGTCAGGCCGCCCTCGAGCTGGTTGAAGCGCACCTCGCTGTTGCTCTCGACGTCGAACGGTCCGCGCGAGGTGTTCAACGCCAGCGTCGTGTCGTCGAGCTCCATTCGCCCGCCGCGTCGCAGCCCGTTCAGCTCGACAGCCCCTCCACCGGAGGCTCGCAGGTCCACGGCACCCTGCAATCCGCGGCAGGTCAGCTTCGTGTTTTCGAGGTCGGCGTCGAGCGGTCCGTTGCTCTCGTCGAGCGACACGACGCCCTCGTCGATCTGTAAACTGATTTCTCCCGCAATCCTGGAGAGTCGAACGTCGCTCTTCTCCGCCTCGATCTCGAAGTCGCCCTCGACGTTGGCCCAGCTCAGCGTCCCGCCCTCGGCCTCGCCGGAGACCGAACCGCTCAACGCCCGCGCCGTGAGATCCACGTTGCGCAGGTCGAAACGCAGATCGTTGGCCAGCCCCGAGATGTTGACCTTGCTCTCGGCGAGCGCGAGCTCGACGAGCAGTTGCGGTGCGGCCGCGACCTCGAGGATCAGGCCGTCGGCCTCGTCCCCCGGGAGCGCGCCGAGCTTCAACGTACGACCGTCGAGCCACAGCGCGACGTTGCGCTCCTCGCGCCGGTCGCTCCTCGCACGCGCGGAGTAGCGCAGCTCTCCGTCGCGCGCGACGCGCAGGGCCAGGGTGAAGTTGACCCCCTGGATCTCGAGGGTGTTCTCCCCTTCGAGCTGGAGCATACCGCTCGCGCCGTCGTTGAGCAGTACGGGTTCGTCCGCGTGAATCGCCGCCGGCGCCGCAAGAAGAGCGGCGGCGAGTAGCGCGCGGAGCGTTGCGTTACACCTGTTCACGATGCATCTCCGGATTCGTCGAACTGTTCCAGGGCCTCGCGAGCTGCCTGCTGCTCGGCGCTCTTGCGGTTCGTACCGGTCCCTCTGCCGAGCACTCGTTCACCGAGAAGGGCCTCGACGACGAAGCGACGCGCATGGGCCGGACCGCTCGTGGAAACGATACGGTAGCGTGGAGTGCGCTGCAAGCGGGCCTGGACTCGCTCCTGCAGCGTCGTCTTGTAGTCGTCCGGCGAGCCGCCCGTCTCGTGGACTTCCGCCAGACTCGCTCCGAGATGCCGCCGGACGAAGGCGCGCGCCGGGCGGATGCCGCCGTCGAGGTAGATTGCGCCGAGGACCGCCTCGAACGTGTCGGCCAGCAACGACTGCTTCTCGCGGCCCCCGGTTCGCTCCTCCCCGCGCCCGAGCCGAACGGCACCCCCGAGGTCGAGTCGGCGCGCCGCGTCGGCCAGCGTCGACGCCCGCACGACGGATTGCCGGCGACGGCTCAGCACGCCCTCCGGCGCCTCGGGATCCTCGCGGTACAGCCACTCGGCCACGACGAAGCCGAGCAGCGCGTCCCCGAGGAACTCCATGCGCTCGTAGTTGTTCCACCGCTGTCGGCCGGCCTCGTAGCTGTGCGATCGATGCGTGAGCGACATCGCGAGGAGGTCGGAGTCGCGAAAGCGATAGCCGAGCGCGTCCTCGATGCGCCGGAACTCCGCGGCGCTGCGCCGCCAGAACGCGAACTTCATCGTGACGCCTCCGGCGGCGGACCGTAGACGGCGGGGTCGACGTCGATGCCCGCGGCGCGCGCGCGCTCCCGCACGGCGCGCGGCGACCGTCTCGCCCGCTTCCACGTGAGCACGGATCAACTGATGCCAGGCGTCGGTGTGGGACGGACGCCAGGCAAGTGCGGACTCGAGTGGCTCGATCGCCTCACGCGGCCGGCCGGCATGCCGCAGCAGCAGTCCCAGACGGCTCGCAGCGTCCGCCATCCCCGGGTCGCGCAGCAGCGCCTCGCGGTACGCGGACTCGGCCGCGGTGCCTCGCTCACGCGCCTGCTCGATCACGCCGAGGACGAACCACGCGCGCCCGGTGGGCGACAGCTCGATCGCACGCCGCGCGTCGTGCAACGCCGGTTCGAACTCTCCGATGCGCTGATGCGCCAGCGCGCGGTTCGAGAGGCCGCCGGCGCGATCCTCGACCTCCAGCGACGGGAAACGGACGAGCACCGAGATGAGGACGAAGAACAGCGCCAATCCGACGGCGAGTCGCGTTCGGCGCGCCACGGGCGGCTTCAACGCTGTGGCGAGCTGCGTCAGGCCGACGCCCGCGGGCAGCGTGAGCAGTGCTGCCAGCGGCAGTCGATAGCGGCTCGAAACGTAAAACAGCAGCGGCGTGGCGAGACAGGCGGCGACGGCGAGCCACAGCGCGATCCCGCCGCTGCCGCCCGGGCCGCGCAGGATCAGGCCGCCCACGGCCAGGCCGAGCAACAGCGCGAACGGCACCCACGGCAGGTCGGACGCGGCTCCGAAACGCAACGCGGGCCGAAACGGGTTCGCATCGAGCAACGGTGGATAGTCCAGGCCGTACTCGTGGTTGCCCACGACGAGCGCGCAGCGGCGAACGAGTAAACGGAACGTCCCGAGTGGGTCGCCCGTGCGCTCGGCAAACGCCCGTTGGCCCCACCAGCGATCCGCCGCCACGGCATCGAGGGCCGTACCGGAGCGCGCGCTCGCCAGCGCGGTCGCCTCCTCGCGCTGCCGTCGCACGTCGCCCGACATGCCCGCCGGGTGCCGGTAGATGCCGAGCGCACCGGGACCGTTGCCGTGATACGACGTGATCCCGCCGTTGGCGGAGACCAGCACCGGATGCCCCGACACCGTGAAGTTGCGCACGGTGACCGGCAGCACGACGACGGCGGTCGCGAACAGCAACAGCCCGGCCCGCGCCGGACGGCGCCGCGCGAACTCGGCGACGCACCAGGCCAGCACGACCAGCAGGAAGTTCGGCCGGACGAGGATTGCCAGACCGGCCGCGACCCCGGCGCAGGCCGCCCCGCGGTTCGACGGCCGCTCGAGGCCGACCCAGGCCAGCAGGACGAGGAACAATGCCAGCGTCTCGCCCATGGGCCGCGAGGCGAAGAACAGCAGCGGCTGGTGGAACAGGAACAGGGCGCAGGCGGCCAGCGCGCTCGAGTCGCCGAGCAGTCGCCGACCGCCGACCGCGATCAGGCCTCCCGAGCCGAGCGCCAGCAGGTGTTGCAGCGCGTAGATCAGGTCGAGCCGTTCGCCGAGGACGCGGAACGAGAGCGAGAGAAGGTACGGGTAGAGCGGCGCCAGGTAGAAGGCGCCGCCCGGGCCGGAGCCGCCCGAGGCGAGATCGCGGGCCCAGTCGACGTAATACGCGCCGTCGAACGCCGGGCGGGCGAAGTTCGGATCGCCGACGGGCTGAACCACGAGGTACGCGAGTCGCAACGCGAGGGCGGCAAGCAGGATGCCGCCGAGGATCAGCGGGAACCTGGGATTGCGCTCGGCCTCTATGACGTCACCCGTCCGCGATCAAACGTCCGGCGCCGCGTTCTTCAATGCGACCGGGTACCGTGCGTGCGGGAACAGGCCGCGTCGGGCGAGGAACAAGTGCCCGGCGGTGCCCAGGCAGCCGAAACCGTAGCGGACGCTGCGGGCGAAGTTGATCGACGATGCCTCGGCGAAATACCGCGTCGGACAGCTCACCTCGGCGATCAGGCAGCCGGCCCACAGGATCTGGGCCAGCATCTGGTTGTCGAAAACGAAATCGTCGGAGTTCTCGTCCAGCGGCAGCCGCTCGAGCAGCGGGCGCGAGAACGCTCGGTAGCCGGTGTGGTACTCGGAGAGCTTGGCGCCCATCAGCACGTTCTCGACCAGCGTCAGGAAGCGGTTGCTGACGTAGCGCCACAGCGGCATGCCGCCCTTCAGCGCATATCCGCCGAGGATGCGCGAGCCGATCACGCAGTGGTACAGACCGTTGCCGATCATCGAGGCCATCGCCGGAATCAACTGCGGCGTGTACTGGTAGTCCGGGTGGACCATGATCACGATGTCGGCGCCGGCCTCCAGCGCGAGCCGGTAGCAGCTCTTCTGGTTGCCGCCGTAGCCCAGGTTGCGCTCGTGCCGGTGGACGGTGACGTGCGGCAGGCGCGCGGCGATCTCCGTGGTCCGATCGCTGCTGGCGTCGTCGACCACGATCACTCGATCGACGCAGTCCTGAGCCATGACCTCGTCGTAGGTACGAACCAGCGTCTCGCTCGCGTTGTACGCGGGCATGACGACCATCACTGTCTTGTCGCGGTACACTCGGAACGGCTCCTGCCCCTCGGCGGGCCAATCGACCGCTGTCGCGGACTCGGCCGGAAAGAGTAGATCCTAGCAAAGCTCTGCTGAGCTAGAATACCGCGCTCATGAGCGACCGACCTCAAACCGATCGAGCCCTGGTGGCGCTGGTGCCCGTCGAGGGCGACGTCCGCGCTGCCGTGCGCGCCGCGCTGGATGCAGCGGAATGGAAGCGTGTCGTGCCCGCCGGGGCCACGGTGGCGCTGAAGGTCAATCTCGGCTGGGATCTGTTCATTCCCGGGTCGATCACGTCGCCCCTGGTGGCAGAGGCGTTCATCCTCGAGATCCGCGAGCACGTCGGGACGATCTACATGGTAGAGGCGGACCAGGTGCTGGAGAACGTCGAGCGGGCCTTCCACGAGAGCGGAATGGCCGCCGTCTGCCAGCGAACCGGCGTCGAGTGGGTCAACATGTCGCGCCAGCCGCTGGACCTCGTGGACGCGCCGGAAAACGTCGTCCTGCGCCGCGTCGAGGTGCCGCGCGTGCTGCGCGACGCGTTGCTGATCACCCTGCCCGTGATGAAGACCCACGCCAAGACGGGCATCACCGGCGCGCTCAAGAACCAATGGGGCTGTCTCAGCAAGATGCGGCACGAGTACCACCTCGTCCTGGACGACGCGCTGGCGGACCTGAACCACGTCGTTCGGCCCACGCTGGCGCTGATGGACGGCACGGTCGGGCTCGAGGGCAACGGTCCGAAATCGGGCAATCCGAAGATCGCGGACCGCATCCTCTGCTCGGCCGACCCGGTGGCCCTGGACACGATCCAGGCGATCTCGATGGGCATCGACCCCGGGAGCTGCCGTCACCTGCGCCGCTGCGCCGAGCGCGGCATCGGCATCGACGATCGCGACCGGATCGACGTGCGCGGGATGCAGCCCGAGGAGCACGTCGTCGCGTTCCGCCCGGCGCAGCACAACGCGGTATCGGTCGTCGAGACGCTGCTGCGCAAGTCGTTCTTCAAGAAGCTGTTCTTCAACACGCCGATCTTCCACATCTGCCTGTTCGGCGCGAAGATCTACTATCGCATCTGGACCGCGTTCCACGCGCGCGTCATGTGGCGTCGCATCCGCGCGCACCAATGGTACGGGCCGCAGTGGGCCTCCGACTGGCCCGGCCTCGACGACACGCGCGCGGGACGCGACTGATGTCCAGGCCGACGGTGGTCGTCCTCGGCGGCGGCCTCGCCGGGATGGCGGCCGCCTACTCTCTCGGACGGGCCGGCTGCGGCGTGACGCTCGTCGAACGCGGCCCCGAGCTGGGCGGCCTGGCGGGGACGTTCCGTCAGGAAGGCTCGTTCTACCCGCTGGCCTACCATCACATCCTGCACCGCGACCGCGTGCTGCTGTGGTTCCTCGACGCGATCGGCGCGCTGCCGCAGGTGCGCTGGCGCAAGATCCGCATGTTGTTCCAGCTCGACGGGCGGATGTACGACCTCGCGCATCCGGTCGACTTCCTTCGTTTCCCGATGAGCTTGCCGGACAAGGCGCGTTTCGCGCGGCTGATGTTGCGCAGCTTTCGCAAGAGCGACTGGAGCGACTGGCACGAGCGGAGCGCGGAGGAACTGGTCGATCGCTGGGGCGGCCCCGGCGTGCGCGACGCGATCTTCGAGCGCCTGTCCCGGCTCAAGTTCGAACTGCCCTGCTCCGAGGTCAGCGGCGCCTGGCTCGGAGCGCGCCTCTATTTCCGCGAGGGATCGGCGCCGCTCGGCTACATCTCCGGCACGAACTGGACGAAGGTGCTGTGTGAGGGAACCTCGCGCCTGATCGAGGACGCGGGCGTCGACGTCCGCGTCGGCGCGTCGGTGACGGCGATCTCCGGCGCCGGTGGGCGGATCGACCACATCGAGCTCGAGGGCGGCGAACGGCTGTCCGGCGACATCGTCGTCAGCACCCTGCCGACCGAGACGTACCTGCGACTGGCGGGACGGGATGCGACCCCCGGACTGGAACCGATCCGCTACACGGCGATCGTCTCCGCCATCTGTGCGACGCGGCAGAAGATCGAACCGGAATTCTACTGGATGAACCTGGCCGGGCTCGATTGCAGTGCGTGCGGGATTTTCCGCCTCGAGTCGTTGAATCCGACGATCGGTCGTGAGGGCGATGCCTGTCTCAATTTCGTGACGCACGTTCCGGGGCGGGATCGCGCTTTTTTCCGGCAGACGGACGAACAGCTTCTATCCGGGTACTTCGCCGACTTCCGGCGTGTGTTCGGCTTCGAGCTGGAGCCCTTCTGGTCGCGCGTGCTGCGGCTGCCGATGTACTCGCCGGTGTTCCGGCGCGGGTATCGCAACCCGGACGTGCGCAGCGCGACCTGGAGCAACGTCTACTTCGCGGGGAATTATCGGACGTTCCCCTCGATCGCATCGACCGGCACCGCGCTGGGCTCGGGGCTGGAAGCCGCGCACGCGATTCTCGCCGATCGCGGCGTGACGGACGAACTCCACGCCGCCGCCTCGAGCTATCGCCTGCGTGGCATGCCGCGCGCTTGACGGTCGCCGGGGACGAGATCTATCCTGAGCGAACGCGGGGCCGACTCGGTCCCGACCGGGAATCAACGCATGAACTCCGCCGTACGTAACGTGTTGCTCTTCGGTGGCGTGCTGCTGCTCGTCGTCCTCGGGTCCCTGTTCTACAACCGCATGCTGCGCCGAGAGCCGGCGCCGGCGGCATGGCCCTCCGGGACCGCCGCACCGAGCAACGCGCCCGTCGTGTCGCCCATGAGCGACGCGGAGCTTCCGCAGGAGGTTCGCGACGGGGTGGCCGCGTACCGCGCCGGCGATCTGCGCAAGGCACGCGAGCTCCTGTCGTCCGTGCCCTCGAGCGACCCGGCCTATCTCGTGGCGCAGCACAATCTCGGCGCCGTGCACACGACGATGGGCAACTTCGAGGGCGCGCTCGAGTCGCTGGTGCGTGTGACGGAGCTGCAGCCCGAGAATCCCGAGCCGTATGTCGCCCTCGCCTGGGGCTACTACCGGGTGCTGCGCTACGACGAGGCCAAGACGACGATCCTGCACACGCTCGAGCTGAATCCGGATCACGTCCGCGCACGCTACAGTCTCGCGCTGTTCCGTCTCGCCGACGGAGACCTCTCCCGCTCGATCTCCTCCTACGATCGAGCGATGAAACGCGACCGCGCCCAGCAGGGATTCGCGCGCGCGTATCAGGAGTTGCAGCAGTTCGGTGCGATCCGCGCCGACCTGCCCGATGTGCACTACGTGCTGGCGTTCTTCGCCCGATCGGTCGGAGACCCGCAGAAGGAAGTCGAGGCGCTCGAACAGTACCTCTCACTCTCCCCGACCGGGCCCACCGTCGAACTGGCGCAGGCGAGGCTTGCCGAGGCCCGTGCGGCCGCGCGCTGAACACAAGACGCCGTCCGCATGACGACGGAAACTCCCGGCACCGAATTCGAACTCTCGTCGGCGCAACGCGGGCTGCTGTGCCTACTACTGTTCGCCGTCGCTACACTGGCCCTGCACGGCCCGGTGCTGGACAAGGTCGCGCTGAACCCGGACGAGAGCCAGTACGAGGCGACGGCCTCGTATCTGATCGCACGCGGGCAGTCCGGCTTTGCGTTGCCCTTCGGTACCGTGACCACGTTCGAGTTGTACCGCCTCGCCGCGGTGCTGTTCGGCCCGTACTCGATGGTCCCCGTGCGTGTGCTCGTGCTGCTGATCTGCGTAGCGCTGGCGTGGCTGTTCTCCGACGTCGTGCAACGCGGCACTCACACGCTGTGCGGCCTGTTCGGCGGACTGATCCTGATCCACTACATGGCCCCGTTCGAGGGTTTTGCCGCGAACCGCGAGTGGTTCTCGAGCCTGTTCGTGATTCTCGGCATCTGGCTCCACGTCCGCGGCCGGGACGGCGGCTCGCGGCGCCTCGTCTGGCTCGGTGCGGCGGGTGTTGCGAGCGGGCTGTCGTTGTGGTTCAAGCTGCAGTGCCTGCCGCAGGTCCTCGTCGTTCCCGCTCTGCTGGCCGTCGAGGCCGGCGCGGCGCGCGCCTGGGCGCCCGGGCTGCTGCGTATCGCGGTCTACGCCGCGGGGGGGACGGCGGCAGTCGCGCTGCACGTCGTTCCGTTCGCCCTCGGTGGCGGCCTCGGCGTCTATGTCGATCAGATCGTCACGCGTTGGACGCGCTACGTTCAGGGCAACGAGTCCATGGCGACCGACGCTGGAACAGGCTGGACGAGTCTCGGCGCGCGGCTGTTCGTCGATCTGCCGTACCACGGGCTCCCGGCGGTGGCCTACCTGTGCGCGCTCGGGGTCGGCGTGGCGGCTTGCGTGGCGCTGTTCCGCGCACGCGGGCGCACGGCGCCCTCCGGACCCGGTCCCTTGCTGGCGCTGTACCTCCTGGCGTCGTGTTTCGCCGTCGGTCTGGGCGGTCGCTATTTTCTCCACTACTACCAGTATCTCGTGCCTCCGATCGCCGGCCTGTTCGCGCTGGCCGCCTTCCGCCTGGCGACCGCGAGCGGCGCGCGCATGCGCCGGGCGACGGCGAGGATCGCCGCGGGCGTCCTGCTGGCGTACGCACTCTGGGTCTGCGGCGCGATCCAGACCACGCCGCGCCCCCGCTCGATCCCGCACCACGAGCGTGGATTCGACGAGCTGCTCGGCCGCCTGCACGACGAGCGTGACAAGACCCCGGGCGGCGACTCGCTGTTCGTGTGGGGTTGGGCGCCCGAGATCTACTCGCTGGCCCGCATGGAGGCGGCGAGCCAGTTCGCGATCTGCCAGTACATCGTCGGGGACTACGAGTTCGATCCACGCCCGGAACTCGACGGCGAGATGGCGGCCAGGCTGATGCAGGACCTGACCACTCGCCCACCGGGCTTCATCGTCGATGCCTCGCGACGCAGTTGGACGATGGAGCGGCAAAACGACCCGTGGGTCTATCGCCTGCACCAGTATCCGGAGTTCGCCTTCGTGGAGTTTCTCGAGCAGCGCTACACGGCGGTCGGGATCTACGACGACTGCACGCTCTACCGCTTCGCGAAGTAGGACCCGATCTCGGCGAGCACACGTTCCTGATCCCGCTCGTCGAGGTCGTTGTAGAACGGCAGCCGCAGCAGACCGTCGCTGATGCGCTCGGTCACCGGGCACTGCCCCGGCCGGCCGCCGAAGCCGAGGCCCATGCGCGAAACGTGCAGCGGCGTGTAGTGGAACACCGCATAGATCCCGAGACCCTTGAGGTGCGCGATCAGCGCGTCGCGTTGCTCGCGATCGCCCAGGACCATGTAGTACAGGTGGTACGCCTGCTCGCACTCCGGCGGAACGTGCGGTAGCTGGATGCCGTGCTTCACCGCCAGGCCGGCCAGCCGCTCGTGATACGTGTTCCAGATCTCGGCGCGCCGCGACTGGATCCGGTCGCGCTTGCTCAACTGCGCCAGCAGGAACGCCGCCAGGATGTCCGACAGCGCGTAGCTCGAGCCGAGATCGACCCAGGTGTACTTGTCCACCTCGCCGCGGAACAGCTGCTGCCGGTTCGTCCCCTTGTCGCGCAGGATCTCGGCGCGTGCCACGTAAACCGCGTCGTTGATCAGCAACGCGCCGCCCTCGCCGCAGGTGAAGTTCTTCGTCTCGTGAAAGCTCTGCGTGGCCAGCGGGCCGAGCGTGCCGAGGTAGCGACCGCGGTAGCGACCGTAGAGGCCGTGGGCGTTGTCCTCCACGACCGGAACGCCGTGGCGCTCGCCGATCTCGAGGATGCGGTCCATCTCGCACGCCACGCCCGCGTAATGCACGAGCACGATCGCCCTGGTGCGCGGCGTGATCAGCTGCTCGAGCCGCTCCTCGTCGAGATTCAGCGTATCCGGTCGGACGTCGGCGAACACCGGACGCGCGCCGCGCAACACGAACGCGTTGGCGGTCGAGACGAAGGCGAAGGACGGGACGATGACCTCGTCGCCGGGGCCGATGTTCAGCAACAAGGCCGACAGTTCGAGCGCGTCGGTGCAGGACGTCGTCAGCACGACACCCTCGACGCCCAGCTCGGAGGTCAGCAGGTCGGCGCAGCGCTGCGTGAAGCGGCCGTCACCGCTGATGTGCATCTCGTCCAGCGCTTCGCGCATCGCCTCCAGCTCGTTGCCGACGAGGACGGGACGGTTGAACGGGATGATCTTCGGATCCATGCGTCTACCCTTCCCGCTCCGCAGGTTCGCTGACGCGCGCGGGCACGCCGGCGACGGCCGCTCCGGGTGGCACGTCCTCGGCGACGACGGCCCCGGCCGCGACGAGGCAACGTTCCCCGAGCGTCACGCCCGCGAGCAGCGTGGCTCCCGCTCCGACGAACGACCCGGAGCCGATCCGGACCTCGGCGGTCTTCGACGGGTAGCTCTGCTGCAGCGGATGATCGGCGTAGCCGACGTTCATGTGGGTCGTGACGACGACGCGGCTGGCCAACGTGACCTGATCTCCCAGCCGGATCGGTGCCGCCAGGTCGAGCAGGCACTCCTCGCCGACGAAGCAGTCGCGCCCGAGCTCCAGCCCGCGTAGTCCGGTGCGATAGAGGTTGGACAGCGTGACGGGGTGGACGATCGCGGCCGGACCGATGCGCGCCCCGAACAGTCGCAGCAGCGACGCCCGCAGCTGAGGGGGCACGAGCCCGCTGCGCAGAATCGTCGAGACCAGCTGGCCCCAGCCGTAGCGCCAGGCCTTGCCCCAGCCGATCTCGCGTAACGCCTTACCCACCGTTGCCGTCCCCCCGCGCTCTCCGGCGCCGGTAGGCGCGCACCGCGCCCAGATAGGACAGTGTATCCGGCACGACGCGCAGGCTCGACGTGGCGCCGGGCTGGCGCTGGAACAACGCGGGGATCTCGATCACCTTCAGTCCCGCCGCGTGAGCCTCGAGCATCACCTCGGTATCCCAGAACCAGTGTCGGTCCCGGCAGCGGTCCAGCACCGGAAGGACGGCCTCGCGGCGGAAGAACTTGTAGCCCGTCTCGGTGTCGCGGAACGGGCTGCCCAGCATCGCGCGTGCCAGGCCGCGGTAGCCCACGGAAAGCACCCAGCGCAGGATGCCCGTCGGCGTGAACTTCATCTTGTACACGCGATGCGCGGTGGCGACGTCGTAGCCTTCGTCGAGAATCGCCTGGACCATGGCCGGAATGTAGCGGCAGTGGATCTCGAGATCGATGTCGATGAACCCGGCGACGCGGCCGCGCGCCAGGCGCAGGCCCTCGCTGACCGTGCCGCCGCGTCCGACGTTCGTCTCGTGGTACTGCGCGCGCGCCTCGGGGACGTCGGCGAGCAGGCGCTCGATCAACTGCGGCGTCCCGTCGCGACTCGCGTCGTCGATGAACAGGACCTCGGCCGTGCCGCTCCAGTTCCGCAGGGTGAGCAACAGCTCTCGAACACTGCGCTCCAGATGCGGTGTCTCGTTGTAGCAGGGAACGATCAGCGAGAGGTCGGGCCTCGGCTCGGTCATCAGGCACTGGCTCCGCTAGCAAGAGAAAGACGGGTTTCCGGGGAAACCCGGGCGAATCTTAACCCGGATCACCGGCCGGTGCACACGAGGGCGTCCGCTTGTCGCCGCAGCCACCGGGGCGTAAACTGCGCAGCGTCGGCCGACGCGCGGCGACCGGGTGTCACACTCACGTCCGCGTCCGTCGCAGCATTGGGTGTAGCTCATGTCGCAGTTCGCCGTCGGAAACGTCTACCTGCTGCTCTCGATGACCCTGGCGACGGGCAGCCAGGTGCTGTTCAAGGGGCTGGTCGACGCCTACGGCGAGGGCTCCGCGGCGGGCGTGACGTTGCGGGAGTTTCTGACGACGGCGACGCTGCTGCGCGGGGTGCTGGCCGGGTCGATGCTGGTCGCCGGCTTCGCGCTCTGGATTCTCTGTCTGACGAAGCTCGAGCTTAGCTACGCCTACCCCCTCGCCTGCTCGTCGGTCTTGCTGGTGGCGTGGTTCAGCGCGCTGTTCCTGGGCGAGCCGGTCTCGGCGAGGATGTGGGTCGGGACGCTGCTGGTTCTCGGCGGCCTGGTCCTGCTGACACCCCGGCAGTGAGCGCCCGAGTTCCCGCGTCGTGGTGGGTGTACCTCGCAGTCGCCGGGCTGCTCGGGGCGCTGGCGTTCGGGCTGATCGCCCATCGCGTCAGCACCGATATCGAGCTGCACGCGCAGTTCATCGTGGACTGTATCGAGCAGCGCATCGTGCCCGTGGACTTCGTCTACTACCTGAGCGTCGCGACGCTCGGTGGGTTCGCGCGCGATCCGCAGGCGCTGATCCCGGCCTCGATCGCGGTCCTGACGCTCGCCTTCGTCGCGAAGCTGCTCGTCACGACCCGTTGCGTCGCGCGTTGGTCGTTCGGCGCGTTGCCGTCCGAGCGGCCGGGGCTGGTCCTTGCGCTCGGAGCGGGCCTCGCCGTCCTGTTCTGTCTCCCGCTGCCGGGGATGAACTGGTACCTGGGGCAGTTCCCGCCGAACCAGTGGCACAACTCGACCACGATCGCGGCGATGCCGTTCGCCGTGCTGCTGTTCCATCACGCCACGGAGTACCTGCGCGGCGGCAGCGGACGCCACTTGACGGGCACGGCGCTGTTTCTGGCGCTGAGCATGTTGACCAAGCCCAGCCTGTTCTTCGCCTTCGCTCCCGCGTTTCCGCTGATCGCGTTGCTCACGTTCGGTGCCGACCGTCGCTTCGTACGGGCCCTCGGTCCGCTGGTCCTCGGCAGCGCGCTGTTCGCCGCCTACTTCGCGGTGATCTTCCTGCACCCCGGTTACGAGCGAATCGCCGAGTCGGCGGATGCCGGGCTGGCGTTGGGCTGGTTTCAGCCTTGGCGCAGCTACACACCGAGCGTGCCGCTCAGCGCCGCGAACTCGTTGCTGCTTCCGGGGCTGTTCGTGCTGGGCTACCGTCGCGAGGCCTGGAGCGACGTCCGCGTGTGCCTGGCAGCGACGATGCTGCTGGTCGGGCTGCTGCTGTTCTCATTCGTGCAGGAGACCGGCGCACGGTCGCTCCACGGCAATCTCAGCTGGCAGAACATCATCAGCAACTACCTGCTGCACGCCGCGGTCGTGGCTTGTTTCGTGCGCACCAAGCTGCGCGACGGGCGCTGGACGCGGTTTGACGGCTTTCTGGTCGCCGTGTTTGGCGTGCAGGTGCTTTCCGGCGTAGCCTACGTTGTGCGGACGATCGTCGAGCGCAATTATCTGTAAGGTGGAAAGCTCCGTGAACCCAGGCTCGCCCCCCGAGAGCGCCGCGCCGCGGCTGTCCCTGATCGTCCCCGTGTATCGCGGGCGACAGACGATCGAGGAGCTGGCGCGTCGCCTGATTGCAGTGCTCGACGCTGCGGGCAGCACCTTCGAGCTGCTCTTCGTGGACGACGGCAGCAGCGACGGCAGCTGGGACTGCATCCGCGAGCTGGCCCGCAGCGAGGCACGAATCCGCGGCATCCGACTCACGCGCAATTTCGGCCAGCACAACGCGACCCTGTGCGGTTTCCGCCACGCGCGCGGCGAGCTGCTGGTCACGCTGGACGAGGATCTGCAGAATCCGCCCGAGGAGCTGCCAAAGCTGCTCGAGGCATTCGAGGAGCGAGACGCAGACGTTCTCTACGGCATCCCGCACGAGAGGCAGAGCAGTCTCTGGCGGCGGCTCGCCTCACGCGTCGTGATGTTCGTGCCGCGCAAGGTGATGGGCATCGACTTCGATATCTCGGCCTACCGCGTGGTCCGGCGTTCCATTGCTCTGGAGGTCACTCGGGCGCTGCGCCACGACATCATCATCGACGTCTACTTCGCCTGGATCACCGATCGCATCGCGTCGATCAAGGTGCAACACGTGGATCCCAGTCGCGGCAGCAGCTACACCATGTGGAAGCTCGTACGCGTGCTGTTCAATCTCGTCTGCAACTACACCGTGCTGCCGCTGCGCCTGGCCGTGGTGACCGGACTCGGCCTGTCGCTGGTCTCCCTCGTCCTCGGCGCGGTCTACGTCTACCTGCGCTTCACGCAGGATGTCGTGCCCGGCTTCAGCGCGCTGATCGTATCGGTGCTGTTCTCCACCGGTGTGATCCTGCTCGGGGTCGGCGCCGTGTCGGAGTACCTGGCGCGTACGTTCCTGCACGTGATCCGTAAGCCGCAGTCGGTCGTTCGGGAGACGACCGACCGGGCAGACTGAGGCCTCAACCCCGGGTGTGAGTTGTGGCCGGGGTTGTCACTGGGAACGGTGCTCGGAGGGAACCGCCGGGTGGCGGCCCCCCGGACCCCCCGCTACCGCACTGCGTGACGGCGGCAGACCGCCATCACTCCGTTTGCTCCTGGTTCTCTCGGAACGAGGTGTGATCGTTACGACTTGCCTCGTCTCGGTGACGGTCCTCGATCCAACGAGACCGGAACCTGCCGAAGCGACGAACAGCTTCACCCGATCGCAAATCGCCCTCCGAGAGAAAAGGACCAAACGGAACGATGGCCGTCTGCGGCCGTCGTGGAGTGCGGTAGCGGGGGT
>JAAELQ010000026.1 GCA_024226515.1 bacterium
CCCCACGCCGCCGGAACCCTCTGGGCGCATGGGGGTTGCGGGCGCATGCTTCGTTGTTCGTCGTTGACGATACAACAGCATCGACTTCCTCCTCTCGCCTCGCCTGCACCGCGCAAGACCCATGCGCGCGATGCCGGTGATGACTCGGACCGGCTCCTAGTATGCCGCATCCGGGCGACTAGGTCTCGTCCTCGTCGAGCATCTGCCGCACACGTCGCGAGAGCGCCTCGGGCGAGAACGGCTTCTGGAGAAACGCGATGCCCGGCTCGATCGCTCCGTGCTCCTGGACCAGCTCGTCGGAGTGTCCCGAGACGAAGAGGATCTTCGTCTGCGGGTGTGTCGCGATCAAGCGCTGGGCCAGCTCCTGTCCGCTCATGCCCGGCATCACCACGTCGGTCACGACGAGATCCAGCGCGCCCTCGAGACCGGCGCTGACGCGCAGCGCGTCGGCGGCGCTCGCGGCCTCGATCACGGTGTAGCCGTAGGACCGCAGACTGCGCGCGGCCAGCGAGCGCACGAGCCCCTCGTCCTCCACGAGCAACACGGTCTCGGTTCCATACGGCGACGTCGCCGCCGCCACCAGCGTGCTGTCGAGCTGCTTGTCGCTGCGCGGAAGGTAGACCGTGAACTCCGCGCCGTTCTCGGGTTCGCTATCGAGACCGATGTGTCCCTTGTTCTGGCGCACGATGCCGTACACGGTGGCCAGGCCGAGGCCGGTACCCTTGCCGCGCTCCTTGGTCGTGAAGAACGGCTCGAAGATGCGGGCCGCGGTCTCCGCGGTCATCCCGCGCCCGGTGTCGCGAATCGCGAGAACGACGTAGTCCCCGGGGCGGACCTCCGCCGGCACCGAGCCGCCGGACAGCGTCGCGTTGCGCGTCTCCACGCGCAGGCTTCCCCCGCCGGGCATCGCGTCGCGCGCGTTGACGGCGAGGTTGACGACGACCTGCTCGATCTGCGTCGGATCCGCATCGATGTTGTACAACTCGGGTTCCAGGCCCAGTTGCAGCTCGATGTGCTCGCCGATCAACCGCCGCACCATCTTCATCAGATTGCGGATCAACGAGTTCAGGTCGAGCACGCGAGGCTGGATGATCTGCTTGCGGCTGAAGGCGAGCAGTTGCCGTGTCAGGGCCGCCGCGCGCTCGCCCGCGTTCAGGATCTCCTCGAGGTCCTCGACGACCTCCGGATCCTCGACTCCGCGCGCAAGCGCCAGGTCGGCGTAGCCGTTGATCGCGGTCAGGAGATTGTTGAAGTCGTGCGCAACGCCCCCGGCGAGTTGGCCGACGGCCTCCATCTTCTGCGAGTGGCGCAGCTGCTCCTCGATCTGCTTGCGTTGCGTGATGTCGGTGATGCTCCCGCGCACCAGCCGCCGCGTGCTGGAGGGCAGCTCGATCAGCCGGATCTCGGTCGGGATGTCGCGCCCCCGGCTGTCGCGGTGGACCCACTCGAAGACGACGCACTCGCCTTCCAACGCGCGTCCGATGTAGCCCGGCGCGGCCTCGTCGGATCGACGGCCGTCGGGCTGCCGCGGAGGGCACAGATCGGCCAGGCCGGCTCTCATGATCGCCGCGCGGTCCATGCCGAACATGGAGACCGCGTTCTCGTTCATGTCGACGAAGCAGCCGCGATCGACGTCGAGCACGAGAATCGCCTCGGGCGCGTTCTCGACCAGTGCGCGGTAGCGCGCCTCGCTCGCGCGGTAGCGCTCTTCACTCTCGCGCAACGCGACCAGCGCCGCGCTGCGTTCCTGTTCGAGTCGCGCCCGGCGCAACGCGTGGCCCACCGCCTCGGGGAGTCGTTTGATGTGCTCGGTGCTCTTGATCACGTAGTCCGAAACGCCGCGCCGCAGCGCCTCGATCGCGATCTCCTCCGTGCCGGTGCCGGCGAGCAGGATCAGCGGGACCTGCACGGCGTGCTCGTCCACGATGTCGATCACCTGAAGACCGTTGATGTCGGGTAGATCGTGATCGGTGATGATCACGTCGTAGCGTTCGGCCGCCAGTTGCGCGAGCAACGTCGCCCGCGAGACGGCGTGATCCACCGTCGAACCGTCGAGACCGTGGAGCAGGGTACGCTCGACCAGGGCGCGTTCGCCGGGGTCGTCGTCGACGAGCAGAATTCTGAGCGGCTCCGGCACCTAGGATCCTCCCTCCTTGGGTCGTCCGGGCAGCACCTGTCTAGAGCTTAACCTGGAAACGAGCCCTCAGCGGGAGAGAATCTCCGCGAGGATCTCGACGCCGCGCTCGACGAGCTCGGGCTTCGCGGAGGTGAAGCAGACCCTCGCGTGATTCGGGTACGATCCGAAGCTGGGGCCGGGGGCGAGGAACAGTCCTCGGTCGGCGCAGTCCTCGAGCAGGCCGAGCAGTCCGCCCTCGGGCATCTTTCCCGACAGATCGAGGAACAGGAACGTGCTGCCTTCGGGCGGGTCCACGCCGAGCCGCTCCGCAGCACGGTCGCCGAGCTGCCGGTAGCGGCCCTTGATGCCGGCGACCCACGAGTCTCCACGACCGTCGAGCGCGCGTAGCGCCGCGAGCTGGGATGCCGTCGGCGTGCTGTAGAACGAGTGCGTGCTGACCTTGCACAGCTCGCTCATCATCCGTCGCGGCCCCACGACATAGCCGCAACGATTGCCGGCCATGCCGAAGGCCTTCGAGAACGAATGCACCGAGAACGTTCGCTGTGGATCGATGCCGCGAGCGTACGTGTGCTCGCCACGGTAGACGTAGTCCTCGTACACCTCGTCGGAGACGACCCACAGATCGTTGTCGGCCGCCCACTCGACCAGCGCCCGGACCCAGCTCTCGGGAAACACGCGTCCCGTCGGGTTGTTCGGAGTGCTGAGATACAGCGCCGAGGTCCTGGGCGTCACACGGTGCTCGACGGCGGCGACGGCCGTCTCCACCGAATCCACCGGGCCGACGAACGGAACCTCGACCGGAGTCCCGTGAAAGCAGCGGATGATGCCGGTGATCAGCGGCCAGTACGGCGCGAGGACGAGGACCTCGTCTCCGGGGTCGAGGATCGCGCCCATCACCGCGCCGATGCCTCCCGTTGCGCCTCCCGTGACCAGGACGCTCTCGCGAGCGACCTCGACGCCGGTCCGTCGGCCGACGCGCGCCGCGATCGCCTCGATCAGAGCCGGAACCCCCTGCGGCGACGCATAGCGGTGCATGCCGGGGTGCTCGGCGACCTTCAGGTCCTCCATCCGGCAACCGTCGGCGGGCTCGAGCCATGTGTCGCCGACGTGCAGCGGATACACCGGCCCGTCATGGGTCACGAGCCGGTGCGCCAGCGACGAGTAGACCGCCCCGCCGATGTCGGAGAGCGAGCCGGCGCTGTTCGGGTATCGCGGCATGCCGAGCTCCATTCGCGGTCGCGCGTACGCCCTCGGGCGGTTCAGGTCGGGCGGATGCGCAACTGCTCGTAAGCCACGACAGGATACCAGTACGAGACGTTGAGCCCTTCGATCTCGGGTCGGGCGAAGCGATAGACCTGCTCGTGGAACAGCGGCAACAACCGCGCCTCGCGCGCGATCAACTCCTCGACCTGGCGGTAGATGGCGTGCCGCGCCGGCGAGTCCTTCTCTCCCCGGCCTCGGTTGATCAGTCGATCCACCTCGGACGACCCACACAGGGGCCCGATGAAACCGCGCTCGCTCTGCAGGATCTGCACGAAGCTGTCGGCGTCCGGGTAGTCCGCGACCCATTGCACGAGGGCCAGGTCGACCGTCGTTTGCTTCCTCGACTCGAGTAGGTCTCCCATCGTCTCGGTCGTCGGGCGGATCGTGACCCCGGCGTCGATCAGCGCGTCCTGCAGGCGGTCGAAGAACCGCGAGTACTCGCGGGTGAACACCGGGTGGATCGCCGCGGTCAACTCGACGTCGACCGCCGTGTCCGCGCGGCGGGGCCACGAGGTCTCCTGGGAGTGCAGCGGCTCGGAACCCAGCAGTCCCGGCGGGATCAGTCCGTGGGCCGGCGTCGCCAGGTGCCCCAGACCGTGCCGCACCAGCTTGCCGACGTCGAGAGCATCCAACACACGCCGGCGCAGGTTCATGTCCTTCAACGGACCGCGGTGCGTGTTGAATGCCAGGTAGAACGTCGAGAGCCTCGGCGTCTCGCGGAAGCCGGCGGCGAAACGCGACTCGCGCCGCAAGTTGTCGACGTCCTCTGGAAACAGGTCGGCGGCCAGCGAGTAGCGGCCGGAGCGGAACCCGGAGAGGATCTCCTTCGGCGACAGGCCGAAGCTGAACGACAGACCCTGGCTACGCGGCAACCCGCCGCGCCAGTAGCCCGTGTTGCGCTCGAGGTCGAGGCGCTTGCCCGGCTCGAAGCGCGCGATACGGAACGGTCCGCTGCCGACCGCGCCCTCGGTCCAGTCGGCGCCGATCGCCGCCGTTCCCTCGGGCAGGATCGACGCCGCGCGAAAGGCGAGCAGCCCGGGGAAGAACGAGACCGGTCGCTCGAGCTCGATGGTGAACTCTCCCGCGCTCTCGATGTGAAATCCGGCGAGCTGCCGCGAGCGCCCGTTGAGCAAGTCGTCGGCTCCGCGGATCACCGAGTACTGCCAGCGGCTCTGGCTCTCCGAGTTGAGCAGCAGCCGCTCGAACGAATGGCGAACGTCGCGCGCCGTCAACCTACGCCCGTCGTGAAACAGCACGTTCTCGCGCAGGCGGAAGCGGTACGCGGCGCCGCCACGCTCGGCGTGGAACTCCGCCGCCAGCCACGGCACGATGCGCGCTTCGCCGACGTCGCGGGTCAGCGTCTCGTACACGTTGGGCAGGATCTCGTCGTGTTCGCCCGACAGGCCCAGCGTCGGGTCCAGCCCGTCGATGTCGGAGGTCATTGGAACGACGAGCACGCCGGTAGCGTCCGGCGTCTGCACGGAGCTCGGCTGTTCGGTCGGAGCGCGCCCCAGGTCGGTGTAGTTGACGTAGGGCGATACGCTTCCGAGGCGAATGGCCTGCACGCGCGGGTTGGCCACGCGATAGTCCACGTCCTGCAGCAGCGGCAGCATGTGGCCGCCCCCGAACAACAGGTTCTCGAATCGTCGGTACAACGACAAGCGCACCTCGGGGCGCGTCGCGGTGCGCGCGCCCTCGAGCGTCTCGTCCGCCTCCTCCGAGCTGTAGTACGCGCGGAACAGACCGTTGTCGGAGTGGAACAGCATGTGGGTGAAATTGTCCGGGTCGTCGTAGTCCGCGACCCAGCGATTGATCATCAGGTCGATGCCGTCGTTCTCCGAGAACGACTTGATGAACCCCGCCGTGTCCTGCTCGACGACCTCGACCCGGACGCCGACGTCTTCCCACACGCTGAACAACGCTTGCAATAGAGACTGGTAGCGGTCCTGGATCAACGGGTGCACCGAGGCGCGCAGGCACGGCGATTCGCCCATCCCGGACTCGCGAATCAGCTCCCGCGCCTCCTCGCGCGTGATGCGGTGCGGACGCCGGCCGGGGTCGTGGGCGAAGATGCCGGCCGGGATGAAGCCGGTCGCCGGCTGGGCGAAGCGGCCCAGCGTGCGCCAGACGAGATCCCGCGCCCGCACCACGTAGGACAACGCGCGTCGCAGAGGGGCGCTCTGCCCCGCGCCGCTGGATTTCGAGTTGAACAGCGCGAAGTACGTGATCTTCTGCGTCGCCTCGACCAGGCCGTTGCGGAAGCGCCGGTCGCGCAGGACGTCCTCGAGATCCTCGGGCAACAGGTCGCGCGCCAGGTCGAACTCGCCCGAGCGCAGCCCCGCGGCGATCGCCGCCGCGCTGCGGCCGTGGTGGAATTCGATCGCGTCGAGGTTGGCCGTCGTCCCCTTCCAGTAGTCGTCGTTGCGCTCGAGGGCGATCAGGCGTTCGTCGTGCGAACACAAGCGGAACGGACCCGTGCCCGCCAGCTTCTCCCCGCCGGCGTCCACGCGACGGCCCACGCCGGCGCGCGTATCGCTGAGCAACGCCGGGTAGATCGGCAGCGGGTCCGCGAGCCGGATCTCCAGCGCGTCCTCCGCGTGCACGACGATTCCGCGCAGTTCCTCGACCACACCGTCCGCCCAGTCCTGCACGCCGTCGATCGCCGAGTATGCCGGCGGGAGGTTCGGCGCGACCTCGCGCACCGCAGCCTCGATCGAATGCTTCAGCGTGGCCGCATCCAGCGGTTCGCCGTCGTGGAACTTCACGCCGGAGCGCAGCTTGAAGTGGAACGACCGGCCGTCCTCCCGCGCCTCCCAGCGCTCGGCCAGACACGGGATCAGGTTGCCGACCTCATCGGTGTCGAGCAGCAGCTCGAACACGTTGCTCAGCACTTCGGCCTCTTCGACCAGTTGAATCTCGGCGGGAGCGCGAGCGATGACCGGGTTGGCCAGCGCCACGGAGAGGCGGCCGCCGCGGGCCACGGCCTCCTGCGCCCCGTCGGTCCGCGCGCCTGCGCCCAGCCCCTCGGCCTCCTCGAGATACTCACTCGCCAGCGCGGCATCGCCGCGCAGGTTCGCCAGTGTCGCCGCGAGCGAGAGGAACTGACGCAGCTCGTCGCGATGTCCCCCGTCGCGCGCGAGCTGAATGCCGCGCTCGGTCCAGCGCCGCCCCTCGTCCGTGCGCCGGGCCTGCCACGCGATGCGCGCGGCCTCGAGCAGCACCGCGACCTGGCGCTCGGGCCTGGACTCGCGCTCGAATACCGCGATCGCCGCGTCCATCTCCTTCAGTGCGCCGCCGAGGTCGCCCGAATGCCGGTGTCCCTCGGCCAGCAGAATGCGCGCCTCGCCCTCGAGAGCGCGATCGCCTTCCCACTCGTCGTCGAGAAACTCCAACGCCTTCTTCGCCGAGCGCACCGCCTCCTCGGAACTGAACTTCTCCAGCGCCTGGCGCGCGTGCAGCAGCCCGTACTCGACCGTCATCTCGGGCACATCCCCTTCCGAGAAGTGATGCACGAGCTGGGAGTACGCTCGCTCGAGCCGGTCGGCGTGGCGCTGCTCGAGGATCTGCGCGTACTTGCGGTGCAGCGAGCGCCGCTTGCGTCGCGGAAGCTCGCCGTACAGCACATCGCGCACGACGCCGCTGGAGAAGATCAGCCGATCGATACGCGATCGCGAGTCCTCCTCGATCAACCCCTCATCCACCAGGCGATCCACCGCGTCGTCCAGGTCGCCGTGGCTGCCGGTCAACGTCTCGAGGTCGCGATACTCGAACGTCTTGCCCATCACGGAGGCGATGCAGAGGATCTTGCGCAGGTCTTCCGGCAGGCGCCCGATGCGCTTCTCCACCGCCTGCCCGATCGTCGCGGGCAGCGCGTCGGACGAGATGTCGGTGCCGCCGGAAAGATTCCACGAGCCGGTGTCGTCCTGCACGATGCTGCCCGCGTCACGCAACGAGCGAACCAGCTCCTTGGTGAAGAACGGGTTCCCTTCGCTGGCCTCGTAGAGCTGCCGCGCCAGCACCTTCACCACGTCCGCGCCGCCGACCAGCGAGGCCAGCAACTCGCGGTGCTCGTCGGCGCTCATCGTCTGCAGTTCGATCGACTGAAAGCGGCGGTCGCCCTGGAAGCCGTCCAGCATGCGACTCAGCGAGTGCCGCCGATCGACCTCCGTCGAACGGTACGTGCCGACGATCAACGTCGGCGTCGCGCCGAGGCGCCGCACGACATACTGCAGCGCGTCGATCGACGCCTCGGCGCCGTGCAGGTCCTCGAGCAACAGCACCAGCGGACGCCCGGCCGCGAGCCGGATCAGCGTGCGGGCCAGCAGCTCGAAGATCTGCGTGCCGTCTTCCAACTTGGCCGGAGACCTCGCGGCCACCTCGGGAGAACTCGCCGCACCTCCGCCGATGGCGGGGATCTCGCTCAGCATCGGGAACAGGGAGATCAGGTCGGACGCCAGGTCCGACAGGTCGGGCAAAGCGGACGGATGGCTCGTCCCCAGCTCCTTGCGACGGAAGAACTCCTGGATCGCTTCGCAGAAGCCGTAATACGGGAACGTCGCGTCGTGCTCGACGAAGCGGCCGTGCAGCACGCGGATATGCCGGGCGCGGGCGAGGTTCTCCAGCTCTTCCAGCATCCGCGTCTTGCCGACGCCCGACTCGCCGGAGATGACGACGAACTGGCACTCTCCGTCGAGCGCGTCGTTCAGCCTTTGCTGCAACAGGCGCAGCTCGTCCTTGCGGCCGATGAACGGCGTTCCCTGCGGGCGGGGCAGCTCGACCGAGCGCAGCCCCACGATCGAGCGCAGTTTCTCGCTGTCGCGCAGGCTCGCGCGATAGGCATGCAGCCCACGCACCAGCTCCGACGCGGTCTGCGGGCGCGACCCGGCGTCCTTCTGCAGACAGCTCAGGATGATCGCCTCGAGTCGGTCGTCGATGTCCGCGCCCAGCGAACGCGGCGAGCGCGGCTCCTCGTGGGCGATGCGGTACAGCATCTCCTGCAGGTCGCCCGTGAACGGCACCTCGCGTGTCAGGCATTCATACAACGTGACGCCCAGCGAGTAAATGTCCGAGCGCCCGTCGGTCGACTTGCCCATCAACTGTTCGGGGCTGACGTAGCGCAGCGTGCCGATGACCATGCCGGTCTTGGTCAACCCGCTGACCTTCGTGTGCCGGGCCAACCCGAAGTCCATCACCCGCACGCGCAGCGGGTCGCCGCCGCGCTGGACCATCACGTTCTCGGGCTTGATGTCGCGGTGGACGATGCCGCGGGCGTGACTGTACTCCAGCGCCTCGGCGACCTGGATCGCGACCTCCAGGACGTCGCCCAGGCGCGGTCGATCGTCGTGGATCAGGTCCTTGAGGCTGCTGCCCGCGACGACCGGCATGACGAAGAACAGCGATCCTTCGTGGTGCCCCACGTCGTAGATCGGCACGATGGCGGGATGGTCCATCTGCGCGACGACGAGCGCCTCGGTCTTGAACCGCTCCTCGGTGACCGGCGTCAGCAGCGCGGGAGCGATGAGCTTGATCGCCACGTCGCGATCGAGGCGCGGGTCTCGGGCCCGGTAAACCACTCCCATGCCGCCGCGACCCAGCTCGTCGACGATCTCGTACCTGTCGGAGAGACGTTGCCCCAGCATCAACCGCACCGCCGATTTTTGCCGCACAGGACGCGGCAGAACCCCGTGAATGGCCCGAGAATATCGCGCCCCCCCGCCCGGGGTCAATGGCCGTCACGGCGCGCCCCACGGAACAGCGGACGCCGAATCCGCTGCTATCCGGGGCGCCGGGTACGCAGCGTGCGCAGACGATTGACCACTGCGGCGATCTCGTAGCGCCGCGGCCGCGCGAAGCTGCCGGGGTGTCGCCCCGGGGCGTGGTACGGATCCAGTAGGTCCAGGCCTTCGCGATCGAACAGCGCGTCCAGCGCATCGACGATCTCGCGCAACGTCGCGCCACCGCCCATGAAGCGCTTCGACGCCAGGTGGATCGCGTGAGCGATCGCGCGCGTCTGGCTCGTGACACGGATCTGCTCGATCCCGCGAAGGTCGATCGACTGCGTCCCGAACTCGATGCGGTCGATCCCACGCGCGTCGATCTTGACTTCGCGACGACCACGAGAAGCGTCGAAGCTGCGCGCATCGGGGGCTCGCGACGCGGGCAGCTCCATCGGAGCGGGCGCCTCGCTGCGTCTGCCGGTGCCGTGTTCGGCGGCGACACGTCGCGCGGCCTGCGTCTCGTCGTGCGGCTCGTAGTCCCGCATCAGAATCACGTGGTCCGCGACGTCGAGATAGTCGCCGCAGCCGCCCATCACCAGCACGGTCGAGACGCCGTGCCTCTCGTACAGTTCCCGCACGCGATCGATGAACGGCGTGATCGGCTCGTGTCGCTTGGACACCAGCGCCTGCATGCGGGCGTCGCGCACCATGAAGTTCGTCGCGGACGTGTCCTCGTCGAGCAGCAACAGCCGGGAGCCGACCTCCAGCGCCTCGACGATGCTCGCCGCCTGGCTCGTACTGCCGCTGGCGTCGTCCGTCGAGAACTCGTCGGTGCCGCGCCCCAGCGGAAGGTCGCAGATGAACGGCCGGATGTGGACCGACGCGACGTGTCGGCCGTCCTCGGCGCGCACCTTGACCGCGTCGCCGCGCGTCACGACCTGCTCGCGCCCGTCGCCGGGCACGTGCGGATAGACCCCGTGCTCCAGAGCCTGCAACAGCGTGGACTTGCCGTGGTACCCGCCGCCGACGATCAGCGTCACGCCCTCGGGGATCGCCATGCCGTGCAGCTCGTCGACCGTGCCGGCGTCGGTGGCGAGCGGGTTGCGCAGGCGCAGAGCGACGCGCAGCGCCTCGGGCGTGACGAACGGCACCGCGCGCTCGCGGTCCAGCGGCCGGTCGCTGGCGCCGGACGCGCGCGGCAGCACGGCGCCGTCGCCGACGAACGCAACGAGGCCCCGGGCCGCCAGCTGTTCGCGCAGGCCCTCCTGGTTGTCCACGCAGTCGACGAAGCGCCGCGCGGCGTCCTCCTCGAAGCTGTCGGCGCACAACGCGCCGAGCGCGATTCGCGGCAGCGTGCGGCACAGGATCTCGGCAGCCTGCCGGCCCAGCACACGCCGCCCGTCTCCGGGTAAGCCGACGTAGATCCGCGCCTCGACCCAGTCGTCCGTCAGAACGACGGACGTACGCTGCAGCACGATCTGCCCGCCAGCGTCGATCGACATCTCGCCGCTGCGGCCGCTGCCGCGCCCGCCGCGCGGGCGCCGCTCGACGGCGTCGGCCACGCGGCGCGCCAGATAGTCCTCGAATGCGATGCGCCGCACGTCCGTGTCGCCGAGCGCCGGGAGACGGGCGCGTGCGGCGTCGACCCGGACACGCAGCTTCGACGGCGCCGCGAACGGGTCGCCCTGTACGTGATCGACGAACAGGGTCAGGCCGTCGTCGAGCGCGTAGCATCCGGCGATCGCCTTGTACGCCTTGTACCCGTGGCCGTCGATGCGTAGCAGCGCGCCCTCGAGCTCTTCGCCCGTCACTCGCCGCCCCGTCGCACCTCGCCGGTCATCGGCACGAAACGCACGGGGATGAGTCGCGAGCGCTCGACCCCCTTCTCGGTGCGCTCGATCAGCACCAACTCCTGATAGTTCTCACCGACGGGCAGCACCATGCGGCCGCCGACGGCGAGCTGCTCGACCAGCGGCTGCGGGACGCGCGGCGGCGCGGCGGTGATGATGATCGCGTCGAACGGGGCGTGCTCCGGCCAGCCGCGGTAGCCGTCGCCCTCGCGCACGTGGACCTCGTCGTATCCGATGCGCGCCAGGTCGCGCGCCGCGCGCTGCGCGAGCTCCGGGACGATCTCGATCGACCAGACCTCGGCCCCCATCTGCGCCAGCACCGCGGCCTGGTAGCCCGAGCCCGTGCCGACCTCGAGCACCCGGTCGCCGGCCTCGAGCTTCAGTTGCTCGGTCATGTAGGCCACGATGTAGGGCTGCGAGATCGTCTGCCGTAGACCGATCGGCAGCGGGCGATCCGAATAGGCATGGGGACGCATCTCGGCCGGGACGAGCTCGTGACGCGGCACCTTCGACATTGCCGCGAGGACCCGCGCGTCCTCCACGCCGCGGCTCTCGATCTGGTCGCGCACCATTCGCTGCCGGGCGTCGGCGGTCTCGTCCGGCGCCTCGGGTTCCGCGATGCTCACGACGGCAAAGAGCGCGGCGACGGCGAGCAGGACGCACAGCGTTCCCGGAGCTCGTCTCGTTCGATTCATGCTTCCATTCTACCGATCCGGCTCGGCTCTCCACAGTGCCAGCAACCCGGCCAGGGCGAGCAGCTCGGCGAGGACGTAGCGCAGCCCGGCGACCTGCGTTCCGAACGGGGCGAGCAGCAGATCCGTCGCGGCGTCGGGCAGCGCGGCAAACACGACGGCGGCCGCGCAGAGCATCAGCGGTACGGAGCGCAGGAGTTGCCGCGCGTCGCGTCGGCCGACGACCAGCACGACGATCGGCAACATCCACACGACACCCATGGCCCAGCTGACGGGCGCGGCGAGCAGGATCACGACCAGCACCGCCATCCAGTACGCCAGCTCGGCCGACTTGCCGCGCGGCGGGCCGCACCACCGCTGCCAGCCGGCGATGACGAAGAATCCCAGCGCGAGAAAGACGAGCGAGACCTGGGCCGGTGCGATCGGCAACCCGATCCCGTCGAAGCCCTTCCACACCGAGCGCCCCAGCGAGGTGCGCACGATGCCGGCGTTGAGCCTGAACTCCAGCGCCTGCTGCGCCCAGACCCGGCCGTCCTTGATCGTCTGCCCCGGCTCGAGACCTCCCGCGAGCGCGTTCACGGCGACGGGTGGGGCGAGCATGGAGCGCGATCCTCCCTCGCCGTAGCGCGAGATGCGCGGCAGTTCGTCCCCGACATACCCGGAGATCGCCCCCGGACCGTCGAACACGACCGCCGCAAGCAACAGCGCCGCCGCGCCGACGCCGAAGCCGGTCAGGCAGCGCCACCGGCGGCGCAGGAGCAGGAACGGAAGCAGGAACACGCAGTGCGGCTTGATCCACACCGCCAGCGCCAGCGACAGACCACCCCACGGCGACCGACGCTCGTCGCCCTGCGTGGCGATCGTGACGACCAGCAACAGCAACGTGACCGTGTCGACCTGGCCGCGCTCGAGCAGCGCGAGCAACGGGAACGATCCCACGGCCACGGTGGCGACGATCAGCCGGCGCCACGCGCCCTTCCGCATGTCGACCGCGAGCTGCGCGACCCACAGCGCGAGCGCCAGCGCGACGAGCGCCTTGACCATCCACAACCACTTCGCCGCGGCGTAGGAAAAGAGCGTCAGCGACTGGAACATGCGCGCCACGGGCGGCGGATAGAGGAAACGCGAATGACGGTAGACGTCCACGCCGTCCCACAACGGAGGGTCCGCGTCGACGTGGTTCACGTACGGCGATAGGCCGCGCGACGCCGCCTCGCCCGCGGTGTAGAACGCGGCGAAGTCCATCTGCAACGACTCGTTGCCGAAGCGGACGACGTGCGCCCCGAGCCGCACGACGAGCAGGACCAGGATCAGCCCCAGCACGATCGTCGATACCCGCTTCAGCCTGTCGTTGTCTGTGGCGATGGCGACTCTCCCCGGCGCGCGCGGCCACTATAGCGAACGGCGCCAGGCGCGTCGGGTCGACGACAGCCTCGACGGCCGGCGGCACCACACTCCGCTCGTCTGCGACCGAATCGCCGTACACTCCAACCGTGTCGTCGAGTGGGTCGGGCGTGCCGCCGGTCCCCGGATGGAGGAGCGATGCGCCGTAGCCGAGCGATTGTCTGCCGGACCGCACTCTGCCTGGCCTCGATTCTCGCCGGGAGCGCGGCGGCGCAACCGACCGTCGGCCTGATCGCCCACGAAGAGGGTTCGTTCGCCGGCTACACCCTGATGTCCCCGGCACAGACCGAAGCCACCTACCTGATCGACAATGGCGGACTGCTCGTCAATTCCTGGACCGCGAGCGCTCCTCCGGGACTGATGGGCTACCTGAACGACGAGGGGCACCTGGTGCGCGCCACGCGCTTCAACCCGCCTCCGTCGAACTTCCAGGGCGGCGCCGGCGTGGGGGGACGGATCGAGGAATATGACTGGGACGGCAACCTCGTCTGGCTGTTCGAGTACTCGACGCAGGACCACGTCGCGCACCACGACATCGAGCCGCTGCCGAACGGCAACGTGCTGCTCATCGCGTGGGAGCACAGGACCCAGGCCGAGGCGATCCAGGCCGGACGCGATCCGGCGCAGCTCAACGGCGACCTGTGGCCGGACACGATCGTCGAGATCGAACCCGACGGCCCCACGGGCGGCAACGTCGTCTGGGAGTGGCGGGTGTGGGATCACCTGATCCAGAACTTCAACGCGGCGCTCGACGACTACGGCGTGGTCGCCGAGCACCCCGAACGGATCGACGTCAACTACATGATCGGCCCCAACCCGGACTGGCAGCACGGCAACGCGGTCGACTACAACGCCGAGCTGGACCAGATCGTCGTCAGCGTCCACAACTTCGGCGAGTTCTGGGTCATCGACCACAGCACGACGACCGCCGAGGCCGCCGGACACACGGGCGGCAACTCCGGCATGGGCGGCGACCTGCTCTACCGCTGGGGCAACCCGCGCGCGTACGGCCGCGGAACGACGAACGATCAGCAGCTCTACGGGCAGCACGACGCTCAGTGGATCGAGGCGGACCGTCCCGGCGCGGGCAACTTCCTCGTATTCAACAACGGCGTCAACCAGCCGGGCGACGACCTGTCCAGCGTGCTCGAGATCGTCCCCCCGCTGGAGCCCGACGGCAGCTACGCGCTCACCGCCGGGCAACCGTTCGGCCCGGCCTCCCCCACCTGGCGCTATCCCGAGGTACCGGACCCCGGTTTCTACTCGCGCATCATCTCGGGCGCCCAGCGTCAACCGAACGGCACGACGTTGATCTGCGAGGGAGACAACGGCCACTTGTTCGAGGTCACCGACGACGAACAGGTCGTGTGGGAGTACGTCTCGCCCGTCAGCCCGAACGGCGTGCTGACGCAGGGCGAGAACCCGAACAACGCCAACGTGTTCAAGGTGCGACGCTACGCCGCGGACTTCGTCGGCTTCGACGGCAGGGACCTGACGCCGGGAGACCCGATCGAGAACTTCGACGCTCCCCTCCCCCCGCAGGACGGCACGCTGACCGCCGGCCGGGCCGACGCGACGGGAAGCGTACTGGAGATCGCGTGGGACGCGAACGCGTGTCAGTCGTTCGACTACAACTTGCTGGCCGGCCCGCTCTCCGCCGTGTCGAGCCACGCGATCAGCGAGACCGTATGCGACATCGGCGTCACGGGATCGCTGACCTGGTCCGGCGTTCCCGGCGAGTCCCTGTTCTTCCTCGTCGTCGGAACGGACGCCACCCGGGTGTACGAGAGCAGCTGGGGCGCGGACGGCCACGGGATCGAGCGCCACGGCACGGCCGCCTCGTTCGCCTGCGGCACGACGACCAAGGTCGTCTCGTCGAGTTGCCCCTGATCGGACACCGTCAGGGTCCACCATCGCCCTCGCGATCTTGGCCGGAATGCCGACGGGATCGATGGACCGGCTGCCCCGAAAGGGACCGCATCGGTCCCCGCGGTCAGAGGCATTTTGCAGTTCGTGGTCAAGTTCCCGGCCGCGGTGGCCGATACCTAGGAGCCTGAGGCCGCGGTTCGCAGCGGAACCGCGGAAGGAGATGCGCGGAGGTACAGCGCGAGAACGGGAGACTCCGTCGATGAGCAGTAAAGTCATGGCCCCGCCCGCGGCTCGATCTCTGGACGCGGCGGCGGCGGCCCCTGAGGATGCCCGGTGCCCTGTCGGCTCGGACGCCGTCCACCACGCGCCGGAGACGCTGCAACTGCTACGGCTGTTTACTGCGGTCGAGCAAGCGCACGAGACGATCGTGATCACCGACGCGGCGGGGTGCATCCAGTATGCCAACCCGTCGTTCGAGCGGGTTACCGGCTACACGTGTGCCGAGGCGATCGGGCAGAATCCCAGCATCCTCAAGAGCGGTAAGCACGACGACGACTACTACCATCAATTGTGGAAAACGCTGATGAGCGGCGAGACATGGAGCGGCCCGCTGGTCAACCGTCGCAAGGACGGCACCCTGTTCCAGGAGGAAGCGACGATATCCCCCGTGCGTGATGCGCAGGGGGAGATCAGCCACTTCGTTGCCGTGAAGCGCGACGTCAGCCGGCAGATCCAGCTCCAGGACCAGCTACGCCAGGCCCAGAAGCTGGAGGCCATCGGCCAACTCGCCGCCGGCGTGGCACACGAGATCAACACGCCGACGCAGTACGTCAGCGACAACATCCGCTTTCTCAAGGAGTCCTTCGAAGATCTCTCGCAGTACCTGGAGAAGTCGGCGGCGCTGATCGCCGAGCTGCGCGGTAAGAAAGACGATACGCCGTTGATCGCCGAGGCTGCCCAGGCCATGGAGCAGGCGGACGTGGAGTACCTGAGCGAGGAGATCCCGAGCGCCATCGCGCAGTCCCTCGAGGGAGTCCAGAGGATCGCCGAGATCGTCCGCGCGATGAAGGAGTTCAGCCACCCTGCGCAGGAGATGCGGAGTATCGACTTGAACCGAGCGATCAAGAGCACGGTCACGGTCGCCAAGAACGAGTGGAAGTACGTGGCGGAGATGCAACTCGAGCTGGATCCCGGCCTGCCCGAAGTGACCTGCATGCCCGGCGAGATCAACCAGGTCATGTTGAACTTGATCGTCAACGCGGCGCATGCGATCGGCGACAAGAACAAGGGCCAACACGACGGCAAGGGGCGGATCACCATCCGCAGCTCCGCCGCAGGCGACGAGGTCGAGATCCAGGTCGAGGACGACGGCTGTGGCATGCCTTCCGAGGTGCAGCAGCGCATCTTCGATCCGTTCTTCACGACCAAGGAGGTCGGCAAGGGGACCGGGCAAGGTCTGAGCATCGCCTACACGGTGGTGACCAAGAAGCACGGCGGGACCATCCGAGTCGACTCCGAGGAGGGAGGCGGCACGCGGTTTTGGATCCGCCTACCGGTGGCCGGCGCCGGGACGGAGCTCGAGGACGTGTCGTGAGACGTGTCCTGTTCGTCGACGACGAGCCCAAGGTGCTCGATGGCCTGCGCCGACTGCTGCGCAGTCTGCGCAAGGAATGGCAGATGGAGTTCGTCACCAGTGGGGCCGAGGGGCTGCAGGAGATGGAGAAAGGCCCCTTCGACATCGTCGTCGCCGATATGAAGATGCCGGGGATGGACGGCGCCGAGCTGCTCTCGCTGGTCAAGGAGCGCTACCCGGATACGATCCGCATCATCCTCTCGGCCCAGACGGGCAAGGAAGCCCTGCTGCGATCGATCGGCTCCACGCATCAGTTCCTGCACAAGCCCTGCGATCCGGAGCAGCTCAAGTGGACCATCCGGCGCGCCGAGAGGCTGCGTGGTCTACTGGGCAATCAGGCCGTGCGCAGCTTGATCGCACGGGCGGATAGCTTGCCCGCACTCCCCGATCTGTTCCAGCAGGTCGTCGCCGAGCTGCAGAAGCCCAACGCGAGCCTGCGCGACGTGGGGAAGCTGATCGGGCAGGACCCGGGAATGAGCACCAGGATCCTGCAGGTGGTCAACTCGCCGTTCTTCGGGCTGCGCCGGCCAATGACCGATGTGGAACGTGCCACGGCCTACATCGGCCTGGATACCACCAACGCAATCGTGCTCGGCGTCAGCGTGTTCGCGGAGTACGAAGACATCGAGCTGCCCGGGTTCTCGGTGAGACACCTCTGGGAGCACAGCCTGCTGACGTCGCGCCTGGCCCGGCTGGTCGCCGAGCAAGAGGGCATGGACAGCCAGCTCGTGGAGGATGCGGGGCTGGCCGGAACGCTTCACGATACGGGCAAGCTACTGCTCGCGAACCACGCCAGAGACGAGTTTCGCCAGGTACTGATCCGGGTCGCCGCGGGCGACACGACGTTCAGCGCCGCCGAGACCGAGCTGCTGGGGACGAACCATGCGGAGGTCGGTGCCTACCTGGCGGGCCGCTGGGGACTATCGGACGGCATCATCGAGGCGATCGCCTACCACAACCATCCGGGGGACTCCGACACGGACACCCTCGATCTCAACACCGTCGTGCACGTGGCCAGCGCGCTCGCCGTCGCGGCGGGTTCCGCCGCTCCGGACGCGGAGCCTCCGGACTGCCTGGACATGACGCATCTACAACGTCTGGGCATCGACGAGCACTGGCCGCGATGGTGTGAGGCGACGGCCGAGCTGCTGGAGGTGGCCGCATCGTGAAGCCGCGCGTGCTGTTCGTCGACGATGAGCGAAACGTACTCGACGCACTCCGCAGACAACTGCGCAAGGAGTTCGAGGTACATGTCGCCGAGAGCGGCTCGCAAGCCCTGGAGCTTCTCGAGCAGCGGGGTCCGTTCCCGGTGGTGGTCTCCGACATGCGCATGCCGGAGATGGACGGCGCCACTCTCGTGTCCGAGATTCGACGCGTGGCCCCGGACACCGTCCGCATGATCCTCAGCGGCCAGTCGGACCTCGAAGCGGCGATCGCCGCCGTCAACGAGGGTCACATCTTCCGCTTCCTGACCAAGCCCTGTCCCCTGCCCCAGTGGACCGAAGCGATCAACTCCGGTCTCGAGATGAACCGCCTGATCCTCGCCGAGCGCGAGCTGCTCGAGAGCACCCTCAGCGGCGCAGTCGGAGTGCTCACCGAGCTGCTGGGTGTCGTCAACCCGGACGCGTTCAGCAAGGCTGCTCGCGTGCGGCAGTGTGCGGAAGAGATGGCCACGATGCTCCAGCTCGACGCCACCTGGCAGATCCGCGTGGCGTCGTTACTGTCCCAGGTCGGATGCGTCTCCCTACCCAACGAGACGCTGGCCCGCGTCGAGGCGGGACAGGAGCTGAGCGAGGCCGAGCAGGAGATGTGGTCCACGCATCCGCAACTGGCAGCACGGCTGCTGAGCAAGATCCCCAGGCTCGAGACCGTCGCCCGCATGATCGGTGGACAACTCGAAGGGCCGGAGCTCGTCGAGCTTCCCGAGGCGCTTCCGGACTGGCCGATCGAGGTGCTGGGGAGTCAGATCCTGCGCGCTGCCAACGAGTTCGACCGAGTAAGGGCGCGCGGCGTTCCGCGAGTGCAGGCTTTGCAGCAGATGGAGGACGCGGAGCCCGGGTTCCATCCCGGGCTGATCGATCTCCTGCGCAGGGTCGAGTCCTACGGGGAGCGAGCCGAATCGCGTGTCGTGGATGTAGCCGGCCTGACGCCCCGAATGCTGCTCGACGAGGACGTGATGACCCGCAACGGGCTACGGATCGCACCGAAGGGCATCGAGATCACGGAGACCGTGCTGGCCCGGCTAAAGAACTTCGCCTCCGGGGTCGGCGTCGTCGAGCCGTTCCGCGTTCTCGTTCCGTGCTGAACCAGGCGATCTGAAGCGGAGTGTCTGTGAGCGAGCTCCCGCCGGAACCTGTAGTGTGGCTCTGCGTCTACTCGGACCAGGAAAGCACTACGTCGTCGTTCGTCCGCTCCACGCTGATTCTCCGGATACCCTCGACGCGGTAGAACCGGATGCCGGGCGCCGTCGCCGCGCCGGGATCCAGCCAGGGCGTCGACGAGTTCTCTGCCGTCAACGCCAGGCCGGCCGGCTGCGTTCCGGTCAACACACGGAGATTGACCATCGCGTCGCGAGCCGTGGTCTCGATGGTCATGGCCTGCGCGAGCAGCGCATTGCGCTGTGTCATGTCCGCCGTACCCTGCGCCGTCGCGGTAAGGGTCTTCGCCTGCTCGAGCTGCGGGATGAGGTCGAGATGCAATTCGTCCTCGTCCATCCGCTCCACCGCATCATCGATCTCGGCCGACGCAGCCCCGAGAAGGCGCGCGATCGCGTTGCTATCCGTCAACTCCGAGGCCCGCAGCTGGAACTGTCGCGCGAGCCGCAGGCTCTCCCGGATGTTCACGACGTACAGGAGCGAGAACAGCGAGTTGACCGCCTCATCCTCGATGACGATGCCGATCCCACCGGAATCCATCGATGCCAGAAGAAGGCCCGCGGGCGAGGTGTTGAACTCGTCGTTGTAGAACGAGATGGCGTCATCGAGATTCTCGCGGACGTTGTTGTGGAAGAACGGCAGGGTGTCGGCCGCCTCGACCAGCGGAGGCGGGTTGAAAGTCCCGTCGCCGAACCCGCCCGTCGCCGGATCGAAGTCGACGCCGAACCCACCGTCCGGCGGTCGCGGCTCTCCGTTGCCGTCTGCCGGGTGACCCAGCGTTTCGACGCCGGTATCGAAGCTCTCGTTGATTCCGGGCGTCAATTCGGAAATGGCTCCGGCGTTGCTATGGCAGAGCGTGCACTTGCCGGCGATCACGGTTCCATTGACGGTGTCCGTCGTGGTGAAGATCTCGCGACCGATCACCGCGCGCGGGTCGATGAACCGGAGGTTCTCGAGGTCCAGCTCCTGATCTCGACCCAGCGAAAGCAAGAACGCCTCGATCGCGTCGAGCTCGGGGTCGGTCGGTGGCCGGAAGTCCGTACCGGAGACGCGATTCAGCGTCTTCGGGAAGTGTTGCGTCACGGCGCCGATCGCAAACGCCCGGAGATCTCCCGGCGCGTCCGGCGCGCCGTCTCCGGACCAGCCGACGAGAGATTGAGGGAACCCCGCGGCATCGGACGCGATGGTCATCGCCATGGAGCGGACGTGCGGCACGCTGCGCATGACGAACTTGTTCGTCGGATCCTCGAACCCATCGATATTCTCGAGGATCAAGCCGAATTCCCGCATCATGATCGGATTCTCGAGTTGCGCCAGCGCGGGGTTGTTCTCGGCCACGAACAGCGGGTCGCTCTGGGGCAGCGTGTCGATGAACTCCACGTCGATCGTCAAGTTGTTCGTGATCGGGTGACAGGTTCCGCAGGTGCGGCCGTTGCCGTCGAACGTCTCGTTGAAGAACAGGTCCTCGCCTTGCTCGACCAGCGCGCCGAGCGTTCCGGAGCCCACGCTCCGGCCTTGCAGCTCGCGCATCCGCAGTCGTTGAAACAGGCTCGGGACACCGAAGAGAAGCCCGCGCTCTTCCGGCGCGGCACCGGCCGGAGCCACGACGATCAGGTCGATCTGAAAGCCGAGGCTCATCGGCACGGCCACCGAGCAACGCAGTCCATCTCCCGCGGCGGCAATCTCGTCCATGTGGCCCGCGAGGATTCTGCGACTGCCTGAGTCCGTCTCCTCACCGCCCGCACGGTCATCGCGACGATCGACGAGCCAGATGTCGTACCCCTCGTTTGCGGAGGCCGGCAGTCCCCGGGCACCGACCTGCAGGGAGCCGCTGCGCAGATCGAGCGTCGCCTTCCCGTAGGCTGACGTGTGCCGACTGGAGAGCCCTTTTGTATAAGCAAGGCCGATCTCGAGCCGGTCCAGCGAGCCGTCGTGCGCGCGAGCCGCCTTCCAGCGCTCGAAAGCCTGCAGCACCGTCCCGGGGTCCCCGAACAGGGGTCCGCGCCCGTCCCCCGAAGACGCTGGAGCGCCGGAAGACGACGCTGTCGCCAGAAGCACAGCAATTACATGAACGATGCGAGTGAAGGGTCTGTTCATCTCTCATGCCTCCCCGCCCGATCATGGGCGGCATCGTGACTCAGAGACAGCCGCCGAACGACGAGTGGATCTCGCCGTCGCGGAAGTCGACTTGCCCGGCGCCGCCGCTGTCGTAGCTGCCGCCGTCGCCGGACGCGTTCGAGCCTCGAACCAGGTAGAAGAAGCCCTCGCCGGACGGCGGGGCGGGTGCGTGGGTCGAGGAGGTGTCCGGGCTCGCCGGCTCGACGCAGCCGGTGACGGCGAGATCGAACCGGCCGCCGGTCGAGCGCAGCGCGTTGAGGTCGCCGCGGATCACATCGTAGCTGTCGGCGCCCGCCGCGAGGTTCCATGTCAGGGTCTGCCTGTCGGCGTCCGACACCAGACCGTCGATCGAGCAGAACGCCGCGACCGAGGGCTGGCCGGGCAGGCAGATCTCGCAGATGCCGCAGACCTGGTAGATCTCGCCGAGGCCCTGGCCGTCGGGCGTGCCCAGGTTGCCCATGTCGACGATGTAGAGGTCCCCTGCCCCGTCCTCACCGAAAGAGGAGATGAAGTCGAGCGTGCCTCCGCCGGTCGGCGCGAACTGGGCGGTGCGATTGAGCGTCTCGTCGTTCACGACGTTGGTCCCGTCGAAGATCGACGGGTCCGAGCCGTCGTAGCGGATCGAGAACACCTGGGCCTCGCCGGTCTGATTGCCGAAGTTGTACGTTCCCAGGAAATCGGCGTGGATGTAGTGGCCGGCCAGCTCCTGCACCGGGCCGCGGTAGACGTAGCCGCCGGTGATCGAGCGCTTGGCGCACTCGGTCAGGCTGCCGCCGTGGAGGCACTCGTACATCGGGAACTGGTCTGCCGGGGTCGCGGATCCGGGGTTCGGCCCGACCACCGTCCCCTCCAGCCGGCTCCAGCCGTAGTTCTCGCCGCCGGAGCTGGACGCGGGCTGGAACTCGACCTCGTCGGAGGCGTTCGCGCCGACGTTGCCGATGTAGAGATCCGAAGTGAGGCGGTCGAAGCTGGCGCGCCATGGGTTGCGCAGGCCGATGCCCCAGATGGACGGATCCGTGCCGGCCACGCCGACCAGTGGATTGTCCGCCGGGATCGCGTAGTTGGCGTCGGGGTCCGCCGGGAAATCGTCGGCCAGCCCGTCGGCGCCGACGTCGATGCGCAGCACCTTGCCGTACTTCGTGCTCAGGTCCTGCGCCAGCTCCATCGGGTCGAGGTTGGATCCACCGTCGCCGGTCGTGTGATAGAGGTAGTACTTCCCCTGCGCCACCTCGTTCGGGCTGAAGCCGAGCCAGTCACCGTTGTGATTGAAGAACGGCTTCGGGTACTTGAGGATCACCGTGGCGCTCGCCGGGTCGGCCACGTCGGGATTCGCACCCGACACCTGATAGCGCTCGACGCGCGACTCGCCGCCGGTCGACCCGAAGGCGTAGGTCACGTAGAACAAACCGTTGCCGGCGTAGTTCGGGTGAAAGGCGAGACAGAACACGCCCTGGTCTTCCTGCTGCGGGATCCCACCGATCGTCAGGAACGGCGTCGGATCGATCGTCCCGGCGCTCGGGCCCGTGAGGTGCAGGATACGGATCTCGGCGATCGTCGGTCCCGAGGGCGAGCCCCCCGAGTTGGCCTCGACGACGAACAGGCGCGCGGTATCGCCCGGAGGCGCGGTGACGTAGACCGGCTGCTCGAGTCCGGTGGCGATCCGCCGGACGGTGAACTCGTCGGCCAAGACGACACCGACCGCCGCAAGGAGCCCGATGCCGACCGCGATCGATGCGGCTTGCCACTTCCCGCTCTCGAGAATACTCACGTCCCCTCCTGGTTGCTTTTTGGCCCTCTACGCGCCGCCGCCGGCTCGCAGTATTCTGTACCGCGATGCTCGCGCCGGGGCCAATTTTCTCTACAATGCCGAGTAACAGGTGCTCCCGAAGGCGCTTGATTTCACGGTTGACGGCACGGACCTGCCGCACATCTTCCGCGCCATCATGGGGCTCTATCTGGGGATGATCGTCCTCTGGGTCCTCGGGGCGCTCCGCGAGAGCCTCACGAGCACTGCGCTAATCGCGAACGTCGTCTTCATGTTCGGACTGGCCTTCGGGCGAGTACTCAGCATCGTCGTCGATGGAGTTCCGAGCGTTCTTCTTGTCTATACGGCCCTGGAAGTGGCCGTGGGGCTGTGGGGCGTTCTGGTCCTGAAGAAGCTCACCGCGGCGTCGCAGGCGGGCTGATCGGCGCCGCGCCGCCGACGTCCGACCGGTGTAGCCGGATGCGCACCGATTCGTCGGTCGTGCGTGCGACTTCGCGCTCCGAGCAGCGCTCATTCCTTGACTCGCGGTACAATCCGGCCGATGCCGGAGTGGCGGAACTGGTAGACGCAGGGGACTTAAAATCCCCTTCCCGCAAGGGAGTACAGGTTCGAGTCCTGTCTCCGGCACCAATGTAGGCGGCGTGCGTCCGAGGACGGTCACCTTCCGTTTGCGTTACCTGCGGCGAAGACGAGCCGTAGTGCACCGGCCGGCGGCGTCGGACTGCGCCCCGCGCCGCTCCGATCACGCGGCTGGATCCGGTTGCGCCTGGTGCCGCTTGCCACGGCGGCGTCCGGTGATCCTCCCCCCGAAAATCAGCACCAGCCACCAGAGCCCGGTGTACGGCCCCAGGTCGAAGAGCCCGGCCTCCGCCGGCGGGGTCGGGAACGTCGCCATGTTGAGGATCAGGAGGCCGGTGGCGACGACCGCCCCGTAGATCCCGAGGACCATCCCGAACCGCGTCGTCCGGATCAGGACGAGGGAGACGAGGACGAGGCCGAGCGAGTAGAAGATGTCGAACGACACGTCGATGCCGAGCTGGACCTGATTGACTCCCTGAAAGACCAGGCGCATGGAGTCCTTGAGCGCCTCGTCGGTCGTCCCCCGCATCGTCTCGCGATACGGAATGAAGATGGACTGCTGCACCACGAGCATCAGGTTGAGGAGCGCGAACGCGATCACGAGGAACACGGTCCCCGCGCGGAGCATGGGTCCGGGAGAACCGGGCGCGAGCTCCCTGTAGATCTCCAGCACGCCGAAGATCGCCACCGGTCCGATCGCGAACGCCAGCATCAGCGCGAGCATCTTCGGGAGGCTGACGACGTTCGTGGCGAAGTTGAGATAGGCGAGCACGACGACGAGCCCGAGGGCGGTGGATGCGAGCCCGATCCACGTTCTCCTGGTCATGATTCCTTCTCCTTGTTTCCGGGACGGCGGAAGTCGTGGAGGCTCTCGCGCGCCCATTGGAGTCGCGCGCGCGCCACGAGCTCGCCCCGGCGGAGGGTGAGCATCCAGTAGCGAAGATCCGGATGCTCGGCGTGATGTGCCTCGAGCATCTCGCGCGTGCCGCGAAGCGCGCCGAGA